>NZ_JABBNB010000029.1 GCF_012933505.1 Gordonia asplenii
TCCTGTGCGTCTTTCACCACCTGCTCAAGACCGGCGATCACGGCTGGCTCGACGACATGACCCTCGACCACAGTGGGCGGGTGCAGTATCGGGTCCGTACCCCCGAGGGACTGTGGATCGACGGCCCCGACCTGTCCGGCACCGACCTGTTCGACACCCTCACCCACATCCGCTTCGCCGACCCACCCACCAGCACCAGCACCAGCACCAGCAGCAGCAGCAGCAGAAGGAAACAGCAGCGGCGGCGGTCGGCGTCGACGGTCGACAAGCAACGCCGCCGCCAACAAGAACGCGAACACAATCGAGCCGAACGGGAAACCGCCGAAGCCGCGCACGCAGCCGCCGCCGAACACGACCGCATCACCGGCGAACCCTGCAAGTACTGGCGGATCCGCTCCCACCATCCGAGTCCCACCAGTCACACCCGTAACAACGAACCGTTACCGCAATACGACGACACCCCACCACCCTTCTAAACCAGACACCACACATGCGGCGCTCACACCGAACGCGACAGCGCGTGGCTGTTTCACACCCGCCCACTGCAGCACTCTCGACCGCGGCCAAAAGTGCTGCGACACAGTTCATCCCACAGGTGCGGCGGTCGTCCTCGACGGTCGACAAGCAGCGCCACCGTCAACAAGAACGCGAACAAGATCGAGCCGAACGGGAACCACCGAGGCCGCGCACGCGGTCGCCGCCGAACACGATCGCATCACCGGCGAACCCGGCACATACTGGCGTATCCGCCTCCCCGATACGGCGAACCCCACCAGTCACACTCGTGACAACGAACCGTTACCGCACGACGACACCCCACCACCCTTCCAACCAGGCACCGCGCCGAGGAGCGGAGAGTTGCCGCGCAGGCGACGTCGGCGGCACTCGGAGAGCGGAAACGTGCACGTCCTGAAAATCTCGTTCCCCCGTACGGTTTCCGGGTCACCGACCCCTCGTTACACCGAAGCTCGTTCCTCGCTTCGGCACTCGGGCAGCGGAAGGTTGGGACGCCACCGACAACATCGACGGCACTTCGAGGAGCGGAACGCTCAGCGTCGCCGAATCCCCGTTCCCCCGTACGGTTTCCGGGTCACCGACCCCTCGTTACACCGAAGCTCGTTCCTCGCTTCGGCACTCGGGGAGCGGAAGGTTGCGGCGCCACCGACAACATCGACGGCACTTCGAGGAGCGGAAGGTTGCGACGCGAAATCCCTTCCCCCCGTTGGTCTCTTCGGGTCACCGACCCCTCGTTACACCGAAGCTCGTTCCTCGCTTCGGCACTCGGGGAGCGGAAGGTTGGGACGCGACCGACAACAACAGCACTCGCGGAGCAGAGGGTTGCGGCACGACCGACGTCAACGACACTCGCGGAGCACAAGGTTGCGATACAACCGACAACAACAGCACTCGCCGGAGGGGCTTTCCCGAACCCAGCCTCGTCACTGACGAAGCACGAGTTTGCCGTAGTGCCTTCCGTTTTCGAGTTCGGCGTGGGCGCGCGCAGCGTCGGCTAGGGGGAACTCGGCGGCGATCGGCGGCGGCGCTACCCGGCCGGTGGCGACGAGATCCAGCAGACCGGCGAAGTCGCGCGGCGAGCCCATCGTCGTACCGAGCACGCTGAACTGACCAAAGAAGAACGGGCGTACCGCCAATGTCGCTTGCTCGGCGACATTCGCTCCGAGCACCGGCAGGCGCCCACCGTCGCGCAGTGCCCCGATCGACTTGCCCCACAGCCCCACCGGGTCGAGCACGACGTCGAATCCCGCGCCGCCCGGCGAGAGTCGTCGGGCGGCCTGCGGCCAATTGTCGTCGGTGTGCAGAACGCCGGAATCGACGCCGGAGTCCTTGGCCCGCAACAGTTTCGACTCGGTCGACGCGGTCACCGACACGTGTGCACCAGCAGCGTGGGCAAGCGACGCCGCCATCGTCGCGACGCCACCGCCCGCGCCGACGATGAGCAGCGACTCGCCTTCGCGCAGTCTCGCGCGAGAGAACAGCGCCCGGAAACAGGTCACTCCCACCAACGACAACGCCGCCGCCTGCGCCCACGAGTAGCCTGCCGGTTTCGGGGCCAGACACTCCACCGGCACACTGACATATTCGGCATAGGCACCCGGGGTACGGTCACCGAGGATCTCGAAGTCGGCGCCCGGTGCGGCCTCACGCTCGCCCCAGTGCAGCGACGGCAGGATGACAACGGATTCACCGGTGTCACAACGGATTCCGGCACCATCGGCTCCGGGAGTGTGCGGCAGCGGTGAACCGTAGCGGCCCTGGCGGACGAGGACGTCGTGCCAGTTGAGCGCCGATGCCTTCAGCTCGACGGTCACCCAACCGGTCCGCGACTGGGGTTCGTCGACGTCGCGCAGCACCAATTGTTCTGAGTCACCGAACTGATCGAGGACGATCGCCTTCACCGCATCTCCTTGTCACCGGTGCTCATCGTCACCATTATTCGCCGCCGGGCGTTGCAGAATCACCGTGGCGACCGCACACGTCCGACCGCCGTGCCCGATTGCCGCGACATGTACGACGGCGACCGTCCTGCCCTGATGCACGACGTCGCCTCGAAACACGGTAGGAGCCGTCGCATCGCACGGACGCAGGAACGACACGTCGATGCTGACCGTCGAGAAGCCTTCTCCCACCATCGAATGCGCCGCCAGCTCGGATCCGACGACGAGAACTCCGCCGTGCACATTTCCCATCACGTTGGCCGTCCAGGGCGTCGGTGCCATGACGACACCTCGTTCGACGGTGGTGAACGCCAACGACTCACGCAAGGGCGCCTCGGCGTCGGGCACCGGGCCGTCGAATGCGGCGGTCTGCGGCCGTCCGACCACATGAATCAGGTGCGAGCGGTGAGTGACCAGCGCGAGCATGTCGCCCGTCTCGCTGTAGGCGATCCCACGAGTGGTGGCCCCGACATCCGTGCGCGCCACCAGCTCACCGACCAGCGTCACCGAGGTCCCGTCGACTGGCGCGTCGGCGAGGAAGTCGACTTTGATACCCAAGCTGACCGGCCACCGGCCCGGCGGAACACCGGCTGCGACAACATATCCGGTGACGTCGTCGAGCGGGATGCCCAGCGCCGACCGAACCCGCCCGAGGTGCGGGTCGGTCAACCAGGGGCCGGTGGGGATCGAGAAGACGGCCCGCTGGTCGTCGAGCGACGTCGGCGTCACTCGCATGAGCGCATCGGCACCGCCGGCGACGAACTGAATCGTCTGCGCCATCAGGCGACAGGCGCGGCCGCGCCGGCGGCGATCTCGGCAGCGATCTGCTTGCGGAGGATGTGCTTCTGAATCTTCCCGGTGGCCGTCATCGGCAGCGCGTCGATGACCGCGACATGCTCGGGTGTCTTCTGTATCGCGACGCCGCGCTCGGTCAGATAGGCCCTGATCTCGTCGACGGTCGGAGCGGCGTGACCCGGTTTGGGGACCACGTAGAGGCAGACCTTCTCCCCGAGTCGCTCGTCGGGCATCGCCACGACTGCCAGCGACGTCAAGTCTGGATGGTTGGTCAACTTGTCCTCGACTTCGCGCACGCTGATGTTCATGCCGCCGCGGATCACGATGTCCTTGGTCCGTCCGGTGACCCGCACGAACCCGTCGGCATCCATCACGCCGAGGTCGCCGGACATCGAATAGCCGTCGGCGGTGAAGAGTTCCGCGGTGTCGGCGGGCCGGTTCAGGTACTCGAGCATGTGCGACGGCCCGTGATAGGCGATGTCGCCTTCGGTTCCCTGCGGCACGTCGACGCCGCCAGGATCGACGATCTTGACCCGCGCTCCGGGCAATGCGCTGCCATCTGAGGTGCGGGCGTGTCGCGGATCGTCGTCGACGGTACACGTTGTGGTGCACAGGTTTTCACTTCGACCGTAGAGCGAGAGGATGCTCGCTCCGGGAAGTTTCGCAGTGGCGTTCTCGATGACCGCCGCGGGAATCGGCGAGCCGGCGCACGTCCAGAAACGCAACGTGGAGAGATCGGCGTCGGGGTCGGCGTCGGCCGCGGCCAGCAGGGTCTGCAGAAACACCGTCGCGGTGACGGCGCCGGTGCACCCGAACCGCGCGATGTCGGCGAGTCCACGCACCGGATCCCATTCGGGCATCACGTGCGTGGCCGCGCCGCTGAGCAGTGGCAGCAGCACGCTGGTGACCAGCCCGGTGGTGTGGGTGATCGGCGACGGCCCGAACTGCACGTCGTCCTCGGTGTGTCCGAAGGCCACCTTGAGTGCACGTGCGCCGGACACGTAGGTGTTGAACGTGTGCAGGCAGCCCTTGGGCCGCGACGTGGTACCCGAGGTGTAGACGATGACATAGGGATCGTCGGGGTGCACGCGCAAGTCGATCTCGGCGTCGGCTGCGGCATCACCGACGTCGGCGAAGAGATCATCGAGGACGTCGATCCCGTTGCCCGCGTACCATTCTCGCTTGTCATCGGAGGCCCGGACGGCTACGACCTCGCGCAGCGTGGTGGACTGGGCGCGGATGTCGTCGAACATCGCGACGTAGTCGAAGCCCTTGAAGTCTGCAGGCGCGATCGCCATGCGGATCTCGGCGTCGGCTACGACGTGTGATACCTCGTCGTTGCGGTAGATCGGCATGATCGGAACCATCACCGCACCGATCCGGGCGAGCGCTCCCGCGACCACCACGAATTCGGCCCAGTTCGGCAGCTGCACGGCCACCCGATCACCCGAGCGCAGGCCTCGCCGGTGCAGTCCCACGGCGAGTTTCTGGGTGGCCTCGTAGAGTTCGGCGAATGTCAACGACCGCCGGCCGTCGGTGAGGAAGACCTTGTCGGGCCTGGCGTTTGCGCGCGCCCGCAGAAGTTCGGTGAAGTTCTCATCAGCCCATTGACCGGTTGCGTAGTACTCGCTGACCTCGGCAGGCGTGTAGCGACCAAGGTTTCGTTCGCGTGTCATGAGTGTCGTACGCCCTTCTTCGATCAGCCAACTCGTATGTCTAAAGATTAGAATGGTTGGACCTAATAGGCAACAGTTTCGCAGCGGCGGACCGAGGAGACATCCCCCGTCGGAGGTACGTCGTCACCCCGATTACGGTCTTACCAAAGAAACCATTGATTTAACCTGGCCGATTCGCGATGCTGAAGTGACGCCGTTCACACCTGCCGATCGCGGCCACGACCAAGGAGCAACATGACATCCATCGACTATCGGGAGTTCTACATCGATGGCGGATGGGCGACGCCCGCCTCGACCGCGACGATTCCGGTGAACTCGCCGACCACCGAGGAAGCCATCGGCAGTGTGCCCCGTGCGACCACCGACGACATCGACCGCGCCGTCGCCGCCGCGCGCAACGCCTTCGACGACCCCGACGGTTGGTCGACGTGGCATCCGAAGCAACGCGCCGAAGTCCTCGAGCGCTTCGCCGTCGAAATCGAAGCACGCGCCGCGGAGACCGCGCGACTGGTGTCGATGCAGAACGGCATGCCGATCTGGCTGGCGGAACAGTTCGAAGGCGGGTTCCCCGCCGTGTTGGTGCGCTACTTCAGCCAGTTGATGGTCGAGGCCCCAGAATTCGACGAGCGTCCGGGCATGCTGGGCGGCTCCGCCCGGGTCAGCCGCAAGCCGGTCGGCGTCGTCGGCGCCGTGGTCCCCTGGAATGTTCCACAGGCCATCACCTTCCTCAAGCTCGGCCCCGCGCTCGCGGCGGGCTGCACCGTCGTACTCAAGCCCGCCGAGGAGACCGTGCTCGACGCCTTCCTGATGGCCGAGGCCGCGCTCGCCGCGGGGCTGCCGGCGGGCGTAGTGAACGTCGTTCCCGGCGGCCGCGACATCGGCGCATACCTGGTGGAACATCCCGGTATCGACAAAGTGTCGTTCACCGGCTCCACCGCGGCCGGCCGAAAGATCGCCGAGACCTGCGGGCGACTGCTGCGGCCGGTCACCCTCGAACTCGGCGGCAAGTCCGCCGCGATCCTCCTCGACGACGTCGACCTCGGCGCATCGATGGAATCGCTGTTCGGCGCAACGCTTCTCAACAACGGGCAGATCTGCTGGCTCAATACCCGGGTGCTCGCGCCGCAGTCACGCTACACCGAAGTCGTCGACGCGGTGACCGCCCTGGCCGAGTCGCTCACCATCGGCGATCCGCTCGATCCGAACACCAAGATCGGGCCACTCGTATCGGCGCGCCAGCGTGAACGCGTCGAAGGCTACATCGCCAAGGGCAAGGACGAGGGCGCCCGGATGACCACCGGCGGCGGACGGCCCGCCGGCCTCGACCGCGGCTACTTCGTGCAACCGACCGTGTTCGCCGACCTCGACAACAACGCGACCATCGCTCGCGAAGAGATCTTCGGACCGGTGCTGTCGATCATCCCGTTCGCCGACGAAGCGCAGGCTCTGTCGATCGCCAACGACAGTGAGTACGGGCTGGGCGGAAGCGTCTGGTCGTCGGACCTCGAGCGTGCCGCGACGCTCGCCGACAAGGTGCGCTCGGGCACCGTCGGGGTGAATCACTACACCAACGACCCGGTCGCGCCGTTCGGCGGGATCAAGAGCAGCGGCATGGGCCGCGAGCTGGGACCCGAGGGGCTGCACGCCTTCCAGAATCTACACACCGTCTACCTACCGCCGGCGGGCTGAGCTCCGACGACGATGACTTCGGCCGACCGATCCCCGGGAACCGGTGCAGCGCAACTGCACCGGTTCCTCGGCGAGTTACGACATGCCGACGACGACGTTCTGGCACAGGCGATCTCACGCGAAGTGTGTGTCTGCCTCGGCTTCGCCAAGTCGATGTTCTCGTGGGTCGACGGGCCCGACTGGCTGCCGGCCCACGTGCACGTTCCCGAACGCCTGCGCGGCTTCGACGACCTGCGTTCGGCCGTCGACGGGTCACCCATTCCGCTGCTCCGCGCGCCTCTGGAAGCCGGCCTGGTGCTGCGTCAACAGCCATACACCTTGCAACGCAACGAATTTCACCGCGACTCCTATCGGCCTCTCGTCGATCTGTCCAATCCCGCGGCGTACGCTGCCGCCCCGATCGTCGCCAACGGTCACACGGTGGGAATACTGCATGTCGACCGGCACACATCGCGGATCGACGACGATGACGTGCACTTGCTGCTGATGGCGGCACGGCTTGCCGGGGTGGTGGTCACAGCCGCGCACAATCGTCGGCGGCTGCGCGATCGGCAAGCCGAGGTGACGCGGCTCGTCGAGGACGTCCTGCGAGTCGAGGATCGAAACACCCGGCCGCAGAGCCTCTTCGGCGATGCCTCAAGTGCCGCGACGACCGTCACCGATCGCCGTCCCGGCGCATCCCCGCCGATCGCGTCGCTGTCGGCGCGTGAACGCGACATCCTCGCGCTGGTCGTCACCGGCGCCACCAATCGGCAGATCGCGCGCGAGCTCTACATCACCGAGGGCACCGTCAAGACGCATGTGCGACGGATCTTCGCCAAGCTCGGTGTGCATTCGCGAGCCCAGGCCGCCGCCCGCTTTCAACGGTTCGACGCACGGTATCGGTCGTGAGCGCACACTCGCAGCGTGCGCGTCTGGAGCACGCCGTCGCCCGCGTCGTCGACTCTCCCGATGTGCACGGTGTCACCCAATCTCTTTGTGCCGGTGCCGTTTCCGTCGCCGGGACCGTCTGGGCCGCGCTGGAGGATCGCAGTGCCGGCGCCCGGCGGCCGATCGCCTTCGCACAATCTGGCGGTGGCGCCTATCCGGGGTCGGGGACACCTGGCGTCGGCGTCGTCGAATTCGTCTCGGACACGGGCGAACACTATGCGTTGCTGATCCCGGGGCCGGTGAGCCAGGCGACCCGCGACGACATCGCGCTATTGACCCAGACCGCGATGGCGACCGCCGAGATGCTGCTCAGTGAGCAGCACCTGCATCATCAACGACTGCGGTTGGACGCGCTGCGGGATCAACTGTCCGAGCTGGACCCGTCACTGCACCCATCGCGCGCAACGGGGCCGATGTCCGCAGAATTCGCCTCCGCCGCAGCCCTGTTGACCGAACGGGAACGCCAGGTTCTGGAGCAGGTGCTGTCCGGAGCGGCCAACGCCGCCATCGCCGGAGAGCTCGGCGTCTCACTCGAAACCGTGAAGACTCACGTGAAACGCATCCTGCGCAAGATGGGTGCCGCCAATCGGGCCGAGCTGATCTCGCGCTCGCGCTGAGAACAGCGTGCCGGATCAGGACGACGAGTCGGCGACCTGCACGTGCACGTCGCCGTGACCCGCGATGATCAACTGGCAGGACAGTCGCGAATTGGGTTGTGCCCCTTCCAGAAACTCCATCAACTCGGCCTCCTCGTCGGACGGCGGATCGAACAGCGCGTTCGCTGCGTCATCGAGGTACACGTGACACGTCGCGCACGAACAGCTTCCGCCGCATTCCGCGACGATCCCGGGAAGATTGTTACGCACCGACCCATCCATCACGCTCTGCCCAGTAGGAACATCGACGGTCTCGATCGAGCCGTCGGGCAGATGGTAGATGACATTCGCCATGGGTACCTCCTCAATCTGCGGCAGGTCGGAATCCCACCTCATACCGAAGAATTCTGACTGCTGCAGCAGGGCCCGCGCGTCCCCACAGGTGGGTAGTCGATCACCCCGCAGAGGGATGACCCCGTCGGCTCCACCGCCACGTCCCTCGCGGGGGTCGCAAGTTCCCCCGCTGGGGTGATGCGAGTCACAGGTGTGCCGAGACAGACTTCAAACACGTTCCAGCCCAACGCAACTGGCATGAGAGAAGGACCACATGACCTCCACCGCACCATCCGCCGCCGACCTCACCCTGCCCACCGAGGTCGCCGAACAGGTCGTTCTCCCGGAAGGGCATCGAGACAACGACAAACTGTTCGAGGCATATCGCTGGCTGCGCGAGAACAACCCGCTCGGCGTGGCACACGTCGACGGCTACGATCCGGTCTTTCTCGTCAGCAAGCACGCCGACATCATGGAGATCGAGCGTCAGCCGCATGTCTTCACCAGCGCGGGCGGCGAGAACAAGGGCGCGTTCAATCCGATTCTGGCCAATCAGGCGGGTGACGCGTTCACCAGGTCGATCAACAACGGCAGTCTGCGAATCCTGGAAACGCTGACCTACCTCGACCCGCCGGAGCACACCGTCATCAAAGACATCGCCGGCGACTGGTTTCGCCCGAACAATCTCAAGCAGTGGGAGGATCGGATTCGCACCCTGGCTCGGGAATCGGTAGACCGCCTGCTGAGCACCGACGGCACCATCGACTTCGTGAAAGACTTTGCGCTGCAATACCCCCTGCACGTGATCATGAGCCTGTTCGGCGTTCCGGAGGCCGACGAACCACGCATGATGGCGCTCACCCAGGAGTTCTTCGGCACCGCCGACCCCGACGCCGCGCGCGCCGACGTCGAACCGCTGACCCCCGACGCCGCCGCACAGCAGTGGGTTGCGACGATTCAGGACTTCTACGCGTACTTCGATGCCCTGCTGATGGATCGGCGCGCCAACCCCACCGACGATCTGGCGTCGATCATCTCCAACGCGCGCGATCCACAGGGCGAGTACTTCGCCAAGGAAGTCGCCTACGGCTATTTCATCGCCATCGCCACCGCCGGTCACGACACCACGTCGTCGACGTTGGCCGGCGGCATCAATGCGCTGTCGCACGATCCGGGACTGCTCGAACGCCTCAAGGGTGACCTGTCGCTGGTGGGGAACCTGGTGAACGAGTCGCTGCGCTGGGCGTCGCCGGTGAAGCATTTCATGCGCACCGCCCTGGAGCCCTACGAATTGCGTGGCCGCGCGATCAACCCCGGCGATCGATTCATGCTGCTCTATCAATCGGGCAATCGCGATGCCGATGTCTTCGACGCCCCCGACGTCTTCAACATCGACCGCCGCCCCAACAAGCACATCGCCTTCGGCTACGGCCCGCACATGTGCATCGGACAGCACCTGGCCAAGATCGAGCTGCGAATCATGTTCGAAACGCTTCTCCCCCATCTCAAGTCGGTGAGTCTCGCGGGCGGCGACAAGTACATCCAGACCAACTTCGTCGGCGGACTGAAGAACATGCCCGTCGAGCTCGAGTTCGTGCGCTGACCATGTCCACGTCCGATCCCGTCGTCATCATCGGCGCCGGACACGGCGGGGCCGCCCTGGCAGCATTTCTGCGCCAGGGCGGCTTCGCCGGCCAAGTGATGATGGTCGGCGTCGAAGAACACCTGCCGTATCACCGTCCGCCGCTGTCGAAGAAATTCACCGAAGCCGACCACGTGCAGCTGCTCCGACCACCGGAGTTCTACTCCGACAACGACATTCAACTCTGCGTCGGAATGGAGGCAACTGCCGTCGACCGGGCGGCGATGCGGGTGGAATTGGCCGACGGCACGACTCTGGGCTACTCCGCCCTGGTCATCGCGACCGGCTCGACGCCCAGACGACTATCCGATTTCGACGCGAACTCGCCCGGTGTCGTCACACTGCGCACGCTCGACGACGCCGCCGCGCTGGGTGACGCGGTCCGCGCCCGGCGTCGGCTCGCCATCGTCGGCGGCGGCTACGTCGGCATGGAGGTCGCCGCGGTCGCGCGCTCGCATGACGTCCCCGTGACGATCATCGAGCGGGAGGAACGCATTCTCGCGCGCGTGGCCAGCCCGCAGCTGTCCAGCCGACTCAGTGCCCATCACGAACGGCGTGGCACCGACGTCCGCGTCGGCGCGCAGGTGGTCGACATCGCGACCCGCGACGGACGCCCCGAGGCGATCGAGCTGGCCGACGGCAGTTCGGTCGACGCCGACGTCGTATTGGTGGGAATCGGTGCGACGCCGAATGATTCGCTCGCCGTCGATGCCGGCCTGCGGTGCGACGCGGGAATCATCGTCGACGCCGCGGGGCGCACCAGCGATGCGCACGTCTACGCCGTCGGCGATGTGACCCGACGGCCCGTCGACGGTGTCGCCGGCCTGACTCGCCTGGAATCGATTCCCAACGCGACCGAGCAGGCGCGTCAGGTAGCGGCGGCGATCACCGGCGCCGCCATCCCAGCTGCCGAAGTTCCGTGGTTCTGGTCGGATCAGTTCGATCTTAAGCTCAAGATCGCGGGACTGGTCGCGACCGAAGATCAGGTGGTGATACGCGAGGGCACCAAGCCGGACTCCTTCGCCGTCTTCCACCTCAACTCCGACGACACGATTCGCGCGGCCGAAACCGTCAACTCGCCAGGCGAATTCATGGCAGCGAAGAAGTTCATCGGGCAGCGACTGCGAGTGAAGGCGGAACTCTTGGGTGATGGGAGTGTGGCTATGCGGGATGTCGTGCTGGGCTGAGTGGCGCGAAGCTGTTGTTGCGCAAGATAATTCGCAGGATGTGCGCTGCGTACTGCATTCGGTCGCCGCAGGTGACGGCCGGGGACGGAACGCTCCCGGTTGACGATTCGGGCCGCTGGAAGTCTGGACGGTGCCGGCGAACGCGTCGGTCGGCCGCATTCGAGCGTTCGGGTGGATCTGGTTGTGGTCCATCATGTTTGGAGTCGGGTGGTGGTGATGATGTCGACCTTGGTCCAGAGGCCGCTGGTGCAGGCATTGAGGTAGCGTTCGATAGTCGGCCGGTACGGCCGCTCGGGCGTGGCGCAGGGGCGTCGCGCGGCCGCAGCCGCAGCACGTGCGGGCGGTCCGGCGGTAGGCGGATTCGAAACCTCTACGCTGGTGACGGGCAGGTCGAGGCGGTGGATCGGATTGAGCTGCCATGGCGCGTCTGTACCCGCCAGCCGCCACCCCATTCGCCCCGCATGCGGGCCCGTCTCAAGGATCCGGGTCTCCCACTGCCCGGCACGCGTGCCGACGATCCGGTTGTGTCGGCCACACGCGGCGCCGAGCCGATCGATGTCGGTGACCCCGCCCTTGGCCCAGTCCGGGGCGTGATGCGCTTCGGTGCGGGAGAACGGCGTATCACACAGTGGGCCGGTACAGCCGCGGTCCCGCCCAAACAACGCCAACCGCTGCGCCTTGTTCGCGAACCGGCTGACCCGCCCGAGGTACAGCACCTCTTGAGTGTGGGAGGCGAACACCTGCAACCACGTGTTGGCGTGCGCGGCGACCTCGATCAGATCCCGGATCGGCAGGTCGGTGCCGGTGGCGGTGTGCGCAAACCCCGACAGCCCGGCCAACTCGGCCAGACTGGTGGTGATCACCACCTCGGCCGGTAACCGGTCCGGGGCACCCAACCCTCGATGGCCGAGCACGTATCGGCACATCGCTTCGAGGGCATCGTGGTTACGTTGGGCTTGACTTCGACAGTCGCGGGCGCGGGCCTCCGCCAATGCCTCCTGATCTAACTCCGGATCGTCACCGGCGCCGAACAACGGCTGCTCATCGGCGGGGTTGTTCATGCCGGGGGCGGCCCACGCGGTCAGAATCACCTCGATCATCGCCCGCACCGTCGGGGTCAGCTGCCCTTTGAGTGTGCTCATCAGCTGCCGGTCCTGCGGCGACAGGCTCAGGCCACGTTGGCGTCGCCGATCAGTGTCGTCGGTCAGCCGTCCGTCGGGGTCCAGGTGGGCCAGGATCCGGTCACCGATCTTGGCCAGGTCGGTCGGGCTGAAGATGCGGGCGGCCTCTGCGAGTTGCTTCTCAGCGTCGTCGAGCATCTCCGGTCCCGCGGCGGTGGGGACTTTCCCCAGCACGGTCTCGATTACCGTGACGTGATCACCGGAGATGGCGCCGTCGGCGACCGCAGCCGCGGTGTGCGGGCGCCGCGGCGGTAACACCTCCCCGGTCAGTGCGGGTTGTTCACACAGCGCATTCGCGGCGGCCAGGCGGCGTCCCGCCGGGCCGCGCCCCAACCGTAGGCCGGTGCTCAAGAACGTGCCGATGGTGGTGAACCCCGCCGAGGTGAACGCCGCCCGCTCCTGTACATCGGTAACGCGCTGTAGGCCGATGCCGGCGAGTTTGCGGGCCACCCGCTCATGCGTGTAAGCCAACTCAGCAACCTGCTTCGGCGTCAACGAGATCGTCAACGCCTGCTGTAGCCCGTCGACCACCGCTTCAAGCGAGGCATACAACTCGGTGACTGACGACTCCGGCATCGACTCCCCGGCAGCAGACGCCACCCCGACATCCGAATGCTCGGTCACGGCCATCACCTCCCTCACGGCATCGACCTGCAGTTTTCCGGTCTGCACACACACTAACCCGGGGGTACGACAACTCGTTGTGCACGATCGTCAAACCCGAAATGAAGACCTGCTGCGGACGCTGGGCCGCGAACGGTCCGACGCCGACGAATCGGGCCGGGAATACATTCCGACGCCGTGCGTTATCCTTCTCAGAAGTTGCTCAAAACTGAGCAATTACGTCCGAAGGAGACATCATGCCCGCCGTCACCGCCGACACGTTGACCTTGCCCCGAATCGCCGCGACCCCGCTCGACGCCGTCGAGCGCACCGTGAAGTCGGTCACCCGCGGACCGCGCGGGTACGAGGGCGAAGGCTTCCCCGTCGTGCGCGCCTTCGCCGGCGCCGGCACCGCCGATCTCGACCCGTTCATTCACATGGACCAGATGGGCGAGGTAGAATATGAGCCCGGCGAACCCAAGGGAACGTCGTGGCACCCGCACCGCGGATTCGAGACCGTCACGTACATGATCGACGGCCGATTCCAGCATCAGGACTCCACCGGTGGCGGCGGCATCATCGAGAACGGCGCGACGCAGTGGATGACCGCCGGTGCCGGCATCCTCCACATCGAGACTCCCCCGGCCGAACTCGTCGAATCCGGCGGCACCTTCCACGGCATCCAGCTGTGGGTGAACCTTCCGGCCGACGACAAGTTCATCTCACCGAAATATCAGAATCTCGAAGCCCAACAGTCGACGCTGGTCTCCTCGGCCGACGGCGGCGCGCTGGTCCGCATCATCGCCGGCGACATCGACGGACACGGCGGACCGGGTGCGACGCACACGCCGATCACCTTCGCCCACGCCACAATCGCCCCCGGGGCGCAGCTGTCGGTGCCGTGGCGAGCCGATTTCAACGCGCTCGTCTACGTACTCTCCGGGCATGGCACGGTGGGCGCGGAGGGCCGCCCGATCAGCCAGGGCAGCCTCGCGGTGTTCGGCAAGGGCGACGTGCTGACCGTCGGCGCCGACGCCACGCAGGACTCCAAGAGTCCGTCGCTCGAAGTTCTCCTGTTGGGCGGCAAGCCGATTCGCGAACCCGTCGTACAATACGGCCCGTTCGTGATGAACACCCGCCAGCAGCTGATCGAAGCGATCGAAGACTTCAACGCCGGTCGCCTCGGCATCATCCCGCCGGACGCACTGATGCCACACACCGTGGGCCGCTGATGAACGTCGGCGAAAGCGCTTCGCGCACAACGCTGCGGATCGAGGAGATCCTCGATCCGCGATGGGCCGCGTGGCAACCGTTCATCGAGACCAGCGCACACCTGCAGACGGTCCTCGACGACGAACTGCGCGCGACGTCGAACATGAGCCTGCCCGACTACCACGTCCTGCTACTGCTGGCGAAGTCACCCGACCAGCGGATGCGGATGAACGAATTGAGCCGGTCGATGGTGTTCTCGTCGTCGCGACTGTCGTATCAGATCGACACCCTCGCCAAGAAAGGCTGGGTGTCGCGCGAACCGGTTCCCACCGACCGGCGGGGCAGCTACGCGGTCGTCCTGCCGGCCGGGCTGCAAGCCCTGTCCGACGCCGGGTATATCCATATGCGTTCTGTCAAAAGACTTTTCGTCGATTCACTCGACGCCGAGGACGGCGCCGCACTGGCGGTCATCCTGCGTCGGATCGCATCGGGTCTGGAGCAATCATGAGCAGCACCACCATCATTCGCGCGGCCGACCGGTACCACTGGAACAACGAATGGCTCGACTCACGCCAATCTTTTCCCGCGACCGGCAATTTCAATCTGTTCGAGAATGCGCACGGCGTGCTGATGGTCAACAACGACGACACCGTGCAGGCCGGCGAGGGTCTCGACCGGCATCAGCATCGCAACGCCGAGATCCTCACCTGGGTGCTCAACGGCTCTGTGGTGCACCGTGATTCGCAGGGCGTCGAGGGTGAGATCAAACCCGGCGTGATCCAGCGGATGACGGCGGGGCGGGGCATCAGCCACTCGGAGCGCAACGGTTCGAGCCGCAAGGACAACATCGCACTGCGCGTGGTACAGATGTGGGTGGCCCCGGATACCGACGACCTCGACCCGAGCTACGCCGAACGCGACCTCACGTCGGAGTTGGCCGGCGGCGACCTGTTCGTCGCGGCGTCCGGGATGGCACGCGACCGTGGGACGTCGGCGGTGTCGATCGCGAATCGCTTTGCCGCACTGCACATCGCAGCGCCGAAAGTCGGCGCTTCGGTGACACTGCCCGCCGCTGGCTTCGGGCATCTCTACCTGGCGCGGGGCACCGTGGCTCTCGGCGACGAGACGTTGTCAGAAGGCGACGCGGTGCGCTTCACCGGTGCCGGCGAACAGCAGATCACCGCTGTCGACGATGCCGAGATCCTGTACTGGGAGATGCACGCGAGCTTCGACGTGTGAGGATTCGTCGCGTGTTGCGAGGTTTCGGGTCGGCTTGGGGTCTTCGTCTCACCAGCCCCTCTACTTCGTTACAACCGCTCGTACCTCGCGGTCACTCAGCACGGCGGCTACACCGAAGCTCGTTCCTCGCTTCGGCACTCGGGGAGCGAGGCGGCCGCTTCGACGTGTGAGGCGGCCGAGGTGACCAGACCCTACGGGACCAGACTCGGCTCGTCCTCGGTCGACAGTGTCAGCACGGCCTCGACGATCGAATAGTGGCCCTCGAGTCGGGCTTCGAGTCGCCGGAGCCGTCGTGCCACGTCGTGTTCGGGAGCGTCGCCCACCAGATCGACGGCGGCGACCACATAGAATTGTCCCGGCCCGACGAACTCGGCGTGCAGGTAGGTGACTCGCTGAACATCGTCGTGCGCCAACAGGTGGGTGAGCATCCGGTGTCGAATGTCCGGGCGGGCGGCCTGGCCGAGCAGGAATTCCCCGTTGCGCCAGATGAGAATCACGGCGACGACGCCGAGCAGCAGTCCGACGGCGATCGAACCCGCCGCGTCCCAGACCGCGGAACCGGTGAGTTGATGCAACATCATCCCCAATGCCGCGAGGATGAGTCCGATCAGCGCCGCGGCGTCCTCCGCGAAGACCGCACGCAGTGTCGCCTTGGACGTGACCAGGATGTAGCGCATCGGGCGCAACGACCATCGGGACGCGTCGCGACGCGCCTGCCGAACGGATTGCAGAAGCGAGATACCTTCCAGCACAAAGGCGATGGCCAGAACGGCGTATCCGACGACGTAGTCCGAACCCTCCTCCGGTGTGCGAAGCGCCGAGACGCCGTGCATCACCGACACCACCGCACCGACGGTGAAGAGCCCGAATGCGGCGAACATGGACCAGATGTAGGTCTCGCGGCCGTAGCCGAACGGGTGGCGTTTGTCGCGGCCCCGAGCGCCGCGTCGTTCCGCGATCAGAAGAAACACCTCGTTGCCCGCGTCGGCCCACGAATGGGCCGCCTCGGCGACCAGCGACGCCGACCCAGTGATGGCCGCCGCCACCGACTTGGCAACGGCGACAAGGATATTGACCGTGAAGGCGATCACCACGGTCAGCATCGAGTCACCGCCGGTCTGCTCCGGCGCGGGCTCGGGGACGGTGTACTCGGGGATGGACTCGTCGGTGTCGGTCACCCGCACATCGTCGCATAACGCACACACGGCGCGCCTCTGGAAAGAGACGCGCCGCGCGGGATCGAGCGTGATCAGCCGAGGCTGAACGGGCGACCGTAGAAGGTCAGGATCTGACGAGCGTTGTCGGTGTCGACGAACACGTTGGCGAACGAACGCGCCTGCGCGTAGCCGGCGCAGCCGTTGACCATGATGGTCTCGTTGGTGTAGCTCAGACGACCATGGGTGGCCTTCTTGTAGGTGATCTTGCCGTCGTGCTTGGCGGCACCGAAGTCGTCGGCACGCTCCCAGTCGTTGATGTAGTAGTTGACGGCCTGGCCGGGTCCGATCGAGACGCTCGCACCGCTGCTGACCGACGCCGCACTCAGCGACGACGTTCCCGTGGCGCTGCCACCCGAGGTGGAGGTGAGGCCACCGAGGTTGACCTGGCAGCCCACGATGTAACCGGCCTGGATCTTGATCTTGTTGGCCTTCTTCGAGGTACGCGCGTCGTAGGTCGCCGAAACCCAGGCGTTGCGGTGCAGCGGGGTGCCGCCCAGCGACGGGTTGATGTTGGCGCGCTCATTGCTGCGAGTCAGCGAGACGACGGTGCCGTCACCCATCTGCAGGCTGTCGGTCTGCGAGGGCAGCACGATGCGGACGTCGGCGTTCGCCACGGCCGGGGTGCTCAGGCCGACCACGGCCGCCGACAGCCCGGAGACCGCGAGCGCGGCCGAGATGATCTTCTTCATCGAGAGTCCTTGTCTCAAGGTGTGTCTGGTGGTCTTGGATCAGCCGATGGAGAACGGCTGGCCGTACAGGTTGATCTTCTGGTGGTCTTCACCCGAAGTCTCGACGGTCACGAACGAACGCGCCTGTGCGTATCCCGCGCAGTTCTGGATCTGCAGCTGGGTGTTGCGCCAGTTGAAGTAGTAGGTGCCCTTCTTCTCGACGTCCTTGTAGTCGAGCTGCGCGAAGACCACCTGACCGGGCTGGATCGGGATGCTGAGGGTGGCGGTTCCGGTGGGAGCGCCGCTGATGGCGTTCAAGCTACCGGTGAAGCCGGCGGACAGCGTGCCGATCTGCACCTGGCAGCCGACGATGTAGCCGACCGAAATGGTCGCGGCCGCACCGTCATTCGACGTTCCGTTGGTACCCGGCAGGCCGGCTTCGCCGACCGGGCCGTTGTTCGGGCCGGCCTTGCTCGGCTTCAGGTTCGGGGCCTTCACGGTCACGTTGCCCGACACCCATGCGGTGCGTCCGAGGCCGTTCGCGGCGAGCGACGGCGAGATCGTGGCCGACTCACCGGTACGGCTGATGCTGATTCCGTCGCCGCCCTGCGAGCCGTTGGGCAACCGGACGAACGCGTCCGCGTGTGCCGGCGCGACGCCGGTGACGGCGATGCCGACGGCGGCCGCGCCCGCCAAGACGCCCGCGAATGCACCGCGTCGAGCGGACGATTTGATCGTGCTCATGAATTCCCTCTCCAGGACTGTTGGTTCGCGTTGTCGTCCTGCGACGACATCGCGGCGAACCTTACGGCAGGAAAATGAAACAATCGGTTAACAGCGAATTGCCAGCGAACGCTAATCTGCCGCACATTCAGGAAACCCCCAGGTGAATGATCTCAGGCGGGTCTCAGTCAACGTTCGAATCATCGTGAGCAGATCCCTGAAATCCCGGCTTATCGGCCAACTGTCAATCGCCGATTACCGGTGTGTGAATTCCTACGCGACTAAAAGGACCGTACCATTGATGTGAGCGGACTCACATATTCACCAGATACGAAACCACATTCTGTTCGACGCGGCAAATTGCCTCAATTCGCGCATCACGCACCCCGGGCCACACGAACCTTTCCGCAGCCGGACCGCAGGCCTTGGTACGCAGCTATGGTTAGCAAGTGAGTGCGAAGATTCCGTCGCGCATCGGCCATTGGCTGCTGTCCGACATCACACCCCAGCCCGCCGATCAGATGGGCCCGCACCGCGCGCCGCATAAGCACGCGCCCACACATCGCTGGTATCAGGTCATGTGCCTGACCGGCGTCGACTACTTCTCCACGCTCGGCTATCAACCCGGTATCGCGGCCCTCGCGGCGGGCGCGATCGCTCCGATCGCGACGATCGTCTTGGTTGCGCTGACGTTGTTCGGCGCACTGCCGGTGTATCGGTATGTCGCCCGCAAATCGCCGAACGGCGAGGGCTCCATCGCGATGCTCGAGCATCTCCTGCCGAGGTGGGGCGGCAAGATCTTCGTCCTCGTCCTGCTGGGATTCGCGGCGACCGACTTCATGATCACCATGACGCTGTCGGCCGCCGACGCCACTGCACACTTCGTGGAGAACCCGCTGATCCCGAAGTCCTTCGGCAGCCACACGATCCTCATCACCCTGATTCTGCTCGCCCTGCTGGCCGCGGTATTCCTGCGCGGCTTCACCGAGGCGATCAAGGTGGCGGTCGTCCTGGTGGTGGTCTATCTGGTGCTGAACTTCGTCGTCGTGGTCTCCGGAATCGCACACATCGTCGCCGCTCCGCATCTCGTGGTCGACTGGCGGCACGCGATGACCGCCGAGCACGGCAGCCCCATCATGATGGTCGCCGTCGCACTGCTCGTCTTTCCCAAACTGGCACTTGGTCTTTCGGGCTTCGAGACCGGCGTCGCGGTGATGCCGCAGATCACCGGTGACCCCGACGACGACCCCAAGGAGCCAGCCGGACGAATCCGCGGCGCGCACCGACTGCTGACTACCTCCGCGCTGATCATGAGTGTGTTCCTGATCAGTTCCAGCGTCGTGTGCACGGTGCTCATCCCGGACAAGGAATTCCAGAGCGGCGGGCACGCCAACGGCCGTGCACTCGCCTACCTCGCGCACGACCAACTCGGTGCGACATTCGGTTCGGTCTACGACGTCAGCACCATCCTCATCCTGTGGTTCGCCGGGGCGTCGGCGATGGCGGGCCTGCTCAACCTGGTCCCCCGATATCTGCCCCGCTACGGCATGGCGCCGGACTGGGCTCGGGCGGTGCGCCCGCTGGTGCTCGTCTTCGCGCTGGTCGCGTTCGTGGTGACGTTGATCTTCCGCGCCGACGTCGACGCGCAGGGCGGCGCCTACGCCACCGGTGTGCTGGTCCTGATGACCTCGGCGTCGATCGCGGTGGCGCTGTCGGTTCGCAAGCGACGCAAGACGATCGCGACGATCGCATTCGTCATCGTCGCCGCGATCTTCATCTACACCACCATCGCGAACGTCTTCGAGCGTCCCGAGGGCGTGCAGGTGGCCGCGTTCTTCATCATCGCGATCCTGGTGGTGTCGTTCGCCTCGCGCATCAACCGGTCGTTCGAGTTGCGTTCCAGCTCAATCACATTCGACGACGCAGCGCAGGAGATCATCGGCGGCGTATGCCGGACCGGCACCCTGTCGATCGTCACCCACGACCCGCACAGCCGCTCCCTGCTGGAGTACCGCGAGAAGGAACTGCAGCAGCGCGCGGAAAGTCACATCCCCGACGCCGACGAGATCGTCTTCCTCGAGATCAACATCACCGACGCCTCCGAATTCGACACCGACGTCGCGGTACACGGCCGGATCTACGACGGCGGGCCACGGATCCTGTGGGCCAACGCGGCGTCGATCCCGAACACCATCGCATCCATCCTCATCGCCATCCGAGACTCGACCGGCGTGAATCCCGACGTCTACTTCGAGTGGAGCGAGGGCGATCCGATCGTCAACCTGCTGAAGTTCCTGTTCATCGGCGAAGGTGAGGTGGCGCCGGTGACCAGGGAGATCCTGCGTCGGGCCGAGCCGGAACTCACGAATCGGCCACACGTGCACGTCGGGTAGTCGACCGCCAAACATTGCGCCCACCGTGCGCCCAACGGTGTTCGACGCCGTGCGGAAATCACACTATGGGCGGCATGCCTCGACATATCCGATTCAACGCGTTCGACATGAACTGCGTCGCCCACCAGTCCCCTGGACTGTGGCGTCATCCGCAGGACCGCTCCTGGGACTACAACACCCTCGACTATTGGGTCGATCTCGCCAAGCTTCTCGAATCCGGCAATTTCGACGGATTGTTCATCGCCGACGTTCTCGGCACCTATGACGTTTATGCCGGCAATGATGAAGCCGCTATTCGCGAAGGCGCGCAAATTCCGGTCAACGATCCGCTATTGCTTGTTTCGGCGATGGCGCACGCCACCGAGAATCTCGGTTTCGGAATCACCACCGGAACGGGGTTCGAGCATCCCTACCCATTCGCGCGCCGGCTGTCCACCCTCGATCACCTGACCCGCGGCCGCATCGGCTGGAACGTCGTCACCGGCTATCTGCCCGCCGCGGCGCGCAATATGGGCGACGACTCGCACCTGGCTCACGACGCACGCTACGACCACGCCGACGAATACCTGACCGTGCTCTACAAACTGTGGGAGGGCTCGTGGGAGCGCGACGCCGTGCGTCGCGACCGCGCGGCCGGGATCTTCGCCGACCCGGCGAAGGTGCACCACATCGGCCACGACGGCGAGCATTTCCGCGTGCCGGGCATTCACCTGTCCGAACCGTCGCCGCAGGGTTCGCCGGTGATCTACCAGGCGGGCGCCTCACCGCGGGGCCGCCGGTTCGCCGCCGAGAACGCCGAAGCGATCTTCGTCGCGGCACCGACGAAAACCATTCTGCGCGAGATCGTTTCGCGTACCCGCGAGGAACTCGCCGCAGCGGGCCGCGACCCGTACGACGCCAAGATCTACACCCTGGTGACCATCATCACCGACGAGACCACCGAGGCCGCACTCGCCAAGGCGCAGGAGTACCGCCGCTACGCCAGCGAGCAGGGAGCGTTGGTCTTCATGTCCGGCTGGATGGGCATCGACCTGGCCGCCTACGACCTCGACGACCCGATCGGGTCGGTGGAGTCCAATGCGATTCAGTCGGCCGTGGCCGCGTTCTCCCAGGCCGATGAATCCGGAAAGCCCTGGCGCGTCCGCGATATCGCCGACTGGGGCGGCATCGGCGGGATGGGCCCGGTCTTCATCGGATCCGGCGCGGACGTCGCCGCGACGCTGCAGGACTGGGTGGACGACACCGACGTCGACGGCTTCAACATCGCCTACGCAGTGACGCCGGGGTCGTTCGAGGACGTCGTGCACCATGTGGTGCCCGAGTTGCGCAAACGCGATGCCTACCCCGCTCAGTACACACCGGGAACGTTGAGGCACAAGCTGTTCGGCCGCGGCGACCTGCTGCCCGACACCCATCGCGGGGCGTCGTTCCGGGTGGGCGGTCCCGGGTCGACGATCGACGACTCGATCCGCCGTCCCCTCGTCGCCGCCGGAGCGGGCAAGTGACCATCACCATCCGCAACCTGAGCAAGACATTCGGCGACGGCGACAGTGCCACAACGGTTCTCGACGACGTCAGCTTCAGCGTCGAATCGGGCGAGATCTTCGCCGTCGTCGGACCGTCGGGAGCGGGCAAGTCCACCCTGGCCCGGTGTATCAACCTCCTCGAACGCCCGACGTCGGGCGAGGTGATCGTCAACGGCGACAGTCTGACCCAACTCACCTCGACCGAACTGCGTCAGGCACGCCGCCGCATCGGCACGGTGTTCCAGTCGTCGAGCCTGTTGTCGCGGCGCACCGCCGCCGCGAACGTCGCGCTGCCGCTGGAGTATCTGGGTGCGACCAAAGCCGCGACCAAGACGCGCGTCGGCGAACTCCTCGAGCGAGTCGGTCTCGGCGACAAGGCGCAGAAGTATCCGCACCAACTCTCCGGCGGTCAACGGCAACGCGTCGGCATCGCCCGTGCCCTCGCGCTCAAGCCGTCGGTGCTGTTGTCGGATGAGGCGACGTCGGGACTCGATCGGGTGGCCACCGAGAGCTACCTGACCCTCCTCGACACGCTGCGCACCGACCTCGATCTCGCCGTCGTGTTCATCACCCACGAGATGGAGACGATCGTCAAGGTCGCCGACCGCGTCGGACGGCTCGATCACGGCACGCTGCGCGAGCAAGGCGACATCGTCGACATCGCACTCGACGCACAGTCGTTGCTGGGTGCGCAGTTGCGCGCGCCCGGCCGTGCCACCGCAGCCGCCGCCGACACGGTCGCGGTGTCGGTGACCTATGGCTCGCCGACGGTGCCCGCCGATTGGCTGAGTCGGCTTGGAACCGAATTGTCGGTTCCCATCGCACTTCTCGGCGCCAATATCCAGTCGATCGGCGGCGTCGCGGTGGGCGAGGCGACTCTCGGAGTGCCGGCAGGCCGCCTCCCCGAGTTCACTCGCGTCGCGAAAACGCTTGGGCTGCACAGTCAATCGGAGTCGACGCGCGTCGACGACGACCTGCTCGCGGAGGTCCCCGCATGACCGTGCTCGCGATTTCGGTGCCCACCAACGAGATTCCCGGCTTGCTGGTCCCGGCGTTCTTCGACACGGTCACCATGGTCGCCATCGTGATGGCCCTCGTGCTGATCGTCGGCCTGCCGCTCGGCGCGCTGATCCACAATCTGGCGCCGGGCGGACTGTACGAGAATCGCGCGCTGCACACGCCGCTGTCCTGGGTCATCAGCATCGGGCGCTCGCTGCCGTTCCTGGTGCTGATGACCGCCATCATCCCGTTCACCAGGTTCATCACCGGAACCAACATCGGCATCGCCGCCGCGGTGGTGCCGATGTCGATCGCCGGTATCGCGTTCTTCACCCGGATCGTCGAGAACTCGTTGCGTTCGGTGCCCGCGGAAGTCATCGACGTCGCCACCGCGTCGGGCGGCTCACCGCTGCAGATCATCACCGGCGCACAGATTCCCGAGGCACTGCCGAATATCATCGGCGGCCTCACGATCAACACCATCGCGATGATCGAATACTCGACCATCGCGGGCACCATCGGCGCGGGCGGACTCGGTTACATCGCCGTCACCTACGGCTACCAACGCTTCGATCACGGCGTGATGATCGCGACGATCATCACGTTGGTCATCACCGTCGCCATCATCCAAATCGTCGGAGACGCGCTGGTCCGCCGTCTCACGCCGCAACGAACCACCATCACCCGCTGAGGAGAAAACCCTTGTCTACCAACACAGTCACCGACACCGATCCCAATGCCGCACCCGAGCCCGGCGCCGACTCCGGCATCGAACTCAAGACGAAACGACGATGGCCCGTCTACGCCGCGATCATCGCCGTCGTCGTCGTGATCGCCGGCTTCGTCGGCTGGCGGGTGCTCGGATCAGACACCAAGTCCCCCAACGAAACCGCCGGAGCGACGCTGACGATCGTGACCGCCGAAGGCAACGCCGCAGAACAGTCGCTGGTCAACTTCATCGCCCGCAACGTCGCGCCGCGCTACGGCATCACCGTCGCGTTCAAGGGGCTGGCCGACTCGACGACGCTCAACCGCGCGGTGAGCGACGGCGAGGTGGCGGGCACCGTGTACCAGCACAAACTGTGGTTGTCGCAGGTGCTCGCCGCCAACCCCGACTTCAAAGAGGTCGCCGCGACACCGGTGTTCCGCTGGGGCTTCGGGGTATGGTCGGACAAGTATGCAAGTCTGAGCCAATTGCCCAACGGCGCAACGGTTTCCCTCTACTCCGACCCTGCCAACGAAGCACAGGGGCTGTGGCTGCTGGAGCGCGCCGGACTGATCACCCTCAAGCCGGGCACCGACAAGTGGAAGGCCACCCAGGACGACATCGCGGCCAACCCGCGCAACCTCAAGTTCACCCTCCTCGACTTCGCCGCACAGTCGCGGGCCCTGCCCGACCTCGACGCCGCGGTCGGCTACACCGAGTACTACCTGGCGGCGAACATCGACATCGCCAAGCAGATCTATGCACCGCCGGCTCCCGACGAGTTCGCCGGTCAGCTGACCATCGGTACGAAGTGGCAGAACACCGATAACATTCGCAAACTGGTCGCCGCATTCAAAGACCCGGCGGTCCAGAACTACCTGCGCACCGACCCGTCGGTGAAGAACATCCTGCTGCCCCTGTAGCAGCTCACCGCGGTAGGAATCACCGCTACCGGTAGCCGACGGTCATGTACTGCGGATCCTACCGGTCGGTGATTTCGCCTACCCTTGCGTCGTGACGACTCCAGGAACCGGGCGGCATCGAGCGCCCCAAGAACCTTCGGCCCCCGCGGGTGATTCTCACTCGCACAGCCACGGTCACTCCCACGGCCTGGGCAGCGGCCCGGCTCCGCTGTCCCGGGCGGCCCGGTGGGTGGTGATCGTGGCGCTCGGTGCCATCGGGATCGGGGTCGTCGCGGGCGTCGCACTGCTGTGGCCGTCGGGTGCGGCCCATCCGATCCCCATCCAATTCCGCTCGGCCGACGGCGGTCCGATCCGCACCGTCAACGCGACGGTGGTATCGCAGACCCGCGCCGACTGCCAGAGCCAGCTGGTCGGCGTCACCGTCGACGCCGATTCGGTACCCATCACGCCCGTCGCCGGCGGCCCGTGCATCGATTCGACTGTTCGACTCACCAGCGGTGACGACGCCGGAAAGCTTGTGCTGCTGGCGATTCCGACGAACAAGGCACAGTCGGGCACGGGGCCGGACACGCCGAAGCCGGATCCGTCGACCGCCGACCTGCCCCAACCCGGGCAGCCGACACTGCACGTCGACGACAAGATCCGGCTCAGTGTCTCGTCGAGCTATGACGGCCTCGCCCGGTACAGCTTCTACGATTTCGCGCGCGGAACCTCCCTACTGGTGTGGGGCATTCTGTTCGCGCTGGCCGTGATCCTCGTGGCCGCTTGGCGCGGACTGCGTTCGGTGATCGGCCTGGCCTTCGCCTTCGCGGTCCTGGGTGTCTTCACGCTGCCGGCGATTCTCGACGGCCATTCACCCGTCGCCGTGGCGATCGTGTCATCGGCGCTGATTCTGTTCGTCGTGCTGTACCTGGCGCACGGCATCAGCATGCGCACCAGCTCCGCGCTGTTGGGCACGATGGTCTCGCTCGGGTTGGCGGGCTTGTTGAGTCAGGTGGCGATCACGACGACGAACATCACCGGCCTGTCCAGTGATCAGGCGATGAATCTTCAGCTGTACCAAGGTTCCATCTCGGTTTCGGGGCTGCTGCTCGCCGGATTCATCATCGGCACCCTCGGCGTCCTCAACGATGTGACGATCACGCAGGCGTCGGCGGCGTTCGAACTGGCCGCGGCCGGCGATCACTCCCGGATCTCGGCATTTCGGGCCGCGATGCGCATCGGGCGCGATCACATCGCCAGTACCGTCTACACGCTCGTCTTCGCCTATGCCGGCAGCGCTTTGCCGCTGTTGCTGCTGTTTTCCGTTGCAGCGCAACCGTTCGGCTCGCTGCTGACCACCGACCAGGTGGCCATCGAGCTCGTGCGCGCGTTCGTCGGCGGCATCGCCATCGCACTGTCGGTGCCGCTGACGACCGCGATAGCCGTTGCGCTGGTACGACTTCCGTCCGCCGAAGCCGCGCGCCCGGCGTCGTAGTCAGCAGCGGGTGGGAAGCGCCGCACGAATACCGTTGGCGATCCCCGTCGCGTACGCCCGCAGCGATGCCGCGTCGACGGCGATCGACCCGCCGGTCGCCCCCGGGCTGAATTCGTTGTAGACCCAGGGCGTGTGGGTCGCGATCAGCGCGATGATCGGAATGTTGCCGGTCCACAACGGGGCACGACCGCTGAAGTCGTTGTCCGTCACCGCAACTCGATGACCTTCCGCGCGCGAGCGAGCGGCGGCGATGGCCGCTCCGTACCGCTGACTCGCCCGGGCGGTCGCCGCGTCGTCGAATGTGACGCGCAGATGCTTGCCGTCGGCACCGGTGCCCTCCCGGTACAGTCCGACCCGCTGGACGAAGACCTCATGGACTCCGGGGCTGGTGTGGATGCTCACCCCGATGGCCGCGTGCGCGTCCTCGGCACGGTCCACGCGCTGGCGATAGGTCACGCTTTCGGCGGTCGAACGTTTGAGCAGCACGACCGGATAACCGCTGCCGCGCAGCATCGCCGCGACCTGACTCGCCACGCTGAACGCATCGGCGTCCTCGGCACCGTTGGGGTAATCGATCTGCGCCGCACCGGTTTTCGGGTCGAACGAGTCGATCCGCACGGGATTGTGGCCCGGATCGAGCGCGACGACGGGCATGGCACACGCGACTTTCGACGTCGGCGCGGCCAGCGGCGTCGTCGAGGACTGGCTCAGCGACGACGAGGACCGGCTCGGCGTCGACGAGAAGGCACCGCCGCCGCTGGAGGCTGCGGCGCACCCACTCAGGACGACGGCGATCGACAGCGCCATCGTGCCGACGGCCGACCCCGCTAGCGCGCGCAGGTGCCGCTGGGAAGAGACTTGAGGTTCGTGTTCAGCCATTTCGCCACCTGAGTCAGAGTGCTTTCACCGCTGCCCAACGACGTCCCGGGGCCCGAGGTCGTCATGGCTATCGCGGTCTGTCGTCCGTCTTTGCCTGTGATCACCGCGAGTTGGCGGACCACGTAGCCGGAACTGACGCCGGGTCCCCACCCACCCTTGACGGCGGTCGCCTTCGGTGTCGACATCGCATAGGCACCCCACTGTTGATTCCCCGCGACGGTAGCCATGAATCCGAGGACGCGGCTCGAATCAGGCAGACACGGGAGCTGCGCGGCGAAGGTCGCGGCGTCGTGCACCGACCACTGCGTCTGACCGAAGACGGTGAAGCCCGACCGCAGTTGCGTCGTCGGCACGTCGAGGGTCACCCCACCTTCGGCCAGCACCTTCTCGACCGCGGCCGACGCCTGCTGCGCGGTGCCCAGCGATGCCCAGAGCGACTCGGCCGACGCATTGTCGGACTGTTGGATCGCCGCGGTGGTCGCGGTGAGCGGACCGTTGTTGTGGCGCTCGGCGGCGATCGCCAGCGGTACCTTGATCGTCGACCACGCGACCTCGGTCAGCGGAGTGCCCAGATCGATCCGCGCCGACGGATTGCCGACCGCCGCGATCGACACCGATACCGGCTGAGAAACCTTGAGCTTCTTCCAGCCCTGCTTCAGAGCTGCGGCGTCGGGCGCGGGCCGACTCACCGTCGGGCTGACCGCCGACGTGGTCGACGTGGACGTCGGCGTCGAGGAGGTCACCGTGACGGTCACCGTCGTTCCGCCACTCGACTGCCCGCAGGCACTCAACGCAACCGCTCCACACGCCAGGATGGCGACCATTGCTGACAGTCGTTTCGACACTGACTTCCCCCGGCTCAATAGATGACCACCACGGCATTGTTACCACCGGTGCACACGACCGCGCTGCCCTGCGGCGAACACGACATCAGGTAGGACTGACCGGTTACCGGCGAGACGACGCTGACCTGCCGGGACTGCCCCTTCGCCCCGGAATTCAGGTATGCGGTGCGCACCGCGGTCGCGAACGGGCAGCTGGTACTGCTGGAGCCGACGCCGACCGTCGAATCACATTGCGACGAGGCCGGTGCCCCTCCGCCCGGAGCGGGCCCCGGCGGGGCCGCGGGCGCGGTCTGCACCGGGCCCGGCACCGTCACGGTGGTCGCGGTCGTCACGGCCGGAGGCGAAGCGGCTGTCGTCGACGACGGCGCGGCGGCCTCGGTCTTGGTGACCGTGACCGGCGTCTTGTCGCCCGTGAGCCCGCAGGCACTCAAGAACGCGACGCAACACAGCGTCGCCGCGGCGGCGACTATCCGATGCCTGCTCATGTCAGCCTCTCGTTTGATTCCTTGTTTGATTCCTCAGTAGATGACCACGACGGCATTGTTGCCGCCGGTGCACACGACGACGCCGCCCTGCGGATTGCACGCCATGACATAGGACATGCCGGTGACCGGTGAGTAGGCGGTGACCTGACGCGCCTCGCCCTTCACCCCGGAGCTCAGGTACGCGCTGCGTACCGCGGCGGCGAACGGGCAGCTGGTCGGGGTATCGGTACCGATACCGACCGTCGAATCACACGGAGTCGACGCCGGGGCGGGGACCGCCGGAGTCGTCGTCGACGTCGCGGTGGTGGTCTGCGGAGCGACCGTCTGCGTGACCGTCGTCGGCCCGTTCGCGGTGTTCGCGCTCTTCGACGACAGTGCGAAGTAGATCACGCCACCGAGGACGATGAGCAGAATCACGGCCACGACCGCGAGGATCGGGACCATCGATCGTCGCTGCGGCTGCTGGGGATATCCCGGCGGCTGCCCGTACACGTGCGGTCCGACTGGCTGCGGCTGCGAGACGTAACCGGGCTGCGGCTGCGAAATGTAACCGGGTTGGGGTTGCGAAATGTAGCCGGGCTGCGGTTGCGAAGTGAACCCCGGCTGCGGGGGCGGTGCGTAGCCCGAGCCGAGCGGAACCGGTCCGGACGGACGCATCATCGTCGGCGAGTACGCGGCCGGGACGCCGAACTGCGTGCGGTCGTAGGCCCCGGGCTCGGCTCCGGCACCCATGATCTCGGTGGCGCCCTCGGCGCCCGGGCCGGCCGATGCCGGCTCGGCGACGGCCGACTCGTCGTCGCCTTTGCGCAGTGAGATCGTCTTGACCGCTGCGGTGGCCCCCTCGCCGGGCATCCCGAGCGCCGCGCGCGCATCGGCGGCGAAGTCCGCGGCCGAGGCGTAGCGCTGCGTCGGATCTTTCGCCAACCCGCGCGCGATGACCGGTTCAAGAGCTTCGGGAAGATCTGCGTTGAGTGAGCGCAGCGTCGGCGTCGGGTCCAGCACCGCCGCTTTGATCGCTTTGGACACGGTTCCCGCCGGATGCGGCACCTGCCCGGTCAAGCACTCGAACAGCACCGCGGTCAGGGCGTAGATGTCACTGGCCGGGGAGGCGGCTTCGTTGTCGAACTGCTCGGGCGCCATGTAGGCGAACGAACCGATCGTCGAGCCGGTCTGAGTGAGGTGCGTCGACGAATCCGCTTGGGCGATACCGAAATCCACGAGGTAGGCGAAGTCGTGGTCGGTGACCAGAATGTTCTCCGGCTTGACGTCGCGATGCACCAGCCCGCCGGCGTGCGCGGCGTCGAGCGCCTCGGCGATCTGCCCGACGATCCCGACCGCCCGCTTCGGGGACAGCGCACCGCAGCCGGACAACACCTTGCGCAGATCCTTGCCGGAGACCAGGCGCATGTCCAGGTAGAGGACGCCGTCGAGATCGCCGAAGTCGTGGATCGGGATGATGTGCGGTTCGCCGAGGCGCGCGACGGCTCGCGATTCGCGCCGGAACCGCTCCTGATACACCTGATCGTCGGCGAGCTGCGGGTTGAGCAACTTCAACGCCACTTCGCGGTCCTTGACGGTGTCATAGGCGCGATAGACCTCTCCCATTCCGCCCCGACCCAACAGCTGGTCGAGACGGTAGGGGCCGAACTGTGTGCCAACACGGCTTGCGGACATGAATGGAGTCTAGGCGTATGATTCGGCGTCGTCGCGACGTCGACTGAACGATGGACACGAGTGGACATGCCAGGTGTTCCGCACGCCGCATTACCGATATTCACGACATGGCCCGTCGCGCGGTGATGAAATTCTCTCTATGGCCGCAACCCGCGGGATGACCCGAAGCGTTTGGGGCAGTTCGTATGTCGAATGGTTCCTGATCGTCACCATTGCCACGATTCTGATCACCCGCGCCTATCTGGAGCTCACCGGGTATCCACAGATCGGTGGCCACACGCTGCACATCGCGCACGCGGTCTGGGGAGCGTGCCTGCTCATGATCGCGCTCGTCATGGGTTGGCTGTTTCTGGGCCCGACGATTCGCGTGACGTCGGTCGCCGTCGGCGGGATCGGCTTCGGCCTGTTCCTCGACGAGATCGGCAAGTTCATCACCGTCGACAACGACTACTTCTTCGGGCCGTCGGCGGAGGTGATGTACGTCAGCGTGGTCGTCGTGCTGATCACGACTCGGGCGATCCGCGACTTCCGGCCGATCGGCGTCGACGAGGCGCTGGCCAACGCGGCAGCGATCGCCGCGGTCGGAGTCAGCGGCGGTCTCCGAGTTGCGCCGCGCCCAGGGCATCGAATTGGCCGACCGCGCCGAGCAACTCGGCGCCGACGTCGCCGTCGTCGAGCCGATTCGGGCATTGCTCGCGCAGAGTGCGGACCGTCGGGATCGATTGACCGAAGCGCGGGCCCGACTGTTCTCGATGATTCCCGGATTCGTGCTGAGTCGACGCTGGGTCCCGGTGGTGACCGTGACCCTACTGTGCACCTCGGGACTGGCCACCGCGATCGGGCTGGCTCAGCTGCTGACGGGCGGCATCGACGTCCAAACCGACAGGGCCACAGTGCTTCTCGATCCACTCGGCGCCGCCGACGCGATTCGGCTGATCGGCGCGTCGATCACCTTCACGCTCGTCGTCGTCGGGCTGGCGGGGCGTCGTCGACGCGGCGCGGTCTGGACGATGGAGATGATTCGCATCGGCGCCCTGGTGGTCACCGCACTCAACGCGCTGGTCGACTTCGCCGCCGAGGGCTTCGGCGCGCTGGTGAGCGTCGCCATCGGACTGGCCGCAGTCGCCGTGCTGACCCACCAGATCAACCTTCGGACTACGTGAGGGCAGCCAAATCCGAGGGTGCGGGCATCCGTCCGCGCTGGTTGAGCGAGCGCAGCGAGTCGAAACCATGGTGACGCAACCGATTTCGCACGACCGCTCATCTCGCGTTCCGACCGTGGTGATCATCCCAGCTGTGCACCCACCGGGTGCATCCGACGATTGCGCTGATGCTGCAGTCCTGGTCACCCACGACCCGGCGAAATCCGTTGTCTCACCATGGTTTCGACTCGCTCGTCGCTAGCGCTCCTCGCGGCTCAACCAGCGAAATGGGTCCACCGTCGGTGAATCCAGGCTCAACCAGCGGAGGTGCTGGCTGAGCGTGAGCTACTTCGCGCGCCATTGCGCCATGCCGAGGAACACCATGACTAGTTGCCGCTCGGTGCGCGCGACGATGTCCCGTTCGGCCGCGGCACCGCGATAGTCGCCGTCGAGCAGGTCGGCGACGGCCGTCATCATGATGGTCACGATCAATTCGGCTGCGGTCTCGAGGTCTTCCGGCGGCCACGTCACCAGGTCGGGAAGGCGCGACAGGTCGATGGCGAGTTCCTTCGCGAACAATCGCAGTTCCATGTCGATGGCGCGTCGGACCTCCAACACACCTCCGTGGCGCTCGCGGATCAGGAAACGGAACTGCGACTCGTTGTTGTGGACGTGCTCGAGCAGAATCCCCAGCGAATTCTTCGCCGTGGGCATCGCCTGCCGCGCGGCCAGGTCGCGTCGTCCGTCACGCAGCGCGCGGCGCAACACCCGCATCGAATCCTCGACCAGGGTGACGCCCAGATCCTCCATCGACGCGAAATGCCGGTAGAACGCCGTCGGAACGATGCCCGCGCCTCGCGCCACTTCACGCAGGCTCAGGCCCCCGAAGCTGCGCTCGTCGACCAGCGCCATCGTGGTGTCGAGCAGGGCCTGCCGGGTGCGCTCCTTCTTTTCGGCGCGGCTCTCCGACTCGCCGGCGCCACTGTCACCGGCCGGGCGTGCGCGGCGCGGTCCACGCGCGTTCTCCGATCGGCTCACAGTCGGCAAGTCTAGGCGCGCCGGAGAGCGCCCGACGTTGGCCCCTCCCTTTTCCAGCCACTCCGGTGAGGACCGTCACAAGCGCCAGCGCTTGACGCACCGGGCGGTTCATATGTCACACTTCTCTGTGTACAGATGTTCACTGAAACATCCCAGCCAGCCCCAGGATGGATCCGAACCCATGAGCCTCAAGCTTCCCACCGCGCAACGCCGCGGCTTCCTCGCCGGCATTCTCGAAGCCGCTCTCGCGCCGCACCCGGTGGACACCTACCTCCAGCTGTTCGACCCGATGCTGACGTGGCGCGATCTGCGCGCCAAGGTGGTCGGCGTGCAGCGGCGCACCGATCGCACGGTGACCCTGACCCTGCAGCCCACGCGTCAGTGGAATGGTCACCTCGCCGGACAGTTCATCCAGCTCAGCACGGTTATCGACGGTGTGCGCCACAGCCGTTGCTTCTCCCCGGCGAACGCCGCCGACGGCGGCAACGGACACATCGAACTGACCGTCACCGCCCACCCGGACGGCTTCGTGTCGCGCCACCTGCGCGAGAACATCGTCGTCGGCGACGTGCTCGGCCTCTCCCCCGCCGACGGGTCGTTCACGCTGCCCGAGAAGATCGGCGGACAGGTGGTGTTCGTCAGCGGTGGCAGCGGTATTACACCTGTACTCTCAATGCTGCGAACATTGATCGCGACAGAGTACACAGGAAGCGTCACGTTCGTGCACTACGCCCGGACCCCCGACGACGTTCCCTACGCCGCGGAGCTGAGCGTCATCGACGCCGCATACCCGAACATCGACGTCTCCCTGCGTTACACCGACGTTCCCGGCGGTGAGTTCTTCTCCCCGGAGCATCTCGACGGCATCGCGGGGCTCAGCGCCGACGCCGACGATCCCGCGCAGATCTTCCTCTGCGGTCCGGCACCGCTGATGGACGACGTCAAGACCTACTGCGCCGAGCGCGACCTGACCGATCGCCTGCACTTCGAGGCGTTCACGATCTCCACCCCCACCGTCGACCCCAATGAGCCGGTCACCGGCGAACTGTCCTTCACCCGGTCGTCGACGACGGCCGCCAACGACGGACGCACGATCCTCGAACAGGCCGAAGCCGCAGGCCTGTCCCCGGAGAGCGGCTGCCGAATGGGCATCTGCTTCTCCTGCACGGCAATCAAGAAGTCCGGCTGCACCCGCAATGTGCTGACCGGCGAAACCGACACCGAAGCCGACAAACACATCCAGCTGTGCATCAGCCAGCCGGTCGGCGACGTAGAAATCGAGGTGTAAGACCATGGCAATCCAGATCAGCGACTTCTATCGCACCGCAGCGAGGCAGACCCGCACCCCCAGGCAGGCGAAGGCCAAGAGCAACGAGACCATCACCATCGACCTCAGCTACGAGCAGGTGGAGCAACTCGGCGCCGACCTCGACGCACTCAAGGCTCGGATCACGGCCGACCTCGGCGACTCCGACCGCGAGTACATCTACTCGATCATCAAGGCGCAGCGCGGATTTGAGATCGCCGGTCGGGCCCTGATGTACCTCGGCTTCTTCCCGCCCGCGTGGCTCGCCGCGGTCGGCGCGCTGAGCGTGTCGAAGATCCTCGACAACATGGAGATCGGCCACAACGTCATGCACGGTCAGTACGACTGGATGCGTGAGGACAACTACAACTCCCGCGAATTCGAATGGGACACCGTGTGCCCCGCCGATCAGTGGAAGCACAGCCACAACTACATGCATCACACGTTCACCAACGTGCTCGGCGAGGACCGCGACATCGGCTACGGCATCCTGCGGATGGACCGCGACCAGAAATGGAATCCCTACTACCTGGGCAACCTCTTCTACGCCACCGCGCTGATGGTCTTCTTCGAGTGGGGCGTGATGTTGCACGACCTCGAGGTCGAACGCATCGTCGCGGGTGAACGCAAGTGGTCGGACGTCAAGGGCCTCGTCAAAGGCATGTGGCGCAAGGCCAGCAAGCAGGTCCTCAAGGACTATGTGGTGTTCCCGCTGCTGACCGGTCCGATGTTCATCACCACGTTCCTCGGAAACGTCGCTGCCAACCTGATCCGCAACCTGTGGACCTACTCGATCATCTTCTGCGGTCACTTCCCCAGCGGCGCACAGACTTTCACCGCCGAGGAGTGCGCCGACGAGACCAAGGGCCAGTGGTACCTGCGCCAAATGCTCGGCTCGGCGAACATCGAGGGCGGCGAACTGTTCCACATCATGAGCGGCAACCTGTCGCATCAGATCGAGCACCACCTCTTCCCCGACATCCCCGCCAACCGCTACCCGGAGATGTCGGTCGAGGTGCGCGAGATCTGCGAGCGCTACGGCCTGCCCTACAACACCGGCCGCCTGCGCGACCAGCTCGGCTCGACGTGGAAGAAGATCGCCAAGCTGTCGCTGCCGAACTCGTGGACGCGCGACGACAACAACATCGTCGTCAACATCGCGCGCACGCCGGCCGCACTGGCAAGCTGAACTGTTCTCACCGCACACGACCTACCCGCCGGAGCCGTGCTCCGGCGGGTATCGTCGTCGCTGAACGCCATCGGACGCTGAACTGTGAAGGGGCCAGGCACGGTCATGGGCGAAGAATTCGAACGCAAGCTCGAGCGCAACAAGGACATCGCCCAGGAACTGGTCGAGACCACCGCGCACCGGGTGGGCCGGATCACCAACATCATCACCGGGGCCGTCGCCGACGTCGCACGGGAGGTCGGTGATCTGGTCACCGACGGTTTCGAGATGCGCGACGCCGCGCGCCGCGCGAAGGCCGACCAACGAGAGAGCCTGTCCGGCGTCGACGACGATCAGGACGAGATTTCCGAGGCCGGAGTCGACCGGCAGTCGCTGCCGTCGGCGTCGAACGACCACCAGGATGACATCATCGACGCCGAGATCGAGAGCGACGACCAGCGGTGAGTCAGTTCGCGGTGAGCCAACCATCGATTCCCGCCAGTTACCCTCCCGTCGGTCCACCCGGGCACCCCGCCGCAGCGTTACGCCGTCCGCCGTCGCTGCTCGGATCCGCCGTCGGCACCGGCATCATCGGCTTCCTGATGGTCATCTACTCGGTGATCACCGGATTCCTCATGCTCAGCGACGATGGTTGGAGCTGGATCAGTTGGGTCTTCACGTCGGGATCGGGACTGCAGAAGTCCATCGTCACGGCATGGCTCGTTTCGGTCCCACTCTCGCTGCTTCTGACGGTCAGCGCCCTGCTCAGCCCGGTGGGCGCGGCGTTTCGCGCCATCGCGGCACTGCTGTTGTCGGTCGCCGTGCTCGATCTGCTCGCGTTCACCCTGACGTATCTGCTTGCGGGGTCGCACTGGGCGGTCGGCGAAAACGCCCTGCTGTTCACATTGGCGTGGGGGTTTCCGATCATCTTGATCGTCGCGACGGTGGCGGTGGCACCCACCTATTTCTTCGGGTGGAGCTACTTTCGGCAGCGCCGCGGCGCGTTCTACGCGCGCTGAACGAGATTGTCGGAGCAGCCGGCGCGGCTTCTTTTCACCCGCGCTGAGCGAAATTATTGGCGTTAACAAAGCGTTGCCATAGTCTCAGAGGCCAAATTGCTCTCTTGGAGGTCAGACACGTGTCGTTACGTGAGGCGTTCGCCTTTCCCAACCCGGTCAACGACTACGCCGCCCGGTCGACGGCGGGACTCGTCGTCGCCCTGGCCGTCGTGACCGTCGTAGTCAATCAGTGGTGGCTCTACGCGCTGCTCGCGATCGGTTTCGTGCTGCGCGTGGCCGGCGGACCGAAGTACTCCCCGTTCGGTCGCCTCGCCGTGCACGTCATCGTGCCGAAGATCTGGAAGAAGGAGAAGCTGGTTCCCGGGCCGCCGAAACGGTTCGCGCAGACCATCGGCGCCGTCCTGTCCACGGTCGCGCTGGTGTTGAGCCTAGCCGGATTCGGCCTGGCCGCTCAGATCGCGATCGGCTTCCTGATCGTCGCCGCCACCCTTGAGTCGGTGTTCGGATTCTGCCTCGGCTGCACCATCTTCGGCTTCCTCCAGCGAGTAGGCGTGATCCCCGAGACGGTGTGCGAGGCATGCAACAACATCTGGGCACGGGATACGGCGTCGGTCTAGGCGGCTTATCAGCGCAGCGAATCCGGCTCACTCGCGTATCGTTCGACTTCTCGGATAGTGCCCCACATCACGCGACTCCGCCCCGATGCGCGCTAGCTCGGCGCTAACCCGAGGTTCTTCACTTCCGAGTTCGGGTCACCAGGCCCCTCGTTACACCGAAGCTCGTACCTCGCTTCGGCACTCGGGGAGCGGGGGTACGGCACTCGGGGAGCGGGGGTACGGCACTCGGGGAGCGGGTATGGCACTCGGGGAGCGGGGTACGTTCCCCACTTCCGAGTTCGGGTCACCGGCCCCCTCGTTACACCGAAGCTCGTTCCTCGCTTCGGCACTCGGGGAGCGGGGGTACGTTCCCCACTTCCGAGTTCGGGTCACCAGACCCCTCGTTACACCGAAGCTCGTACCTCGCTTCGGCACTCGGGGAGCGGGGTAGGGCACTCGGGGAGCGGGGTACGGCACTCGGGATGCAGCGCGACCTCAGTCCAATAGTCCCAACGCTATTCCGTCGAGGATGTCGTGCTCGGAGACCACCAATTCGTTGATCGACGCCGTCTCGGCCAAGATGTCGGCGAGGGCCAAGGTCACCAGCGAGCCGCCGCCGATCACGTCTACCCGACCCGGATGCATCGGGCCCAACGCCGCACGATCGTCGCGGGTCATCGCTATCAGCGACTGACAGACGTCCCGCAAGGCGTCGAATCCGATGCGCGACAGGTGAATTTGCTCGGCGTCGTAGACGGTGAGGCCTAGGCCGAGCGCGGCGAGCGTCGTCATGGTTCCGGCGACGCCGACCCAGGTGACGGTCTCGCCGACCGGAACCGCGGCCAGCGCCGGAGCCAGACGCTCGGCGATGAAGTCGCGGCCCGCGGCGATCTCGGCGTCGGTCGGCGGATCGGAATGCAGGCAGCGCTCGGTCAGCCGGACACACCCGATGTCGGCCGAGTACGCCGCGCGCACGTGCGCGGCTGCCCCGTCACCGAGCACCAATTCCGTTGAGCCACCGCCCAAATCGGTGACGAGGAACGGCCCCGCCGACGGATCCAGCTCCCCCACGGCGCCCAGAAACGACAGTCGCGCCTCCTCGTCGCCGGTGATCACCTCGGCGACCGCGCCGTCGACCACCCGACCGAGCAACCGCGCGGTCATCGCAAAGAAGTCGTCGCGGTTGCGCGCATCCCGCGTCGCCGACGTCGCCACCATTCGAACGCGTTGCACGCCAAGGGTTTTCATCGTCTCGACGTAGTCGGCCAGGGCGATCTCGGTCCGCTCGATCGCCTCGTCGGCGAACATTCCGGTGGCGTCGACGCCCTGCCCGAGCCGCACCACCCGCATCTCCCGATGCACGTCGACGAGCCCCGCACCGCTGGGCGCCGGGTCGGCGACGAGCAGGCGGATCGAATTGGTGCCGCAATCGACCGCGGCGACGCGGGTCATTCGCCGCTCTCCGACAGCTCCGCCGACGCCTCCGGCAGCGATGGCCAGTCGGCGGGAATGGCGGTGCCGCGCAAGCCGTTCGCCGCGGCCAGCGCCACCGCCTCATCGCCCAACGGGTTGACGCCCGGCCCCTTGGCGAGCGAATGCGCGATCAGCACGTGCAGGCACTTGACCCGATCCGGCATGCCACCGCCGGAGAAGTCGGTGCCCAGCGATTCCATCGCATCGCGCTCGGCGAGAAAACTCTCGTGCGCGCGCCGATACCCTTGTGCCAGTTCCGGATCGGTGCCCAGCCGCTCGGTCATCTCGCGCATCACGCCGGCGGACTCCAGCCGGCTGGCCTCCGCGGTCAGCCGCGGGTCGGTGAGGTAATAGAGCGTCGGAAACGGAGTGCCGTCGGGCAACCGCGGGGTGGTCTTCACGACCGCGGGGCGCCCGTCGGGCGTCCGATAGCTGATCTCGACGACGCCGCGGGGTTCCCTACCCAATTGCGCCGCAACGGCTTTCAAGTCTTCTTCGGAAACACTCACCACACCACAACCCGTTGATCGACGTCGCGAATACGACTATTTGCCGGTCGCCGGAGTGGCGACCGAATCCCACAGATTTCCGTACCACGGATTACGTGCCTTCGCCGCGGCGCGATCCTCTTCGGCCTTGCGCTCGGCCTGCCCGGGGAACGTCAGGATCAGCACCGTCTCACCGGGGCGCGCGTACTGCAGCCGGGCGCGCGCCTTGGCTTCGGTATAGGCCGGGTCGCCCTGCTCGTTGACCTTCTGCTGATACTCGGCGACTTCGCGGCGCAGCTGCGCATTCGAATCACGCAACTGGTCGAACTCCGACTGCTGCGAGAAGTACGTCCGCAGCGGCATCGCCAGGGTCAGAATCACGAACGCGAGGACGATCGCCATGATCACCGCATGCCGCGGATTGACGCCGCGCATCCGGTGCAACGCCGACTGCGCGAGCCCCGGACGCGACACGTTGGTGCGGGCACCGCGGGTAGAGCGCGCCCTGGTCGGTGCCGCCTCGGAATCGGAATCGCCCGGCGTCGAGTCCCCCGGCGTCGAATCTCTCTGCGCCGAGTCCTTCAGCGCCGAACCCCTCTGCGCCGAATCAGACTCTGCGTCAACGCCGTTCGACGAGCGGTCGGAGTCGTCGCCGAATCCGGCAGCCGTGACCAACGGATCGGCGACGTCGAGACCGTCGTCCTCGGTCTGCTCGACGCGCGGCTTGGAATTCGCCTGCGCCGAGCTGCGCCTCCGGTCACCGGGGCGGGTTGATCGAGTCCGATCACCCCTGCCGCGGTGACCTCGAGTGCGCTCTGCCATGCCTTCTAGCTAATCACGAACCCATGGCGAAGCGGGGGAAGGCGAGGTCGCCCGCGTAGCGTGCCGCATCGCCGAGACCCTCTTCGATACGCAGCAGCTGGTTGTACTTCGCGACGCGCTCGCTGCGGGCGGGAGCGCCCGACTTGATCTGCCCACAGCTGCAGGCGACGGCCAGATCGGCGATGGTGGTGTCCTCGGTCTCACCCGAACGATGGCTCATCATCGACTTGTAGCCGTTGTTGTGGGCCAACGCCACGGCGTCGAGCGTCTCGGTCAGGGTGCCGATCTGGTTGACCTTCACCAGCAGTGCGTTGGCCGCACCCTCGCTGATGCCGCGCTCGAGGCGCTCGGGGTTGGTGACGAACAGGTCGTCGCCGACGATCTGCACCTTGTCGCCGATGGCCTCGGTGAGCGCGACCCAGCCCTCCCAGTCATCCTCCGACAGCGGGTCCTCGATGGAGACCAGCGGGAAGTCGGCGACCAGCTTCTCGTAGAACGGGATCATGTCGGCGGCGCTGCGCGTCGAGCCCTCGAAGGCGTATCCGGTGCCCTCGGTGTAGAACTCGGTGGCCGCGACGTCGAGCGCGAGCGCGATGTCGGTGCCCATGGTGAAGCCCGCCTTGCTGATGGCCTCTTCGATGATCTTGAGCGCCTCGCTGGTGCCCGCGACGTTCGGCGCGAAGCCGCCCTCGTCGCCGAGTCCGGTCGACAGGCCCTTCGACTTCAGCACCGACTTGAGCGAGTGGTAGACCTCCGCACCCCAGCGCAGCGCCTCCTTGAAGGTCGGCGCGCCGATCGGCGCGATCATGAATTCCTGCACGTCGACGCCGGAATCGGCGTGCGCGCCGCCGTTGATGATGTTCATCATCGGCACCGGAAGGATGTGCGCGTTGGGTCCGCCGATGTAGCGGAACAGCGGCAGTCCGGCCGACTCGGCGGCACTCTTGGCGACCGCGAGCGACACACCGAGCAGCGCGTTGGCACCGAGGCGGGACTTGCCGGGAGTTCCGTCGAGGTCCAGCAGGACCTGGTCGACGACCCGCTGGTCGTCGGCGTCGATGGTGATGATCGCGGGGGCGATCTCGTCGAGGACGGCTTCGACGGCCTTGGTGACGCCCTTGCCCAGGTAGCGCGCATCGCCGTCGCGCAGCTCCACGGCCTCGTGCTCACCGGTCGATGCACCCGACGGCACGGCCGCGCGGGCGAAGGTGCCATCGTCGAGGACCACCTCGACCTCGACGGTCGGGTTGCCCCGGGAATCGAGAATTTCGCGTGCGCCAACCTGCTCGATAATTGCCATGGCTGCAGCCCCAATCATTTTCGTCAACGTCGACGCCGCCGGTGTGCCGGCAACGTCTCTCGGTGTGAATTGCGCCTATGAGCCTACTGCTCGGCTAGTAGTTCACGCCGATCGAGTAGGCATTCGCCCGATCCCGGACTTCGAGAAGATAGCTGCGCGAGTTGTTGTAGGTCAGAATCGCCTTTTCCCAGCCCTTCGCGACGGTCATGTCACCGCCCGCCGACACGCAGAGATACCGCGCCGCCGACAGCGCGGCGTCGTCGAGATTGTCGGGGTCGGCCTTGCCGTCGCCGTTGGCGTCGACGCCGAACCGCGCCCAGGTCTCCGGCAGAAACTGGAACGGTCCCATCGCCCGCACGTAATTGGGCTTGTCCGGGGTTCCCGGGTCCGCGGTGTCGACGATGCGCATGTTGCCGTTAGTGCCGTCGAGTTGCGGACCGCGGATCTTCGGCGAGGTGTCGCCGTTGGGCGCGATGGTGGTGCCACGATGACGACCGTGTTTGCTCTCGGTCCCCGCGATCCCCGCGATAGTCGTCCACGCGATGCCGCATTCGGGGTGTTGCTGGCGCTGGATCTCCGCGGCGTTGCCGTAGGCCTCCATCGCGATCTTCGGGATACCGGTTGACGCCACCGCCGAATCGGCCCATGCGCTGAGCTTCGACGCCGTACGACCGGGGGCGTTGATGTCGATGTAGGGAACGGCCTTGCCGGGACCCGGTGGGATGCCCTGCGGAATGTCGGGGCGATTCAACGACGGGATGTCGAGGCAGCCGGTCGCCATCACCACGGTCAACGCCAGCGTCGCCAGGAGTCCGATCCGCCGTCGGATCGGACGTTGCCCGTACTGCACCACTTATCTTCCCTCACAAAACTCAGTCTCGACGCCCACAATCTACCGGGTGAAACTCCGAGAATGAGAATTCAGTTCCCGCGAAACGGACAATCGACCCGGTGCACACCGCTGGATATCGCCCCGTTGTAATCTTGCTTGGTTAGCCTTGCCGAAGCAGCATTCGCCGCGTCGACGTCGCTGCTGATCAAAGGATATTGATGGAAACGCTCGCCGCGGCATCTGGCCCCACGGTATTCGCACAATTGTTCGGTAGTGCCCTGATCGGCGTCCGCGAAGGGCTCGAAACAGGCATCGTCGTCATGATCTTGGTTGCGTTTCTCGTCAAATCCGGTCGCCGCGACGCTCTCAAATGGGTGTGGCTGGGCGTCGGGCTCGCCCTGGCCATGGTGGTCGGGACCTTCGCGATCATTCACTACGGCACGTCCACGATCGACGGCCTCACCGCTGAGCTGATCGCCGGTCTCGCATCGTTGGTGGCGGTGGTGATCGTGACGTTCATGGTGCTGTGGATGAGCAAGGCCGCCGCGCATATCTCCGGTGATCTGAAAGAGGGCATGTCCAAGGCGCTCGTCGCCGGCGCGCCCGCGGTTCTCGCGCTGTCATTCCTCGCGGTCGGACGGGAAGGCTTCGAGACGGCACTTCTGATGGTCGGTTACGCCGAAAGCGTGTCCGGCGGGATGTGGCCGCTGGTCGGGCTGTTGATCGGTGTGCTGGTCGCCGTCGGCTTGACCGTCGCCCTCTATTTCGGCGCGGTGCGCATCAACTTCGCGAAGTTCTTCCGGTACACCGGCGTCTTCCTGATCTTCGTCGCCGCGGGAATCCTCGCCTACGGGGTGCGTGCGCTGCAGACCTACGGCTGGCTGCCGGGCATTTCGAACACCGCATTCGACTGGTCGTCATGGTACGACTTGTCCTCCTGGTACGGCACCGTGCTCGGCGGTGTCTTCAACATCCACCCCAACCCCACCTGGCTCCAGGTGATCGCCTGGGCGGCCTACCTGATCATCGTGCTGGCGGCCTTCCTGCGTCGAACCGCCTCCACGCCCACTGCGAAGGCCTCCGAACCGTCTGTAGCGCAAGAGAATTCAGCATCGACGACGACGCACGACGCCGTCGCCGCCAAGGGAAAGGAAACCCCAACACCGTGAAACACGCACTCTCCACGACGGTCGCCCTCGGCGCGATCGCACTCGGCGCGCCGCTGGCCCTGGCCGGCTGCACGTCGAAGAGCGATTCCACCGGCGCGGTCTCGGTGACGTCGAGCAACGACTCCTGCGAGTTGTCCACGACCGATGCCACGACCGGCGACGTCAACTTCAAGATCACCAACTCGGGGTCGAAGGTGACCGAGTTCTACGTCTACGCAAACGAGACACGCGTGTTGGGCGAGGTCGAGAACATCGGCCCCGGCTTGACCGGAAACCTGAAGGTCCAGATCGTCGATCCGGGCAAGTACACCGTCGCGTGCAAGCCGGGCATGGTCGGGCAGGGCATTCGCAAAGAGATCAACGTGACCGGCGACGCCAAGGAGAAGTCGCAGGCGCCGGCCGACGTCAACGCCGCCAAGGCGCGCTACCTCGACTACGTCCGCGGCCAGACCGCGGCACTCAGCGCGCAGACGGCGACGTTCGTGTCCAACGTGAAGAACAACAACCTCGACGCAGCGCGCGCACAGTTCGGCCAGGTCCGCACGTCCTACGAGCGCATCGAGCCGGTCGCCGAGTCCTTCCAGGACCTCGATCCCAAGATCGACATGCGCTGGGACGACACCGCCGACGGAAAGGATCCGTTCACCGGATTCCACCGCATCGAGCGCTATCTGTGGCCCCCGCAGGCCAACGAGATCGGCGACGCGACCGGCCAGATCGCACCGGCCGACGCAGCGAACGCGAAGACCGCCGACACCCCGGCTGAGATCGCCAAGATCGCCGATCAGCTGCAGACCGACGTCAACTCGCTCAAGACCGAGGTCGACAAACCGAACTTCGAGTTCGACACGCAACTGTTCGTGCAGGGCGCCAAGTCGCTCATCGACGAGGTGGCCGCGACCAAGGTCAAGGGTGAGGAAGACCGCTACTCGCACACCGACCTGTGGGACTTCGCCGCAAACGTCGAGGGCTCGCAGACGCTCATCGGTGAGCTGCAGCCCATCATCGAAGCCAAGAACAAGACGTTGATGAATCAGATCAACACCGCGTTCACCGATGTCAACAACGCGATCGACAAGTATCGCCAGGGCGACGGCTACGTCTCCTACGAGAAGGTGACCGCCGAACAGCGTAAGGAGCTCTCGGACAAGATCGACGCACTGTCCGCGGCCCTGTCGCAGGTTCCCGGCGTCGTCCTCGGCTGATCGCCGCTGTCGACACCGCACTAGATCGAAATAAGGAAGAAGTTCGGCCATGAGTGACCCCCAGACTCCCGGTGAGTCCCCCGTAACCTCGACGCGGCTGTCGCGTCGTGCACTGTTGGGGGCTACCGGTGTCGGGGTGGTGGCCGCGGCGGCGGGCGGCGCGGCGATCGGTCGCGCCACCGCCGCTGAATCTCCCCCGCCGCAGGACGTGATCGGGTTCCGGGGCACGCGTCAGGCAGGCATCATCACCGCCGCGCAGGACCGGCTGCACTTCTGTGCGTTCGACGTGATCACCGACGATCGGGCCGCCCTGGTCGCGTTGCTCAAGCGGTGGACCACCGCCGCCGAACGAATGACCCGCGGCGAACAGACCACGCCCGACGGCGCCGTCGGGCTCGGCGATTACACACCTCCCGCGGATACCGGTGAGGCACTTGGCCTTTCGGCGTCGAAGCTGACTCTGACGATCGGCTTCGGGCCGGGCTTGTTCGGCCCGACGCCCGCGTTCCCCGACGCCCGCGACCGGTTCGGTCTGGGTGCCCGACGCCCGGCGGCACTGACTCAGTTGCCCGCGTTCCCCGCCGAACGACTCGACCCGGACCGCAGCTACGGCGACATCTGCGTGCAGGCGTGCGCCGACGATCCGCAGGTCGCGGTGCACGCCATCCGCAATCTCGCCCGGATGGGCTTCGGCGTGGTGTCGGTGCGCTGGTCGCAGCTGGGCTTCGGGCGCACGTCGTCGACGACGACGTCGCAGACCACGCCGCGAAACATGTTCGGGTTCAAGGACGGAACGAACAACGTGCGCGCCGAGAACACCGATCTGCTCGAGCGGTGGGTGTGGGTGAAGCCCGAGGACAACCCGGCGTCGGCGCAGTGGCTGACCGGCGGTACCTACCTCGTGGCCCGACGCATCCGCATGGACATCGAGCCGTGGGACCGCGGGAATCTCCTTGAGCAGGAACAGATCATCGGGCGCACCAAGGGTGAGGGCGCGCCGCTGGGGCAGGACAAAGAGTTCGACGCCCCCGACTTCAACATCACCTCCAAGGGATCCCCGCTGATCCCGATGACCGCGCACGTGCGACTCGCCCACCCCGACCAGAACAACGGAGTGCGACTGCTGCGCCGCGGCTACAACTTCACCGACGGTTCCGACGGCTTCGGCCATCTCGACGCCGGGCTGTTCTTCCTCGCGTTCTGCCGCGACATCGGCAAGCAATTCGTGCCGATGCAGACCAAGCTGGCGACACGTGACGCCCTGACCGAGTACCTGATCCCCAATGGCGCGGCCGCATTCGCGATACCGCCCGGCCTGCGCGACGGCGAGTGGTGGGGGCAGCACCTGTTCGAGGGCTAGTCCGGGCTTACTGCTCAGTCCGACGTCGTGCGAGTCACGTTGGGCGCATGGGGGTGCGCGTCGTCGGGCCCGGACGTCTCGATCGACTCCGATCCGTAGTAGTCGTCGATGCTGACCTCGTCGTCGAGTTCGGTTGTCTCCGAACCGCTCTCGTCGGCGGGGGCTTCGTCGACCTGTTCGATGTCGCCGTCGTAGTCGTCGGCGGTGGGCTCGGGCGCGGTGGGGTGTGGCTCTGCGGGTTGCGGCGCGGCCACGGCCGGTGCCGGTTGGTGCGGCGCCTGCGGTTGACCACCGGGGCCCGAATTCTGTTGCGCCGCATAGCCGTCCGCGACGCCGAGGTGGTGCAGCCAAGCCTGCGGACTATCCAGTTTCTCGGCGACGGCCTGCGCCGACGCCTCGGCGGCGTAGACCCGATCCATCAGGTCGAGCACCCGCTGGCGAGTGATGTCTTCGGTGCTGCGGCCGCCGACTTCGACTGTGACGGAAAGCAATTCGGGATCGACCTCGGGCTTCGGGAAGCCCGACGCGGCGAGTCGTTCAAGCACCTTCTGCGCGAGGGCGAGGGCCGGCGCCGTCGTGGCGATGCCGTCGAGCACCGATCCGCGTTGTTTCTCCGCGGCCTTGCGCTCCTCCCATTCGCGGATCTGCGTCTCGAGATCGCTGTGCTCGCCCGCGAGGATCCCCGGGGTGCGGTGGGAGATCTTGGCGACGAAGGAGCGTGCGACGTCGTCGATGTCGAACGGGGACGTCGGGTCGTCGGCCGCGATGCGCGCATGGAAAAGGACTTGCAGCAGCAGGTCGCCGAGTTCCTCACGCAGATCGGCTTGCGTACCGACGTCGATGGCGTCGAGGAGTTCGTAGACCTCTTCGAGGAGGTATCGGCGCAGTGAGTCGTGGGTCTGCTTGGACTCCCACGGGCCGGTGCGGCGCAGTGTGTCCATCAGTGCGACGGCCTCGATCAGGGCGTCGCCGGAATGCCGCTGCACCGCGATCAGGACTTCGCCCCGATCGACTCGGGCCCGCACCAACGGATGATTGCGGTCGGTGCTCAGCAGGACGGTCAGCGGATCGCCGTCGTCGGCGACGGGCGCGGCCGAGGCCTGCTGAAGCGCCCACAGCGTCGTCGGATGGACGTCCTCGGTCACCAGAACCGGGCCCACCACGAACTTCATCGCCCCCAGCGGCAGCACCTCGGGGCGTAACGGGTCAAGCAGTATGACCGTCATGGCGGCGACTACCTCCGGATTTCTCGAATTCCTTGGTCAGAACACGTTAGTTTTCGATCTCAAACATAGTCTCATCCTCAGGTCGACGTTGTGTGTTGAGCGTCGAAGACGGCCGATGTTCATCACTGTGGGTTGACCGGCGAGCGGCCCGCGTGTGTGCACGCCGATACACGCGCAAGCGGATATTGTCGATTAAGTGTGAAATCGCTGTCGATACGAGGAGGCCGACATGGCGCGCACCGACGAGGCCTTGCGTGGGCGCCGCGAACGACGCCAACTGCCCGACGAGGTGGCGGGTTACGTTCGAGAGCAGATCATGTCGGGCCGGATGCGCCCCGGCGACTTCCTCCGGATGGAACCGATCGCCGAGGCCGTCGGAGTGTCGATCACGCCCGTCCGCGAGGGACTCCTCACTCTCCGCAGTGAAGGTTTCGTGACGCTCGTCCCGCGCCGCGGATTTCAGGTCGCCGAGTTCACTCGTCAGGACGTACGGGACCTGTTCTGGGCACAGGGCCAGCTCGCCGGCGAGCTCGCCGCACGCACCGCCAAGGTGGCGACCCCAGAGCTGCTGGAACGGCTCGAATCGATCAACGCCGCCACCGTCGAGGCCGCGGCCGCCGGCGACACCCAGGGCGTCGGCGACCTGGGACACGCATTCCACCGGGAGATCAACCTGGCCGCGAACTCCGACCGGCTGGCGCGGCTTCTCGCCGGTGTGGTGAAGCACCTGCCGAACCAGTTCTACGCGTCGCTGGAGGCGCACGTGGAAGATACGCGCAGCCAACACATCGAGATTCTCGACGCCCTGCGCACGCGCAACCCCCGCCGCGTCCGCACGATCATGCAAGCCCATCTGGTCGACAGCGCCGACCACGTGATCGCCATGCTGGAGCAGGCCGGGCTGTGGGTCGAGTCCTGACTCCGGGTTGGGCGGGTTGGGTTGGGTTCTTTGTCTCGCCAAACCCCTCGTTACACCGAAGCTCGCAAGCTCGCTTCGGCACTCGGGGAGCGGGGGGGTTGCGTCGGCGGAGCGGGGTTGGGTCCGCGGAGCGGGGTTGGATCCGCGGAGCCGAGGGTTGCGTCCGCGGAGCGGGGGGTTGCGTCCGCGGAGCGGGGTTGGGTCCGCGGAGCGGGGTTGGGTCCGCGGAGCGGGGTCAGGCGTTGGCGGCCACCGCGTCGGCCAGTGCGATGATTCCCTCGGCGGTCTTCACATGTGCGATGTCGATGTGCTGGCCCTCGAAGTCGACGGCGGAGCTACCGGCGGCTTCCGCTTCGCGGTAGGCCGCGAGCAGTCGGCGGTAGTAGTCGACGGTGCCGGCATCCGGGGTGAAGACCTCGTGCGCTACCGCGACGTGCGACGGATGGATCACGACGAGGCCGCGGTAGCCCAGGCGCCGGTTGTCCAGGCAGAAGGAGCGCAGGCCGTCGAGGTTCTTGATGTCCTGCCACACTCCGACGACGGGATGGTGCAGCCCGTTCGACCGCGCCGCAAGGACCAGGCGGCTGCGCAGATACAGCGTCTCCATGCCCTCTGGCGTGAACTCGATGCCGAGTTCACGCCCGGCGTCGGCGTCGGGTCCGGTGGCGCCGAGCAGTGAGACGACCCGCGGGCTCGCCGCCGCGATCTGTTCGCAGTGCGCCATCGACTGAGCCGTCTCGTAGGACACCAGCAGGCCGATGGCCCCCTCGGTCAAACCCTCGCGCCGCTCGATGTGGGTGATCACAGCGTCGAGCCGGACGATGTCGGCGGCGTCGAAGACCTTGGCGAGGAAGAGTCCGGTGAGGCCCGGCCGGATGACCGCCTCGAGGTCACCGTTGAGCAGCCCGGTGACGTCCGGGTTGCAACGCACCCACAGATCCGGGCGCACGCCTTGCTCGGTCAGCCGGTCGATGGTTCCCGCGACGGTGGCACGCGCCTCGATCTTCTCGGCGGGCGGCACCGAGTCTTCGAGGTCGAGGATGATCGCGTCGGCTCCCGACGCGATTCCCTTGTCCGCCCAGGCGGATTTGTGACCGGGAACGAAAAGCATTGAGCGGTAGGGTTTCATGGACATGTTGACGCCTCCTCGGCGGTCGTGGTGAATTGGTTGGGTTCAGATCTGGTCGGCGAAGAGCACGCCGGTGGCGATCAGGTCGTCGATCTCCTGCGCGGTCAGGACTTCGGCCGCGACGTCGCGGCTGTCCTCCCCCACGCGCGGGGCGGTCCCGGCCCGGTCGGGTCGCTCGCCGTCGAAGGTCCACGGCGGTCGGACCAGCGGCAGGCCGTCGTCCTGGGGTTCGAACATGCCGAGGTGTTCCACCTGCGGATGCTCCCGGTAACCGCTCATGGACAGCACCGGCGCGAAGGGGACGTCGTTGTCGGTGAGCAACTGCTCCCACTCGGCGTAGGTCTTCTTCAGGAACTCGGCGGCGACGATGGGCACGAGTTCGAAGTAATTGGCCTCACGCGGGCGGTATTCGCCGAAACGCGGATCGGATAGCAGGTCGAGGCGATCCATGGCCTTGCACAGCGAGCCCCAGAACTTCTGCGACGACGACAGATGCACCGCCATCGCCTCCCCGGAGGCGGTGTTGACGCAGAAGTTCTGCGCCTGCGGGTGCCTGCTGGTCCGCGTGGGATTGTGTCCCAACTCGAACAGTTGCGCCATGCTGTCGGCGGTGAGCACGCTCACCGCTTCCATGATCGAGGTCTTCATATACTGCGGCTGACCGGTGTTCTGCCGCCCGACGAGCGCGGCGAGGACTCCGGTGCAGGTAGCCATCCCGGTGATCAGGTCGGCGCTGAGCCCACCGGCGAGTTGGGGGTGCCCCTCGTCGCCGAAGATCGAGTAGAGGCCGCCGAAGGCGTGCCCGATGGTGTCGTAGGCCGGACGGTCGGCAAGCGGGCCGGTGGAGCCGAAGCCGGTGACCGAGCCGTAGATGATGTCCGGGCGAAGCGCCTTGCAGTCCTCGGGGCCGAGCCCCATCGCCGCGACCTTGCCCGGACGCAGATTCTCCAGCACGACGTCGAAGTGCGGAATCAGCGCCTTCACCACGTCGACGCCGGCTTGCGTCTTGAGGTCGACGGCCAGGCTGCGCTTGCCGGTGTTGTATTGCCGGAAGTACGGGCTCTTCTCGTTTTGGTGCCGGCGGAAGTCCTCGCCCACCACCGGGCGCTCCACCTTCACCACCTCCGCACCGAGTGCGCACAGCATCGACGTGCCGTAGGGCAACGCGATGTATCCGCCGATCTCCAGGATGCGGATGCCTTCCAGGGGCTTGTGTTGCATGATCGCCTCTCCTCGTGATCCGGCTCACAATATTTTTTATATAATCTAGCAGAAGGTTGATTCGGCCGCCAGCCCCGGCCGACGACGCGCCGAGCCGCTTTCGAATTCCGAAAGCCCTTCCTTCCATCGAGAAAATATAATATAGTTTGTATGTCGGCGATCACAGTGGAGCGAGGAAAACACTCCTCACCTGCGGATACAGCCGAGAGACAGCAGTGATTCGAAACACAACAAGCCAGCAAGAGGAGCACCCGATGAGCGGATGGCAGGAACGCTACGACAGGCTGTACATCGGCGGAGAGTGGGTGTCGCCGTCGAGCACCCGCACGTTCGACGTGATCAACCCGGCCACCGAGGAAGTCGTCGCGACCGTCCCCGAGGCCGTGGAGGAAGACATCGACAAGGCAGTCGCCGCCGCGCGGCAGGCCTTCGACAGCGGGCCGTGGCCCCGCACTCCACTGGAGGAGCGCATCGCGCTGCTGCGCAAGTTGAGCGCCAAGCTCGCCGAGCACGAAGCCGATGCGGCGGCACTGGTCACCTCCGAGATGGGGGCGCCGATCACTCTGTCCACGAAGATGCAGTCGATCGGCCCCCGCCTGCTGCTGGACGCCTTCCTCGATCTGGCCCCGCAGTACCCCTGGACCGATTTCCGGCAATCGATCACCGGCAACGCGATGGTCACCCGCGAGCCGGTGGGCGTCGTCGGAGCGATCGTGCCGTGGAACGCGCCGCTGCTGATCACCATGATCAAGCTCGCACCCGCGTTGCTGGCCGGCTGCACCATGGTCATCAAACCCACCCCGGAGACACCGCTCGACGCTTACTTCCTGTCGCACCTGCTCGACGAGATCGGACTGCCCGCCGGAGTGGTCAACGTGGTTCCCGCGCAGCGCGAGGTCAGCGAGTACCTGGTGCGCCACCGCGGCGTCGACAAGATCTCCTTCACCGGTTCCACCGGCGCGGGTCGGCGGATCGGCGCCATCTGCGGTGAGGCGCTTCGCCGGTGCACGCTCGAGCTGGGCGGCAAGTCGGCGGCAGTGCTGCTCGACGACGCCGACCTCGACGCCGCGATCGCCGCCATCCGCGCGGTCTCGCTGCGCAACAGCGGGCAGGTCTGCTCGAACAAGACGCGCATCGTCGTCGCGAAGTCGCGCCGCGACGAGCTCTACGACCGCCTGGTCGACCTCATCGGGTCCATGCCGGTGGGCGACCCGTTCGATCCCGCCACCGAGATCGGCCCGATGGCCAGCGCCGGGCACCGCACCCGCGTGGAGGGCTACATCGACGTCGGAATCGATTCCGGCGCAAAGGTATTGGTCGGTGGTCGCGGCACACCCGACGGACTGGATCGCGGTTGGTTCGTCCGGCCCACCATCTTCGCCGACGTCGACCCGAACGCCCGCATCGCGCAGGAGGAGATCTTCGGGCCGGTCCTGACGGTGCACACCTTCGACACCGAAGCGCAGGCCGTGGCCATCGCCAACAACTCGGAGTACGGCCTCAACGGGTCGGTGTTCGCCGCCGATCCCGAGCACGCACTCGCCGTGGCCCGCCAGATCCGCACCGGAACCGTCGAAGTGAACGGCAACGGCGTCGGCTTCACCGCGCCCATCGGCGGCTTCAAGAGCAGCGGCATCGGCCGGGAGGCCGGCCTCGAAGGCTTCGACGCCTACGTCGAACTCAAGTCCTACGGATTGCCCGCCACCACCTACGACCAGCTGTCCTGAGCTCTAGGAGAACGACTTCCATGACTGCACCCACGATCGAGCAGGCCGCGGCCGCACTGGTCACCGACCTCACCTACGACGCGATCTCCCCCGAGGCCCTGGCCGGCACCCGCCGCTTGATGGAGGACCAACTGGCGCTGCAGGTCGGCTGCAGCTCACTCCCCTGGTGCCGCGCGGTGCTGGACCTCACGCGGGCGTCGCACGCCCCCGGCGTCTCCAGCGTCACCGCGGGCGCCGACAAGTTCAGCGCCGCCGACGCCGCGTTCGTCAACGCGACCTACGGTCACAGTTTCGAGTACGACGACGCCCACAGCGCATCGTTGAGCCACCCCGGTAGCGCCGTGGTCTCCGCCGCGATCGCCGTCGGTGAGGAGATCGGCGCCACCGTCGAGGAGGTGCTTGTCGGGATCGTGGCCGGATATGAGATCTACACCCGCATCGGCACCCTGGCCGCGCCGATGCTGCTGCAGAACGGCTTTCATCCGCACGCGGTGCTCGCCCCGTTCGGAGCGGCCGCCGTCGTTGCGAAAATGAAGGGCTTCGACGCCGAGACCACACTGCACGCGCTGTCCATCGCGCTCAGCCACAGCGCCGGGACCACCGAATACACCAGCTCGGGCGGTTCGATCAAACGCATCCACTCCGGAATCGGCACCCGTAACGGGATCCGCGCGGCCGAGATGGCAGCGGCGGGTATCACCGGACCGACGCGGTTCCTCGCGGGTAACAAGGGCTTCTTCAACACCTTCGTCCGGCGCGAACTCACCGACGCCGACGTCGATCGCTTCTCGCTGAACCGCCCGTTCGAGATCGCCGGCCCGTTGTTCAAACCCTATTGCGCCTGCGGCTACAACCACGCGTTCATCGACGGTGCGCGCACTTTCGCCGACCGTATCGCCGACATCGAGAAGGTGGAGCTGGCGATCCAGCCGTCGGGCGACGTCGTCGTCGGCAACAAGAACGTGAGCGCCTGGGCGCCGCAGAAGATCGAGCAGTTGCAATACGCGCTGCCCTTCCAGTTCGCGCTGTCGGCGCTGCGCGTCGGCAACGGTTACCAGGTGCACAAGGCCTATCTCGATGGGCGCCTGGACCTCGGCCCCGACAGCGAGGTCGCCGCGCTGGCGCAGAAGATCTCCATCCGGCCGGAACCGGAGCTGGACAAGGAGTACGGCCGAAAGATGGTCGGCGACATCACCGTCACCTTCGCCGACGGTGCCACCGAGCATCTGTTCGTCGAGGACTCGACCGGTTCCGCCGCCAATCCGATGTCGGAGGCGGATCTCGACGCCAAGTACCGCGACCTCGCGGTCGGCGAGCTCGGCGACGCGCGCGCCGACGAGCTTCTGGCCGCCATCAAGGGCGCTCCTCTGGACACCCCCGCCACCGCGTTCGCCGCTCTGCTGCGCCGCTGACCCAGTTTCACCCCGTAGTCACACCAGTTTCACCCCGTAGTCACACCTCACCCAAGGAGTAAGCACATGCCCGGAGAACACCTCAACGCACAGGCGCGACTCATCGTCACCGGTCTCGACGAGAACGGCAAGTCCGCCTTCATCTCGGACGGCAACAGCGAGGTCCGGGTCGCCACCCCCGGCTTCACCGTGATGGAGCTGTGGCAGTTCGACTCGATCCCGAACAACATCCTGGCCCCCAACACGCTCGGCGACCAGCCGGTCATCGACCCGCCGCCGGCCGGGCTCGTGGTCCGCGTCGCGAGCTTCCCGCCGGACAGCGAGTTCGACGCCGCCGCCTACGCGGACTCGCTCGACGCCTTCCACGGCGCCGACAGCCACGACGGCGCCGAAGAGGGCCAGGCCGGCGGCCTGTGGCACGAGACCGACACGGTCGACGTCGTGACCCTGCTGTCGGGCGAGCTCTACGCCGTGACCGAGGCCGGCGAGACGAAGATGGTGCCCGGCGACACCGTCGTCAACCGGGGCATCAAGCACATCTGGAGCAACAAGACCGACAAGCCCGCCGTAGTGCTGGCCACGATGGTTGCGGCGACCCGCTGATGAGGGGCGTCTACTTCAAGGGCAACCGCGAGCTCGAGGTCACCGACTTCCCGGATCCCACGCCCGGCCCGGGCGAGGTCGTCGTGCGGATCAAGGCGTCGGGCCTCTGCGGCAGCGACCTGAAGTTCTACCGCGATCCGCCGGAAGAGGCCCTCAAGGCACTGGGCTTCAAGGACTTCTCCGAGCGCGGCGTCACCGAGGTCCCCAAGATCGTGGCCGGGCACGAGCCCTGCGGTGTCATCGAGGAGCTCGGTCCCGGCGTGGACGCACGTGCCTGGAACGTCGGCGACCGGGTGATGGTGTTTCACTACAAGGGTTGCGGCTACTGCGACTTCTGTCGTACCGGCTGGTCGCAGTTGTGCGTCCAGGGTGCCACCATCTACGGCGCCACCGCGCACGGTGGCCACGCGGAATACATCGTGGTGCCGGCCGAAACTCTGGTGACGCTTCCCGAGTCGATCAGCTTCTCGGCGGGCGCGGCCATCGCCTGCGGCACCGGAACGGCGTTCGGCGCGATCAAGCGCGCGAACATCACCGGCGCGGACACCGTCCTGATCGTCGGCGCCGGGCCCATTGGACAGGCGGCCATCCAGTTCGCGAAGGCACTTGGCTGCCAGGTGATCGTCTCCGACGTGACCGAGGACAAACTCGCCACCGCGTCGCGCCTCGGAGCCGACTACGTCATCGATTCGACGAAGACCGACCTCATCGAGGCGGTCAAGGAGTTCACCAAGGGCCGTGGCGCCTCCGCGGCGATCGACACCTCGGGCGTGCCCGCCGCGCGTCGAGCCGCGACCCGCGCGCTCGGCACGTGGGGCCGGATCGCGCTCGTCGGCCTCGGCGGCAACATCGATCTCGACGTCTCACCCGACCTGGTGATCAAGCAGATCTCGGTGATCGGTTCGTACACGTTCAACAACGTGGGCATGGGTGACTGCGCTCGGTTCGTCGCCGACCACGACATCGACGTCGACGCGGTGTTCAGCGACCGCTGGAACATCGAGGATGCCGGCAAGGCGTACGTGGAGTTCGACAAGCAGACCCGCGGCAAGGCCGTCTTCGAGTTCTGAGAGCGGGTCGTACAGAAAGTCCCGGTGGAGCCGAGCTCCACCGGGATTTCATGTATATGGCGCTCATCGAGTGAGCGGCGTATGCCGTGCGTATGCCGGCGGCCACCGTGGACGGTACCGAATATCAGGGAAATTGGGCTGTGCCAACCGTCATCGACACCGCAGCGGGAAGCATCAAATCGAAGGGTGAGGCCGTCACCATAGACTTCGGCCAGCTCGCGTCGACAGTGACTGTCACGGGGCCGGGTCGGCAGCTCGAGAAGAGTCGACGGCCGGTGTTCTAATGGAGTGTCGCAGCTAAACGGTGTGGTATTGCGACACTGGGCCCCGAGCGGCCGATTGCACTCAGCCCCGTCACCGGCGCCGGGGGAACATTCACCCCGCCACCGCTGAGCAGGCAGTTTCCAATCAAGGCCAGTGCATTCTGCCCGGCCGATCACACCTACCACTTCAACAGCGGGTACGCGTCAGCGCTCGAGGTGGATGCAGTATCGATTCGTTGTTACTAGTGGGGCAGATGATGTACATCATCGGGGGGTGAGTAGGGTGCCCGGCCGCTGTGTCGCGGGTGAGTGGAAACGCGCGAACGGTTCACCTCGTTTACTCGCACACACCTCACCTCAACGGGCGGGTGTGTGCGAGGAAACGAGGTGGACGCGGCGGTCATCGCCGGCGGGAGCTCGACCGGACCACAGTTACCTACCGGAGGCGCTGTTGCCCCCTTGCCACGGCACGTTCAGACGGTCTCGCGAAAACTGGACGCGACACGCCACCAGCGACCCGCAGGGTGGCGGTCGACGGGCTCCTGATGTCGTGTCACTCGAATAACACGATCCGAGCACCACGCACGTATTCGATGCGGGTGTCTCCGTACTGAGTCATCGGCTGGCTCGGGTAGGTGTGACCGTGGATCATCAATTGCGGCCGATTGTGTTCCAGCCAGTTACCGAGGGCGTCGATGCCCACGTGCGCTGGGTCGTCGTGGTCGTTGATCCCGCGGGGCGGGCAGTGGGTCACCAGTACATCGGCGGTCGGCAGTTTCCTGATCATGCGCCGGTACTGACGCTGGGTGTAGAGCACATCGGGGGTGTCGGATTTGTAACGAACACATCCCTCCAAGCCCGTGAACGACACGCCACCGACCTCGACCCGCGTCAAGTGCAGATTCGTCATCCGCAGGTCTTTGAGGTATCTGCCGTCACAATGGTTGCCGTACACGCCCAAGACCGGGACCGTGACGCGATCGATTCCAGCGAAGTCGTAGCGAGTGAGGTCCCCGGCCGACACGACCACGTCGATTCCGTGCACAGCAACGAAATCCGGCAGGCTCATACCCAGCTTCGGGCTGATGTCAGCAATCACGAGAATGCGCACGAGCGTTCCCTTGTCGGCGTACGACATACTGTGTATTCGGCAATCCGAATCGGCTCGCTCATGCGCACTCCCACGACAATCAACCATGGGCCAGACAGCTTCGGCGAAGCCCACTCCAGCGGATATCAATCTACTCCCGCTGCCCTACCAACACTCATTGTCTCTACCCTTCAGATGACATCTGACAACACCACGAACCAATGTCGCAAATATCCGGTTTTCAATATCCGCAGGCGAACTGAGTGAAACCCGATAGACAAATTCCGTTTCGATATCTCACTATCGAGAATGTCGGAAAATATGAGCGCCGGTAACTCATTTACCGACGGCGGACAGATCCTGCTTGTCGATCGTGGCGAACGGGGTGTGCGAGGCGGGGTCGAGAATCTCGTCGATGTGCTCCTGCACCAGTTCGGGCGTGAGGTCTTTGCTCGCGAACCCCTGATTGAAGCCGAGCACGAGGCGTTGCACCTCGCCGCCCTGTGCCTGCAGCACTTCGCCGTTGATCGCGCAGTCCTGGTGGGCAAGGTAGGCGACGACCGGGCTGACCAGCGAGGTGGGCAGGTTGTCGCGCATGAACTGCTTGAAGTCCTCGGGCAGGTCCGCCTCGTCGGACATCCGGGTCGCGGCGGTCGGCGCGATCGCGTTGACCTTGATCCCCACTTCCTGCGCCTCGAAGGCCAGCGTGCGAACGAAGGCGAAGAGCGCACCCTTCGCCGAGACGTACGGAGTCTGCTGCGGGAACCCGATGAGGGTCGGCGACGTCGTGCAGATGACACGCCCCGCTCCGCTCTCGATCAAGTGCGGCCAGGCGGCCGCGGTCACCCCGGCGGTGCCGAAGAAGTGGACCTCCATGTGCCGACGGAGCGATTCCATGACGCCCGTGCCGAACTCGTGCACCTGGTTGATGCCCGCGTTGTTGACCACGATGTCGAGGCGACCGAACGCTTCGATCGCCGCGGCGACGATGCCTTCGGGATTCTCGGTGACCGAATCGAAGTTCGCCACCGCGCGGCCACCCGCCGCCACGATCTCCGCGACGACTTGCTCGGCGGGCTGCGCGCTCGAGCCCGACCCGACCGCGGATCCGCCGAGGTCGTTGATGACCACGGCCGCGCCGCGGGCGGCCAGCAATTTGGCGTGCGACGCCCCGAGCCCGCGGCCCGCTCCGGTGACGATCGCGACGCGGTCGGTGAAATTCAACATGTGTCCACTCCTTGTTTCGAGACGACCGGTGGCCGGGATGCCGGCCACCGTCGAGCGCTCAGCGGATGAGGCCGTCGGCACCGTGCCCACCCGCCTCAGGCGTCGGGCACCGACGTGACCCAAACCACTGTCATATGTAATATATGATGCATCTTGCTCGATCGTCAATCGATGCGATTCGTGCGGCGGTCAGGTGTCCGACGACTCCTCGACGACCGCACGCAATATCCCGAGCGCGGCGACGGCCGCCGGCCAGCCCGCGTAGAAGGCGAGATGAGTGAGAGCCTCGGCGAGCTCGTCGGCGGTGATGCCGTTGTCGAGAGCGCGCTGCAGGTGTCCCCGGAGTTGCTCCGGGCGGCTCTGTGTGACGAGTGAGGCGACGGTGATCAGACTGCGGTCGCGCGGCGACAGCCCGGGTCGGGCCCAGACGTCGCCGAACAGTACGTCGTCGGTGAGCTGCGCGAGCTTCGGCGAGATGTCGCCGATCAGCCGTTGAGCTCGACTCGGGCCCGACATCAGACCCGCTCGATCAGATTGACCTTGACGTGATCCGGGCGTTTGAGTGTGCGCTCGGGCACCAGGTTCACCACGACCTTGACGTTCAGCGCCGACCGCACGCGCGATTCGATGTCGTGTGCCAGCGCGCGCTGCGCGGACTCGTCGACTCCGTCGGCGTATTCGACGACGAGCGGCAGCGGCTGCTGAGTGGAATGGCCCTCGAAGTCGACCCGGATGCGCATCTCCCCCGTCGCGACCGGTTCGAATTCTGCGATGAGTTGTTTGACCGCGGACGGGAACAGGTTGATCCCGCGCACGATCAACATGTCGTCGGTGCGGCCCACGCAGCGGACTTTGAAACCCGTTCGGCCGCAGGAGCAACCGGTGCCGGTGACCACGACGTGGTCGCGCGTGCGAAAGCGCACCAGCGGCGATGCCCGACGGCGCAGCGCGGTGTACACCAGCTCGCCGTGGGCGCCGTCGACCGGCGCCTTGACCTCGCCGGTGTCCGGGTCGATCAGTTCCACCACGATGAGGTCGGGCGAGTGGTAGTGCATGCCGTCCTGGGCCTCGCACTCGCCCCAATAGACGCAGCCGAGGTCGGTGCCACCGAGCATCTCCCGGCTCGACGCGCCCCACAGGCCTTCGAGCTTGTCCCGGGTCGCGGGCAGGCCGCCGCCGGGTTCTCCCCCGACCGAGATCGCGCGTACGCCGAGATCGGTGGCCTGCTGCCCCACGATCGTCGGTGCCTGTTCAGCGAGGTAGGCCAGGAAGTTCGGCGTTCCGATGAGCAGGTTCGGCCGCTGGTCGGCCTGCACCCGCAGCAGCCGCTCCGCGCCGGCCTCGGCACCGATCGGGATGTCGACAATGCCCATGTATTGGGCCATCTGCAGGATCGGGATGCCGCCCACGAAGCCCTTGCTCATGCCGAATCCGTGCAGCAGCCGATCGCCCGGACGGAAGCCGTTGGCATACAGGGCGCGCGCACCCAACTCCGACCACAGGGTGACGTCGGATCGGGTCAGCCCCACGTACGACGGGCTGCCGGTGGTGCCCGACGATGCCTGAATCTGCACGATCTCGTCGTCGGGCGCCGCCTGATGCAGGCCGAGCGGCCGTCGTTCGGCCAGCGAATCCCGCAGTTCCTGCTTCTCGGTGAAGGGCAGTAGGCCGAGGTCCGCGGTGCCGCGTACCGCCGAGGGATCGACGCCTGCCGCCGCGAATTTGCGCCGGTAGAAGTCGCTGTCGGCCGCGACGTACGCCAGCTGCTCACGCAGGGCGGCGTCTTGCAGCGCGGCGACCCGCGCGGCCGCAAGCGTCTCGATCTCACTCCAGATCGACGCGGAGTAGGGCTGCACAGTCGGCTGCATTTCGGCGATCCTTCCGCCCGCACGACGCGGGGTTGCGTTGGTACCTTCGGCTTAGGTGGTTTCGACACGGGTCTTCGCTAGCGCTCCGCCCCGGCTCAACCAGCGGATGAGGGCTCCGGCCCGGCTCAACCGGCGGGTGGGGGTGGTTTCGACACGGGTCAACCGGCGGATTTGGGCGCAACCGGCGCGGTCAAGCGCTTTCGAAGGTCGCGGCTAGGCCCTGTCCGCCGCCGATGCACATCGTGGCCAGGCCCGAGCCGCCGCCGCGCCGCTTCAGTTCGTGCAGCATCGTCGTGACCATGCGGGCGCCGGTGGCGCCGATGGGGTGACCGAGCGAGATGCCCGAGCCGTTGACATTGATGCGCTCGGCGTCGCGGAAGTCCCAGCCCTCCAGGACGGCGAGCACCTGCGTGGCGAAGGCCTCGTTGAGCTCGATCAGAGCCTGGGATTCGAGCAGGGCGCGGGTGTCGGTGCCGGCCCGTGCAGCGAGCCGCGCGACCGCGGGTACCGGACCGATGCCCATCCGCGACGGATCGCAGCCCGCTGCCGACCAACCGGTGAGGAATCCGATCGGTTCGAGCCCCAGGGCGTCGAGCTGGTCTTCGGCGACCACGAGCATGCCCGCGGCGGCGTCGTTCTGCTGGCTGGAGTTGCCCGCGGTGACGGTGCCCGACGTGCCGATCGAGCGCAACTTCGACAGTGACTCGGGGGTCGTGTCGGGGCGCACCCCCTGATCGCGGTCGACGACGACCGGGTCGCCCTTGCGCTGCGGCACCTGTACGGGGATCACCTCGTCGGCGAACCGGCCCGACTCCCAGGCGGCGGCCGCGCGCTGCTGACTCTGCGCGGCCCACGCGTCGGCGGCTTCGCGGGTGATGGAGTAGTCGACGGCCAGATTGTCGGCGGTCTCGATCATTCCGCTGATCTCGCCGAACCGCCACACCGGCTGACTGCGCTCCCGGCCGCGGTCGAGACGGTCATACATCTGCACGGTGCCCGCGCGGGCTCCCCACCGGTTGGTGGTGGTGTAGTACTCGATCCGACTCATCGATTCGACGCCGCCGGCCAGCACCGCGTCGGCCGCACCGGACTGGACCATCATCGCCGCGGTGACGACAGCCTGCAGGCCGCCGCCACAGCGTCTGTCCAGCTGCATGCCGGGCACCTCGATGGGCAGTCCCGAGTTCAGTGCCAGCCAGCGGCCCACGCACGGGACCTCGGAGTTCGCGTACGACTGCGCGAACACGACGTCGTCGATGCGGGCCGCGTCGATGCCCGACCGCTCCACGACCGCCTTGACCACCGCGCCGCCGAGGTCCTCGACCGGCAAGTCCTTCAACGCGCCGCCGAAGGTGCCGACGGCGGTGCGGGTAGGCGCGACGATCGCCGCGCGACGGATCGACATCAGATCGCCACCTTGTTGCGCGCGACCAGCTGCGCCGCGATGACGTTGCGCTGGATCTCGTTGGTGCCCTCGCCGACGATCATCAGCGGGGCGTCGCGGAAGTATCGTTCCACGTCGTACTCCTTTGAATAGCCGTAACCACCGTGTACACGGATCGCGTCCAGCGCGATCTGCATCGCGGCTTCGGAGGCGAACAGTTTGGCCATGCCGGCCTCCATGTCGGCCCGCTCGCCGCGGTCGAGCTTCTGCGCGGCGTCCGCGGTGAGCAGGCGCGCGGCCTGCTGCTTGGTCGCCATGTCGGCCAAGAGGTTTCCGACCGACTGGTGCTTCCAGATCTGCTTGCCGAAGGACTCACGCTCCTGCGCGTATTTCACCGCCGCGTTGAGCGAGGCCTGCCCGACGCCGAGCGCGCGGGAGGCCACCTGGATGCGGCCCATCTCCAGGCCGCGCATCATGTGCGCCCAGCCGTTGTTCGGTTCGCCGCTGAGGATGGCGTCGTCGCCGACCTTGCGGCCGGAGAACACCAACTCGCACGCCTCGACGCCGCGGTAGCCGAGTTTCGGCAGCTTCTTGGAGATGAGGAATCCGTCGCCCGGCTCGACGAGGATGACGCTCATGCCCTTGTGTGCGGGCGTCGCCTCACGGTCGGTGATGCACAACAGGCCGAACAGACCCGAGTGAGCCGCGTTGGAGATCCAGGTCTTGGAGCCGTTGATCGACCACTGCCCGTCGTCGCCCTTGGTGGCGTAGGTGCGCATGCCCTGCAGGTCGGAGCCGCCGCTGGGCTCGGTGAGGGCCATGGTGGCGCGGATCTCGCCCGTCGCCATCTTCGGCAGGTACTTCGCCTTCTGCTCGTCGGTGCCGAAGGTACGAATCAGGTAGGTGATCACGGAGTGTCCGCCGACGGCGCCGGCGAGGCTCATCCAGCCGCGGGCGAGTTCCTCGGTGACGCGCGAGAAGCACTCGGTGCTCACGTCGACGCCGCCGTACTCGGCGGGCGCGAGCAGCCCGAAGAAGCCGAGCTCCTTCATCTCTCCGATGAATTCCTCGGGATAGATGTCGTCCTGCTCGAACTCGCGGACCCGCGGGGCCACCCGCTGATCCACGAAATCGGCGACCAGGTCGACCATCTGCTGGTCGTCGGCGGTGAGACTCACGGGATAACCTCCTTAGATTTTATATACAATATATATCACTGGATTGTCCCGGACACAACAGCGCGTTCGGGCACGGCACTCAGCGCCAGAAGCCGCGCTCGGACAGCATCGCCACGGCCCGATCCCCGGCGCGGACGAAGTGCTCCTCCGTCGTCGAACGCGCGCCGGCCTCGTCGCCGCTCGACACGGCCGCGGCCATCGCTTCGTGATCGCGGTTGGCGGTGTCGTGCCAGTGGTCGTGCGACTCGTAGAACCCGATCGGCGCGAACGCTCCGAGCGCTTTGATCTCCGACATCAGGCGTCGCGAGCCGGACGCGAGATTGATGACCCGGTGGAACTGGAAGTTGAGTCGCTCGCGCGCGGCGGCGTCCTCCGCGCAGTCCATCCGCTCGACCGCGTCGAGCATGCGGGTGCGTTCCTCGTCGGTCATCCGCGCCGCGGCCCGGGCTGCCGCCAGCCCGGATACGGCACCGAGGATCCCGTAGTGATCCCGGACGTCGTCGCGCGACAGCGCCGCCACGAACGCGCCGCGGCGCGGCGCGAGTTCCACGACGCCCTCGACGTCGAGGGCGATCACCGCCTCCCGCACCGGAAGCCGACTCACGCCGAGCCGTTCGGCGACGTCGTCCTGGTCGATCTTGTCCCCGGGGCGCAGCTCCCCCGAGAAGATCATCTCCCGGATCTCCAGCATCGCCGCCATCTTCAGCGACGTCGGCAACTTCACCCGGGAATCCGGCGCCGCGGTCATCGGCTGCCGAACTCGGTCCGGATCGCGTCGGTGTGCTCGCCCAGGGCGGGTACCGCCCCGGAGCGCACCGCCCACGTGGTGGCGACCCCCGGCGGCAACAGCGCCGGAACGGGTCCCGACGGAGTGCCCACCTCACGCCACCGGCCGCGATCGCGCAGCTGCGGATGGTCGACGAGGTCGCGCACGGTGTTCAGCCGGGCGTTGCCGATGCCCGCGGCGTCGGCGCGGTCCTGAATGTCGGCGAGGGTGTGTTGCGCGCACCACGCGGCCAGCGCGTCGTCGACCTCGGCGCGGGCCGCGACGCGGTCGACGTTGCGGGCGTAACGCGGGTCGTCGGCCAGTTCGGGCCGGCCGATCAGCGCGGTGAGCTTCGCCCATTCCCGGTCGTTGGTGGTGCCCAGGATCGCGGTCTGCCCGTCGGCGGTGGCGTAGCCGCCGTAGGGGGCGACGATGGGGGCGCCGAGGCCCACCGGCTGCGGCTCGACCCCGGCGTGGATCACGCCGTTGATGGCGAAGCCCATCATCTCGGCGATGGTGTCGAGCATGGCGATCGGGATGACGGCGCCGCGCCCGGTCCGCTCGCGGTCGTACAGCGCGGCGAGCACCGTCGAGTAGGTGTAGAGGGCGGTGCCGACGTCGGCGACCGGGACGCCCGGTTTGGCGGGATGACCCGGGGTGCCGGTGGATGCGCACACGCCGCCCTCCGACTGGATCAGCAGGTCGTAGGCGCGTTTGTGGTCGTAGGGGCCGCCGGTGCCGTAACCCGAGATGTCGACGACGATCAGTCGCGAGTAGCGCTCGGCGAGCTCGGCCGCACCCAGTCCCAGCCGCCCCAGCGCCCCGGGAGCGAGGTTGGAGACGAAGACGTCGGCGGTGGCCAGGATGTCGTGCAGCAGAGCCAGATCCGCATCGGATTTGAGGTCCAGCGCGGCCGATTCCTTGCCGTGGTTGAGCCAGGTGAAATGCGCGGACAGGCCGCCCACCACCGCGTCGTAGTGCCGCGTCGAATCCCCGTAACCGGGTGTCTCGATCTTGATCACGCGCGCACCCAGGTCGGCGAGGTGTCTGGTCGCGAGCGGCGCGGAGATGGCCTGCTCGATGGTGACAACGGTGACGCCCGCCAGCGGGGCGTGCGCGGTGGCGTCGCTCATGAGAATTTCGGCTCCCGCTTCTCCTTGTGGCTGCTGACGCCCTCGGCGACGTCGGGCCCGCCGAAGTGATAGAACTCCAGGCCGAGCGAGGCGTCGAAGATCGGCATCGCCTGCCGGTACCAGCCGTTGAGCGCCATCTTGGTGCCCTGGACGCCCGCCCGGGAACCGGCCGCCAGCTTCCGCGCGATCTCCATCGCGCGGTCCTGCACCTGATCGTCGTCGACGCACAGCGAGACCATGCCGATCCGCTCGGCCTCCTCGCCGGTCAGGATCTCGTTCGTCAGCAGGTGGTATTTGGCCTTCGCCATCGAGGTGAGCAGTGGCCAGCAGATCGCGGCGTGATCGCCCGCGGCCACGCCGAGACGCACGTGGCCGTCGACGATCTTCGCCCGGCGCCCGGCGACCGAGATGTCCGCGAGCAACGCCGCGACGAGTCCCGCGCCCGCGGCGGGGCCGTTGATCGCGGAGATGATGGGCTGCGGAACCTCGATGATGTTGCGCACCAGGTCCCGCGCCTCGCGCATCACGCGGGTCCGCGAGGCGTAGTCACCGATCATGTCTTCGACCAGGTCGAAGCTGCCGCCCGCGGAGAAGGCGCGCTCCCCCGCGCCCCGGATCACCACGGCGCGCACCGACTCGTCGAGCCCGATCACCGGCCAGACGTCGGCGAGCTCGCGGTGCGCCGCCGGCCCTACGGCGTTGAGATTCGGTGCGTCGAGGGTGATCCGGAGAATCCCCTCCTCCGGGGTGTCGATCTTGAGCTCGGTGAACTCGGCGTAGCGACTCACTGCGCGTCCTCTCGGGTGTCGGTGTTCGATCGGGTCCAGCGCTGCGTGATCACAGCGGCGTCGACGAGGTCGCCGGTCGGTGCCTGCGGATCACGCGCGGGCGTTCCACTGAACCTCGGAGCCGGAAACGGATGAAGAACGCCCTCGACGCTGCGGTACACCCCGCGTTCGGCGTTGTGCGGATCCACCGCGGCCTCGTCGAAGGTGAGCACCGGACTGACGCACGCATCGGTGCCCGCGTAGACCTGCGCCCACTGGTCGCGGGTCCGGGCGCCGACGGCGTCGGTGATCAGTTTGCGCAGGTTGCGCCACTCCGAGCGGTCGTCCTGGCCCGGCCAGTCCGAGACGTCGACGCCGAGCCGGGAGACGAACTCGCGGTAGAAGTCGGGCTCAAGCGCGCCGACGGCGATGTAGCCGCCGTCCGCGCACCGATAGGTGTCGTAGAAGGGCGCACCGGAGTCGAGGAAGTTCGTCCCGGGGTCGTCGGAGTACAGTCCGGCGGCACGCAGGCCCTGCAGCTTGGCGGTGAGCGCGGCGACGCCGTCGACCATGGCGGCGTCGATGACCTGTCCCTCACCCGTGCGGGCGGCCGAGACCAGCGCGCACGCGATGCCGTAGGCGCCCATCGCCCCGCCCGCGGCGTAGTCGCCGAGCAGGTTGATCGGCGGCCGCGGGCCCTCGCCGACGCGGGCCATCGCGTGCAGTGCGCCGGATTGGGCGACGTAGTTGATGTCGTGTCCGGCGTCGCGCGAACGCGGGCCGCTCTGGCCGTAGCCGGTCAGTCGCACGTAGACGAGCTTGCGGTTGCGCGAGCGCAGGTCGTCGGGTCCGAGGCCGAGACGTTCGGCGACGCCGGGGCGGTAGCCCTCGATGAATACGTCGGCGCCGTCGGTGAGACGGAGCACCGACTCCCGGCCGGACGGATCCTTCAGGTCCACCGCGACGCTCGCGACGGCGCGGTTGACCACGTCCTTCTCGTCGGTGAGGCCCACCGTCTGGCTCAGGGCGCGGGCCGCGCGGTTGGGCGGACGCACCACCCGCACCACCTCGGCGCCCATGTCGGACAACAGCATCGAGACATAGGGCACCGGGCCCATGCCTGCGAGCACCACGACCTTCACCCCATCGAGTGGACCGACCATATCCCTCTCCCTTTCGACTCCGGCGGTCGCCGGGACTTCAGTACGACCGCGGCAGGCCGAGGACCTGCTGCGACACGTAGTTACGGACCATCTCCTGGCTGAACGGCGCGTTGGGCAGCAGTCGCACCTCACGCAGCAGGCGTTCGATGTGGTACTCCCGCGCGTACGCGTAGCCGCCCAGGGTGGAGAAGCCGCGGTTGGCGGTCTCGTAGCCGGCCTCGGCGCCGAGGTACTTCGCGGCCGCAGCCTCGGGACCGCACGGCTTGCCCTCGTCGAACAGCTTCGCGGCGTTCATGGCGACCTGGCGGGCGGCTTGGATGCGGATCCAGGAGTCGGCGAGCGGATGGGCCACAGCCTGATTCTTGCCGATCGGGCGGTCGAACACGACGCGGTTCTTCGCGTAGTCGGTGGCGATCTCCAGCGCGGCGCGAGCGATGCCGACGCCCTCGAGACCCACCACGATGCGCTCCGGGTTGAGACCGTCGATGATGTAGTTGAAGCCGCGGCCGACCTCGCCGACCACGTCCTCGTCGGCGACGAAGAGGTTGTCGATGAACAGCTCGTTGGTGTCGATCGCCGCACGGCCCATCTTGTCGATCTCGCGGGCGGTGACGTGCTCCTTGTCCATCTCCGCGCAGAAGATCGTCATGCCGCGCAAGGGGTGCTCGTCGTCGCGGGGGCTGGTGCGGGCCAGCAGCAGGATGCGGTGCGCGTTCTGCGCATTGGTGATGAAGACCTTCTGACCGTTGATGACCCAGCCGCCGTCGACCTTCTCGGCCTTGGTCCGGATGCGGGAGGTGTCCACACCGGCGGTCGGCTCGGTGATGCCGAAGGCGAGGAGCATCTCGCCCGACGCGATCTTGGGCAGGTACTTCTTCTTCATCTCCTCGGAGCCGTACTTGACGATCGGCGCGGGCGGGAAGACGTAGAAGTGGATGGCCGAGCCGCCGGACATACCGGCACCCGAGGCGGCGATCTCCTCCATCATCGCGCCGGCCTCCTGCAGTCCCAGACCGATCCCGCCGTACTCCTCGGGGATCATCGCGCCGAGCCAGCCGCCCGCCGCGAAGTCCTTGACGAACTCCCACGGGTACTGATGGTTGCGGTCTTTGTCCAGCCAGTAGTCGTTGTCGTACTTGCGAGCCAGCGCACGGGTCGCCTCGCGGACGACCTCGACGTTGGTTCCGGTCTCGTCGGACATGTCAGTTCTCCTGTCGTGAAAATTCAGTTCTCGCCCGCGTACACGGGAATGGCTTCGAGGGGGGTGGCGGGATCGAGCGAGGACATGTCGCCCGCGTCGGCGCCGAGGAACCGCGCGCGGATCGCGCGGCGCATGATCTTCCCGTTCTTGGTCTTCGGCAGGGAGTCCACCGGGTAGACGGTCGGCGCGAAGGACTTCCCCGCGTTCTCGGTCGCCTTCTGTTGCAGGTCCGACGGTGCCCCGCCGTCGCGCAGCACGGCGAAGGCCACCGCCCGCTGACCGCGGGCCTCGTCGGGGACACCGATGACGGCGACCTCCGCGATGCGGCCGTCGCGCAGCAGCGAGGTCTCGATCTCGGCGGGACCGACGCGCCTGCCGGACAGCTTGAGCGTGTCGTCGGACCTGCCGTGGATGAGCCACATTCCCCGCTCGTCCACCGACGCGAGATCACCGTGCACCCAGACGTCGTCGAACCGGCTCCAGTAGGTGCCCAGGTAGCGCTCGCGGTCGTGCCAGAAGGCGTGGGTCTGCCCGGGGAAGGTGTTGAGCACGGCGAGTTCGCCGATCTCCCCCACCACCTGCGCGCCCTCGTCGTTGAGTACGGCGGCGTGCACGCCCGGGAGTGCGCCGTTGAACGCCGCGGCGTCGGCCGGCAGGAACGGGTAGCCGACGATGATGCCGCCGCCCACCTCGGTCCCGCCGCTGTAGTTGACGATCGGCACCGCACGCTTGCCGATCGCCTCGAACAGCCACCACCAGGTGGGGATGTCCCAGGCCTCGCCGGTGGAGACGAACGAACGCAGCGTCGGTACGTCGGCGAGGGCGTCGTCGCCGGCGGCCCGCAGCGCGCGGGCGGCGGTGGGTGCGATGCCCTGCACGGTGACGCCGTTGCGGTTCACCACGTCCCACATCCGGCCGGCATTCGGGTAGGTGGGCAGACCCTCGATCATCACGATGGTGGCGCCCAGTTGCAGTGGTCCGGTCATCAGCATCGGGCCGACCAGCCAGCCGAGGTCGGTGATCCAGCAGACCACGTCGTCGTCGTGGACGTCGAAGGCATAGCCGAAGTCGACCGCGGTCTTCACGGCGAAGCCGCCGTGGCTGTGCACGATTCCCTTCGGTCGGCCGGTGGTGCCCGACGTGTAGACGATGGCGAGCGGATCGTTCGACTCGGTGTCGGCCACCGGGACCGGCGGATCGGTGGGCAGCTCGTCGAAGTAGACGTCGCGCCCGGCGGTCATGGCGATCTCGGAACCGAGGTGGCGCACGACGACGACCCGGCGCACCGTCGGGGCCATCGCCACCGCGGCGTCGGCGACCGTCTTCATCTCGACGGGCTTACCCCGACGTGTGGTTCCGTCGGCGGTGATCAGCACCGTCGCCTCGGAGTCCTGCAGGCGGGTGGCCAGTGCGTCGGGGGCGTAACCGCTGAACGTCGGCACGACGATCGCACCCAGGTGCGCCGCGGCCAGGTAGGCGACGACGGCCTCCGGCACGACGGGCATGAACAGCACGACGCGATCGCCTCGTCGCACGCCGAGTCCGGCGAGGTTCGCCGCGAAGCGGTGCACCTGCTCCGACAACTCCGCGAACGTCAGCGTGCGTCGCTGCCCCGCATCGCCCTCGTAGACGACGGCGGTCTTGTCGGCATGCGGCCCGACGGCGTGTCGGTGCGCGGCGATGGTCGCGACGTTGATCGTCGCGCCGGTGAACCACTTCGGGAACGGCTTGCCGTCGGACTCGTCGAGCACCGCGTCGAACGGGGTGCTGAACTCGATGTCGAGGTCGGCCACCGCGGCGCGCCAGAACCACTCGGGATCGGCGACGGCTCGACGGTTCAGGTCGTCGACGGACTCGACGTTCCAGCCGCGCATCGCGGCCAGCAGTCGGCTGCGCCCGCGCACCTCGTCGGTGGGTATCCAGGCGAGCGTGTCGGATCGGTTCTCCGCCATCTCGTTTCCTTCCTGCGCGGCCGCGGCCGCATCGTGGGATATCGGTTAGCGCTACGGGTCAGGCCGTCTGGCCCGACTCCTTCGTGAGCATCAGACCGACGCGGGTTGCCTCGCACACGACCTCGTCGCGCTGGTTGATGCCGCGATGTAGGAAGGTGACGATGCCGGAGTCGGTGCGCTTCTTCGACAGTCGCTTGTCCACGATCTCGGTCTCGACGCGGATGGTGTCGCCGTGGAAACACGGCTTGGCGAACTTGATGTCGGAGAAGCCGAGGTTGCCCAGCGTGGTGCCGTAGGTGGTCTCGTGCATCGAGATCCCGCACACCAGTCCCAGGAGGAAGAGGCTGTTCACGAGCCGCTGGCCGTGGATCGAGTTCTTGCTGTACTCCGCGTCGAGGTGCAGCGGCGCCATGTTCAGCGTCATCGTCGAGAACAGCACGTTGTCGGCCTCGGTGACCGTTCGTCGCACCGTGTGCTCGATGACCGAGCCGATCTCGAATTCCTCGTAGTACAGACCCCGCATGGTTATTCCTTCCGTCTCGTCCGGTACATCCCGGTGTGACACAAAGCATATCCGAAAATATATTATATGCGCAAGACCTTCCTGGTCGCCGGAGACTCTCGGCCCGACACTTGTCACACGAAGTGAAATATATTATATCTAGTGTACCGACGAAGGGAATCAAACGTCATGTCCGAGGTCAGCCAGGAAGATTTCGATCAGGTCCACGCGCAGGTGCGTCAGTGGATCCGCACTCGCGTCGTCCCACGGGAGCGGGAGATCGCCGACACCGATGCCATCCCCGAGGACATCCGCCAACAGGCGAAGGACATGGGCCTGTTCGGCTATGCCATTCCCCAGGAGTGGGGCGGCCTCGGGCTGGACCTCGCGCAGGACGTCGAGCTGGCGATGGAGTTCGGCTACACCTCGCTCGCCGTCCGCTCGATGTTCGGGACCAACAACGGCATCGCCGGACAGGTGCTGGTCAACTTCGGCACCGACGAGCAGAAATCCACCTGGCTGGAGAAGATCGCCACCGGCGACGTCGTGGCCTCGTTCGCTCTCACCGAGCCGGGCGCCGGCTCCAATCCGGCAGGCCTGCGCACCAAGGCCGTCCGCGACGGCGACGAGTGGGTCATCGACGGCGAGAAATGCTTCATCACCAACGCGCAGCTCGCCGACCTGTTCGTGACCTTCGCGCGCACCCGCCCCGCCGACGCGAACGGTCCGGGCATCGCCGTGTTCCTGGTGCCCGCCGGCACGCCCGGACTCGACGTCGCACGCCACGACGAAAAGATGGGCCAGCAGGGAGCGTGGACGTCGAACGTCTCGTTCAGCGGAGTCCGGGTGCCCGCCGCCGCGCTGGTCGGTGGCGACGAGGACACCGGCTACCGGGCTGCGATGACCTCCCTGGCACGCGGGCGCGTGCACATCTCCGGGCTCGCCGTGGGCTCGGCCCAGCGCGCGCTGGACGAATCCGTGCGTCATGCCGCCGTGACCACTCAGGGTGGCACCCCGATCGGCGACTTCCAGCTGGTCCAGGCGCATCTGGCGGATATGCAGACCGGCATCATGGCCGGCCGGGCGCTCGCGCGCGACGCCGCGGCCAAGTACGTCTCCGGTGAGGACCGCCGCATCGCCCCGTCGGTGGCGAAACTGTTCTGCACCGAGATGGTCGGACGCGTCGCGGACACCGCGGTGCAGATCCACGGCGGATCGGGATACATGCGGGAGATGACCGTCGAACGGATCTACCGCGACGTCCGGCTGCTGCGCCTCTACGAGGGCACCAGCGAGATCCAGCGCCTCATCATCGGCGGCGGCCTGGTGCGCCAGGCCAAGAAGGACCTCACGTGAGCGTCACCATGCTCGACCGCGCCCAGCCTATCCCCGCCCGACCAGCATCCGAAGGAGCTCAACCATGACCAAGCCACTACTCGAAGGCAAAACCGCCGTGATCACCGGCGCCGCTCAGGGAATCGGCTTCTCGATCGCGCAACAGTTCGCCGCCGAGGGCGCGCGGATCGTGATCGGCGACGTGAATCTCGAAGCGGCGCAAGCGGCCGCCGCCGACCTCGGTGGCGACGCCGTGGCGATCGGCGTACGGTGCGACGTCACCTCCGCCGACGACGTCGCGGCCATGCTCGACGCCGCCGCCGCGGCCTTCTCCCCGGTGAACGTGATGGTCAACAACGCGGGCATCACCCGCGACGCCACCATGCGCAAGATGACCGAGGAGATGTTCGACCAGGTGATCAGCGTGCACCTCAAAGGCACCTGGAACGGCACCCGGCTGGCCGGCGCGGTCATGCGCGAGAACGGAGGCGGCACCATCGTGAACATGAGCTCGCTGTCCGGCAAGATCGGCCTCGCCGGGCAGACCAACTACTCGGCGGCCAAAGCCGGCATCGTCGGGCTGTCCAAGGCCGCGGCCAAGGAGCTCGCACACCTCGGTGTACGAGTCAACGCGATTCAGCCGGGACTCATCCGGACGGCGATGACCGAAGCGATGCCGCAGAAGGTGTGGGACGCCAAGATGTCCGAGATCCCGATGGGCCGGGCCGGCGAGGTCTCCGAGATCGCGTCGGTGGCACTGTTCCTCGCCTGCGATCTCTCCTCCTACATGACCGGCACCGTCCTGGAGGTCACCGGCGGTCGATTCATGTGAGCGACAACGACTTTCCGACGTTCGACGGGTGGGAACCCCACCTCGAGTCCACCGAGGAACTGATCGATCCGAGCCCCGTCGCCGGGCTCGCCGCGCTGTTCGACGACGGGCTGCCGACGCCGGCAGCGGGCGATCCGCTGCCGCCGCTGTGGCACTGGGTCGCATTGCCCCGGTGGAACGCCTCCGGCGGCCTCGGCGCCGACGGGCACCCTCGCAAGGGCGGATTCCTCCCGCCGGTCGACCTGCCGCGGCGCATGTTCGCCGGCGGCCGGGCCGCCTTTCACCGACCGCTCACCGTCGGTGCCGTCACGCGCAGCGAGTCCGAGGTGACCAACGTGGCCGACAAGACCGGCCGTTCCGGGCGACTCGTGATCGTCGACGTCACCCACCGGCTGTTCGACGAGGCAGGCGATCTCGCCGTCGAAGAGGTGCGCAACCTCGTCTACCGCGAGGCCGCGCCGCCGTCGGGCGAGGTCGCCGACGTTCCGACCGAGCAGACGCCGCCCGGCCTACCGCTGCGTCGGATCTCGGAGACGGAGTGGGATTTGCGCACCGATCCGTCGCTGCTGGCCCGATTCTCCGCCGTCACCGCCAACGCGCACCGCATCCACTACGACTGGCCGTACGCCACGCGCGTCGAGGGCTACCCGGGGCTCGTCGTGCACGGTCCGTTGCAGGCGCTCGCACTGCTGGAGACACACCGGCTCGCGGGTGGTCCCGCCATCGTCGAACTGACGCACCGCGGCCGCGCGCCCCTGTTCTGCGGGCAGCCCGCACGGCTGGTCGCAGCCGACGACGGCACGTCGCTCGCTCTCTACGGCCCCGGCGGCACCGACGCCGGACCGAACGCCACCGTCGATGTCGTATTAGGCGCTGGTTGAGCCGGGCCTCCACCCCGCCGGTTGAGCCGGGCCGGAGCGCCAGCGAAGGCCCGTGTCGAAACCACGCAAGCCACCGGTTGCCCGCTCACCCACGGCACTCCCCCACCCCGTCGCTACTCACAAGGAGCGCATCATGACCACGCCCACCGATTCCACCGCGGTTCTCGACGACCTGCTCCGCACGCGGTGGAGTTGCCGCGCCTACCAGGACCGGTCGGTCCCGCGCGAGACGATCGAGCGGCTGCTGACGCTGGCCCAGCGGTCGGCGTCGTGGTGCAACACGCAGCCCTGGCAGGTCATCGTGACCAGCGGCGACGGCACCGAACGATTCCGGACCGCGCTGTCGGAGTGGGCGGCCACCCACGACACCGGGTTCGACTTCGACCCGCCCGTCGAGTACCGCGGCGTGTACCGCGAACGGCGCCGCGCGAGCGGGTGGCAGCTGTACGAGGCCGTGGGCATCGCGAAGGGCGACCGAGTCGCGTCGGCTGAACAAGCGGCGCAGAACTTCCGTCTGTTCGGCGCGCCGCATGTCGCGATCGTGACCACCGACGCGGTGCACGATCTATACGGCGCGGTGGACACCGGACTTTACGTCGGGACGTTTCTGCTGGCCGCACGCAGCCTCGGACTCGGTGCGATCCCGCAGGCGGCGATCGCGAGCCACTCGCAGCTGGTTCGGGAACACTTCGACATCCCCGAGGATCGAAAGGTGCTGCTGGGTATCTCGTTCGGCTACCCGGATGAGGACGCACCCGCGAACGGCTACCGCACCGCCCGCGCCGACCTCGACGAGGTGGTGACCTGGGTCGACCAGTGATACTTCGTCGGTCACAGAACGAGGGCCCCGCCGTTCGGCGGGGCCCTCGTGGTTCATGCTGTGTGTCGTGCCGTCGAGGTCAGGCGGCGGCGAGCTTCTCCGTGAAGAACGGTGCGGCCTCGGCAACCGCGCGGGCCACGTACTGTTCTCCGTCGTAGAAGTCCATGTGGGCGGCGCCGTCGACGATGACGAGCTTCTTCTCGCCCCGTGCCCGCGAGTGCAGCTCGGTCGAATGCCACAGCGAGGCGGCCTCGCTGCCTGCGACGATCAGCACCGGCTGGGTGAGCAGGTCTTCCACCAGCGCGAAGGCGTCGAAGCCGAGGATGCGCGGGATCGACTGCGCGAACAGGTACTTGTTCTGTGCATTCGGGTGCTGTGCGCGCGGAGTCAGGTAGTATTCCGACGCTTCCGCGAGATCGCGGGGCACCTCCGGCGTCACCTCGGCCGGGACGTACGGGAGAGTGGCCGCGTCGCCGCCGGCGGTGGCTTCGACGGTCCGCTGGGCGGAGGCACCGTCGCGGGTGGGAACGGCGTCGGCGTCCGAGCCGGTCCCGTCCCAGCCCTTGCGCCAGGCCGAGCCGATGTTCACCGCGGAGACGGTGCCCACGGCCTTGATCCGCGCATCGACCTTGGTGGCCGCCACGGCGTAGCCGCCGCCGGCGCACACACCCCAGGTGCCGATGCGTTCGGCGTCGACGTAGTCCAGGGACTGCAGGTAGTCGACGGCGGCACTGATGTCGGCGACGCGGGCGGCCGGGTCTTCGAGGAAATGCGGCTCTCCGCCGGACTCGCCCTGGAAGGAGGCGTCGTAGGCGAGAGTGACGAACCCCTCCTCGGCCAGCTTGCCCGCGTAGAGGCCTGCGGTCTGTTCCTTGACGCCGCCACCGGGATGGACGACGACGAGTGCGGGGTAGGTCTTCGCGGCGTCGAATCCGGCGGGCAGGTTCAGTTCGCCTGCCATTGTGATGCCGTTGTTTCCGAACGTGACTGCGGTCATGAGATTTCATGCTCCTTCAGTGGTGACTTCCGAGCCTGTGCTCGTTGGGTGATACCCACCATGCCGGGGCCGCGCGACGCGTGACAGAGGCCCGTTTCAGGGGTACCGGCAGCACCTGTCACGCCGCCGCCGGCCTGCGTAGCGTGCGAGTATGGCGATCACGTGGGTGATCACCGACAGCCAACCGGACCCCCGCTGGTCGCCGACCAGCGGCTGTCGACCTCGAACACCGATAGGAGCAATCGATCATGCCTCTCGACACCGCCCTCACCACCGCCCTCGGCGACGCCCAGGAGATCGAGATCACGAGCTACCGCAAGGACGGCACGCTGCGCCGCTGGGTGCCCGTCTGGTCGGTGCCCGTCGGCGACGCCGTCTATCTGCGTTCGGCCTTCGGCATCGACGGTGGCTGGTACAAGTGGGCCTCGATCAAGGGCATCGGCCGCGTCCGCGTAGGCGACCTCGAATCGGACGTGGCACTGGTCCTCGACACCGGCGAGGAGGTCCAGCAGCAGGTCGACGACGGCTTCTCGAGCAAGTACCGCAACGGCGGCGGCGCGTTGCGCACCATGATCACCGAGCCGGCGCGGTCGGCGACGCTGCGCCTCGAACCGGTCGGGTAGCGAGAGACACCTGCCCGGACCATCCGACGATGTCGAAACGTCCCAAAACGCCGGACTGCCGCTCTGCCTCATCGGGGACTCCGGTACCGGCAGAAGTCACCTGCTGACCGGCCTGGGCATCGCCGCAGCCGAGCAAGGCTTCCGGGGCCGCTGTACCCTCGCCATCAACTTAATAAACGAGCTCGTCGAAGCCGCAGACGACAAGCAGCTCGCCAAGACCATCAATCGCCACGCACGCGTTGACTTGCTCATCATCGACGAACTCGGCTACATGGAACTCGACCGCTACGGCGCCGCACTCCTCTTCCAAGTCCTCACCGAACGCGAGGAGAACAACTGCGTCACCATCGCCGCCAACCAATCCTTCTCCGGCTCAGCCCACACTCATCCAGAACTGGGCGGGTTCACCTCGCCCCGGATCTTGGACACGGGGTATGCTGCGGATTCAGTGGAGAAGACGATCGTGGACCGCCTGTCCGAAAGCGCGGAAGCCGAGTGAACATAGAACGTCGGGCAGGACGAGACCACGCCGTAGCGCAAGCTGACACCTCACCAAAGTCCGCGGAGCCGTCAAGGTAGCTCGTACGCCACGGCGGTGACCTTCAGGGAAGAAGCCCTACCTTGTACGCGTGGTCGATGAAGTTAGGGCCCGGTAGCCGCATTCCAGTGGTGAGCAGCGCGTCGTAGATCACTTCTGCTCCTTCACTGTCCACGACGTCAAGTGTCTTGTGCGCCTGCGCGATGATCCACATGGTCGACACGTGTGGAATGTTCCGCTGCGCAGCCTGTCCACGGGCGTCGCCATCGTCGACGACCGCTACCATGCCCCGGTGCACGGCGCAGGCGAGGACAGCGCACTCCCCGAGGTTCTTCCCCGGCCCGTCGCCCCTCTTGGACGGCATGTCGACCTTGATGAGCACCTGGGTCATCTCTTCATCTGATGTCAGCACACCACGCTCGACCCACGGTAGGTCATCGATCGACGGAATCTCGTATCCGACGTCGCGCCCGCGCTCCACTTCGACGTCAACGGAATCTGGGATCAGGATCAGCCCCTGCGGCGCGAGCTGCTCTAAGATGTGCTGCTGCTTCGCCCGGCAGAAGTGGGTGAACGTCGAAGTGTCCATCACCCAACGGGTGTCCTCCGGCGCAGTCACAGGCTCGCGTAGTCGGTAGCGGTCTCTAGCCGCTGCGGCGGAAGTTCGTCCTCGGTGAGCCCATCGCGCAGCAGTTCGACCACGCGCGCCGCTGGCATCCGCCTGTCGACATAGGCGTCGACGATCTTCGCGGTCATCGTGGGCGACAGCGACGGAGCACGCAACTCGTCGGTGTCGCGAGGGATCGCGAGTCTGGCGAACTCACCGGAGACCGGCGTACGCCCGTCCAAGGACCGGTACTGGTCCTCCGTGATCAGGTTCAGGTTCCGAAGGTGCAAAAGCACGGCAGACCACGACATCCGATACGTGCCGGCGACTCGTATCGCCCGGTCCCGGACCTGATCCCTCGCATGCCTGTTCCACATCTCAGTGACTCCCGCCCGCGGAGCCAAGAGGTAGGCCGCGAATGCGTTGATCATCCGCTCCGCGTCGTCGGCCTTCGAATCGAACATGTCTCCGAACAGCCAATGACCCATCTCGTGCGCCAGAGTCATTCGCCGGCGCCCCGGTTTCACGCTGCCATCGATCACCGCAGCGGCGCACCCGTCGTTCACCCACACGAGTGCACCGTCAGCTCCACCGCCGCCGAGGGGCAGCGAGCACGAGTACAGCCCGAACTGCTCGGCAATGCCGGCCAGTTCGTACAGCGGACCAGACCCCACGTTGAGATGGGCGCGCACCTCGCCTGCGATGCGTTCGCAGTCTAAGTAGGACTGCGGCGTGTCCCAGGCCGGGCGATCGTCGACGGACGTAATGACGCCCGACGTGATGAGCGATGCGACATCGCCGGCGAACAACTCCAGCGCACGATCGAGGGACTCGGTTGTCTCGTGCGACGGTGCCGCGTCGGTCCGCCGACCGATCACCGCGGGAAGCGGGTCACGTACGAACCACGCAAGTGGGGTCTCCAGCGACGCAGCGATGTTCACCAACTCGAGGGCGGAGACCTTCCGGTCGCCTTTCTCGATCTTGCCCAGCGCAGTGCGCTCGATACCCACACGGCCGGCGAGGTTGTCCTGTGTCAGCCCGTGACGGATCCGTTCCGCCGCGATCCGTTCGCCTAGTGTCTTACCGTCCATGTTCGCGATTTTCCCACATTCGCAAACGAGCGACTACCGCTGCCGCAAACTTTCCCACTCCGTTGGCACTCCCCTGATCGGTCTGAGCCTGCCGGACGTCCGGCCCGGAGCCGTTCAGGCCCCGGCGAACACCACGGCGCGGACCGAGAACCGTCAGGGCAGCCGACAACCCCTGGACCCGCCCCACCGCTGAGCAGACAGTTTCCAATCACGCCGACTGCACTCAGCCCGTCGCCCCACCGACCGCAACCTCAACAGCAGGTCCACCTCAGCGATCGAGGTGGATGCCGAGGCCACAACACCACAACACCGTTGCCCCCACCAGTCACAACGAATCGTTCAGCCGAATCGCCGATACCACGCCTTCTAGAGGCGACACTCACTAGGCGTTGACTGATACACACGGACGTAGGTGCGAATCGCGGAAGTCACGGTCCTTGCTGATGACAGTCCGATTCTGCGAGTCCGCGTGGTCGCAGATTTCGGCGTCCGACGTACGGTTCCCGCTTGTCAGTGAGGATGAGTGGATCGCATCGTGTCCGGCCGCGGCCAGAAGGTCGCTAAGCCTACGCGGAAGTTGCGCGTCGACGAGGAACTTCACGCCGCATCGAACGGCAATACACGCTGGCGGCCTGCGGTGAGCGCGCCGAACTCCAACGCCGCAACCAGATCACCCGATTCCAAGTCCGGATAGTCCTCCAGTATGTCGTCCTGGGTCATGCCTGATGCAAGCAGTTCCAGAATCGTCGACACCGGATAGCGCAGACCGCGGATCACCGGCTGACCGTGACAGATCGCCCGGTCGGATACGATACGACCGATTTCAGACATGCCTAGATGGTAACCGTCGTGTCGATCGGCCGGCGGTGTCACGAGTCCGCGTGGACCCTACCCCACCACCGTCGTCAGCGGCTTGATCTGCTTGAGGAAGCTGATCAGGTAGTCGATCAACTCCTCGTCGCGCAGCCGGGGTGAGCCGACGCCGCCGGTGCGCGGGATCGGCAGGGTGACCACCGACGTCGTCGCGCGGTAGCCCGCCGACGAGTAGAGCCGTTTGAGGCGGACCTGCTCGGAGTCGAGCAGGGTCATCGGCGAGATCTTGATCTGGGTCCCCGCGCCGCCGACCTCGGCGATACCCCGTTCCCGGCAGCGCAGCCGCAGGCCGGCGATCGCCGCGAGCCTGCGCGTCTCGACCGGAGGTTCGCCGTAGCGGTCGGTCAGCTCGGTGAGGACGGCGGTGATGTCGTCGTCGGTGGTCGCGGCGGCGAGCTTGCGGTAGCCCTCCAGCCGCAGGCGGTCGGAGTCGACGTACTCCACCGGGATATGTGCGTCGACCGGCAGATCGATCCGGACCTCGGTGATCTCCGTCGACTCGATCGTCTGACCGTCGGCCGCTGCCCGATACGCTTCGACGGCCTCACCGACGAGACGCACGTACAGGTCGAAGCCGACCCCCGCGACGTGACCCGACTGTTCGGCACCGAGCACATTGCCCGCGCCACGCAGTTCGAGGTCTTTGAGCGCGACGGCCATGCCCGCACCCAGCTCGTTGTTCTGCGCGATGGTGGCCAGCCGGTCATACGCGGTCTCGGTCAACGGCTTGTCCGGGCTGTAGAGCAGGTAGGCGTAACCACGCTCCCGACTGCGGCCGACGCGACCGCGCAGCTGGTGCAGCTGCGACAGACCGAAATTCTCGGCGCGGTCGACGATGAGGGTGTTGGCATTGGAAATGTCCAGGCCGGTCTCGATGATGGTCGTGCAGACCAGAACGTCGTATTCGCGGTTCCAGAACCCGTTGACCGTGCGTTCGAGCTGGTCCTCCCCCATCTGCCCGTGCGCGACGATGACCCGCGCCTCGGGCACCATCGCGGAGATCTCGCGCGCGGTCTTGTCGATGGTCGACACCCGGTTGTGCACGAAGAACACCTGCCCGTCGCGCAGCAGTTCGCGGCGGATCGACGCGGCGACCTGCTTGGCGCTGTACGCGCCGACGTAGGTGAGCACCGGGTGGCGCTCCTCGGGTGGGGTGAGGATCGTCGACATCTCCCGGATGCCCGCCATCGACATCTCCAAGGTGCGCGGGATGGGCGTCGCCGACATGGTGAGCACATCGACGTGGGTGCGCAGCGATTTGATGTGTTCCTTGTGTTCGACGCCGAACCGCTGTTCCTCGTCGACGATCACCAGACCGAGGTCCTTCCACGACACTCCGGTCTGGATGAGTCGGTGTGTTCCGATGACGATGTCGACCTCGCCCTTGCGCATCGCCTCGATGGTCTCGCGTGATTCCTTGGCGTCGGTGAACCGCGACAATCCCTTGATGCGCACCGGGAAGTCGGTCATCCGCTCGGTGAAGGTCTGCAGATGTTGTTGCGCCAGAATGGTTGTCGGCACCAGCACCGCGACCTGCTTGCCGTCTTGCACGGCTTTGAACGCGGCGCGCACGGCGATCTCGGTCTTGCCGTAGCCGACGTCGCCGACGATGACGCGGTCCATCGGCACCGCGCGCTCCATGTCGGACTTGACCTCCGAGATCACCGTCAACTGGTCGACGGTCTCGGTGAAGTCGAAGGCGTCTTCCATCTCGCGCTGCCACGGGGTGTCGGGGCTGAAGGCGAATCCCGGCGCGGCGTGACGAGCCGCGTACAACTGCACGAGCTCCCCGGCGATCTCGCGAACAGCCTTGCGCGCCTTGCGTTTCGTATTCTGCCAGTCGGATCCGCCCAGCTTCGACAGCGACGGTTGCTCACCGCCGACGTATCGGCTCAGCTGATCGAGCGCATCCATCGGCACGTACAACCGGTCGCCCGGCTGACCGCGCTTGCTCGCCGCGTACTCGATCACGAGGTACTCGCGGCGGGCGCCGGACACGGTGCGTTCGATCATCTCCACGAACTTGCCGATGCCGTGCTGATCGTGCACCACCATGTCGCCCGCGGACAACGCGAGCGGGTCGACCTGGTTGCGCCGCTTGGCCGGAAGCCTGCGTCCCTCCTTTGCTCCGACGGTCCGGGTACCGGTGACGTCGGCCTCGGATACGACGACGAGCCCCGCTCCGCCGTCCGCGCCGGGCAGGACGATCCCGTGGCGCAGCGATCCGTGATACACCGCCACGCGTCCGGCGGCTGGTTCCGCACCGTCGGCGACGACCGCCGACGGAACACCCGCCTCGGCGAGCCGTTCGTGGTAGCGCTGCGCAGTTCCTTTGCCCGCCACCACGATTGCCGCCCGACCGTCGGCTCCGACGTGGGCGCGCAGCATCGTGAACGTCGACGCGATCTCACCCTCGTCCCCCCGTGGCGCCGGTCCCGGCGAGACGTCGATGGTCAGTTCACTCGGGTCGCCGCCCGACAGCGGGCTCATCGTCCACCAACTGCGTCCCGCTCCCAGCGTCGCGGCTTCCACCTCGTCCATCGAACGGTATGCGCTGGCCTGCAAGTCGATTCCCGCACCGCTGCCCGACGCGAGCGGTGCCTGCGCGCCGAGCGCGGCCGCCGACCATGCCGCCTCGAGGAACTCCGCACCCGTCTTCGACAGATCCGCGGCCCTCGTCCGGATCTTCTCCGGATCGAGCAGCAGCACTCGCGTGCCGGCCGGTACCACCTCGGTGAGCAGCTCCATCTGTCCGGCGACGAGCGCGGGGATGAGTGCCTCCATGCCCTCGACCGGGATGCCCTCGGCGATCTTGGTGAACATCTCCGACAGTGCCGGATCTCCCGCATGTTCGACGGCCAGTTCACCGGCCCGGTCGCGAACCTCCTCGCTGAGGATCAGTTCGCGACAGGGGAAGATCTGCACGGTGTCGACGGCGATCTCCTCCTGAGTGCGCTGATCGGCCACCGAGAAGGCACGCAGGTCGGTGATCTCGTCGCCCCAGAATTCAACGCGCACAGGGTATTCCGCGGTAGTGGGGAATACGTCGAGGATGCCGCCGCGGACGGCGAACTCGCCGCGCCGCCCGACCATGTCGACCCGTTCGTAAGCCATCGCGACGAGTGATGCGATGAGGTCGTCGAAGATTACTTCGGTACCCTCGGCGAGCGTGACCGTCCGTAGCGATCCGAGGCCCGGCGCCATGGGCTGCACCAGTGAGCGCACCGTCGTGACGATGACCCGCAGTCCGCTCGACGCCGGATCGGCGAGGCGATGCAGCACCTGCAGGCGCTGACCGACGGTGTCGGCGCTCGGTGAGAGCCGCTCGTGCGGCAGGGTCTCCCACGACGGGAACTGCGCGACCGACGCCGGGTCGTCGAGCATCTCCGACAGTTCGGCGCTCAGATCGTCGGCCTCGCGGCCATTGGCCGACACCACCAGCAGCGGCGCGGCGTCGACGGCGTCGATCGCGGCGACGACGAACGGGCGAGCGGCGTCGGGAGCGGTTATCGTCAGCAGGCTCGACTCTCGTTTGTCGACGAGCGCGGCGAACGCGGGGTCGGCGCAGGCGACGCGGGACAAGCCGGACAAAGCTGAAGGTGAGACCACTCGCCAGAGTCTATGCGCCGGTACCGACAGCCAATTATTCGCGGTGAGCCCATCCGGTGTCGGCGAAGAATCGTTGTTCTACCCTCGCGGCATGGCTGCTCCCACCCGCACTCCCGTCGTGGTTCGTTCGGCTACCGCCGACGACCTGCCGTTCGTCGCCGACATCTATCGCCACTACGTCGACAACACGGTGGCGACCTTCGACTTCGACGCTCCGACGGTCGCGGACTGGTCGGCGAAACTCACGACGATCGCCGCCGCGGGACGGCCCTTCCTGGTCGCCGAGACCGTCGACGACGGCGTGATCGGCTTCGCCTACCTCGGCGAATTCCGGTCGAAGTCGGCCTACGCGCAGACCACCGAGGACACCATCTACGTCCGCCACGGACTCAGCGCACGCGGCGTCGGCAGCGCTCTGCTCTCGGCGGTCATCGCCGCGACGGACCCGGCGAATGTCCGCCAGATCATCGCGGTGATCGCGGCCGAGAGCGGCGACGCATCGGTTGCGCTGCATCGCCGGCACGGATTCGACGAGGTCGGGCGACTGGCCGGGGTCGGCCGAAAGTTCGACCGCTGGGTCGACGTCGTCTACATGCAGTTGGAAATCAGCTGAATCACTGGGGAATGTCGGAGCGTCGTGGTACGTTTTGGTAACCATGACAACCAATTCTGTTCCCACACTGTTCCTGTCCCACGGCGCCCCACCGCTCGTCGACAGCGAACTGTGGGTGTCGCAGCTGCGGTCGCTGTCGGCCGACCTGCCGCGCCCGACGGCGATCCTGATCGTGTCCGCCCACTGGGAGGAAGCTCCGCTGACCATCGGATCCACCGATCCGACCGTCGGGCTCACCTACGACTTCTGGGGATTCCCCGAGCGGTACTACCGGACCACCTACTTCTCGCCGGGTGCCGCCGACCTCGCCGCGCGCGTCGAAGCGATGATGCCCGACGGTGAGCCGGTCGCTCACGACCAGGCACGACGCCTCGATCACGGCGCCTACGTACCGCTGACCGTCATGTACCCCGACGCCGACATCCCCGTCCTGCAGATCTCGCTGCCGACGCTGGATCCACAGCGCCTGCTGGAACTGGGCGCCCGCCTGGCGCCGCTGCGCGACGAGGGCGTGTTGATCATCGGGTCGGGATTCACCACCCACGGACTGCCGTTCCTCACCGACCCCACCCCCGACGCCGCGCCGCCGACGTGGTCGTCGGAGTTCGACGCCTGGGCACGGGAGCGCTTCGCAGCCGGTGACGTTGAGTCGCTCATCGACTTCCGTCATCGGGCGCCGGGCATGCCCTACGCCCACCCGACGATCGAGCACTTCGCTCCGCTCTTCGTCACACTGGGCGCGAGCGGAAACCCCGAACAGCAGCCGGATCAGGTGATCGACGGATTCTGGATGGGCCTGGCCAAGCGCAGCCTGGTGTTGACTTAGTCACTCAGCGCCCGACGCCGCGCCGACCGCTCCCGAGTGCCGAAGCGGCCCCCGCTCCCCGAGTGCCGAAGCGAGGAACGAGCTTCGGTGTAACGAGGGGCCGGCGAGACAACCAACCCAACCCAACCCACCCCGGGAAACGCAGCGACTGCGACCGGCATCCGACGCCGAAACACCCTGCGGACTTGAACGCAGCCGCCGCTAATCTCCTTGTCGCAGTTGAGGATGCACCGTCGACGGCATCGACTCCTGATAGTCCGGACCGACCAGCTCGGGTTCTGGATCGAGCCGGGTGAGCCCGTTCCAGCACAGATTGACCAGGTGTGCGGCCACCACTTCCTTCGGCGGTTCCCGGACGTCGAGCCACCATTGCGCGGTCACCGACACCATCCCGACCAGAGCCTGCGCGTAGAGCGGCGACAGCGACGGATCGAACCCGCGGCGCTCGAAGTCACCGGCGAGCAGATGCTCCACCTGACTGATCGCATCGTTGAGAAGGCTTGAGTACGTTGCGGTTTCGCTGTTCGAGGTACTGTCGCCCCGGACCAGGATGCGGAAACCGTCGGTGCGCTCCTCCATATAGGTGAGCAGCGCCAACGCGACCTGCTGTACTCGGTAGCGAGATCTGTTGTCCGACAACGACGATGTGACCATCGTCAGCAGTGTTTCCATTTCGCGGTCGACGACGACAGCGTAGAGTCCCTCTTTCCCTCCGAAATGTTCATAGACGATCGGCTTGGACACACCGGCGCGCTGAGCGATCTCCTCGATGGACGTCCCCTCGAAACCCCGCTCGGCGAACAGCCCGCGCGCCACCTCGATGAGCTGGGCACGACGCTGCGGCCCCGTCATCCGCGAGCGGGGTGCGCTGCGCGCCTTGTCGGATTTGTCGGTCGGCCGGGTCACTGCCATGTCCCGAGTTTATCCGTCGTCCGGTCCGCGCCCGCACACGCAGCAGTGCGGAGCCCGAGTCCACCGAGGGTTTCGACTCGCTGCGCTCGCTGAACCGGCGCACGGGGATGACGCGACAGTTGCACGCGTCTACTTCCCCCTAACTTGCCGGAGGCATCAGAACGGTGTCGATGAGATACACCGTCGCATTGGCGGTGTGCACACCACCGCAGATGACCGAAGCGCCATTGACCTTGATGTCATTACCGGATCCAGTCACCGCGAGCGTCGCGCCCTCGACTGTCTTGTGAGTGCCGTCGACCTTAGAGGGGCTGAGCTGACCGGGTACGACGTGGTAAGTCAGGATCTTCTTCAGCTCGGCGGAATTCGTCTTGAGGCCATCGATCGTCGCCGAATCGATCTTCGCGAACGCTTCGTCGACCGGCGCGAATACCGTGAATTCCGAACCGTTGAGAGTGTCGACGAGATTCACCTGCGGATTCAGCTTTCCGGAGACCGCCGAGGTCAGCGTCGTCAGCAGTGGATTGTTCGACGCGGCGACCGCGACCGGAGCGGTCGCCATCCCCGTCACCGAGCCGGGTCCGGACGGAACCTTCTTCGCGTAGTCGGCACACCCCGGTCCCACCAGGTCCGATGCCGGGCTCATCGCCGATGTGCTGGTCGCCATCGATGTCATCGCCGACATCGGCGCCGCCGTCGAACTGGACGAGTCACCGGAGTCAGAGGAGCAAGCAGAAATGCTTAGGACGGCAGCAGCGGCGAATCCGACGGCAGCCACCGATGTGCAATTGATCTTCTTCATCGATCTTCTCCTTATCCTCGACCGCGGACGTTCCCCGGCCATGTACTTCAGGAGGCATTCGGCGCCGACCGGGTGGCGGATAGGTGGAGTAGGCAAGAAAGTCGTCCCGAACCTCCACAACGAGAGTTTCGACGCGACATCGACGCGAAAGCACACCCAGCCGAAACCGTCTCGGTTCCGAATACCGGGCATGCTCACATTGATTCTGATCGGTTTCCTCGGCGGACTGATCACCGGTGTATCGCCGTGCATCCTGCCGGTGCTGCCGGTGATTTTTCTCGCCGGAACACAGAACGCATCCGGTCCGGCCGAGCGGGAGGCCGAGCCGAATGTGGTCGACCGCGACCGATCGCGAATCGGTCGTGTTCGCAGAACGTACGCGCGATTGGGTCCGTATCGTGTCATCGCCGGTCTGGTGGTCAGTTTCTCGGCCGTGACCCTGATCGGATCCGCCGCACTGTCGCTGCTTCGGCTACCACAGGACACCATCCGGTGGGCCGGCCTGGTTGTCCTGACCCTGATCGGTCTCAGTCTGATCTTCCCGAGTCTCGAACGGCTTCTGGAACGACCGTTCGCGCGCCTGCCTCAGCGACCCGTCGCCGCAGGCAAGAGCGGCTTCGGTCTGGGCCTGGCGCTCGGGGTGCTCTACGTGCCGTGTGCGGGCCCGGTTCTGGCTGCCATCGTCGTCGCAGGGGCCAGCGGCAACATCGGGCTGCCGACCGTGGTGCTGACTCTGTCATTCGCCGTCGGCGCGGCGTTGCCGATGCTCGTCTTCACCCTCGCCGGCCGCCGGATCGCGGAACGGGTGAGTGCCTTCCGACGGCGGCAGCGGACGGTACGCATCGTGACCGGCGTGGTCATGATCGCCCTCGCCCTCGGGTTGGTGTTCAATCTGCCTGCCATCGTGCAGCGTGCGGTCCCCGACTACACCAGTCCGCTCCAGAATGCGGTGGGCGATCCCTCGCAATTGCAGAACAAACTCAACCTCGGCGGCATCGTGAACGATCAGAATCGCGAACTGTCGAACTGCAGCAACGGCGCCACCGCTCTGCAGAACTGCGGAACAGCGCCCGAGTTGACCGGCATCACCGAATGGCTCAACACCGCGGACGGAGCACCCGTCGACCTGCACGCACTACGCGGAAAGGTCGTGCTGATCGACTTCTGGGCGTACTCCTGCATCAACTGCCAGCGTGCCATTCCGCATGTGGTCGATTGGTACGACACCTATCGCACGGCGGGCTTCGAAGTGATCGGGGTCCACACCCCCGAATACGCCTTCGAACGAGTTCCCGCCAACGTGGCGTCGGGTGCGCAGCGCCTGCGAATCGACTACCCCATCGCACTCGACCCCAGCTACTCGACCTGGACGACGTATCGCAACAGCTACTGGCCCGCCGAATATCTGATCGACGCCACCGGGACGGTACGGCATATCAAGTTCGGCGAGGGAGGCTACGACGTCACCGAAGGACACATCCGTCGACTTCTCGCCGACGCACATCCGGGTGTCACCTTGCCCGCACCCACCGACGTCAAGGACACCACCCCCACCACACGCACCACCGCCGAGACGTATTTCGCGGTCAGCAAGGCGATCAACTACGGCGGCTCCGGAGTCTATGACGTCGGGACCGCCGGATTCACCCTCCCCGCGACGCTTCCCGCCGATTCGTTCGGCCTCGCGGGGCGATGGACACTCGACCATCAGGGCGCAACGGCCGCGGGACCCGACTCGGTCATCGCGCTGAACTATCACGCGAAAAACGTCTACGTCGTCGCCGGCGGCAGTGGAACCGTGACCGTACGGCAGGACGGCCGGGTACGGCAGATCCACATCACCGGCCCGCCCACACTGCACCAGATCGCCGGTGCTTCAGTCAGTGGACCGCAATACCTGCAAGTCGAACTGAGCCAGGGGCTTCAGGCGTTTTCGTTCACCTACGGCTGATCGCGGTTTCGACGCGGTCCTAAGCGGGAGCCTGTGTGGTCGACGGCGGCGCGCTGGTCTGGCCCGGAGTCTGCTGCTGACCCGGCGTCTGCATCTGGCCGCCCGGCATCTGCTGTTGACCGTCACGATGTGACCGGCGGCCCTGGCCGAACTCACCCTGGCCGTAGCCACCGGGACCGTAGTCGCCGCGACCGTGTTCGCCGCGACCGGGACCGCCCCGATTCTCCGACTGATGGTTTCCGTGATGGTGGTGATGGCCGCCGCCACCGGACGTCAACGTCCCGACGCCGAAGCCGATGAAGAAGATCACGAGTATGCCGATCACATATGCCGCCACCCGCAACGCGATGTTGTTCGACCAGGTGTGGACAAACCCCTTCTTCGCCGGCTTCTCGGGCGTCGCCGCAACAGCGGGGTCCGTGGAGGTGGTGGCAGGCTGCGGCGTCGTCGACGGCGGCGGAGCCGCCTGTGCGATCGGCTCGGTGCGCGCATCGGCGCCGTCGTCGATCGGTGTCGTCGGGGCATCGTAGGGACTTGTCGCGGGTGTCGCGTCGGGAGTTTCGCCCTGGCCCGAATTGTCAGAAGTCATGGGAGCTCGTTCCGTGAGTGTGATGGACGGTGAGACCGCGACACTAGGCACGACGCCTGGCAGTTTCACCCGGCGGACTTGTGAATCTCCTGTGCTCACATCTCGGGGTCATCCCAGGCCAGACGATGTCAGACTCGACACGTGACGCTCACCTTGCAAGAGATCTCTGACCGAATGGAGATCAACGACATCTTGACCGCCTACTCCACCGCCGTCGACGCCGGGCGATTCGACGCCCTGCGCGCGGTGTTCACTGCCGACGCCCGGATCGACTATTCGGCGACCGGCGGCATCGCCGGCGACCTCGACGAGATCATCTCCTGGCTCGGCGAGGTGCTGCCCGCTTTCAGCGCGTACTGCCACTTTCTCGGCAACGTCGACATCTCGCTGAACGGCGACGCCGCGACGTCGCGCACACTGTGCCTCAACCCGATGCAGACGCCGGACCGATCAACCTTCCTGCTCGCCATCTACTACGACGACGAGTGGGTGCGCACCGTCGACGGCTGGCGCATCACGTCGCGGACGCTGGTGACGAAACTTCACAAGGAGTTGTAGGTTGGCGCGGCCACTGTCTCGTGTCACCGCTTCGCGGAGCTTCTGGGTGCGTGTCCGCGGCAATGGCGAGTGTGGCAGGCGACAGATCGAGGTGGGCCCGCAGCAGCTCGACGACACGAGCGAATCCGACGCGCACCGAGGTCACCGCAGGCCCCACTCGCGCGCGAGCAGCTCGTGCGATTCCAGTCGATGATCGAAGTCGTGCGTCACGCTCGTGACGACGAGTTCGTCGGCGCCGGTGACTCGCGCGAGGGTGCTCAATCCGTCGACGACGGTGTCCGGTGCGCCGACGAACTGGGTACGGACTCGATCGCCGACAACCGCGAGCTGTTCGTCGGTGAGCGGCGCAGTCGTAGCGGGGTCCGGATACTCGACGGCACCCGCTCCGCTGCGAATACTGTGCACCCAATGTCCGTAGGTCGACGACGCCCGGTGTCGCGCGGTCGCGTCATCGGGCGCGACGACGACGTCGGCCGATACCACGACGTAGGGCTCGGCCAATGTCGTGGACGGGACGAAAGCTGCCCGGTATGCCTCGACCGCCTCCACAACCGTTGCAGGGCTGACGTGATAGTTCGCGACGAACGGCAATCCACGTGCTCCGGCGACCTGTGCGCTCTGCCCCTTGCTGCTGCCGAACAGCCAGACCTGCACGTCCGCGCCGGCACCGGGCACGGCCCGCAGTACGACATCCCGCGCACTGAACGTGCCCGCGAGCAGCGACAGGACGTCGTCGACAGCGTCGGCGAAGTCGGGCGGTTGGGCTCCGTCGAACAGTGTCGCGTCAAAGCTCGCTGCCAATCGCGGTGAGCCGTAAAGACTTTCGACCGGAAAGGGCGCCGGGATGAGGAGTCCGTCGACGACCTGGTCCGCCGCGTTCGCACGGGTCACCGCCGCGGGCGGCGACGCGGGCGGCGACGCTACGAAGTCGGCTCGACGTTGCGCCGATCTGCCCAGCCCGAGATCGAGCCGGCCCGGGTACACCGCGTCGATCGTGCCGAATGCCTCGACCACCGACGACGGAGTGTGCAGCCCGATCTGGACGGCGGCCGAGCCCACCCTGATCCGCCGCGTCGCCGCCGCGACCAGAGCGATCAACGTGGTGGTCGACGAGCTGGCCACCGCGACGAAGTGATGCTCGGCGAGCCAGAATCGCTTGTAGCCCAACGACTCCGCATGCCGCGCCAGCGCGATGGAATGGTTGACGGCGGTCGCGGCGTCGGATCCATGGGTGACCGGCGCGAGGTCGAGAACCGACAGTGGGATCGCGGCATTCGTCATCGATCCTCCTTCCGCAGGGGTACGACGTCTCTCCGGACATGGGTGCGTGACCAGTGAGCACCATCCGCGTCCCTCGACGCCAGAGTTGCGCTCAGCGTGGGCGAATCGCCCTCGCGCGGAATCTGCCGGCCTGCCGAACAAGTTGGACCGAGCGTGCCAAACTCTTCTGCGAGCCGTCGACCCGGCGAGATTCATCTGGCGGTGGCCCTCACCGGTGCCGGAGCGCATCCGGCCGCTTGGCGCGTCGATGGCGCCCACCCTCGGGATCTGCTATCCGCCCGCTATTGGGCCGACCTCGTCTCTACCGCCGAGGCCGGCCTGCTCGACTTCGTCTCCTTCGGTGATTCCTTTCTCCTGCAAGGTGATTCGAAGAAGTCCGGCACTCGTGTCGATCGTATTGCGGGGCAGCTCGATTCGGTGCTCGTCGCGTCGCGGATCGCACCGCTGGCCCGCCGGATCGGATTCATCCCGACGGCGATCGTCACTCACACCGAGCCGTTCCACCTCTCCAAGGCCATCGCCACCCTGGATTACGTCAGCGCCGGCCGCGCCGGCGTCGAGCTATCGGTGTCGCTGGATCCACATGAGGCCGCACTGTTCGGGCGACGCGATGTCGCGATGTTCGACGTCGACGCCGCACACCGGGAAGCTGCCGACTACGCCGAAGTACTTGCGCTGCTGTGGGATTCGTGGGAGGACGACGCGGAGATCCGCGACATCGCCGGCGGACGGTTCATCGATCGGGACAAATTGCACTACATCGACTTCGTCGGCGACCACTTCTCGGTACGGGGTCCGTCGATCACACCGCGTCCGCCGCAGGGACACCCGATCATCGCGGCGTCCGGCGGCGACGTCGCGGCGCTGCGTCTCATCGCCGACGTCGCCGACGTCGGGTTCATCGCGCCGCCCGACGTCGCCGCCGGTGCGGCCACCGTCACCGAGATCAACCGATTCCGTTCGGCGGCAGGAAGATCCGATTCTCCGCAGCACACGTTCGTCGATCTGGTCGTCGTGCTCGGCGATTCCACCAGTCATGCAGTGCAGCGTCGAGGCCAGCTCGACGAATTGGACGGTGAGGAGTTCACCCCCGCGGCTCCGATCGTCACCGGGTCCGCAGCCGGGTTGGCCGATGCGATCGAGGAGTGGACATCCCTCGACGGAATCAGCGGCGTGCGCCTGATCCCCGCCACGCACGCCGTCGATCTTCCCCGGATCTCCGCGGAGCTGGTGCCGGAGTTGCAGCGCCGCAGGCTCTTTCGGACGACGTATGCGGGATCGACGCTTCGCGACCGGCTCGGACTCGCCCGGCCCGCGAACCGCTTCGCCACGCGACGCGAGGTGTCGGCGTCATGAAGCAGGTGCATCTCGCGGCGCACTTTCCCGGCGTCAACAACACCACGGTCTGGAGCGATCCGGACGCCGGCAGTCACATCGAGTTCAGTTCCTTCGTGCGCCTCGCCCGAACGGCCGAGCGCGGTCTGTTCGACTTCTTCTTCCTTGCCGAGGGATTGCGTCTTCGTGAGCAGAACGGGCTGATCTACGACCTCGACGTCGTCGGGCGGCCGGACACCTTCACCGTTCTGTCCGCGCTCGCCGCGGTGACCACCCATCTCGGGCTGGCCGGGACGATCAACTCGACTTTCAACGAACCCTACGAGGTGGCACGACAATTCGCGTCACTCGATCACCTGTCCGACGGTCGTGCCGCGTGGAACGTGGTGACCTCGTGGGACGAGTTCACCGGCGAGAACTTCCGTCGCGGCGGCTATCTGCCGTCCGAACAGCGATACGAGCGGGCCAGGCAATTCCTCGACACCGCAACGCGATTGTGGGATTCGTGGCGCGCCGACGACGTTCTCGCCGACGTCGGAGCGGGGCGGTACCTGCGCCGCGCCGACGTCGGCGCGTTCGAGCACCGCGACTCTCAGTTCGACATCCGCGGCCAGTTCAACGTCCCTCGCCCGCCGCAGGGACGGCCGGTCATCTTTCAGGCGGGCGACTCCGACGAGGGACGCGAGTTCGCGGCGGCGAAGGCCGACGCCATCTTCTCCCGCCACGCCAAGTACGCCGACGGCCGCGAGTTCTACGCCGACGTCAAGGGCAGGCTGCCCGCCTACGGTCGTCGTCGAGAAGACCTGCTGGTGTTGCCCGCGGCGACGTTCGTGTTGGGCGACACCGACTCCGAGGCCGCCGACATCGCCCGTGAGGTCCGGCTGCAGCAGGTCAGCGGTCAGACCGCGATCAAATTCCTGGAGCAGTTGTGGAACCGCGATCTGTCCGACCACGACCCCGACGGCCCACTCCCGCGGGTGGATCCGATCCCCGGCGAGAACACGATAGCGAAGGGGCGGGCCAGTGTGCGTATCCATCGTGACCCTCGTGAGGTCGCAGCAGAATGGCGCCGACTCGCCGAAAGCCGCAACCTCTCGACGCGCGAACTGATCGTCGAAGTGACCGGGCGGCAGTCGTTCATCGGTTCCCCGGCAACGGTTGCCGGTGCCATCAACGACTTCGTTCAGGCCGATGTCGCCGACGGTTTCATCCTCGTCCCGCACCTCACGCCGGATGGGTTGGATCGTTTCGTCGACGACGTCGTACCGCTGCTGCAAGAGCTGGGCGTCTACCGGACCGAGTATCCGGGAGGGACACTGCGGGAGAATCTGGGGTTGGCGGCGGTCTGAGCGGGCCCGCGTGCAACGCGGTGGTAGCCCCTGATCGGGAGCGATTGTTGCGATCTCGACGACGCGTGACGATATGTTGTCATTGACACCATAGTAGTCACTGTCTACATTGGAAGGACCCCTACTGCGACGACGGAGAACTCATGGTGAAGCCAACCCAGCCCAGGCAGCTCGACCACCCCGACGTCGCGCCGCATCGAGTCAACGCGGTCCACGACTGTCCGGCTCCGGCGAGCTCCGTCTTCGCCGTCCTCGCCGACAACCCGGGCGCCGCGCGGTGGCTGGGCTGGTATGTGACCTCGGTCGCGACTACGTCGACCGCCGAACACGGTGTGGGGTCGACGCGCGCGGTGTCGTGGCTCTACGGCATCGGCCGGCTCGAAGAGCGGTTCATCGGTTGGGAAGAACCCTCGCTGTGGTCGTTCACCCTGACCGGCGCCCGCCCGGGACTGTTCAGAGAATTCGTCGAGCGCATCCGCATCGAGCCGCTGGGCGAGGACAGTTGTCGCGTTCACTACGACATGGGCGTCGACTTCACCCCCTTCGGAAAAGTACTGGCAAGACCACTCATCGCCTGGGTCAACCAGGAGATAGGCTCCACGCTGCAACGGCTGAGCGACGCCGCGGTCGCGCGATAGTCGCCGGCGAACTCGGAACCTACCCCTTCACGACCGCGAGATATGCGGCCAGCGCCGCCGCACGGCCCGAGACTCCCATTTTGCGAAAGACCGACGCCAAGTGAAATTTGACGGTGTTGGGGCTGATGCTCAGGGATTGCGCGATGCCGCGATTGCTCAACCCGGATGCCAGTAGATCGAGCACCTCGGCTTCGCGGGCGCTCAGCCCCCACTCCATCGGGGTCGCCCGGCGGCGCGTGGCCGCGGGATCGAGCGGAATCGTCAGGGACAGCTCGGTGCCCCACCCCGGCGTCGACGACGCCGACACGCTGCCGCCGAGCGCGACGATCCGGGTGCGTACCGGATCGAGTTCGGTCGATCCGGTTGCCAACCCGCCTGCGCCGTCGTCGCGCATGTGGATGAGCAGGTTGGTGCCGTCGCAGTCCCACTGCACCCGCACGCGCGCCACGTCCTCGTCTTCGATGAGAGCCAAGATGGCACTCCGGACGACCGCCCTGGCGCCGTAAGCCACCTCGCTCGGCAATGGACGGCCCTCGCGCGGCGGCTCGACGAAATCCACGTCGACGCCGCGGTAGCGGACGAGCGGCCGCAGGTCGTCGCGCAGCCGGGCGAAAGCGCTGGTCACCGGTTCCTCGGTGAAGGTACGCGCCCGATCGGTCGCGGTCCTGAGCTTGACCACGCCCCCTGCGGCGACCTCCATGGCATGGGACCGGGCGGCGGCATCGTCGAGTCGCTTCGAGCGGAGCACCGCGAGCACCGCCTCCAACGTGGTGGTGTATTCGCCGGTCAGATCGGCGAGAGCACTGAAGCGATCGCTCGACGCCACGCGCGCCAATTGCAAGTAACTGGGCGACGCCGTGTCGGCCAGGTCCTGCGCCCGCTGCGCGACGATGTTCCAGAGATGGAGCACGATGCCGTCGTCACCAGCTTCGACAACCGCGTCGACGCCGGGCGTCGAGAGCAACAACAGTGCACCGTTGTTCGCCGATACCTGGAGTACCTGTCCGTGGCCGGGCAGCGTCGCGCGCTTGACGGTGCCGGGTGCCACACCTCGGCGCAACTCGTCGAGGTCGAGCACGCTGTGCCCGTCGACGAAGTCAGCTCGCCCCGTTCCGCGCAGCCAGCCGCCGGTCGCGTCGGCGACCAGCATCACCAGCCCGTCGTGGGCCGCGAACGGTTCCAATAGCGCGGACAGCCTTGCGGGAAGAGCGTCCCCCGGTGCGGTGACCGTATCGGCGAGATCCCGGACCGTGGCGTCGGTGCACCGTGTTCCGTCGTGTGGCATGCGGTGATGATACCGCCCCAGTACCTACCTGAATGGGTAGGATTTTCCGTCTCATTCGACAGTCGCCCACCCGTACCGGTAGCGGAAGACTGGTTGTTACCGAGGAGGACGTCTGGTCCGCCTCAACACACGAAGGAGCAACACCGGTGTCTGTCAACCTTGAAGACGCACGTAGGGTCACCACCGCCGCCGAGGCGTTCGCCACCGAGATCGGCCAGCCGATGAATATCGCTGTCGTCGACGCCGGCGGCAACCTGGTGTCGCACGTACGCCAGGACGACGCCTGGATCGGGAGCGTGAAGATCTCGATCAGCAAGGCGTGGACGTCTCGCGCGTTCAATATCTCCACCAAGGACCTGGGTGACAACGCTCAGCCGACTCAGCAGTTCTTCGGCATCCACACCACCAACGACGGAAACGTCGCGATCTTTGCCGGCGGCATCCCGCTGGTCCGCGACGGCGTGGTGGTGGGCGCGATCGGAGTCAGCGGCGGCAGCGGCGAACAGGATCACTCGGTCGCGGAAGCCGGCGCGGCAGCGCTCTGAGCAGAAACGGACTGACGACGTGATGAATTCGCCCGGGCAGACCTGCGACGCTCCCGATTCGATGCCCCACTCCATCGCGACGTGGAACTACCGACCTGCCCTGGCCGAGTTCATCGGCAGCGCCATGCTGGTGATGGCCATCGTCGGGTCGGGAATCGCGGCTTCCTCGCTGTCTCCGAATGAGTCCGGCCTGCAGCTCCTCGAAATGTCGGTGACGACGGGGCTCGCGTTGACGGTCCTGGTCCTCGTCCTCGGTCCCGTCTCCGGCGGCCACTTCAACCCAGCGGTGTCGTTGATCTTCTGGGTGATCGGCCGCCGGGGCGGCACCGGACTGACGACCGGCGAGTTGGCCACTTTCGTCGTCGCGCAAGTGGTCGGCGCCCTGTCCGGCGTGATGCTGGCCAATGTGATGTTCGGGCTCCGTCCTGTCTCGACGGCTACGCAGCACCGGGCGAGCGCCGCACATCTGGTCGCCGAGGTACTCGCCACGACCATCCTGATCGTCGTCATCCTGGGACTGGTACGTGGCAACCGCGTTGCGCTGGTCGCGCCCGCGGTCGGCTCATACGTGAGTGCGGCGTTCTGGTTCACGTCGTCGACGTGTTTCGCCAACCCCGCGGTGACGGTGGCGCGCGCGTTGTCGGACAGTGTGGGCGGTATTTCGCCGTCGTCGGTGCCGGCCTTCGTGGTCGCGCAGGTCGCCGGTGCGGTGCTGGGACTGTTAGTGGGTGCCGCGCTGTTTCCCGTCGAGTCCCCGCTTCGACGCTGACTCCGGGACGCGCGCAGCGATGGCACACCGTGCTGGTGCGTCCGCTGAGCTGGTGCCGGAAAACTTGTCAGTGGTCGAAGGTATGTTCGGTTTATGGGGATCGATCAGCAGGCGACGCGCACGTCCGGCGAGTATCGCTGGCTGCTGTCGGCTCCGTCGGCCTGGCCGGCTGCGGACCCGGCCACGTTGGGGCTTGGTGATCCCGCCGGTGGTGATG
>NZ_JABBNB010000003.1 GCF_012933505.1 Gordonia asplenii
CCCTGCACCTGCCCCGCAACTGGCCCTGGGCCGCCGCCCGCACCGAACTCACCGCAGCCCTACACACCCCACCACCACAAACCGCCGCCTAAACACCCCAACCACCCACGCCCCCAAGGCCCGACAGCACCACCGAACAACACCGGAACCACAGAGCCGGGCACACAACCACGCCCACCCACCACACCCCGCCCCCCACCACACCAAAAAACCCGGAAACCAGACCCATCGGTGAATCCAGGCTGAGCCGGACCGGAGCGCCACCTCCGCTGGTGAGCCGGGCCGGAGCGCCACCTCCGCTGGTTGAGCCGGGCCGGAGCGCTACGCTAGCGAAGGTCCGTGTCGAAACCACGTACGCCGTAAGGTCAGTGCACCAAACACGAAGTGACAGTTGGCATCTCGTCCCACCATGGTTTCGACACGGGCGCGTCTCGCTGCGCTCGTCGGGCCCGGCTCAACCGGCGGGGTGGTCGGTGCTCGCTGCGCTCGTCGGGCCCGGCTCAACCGGCGGGGTGGTCGGTGCTCGCTGCGCTACGTCGGGCCCGGCTCAACCAGCGGGGGAGGCCGTTTCGATACGGGCGCGTCACTTCGACTCGCTGCGCTCGTCGGGCCCGGCTCAACCAGCGGGGGAGGCACCCCTGGGGCATCGATCCCCGGCTGAGACGCGCGACACGTCGTCGAGCGGGGCGTGGCGGAGCGCGGTGAGTGGCGAAGGTGTTACCGTGGAGTCCCGTAGGTAATCGGGCCCAAAGGCCCGGTGGGTATCCAACGGGAGACGCATTGCGACCACTTCGCCACACACACGATGGCACGAAACACATCTTCGTCACCGGGGGCGTCGCGTCGTCGCTCGGCAAAGGCCTGACCGCCTCCAGCCTCGGTCAACTCCTCACCGCGCGGGGCCTGCGTGTCACCATGCAGAAGCTCGATCCGTACCTCAACGTCGACCCGGGCACCATGAACCCGTTCCAGCACGGTGAAGTGTTCGTCACCGAAGACGGCGCGGAGACCGACCTCGACGTCGGGCACTACGAGCGTTTCCTCGATCGCAATCTGTCGCAGTCGGCGAATGTGACCACCGGACAGGTGTATTCGACGGTCATCGCCAAGGAACGTCGGGGCGAGTATCTCGGCGAAACCGTTCAGGTCATTCCGCATATCACCGACGAACTGAAATCGCGGATCCTTGCGATGCGCGCACCGGACGCCGAAGGCAACGAGCCCGACGTCGTGATCACCGAGATCGGCGGCACCGTCGGCGACATCGAATCCCTGCCGTTCATCGAGGCCGCGCGCCAGATCCGCCACGACGTCGGGCGGGACAACATCTTCTTCCTGCACGTGTCGTTGGTGCCCTACCTCGCGCCGTCGGGGGAGTTGAAGACCAAGCCGACGCAGCATTCGGTCGCCGCGCTGCGCAACGTCGGCATCCAGCCCGACGCGCTGATCTTGCGCTGCGACCGCGACGTCCCCGAGGGACTCAAGCAGAAGATCGCGCTGATGTGCGACGTCGACGTCGAAGGCGTCATCTCCACCCCCGACGCGCCGTCGATCTACGACATCCCCAAGGTGCTGCACCGCGAGCAGCTCGACACCTACGTCGTGCGCAAGCTGGGTCTCCCGTTCCGCGACGTCGACTGGACCGAATGGGGCGATCTGCTCCAACGCGTCCACGAACCGCGCGAGACGGTCACCGTGGCGCTCGTCGGCAAATACGTCGATCTGCCCGACGCGTACCTGTCGGTTACCGAGGCGATCCGCGCCGGCGGGTTCGCGCATCGCGCGCGCACCGAGATCAAGTGGGTGCCCTCCGACGACTGCGAGACGCTCGAGGGGGCTCGCGCCGCACTCGGCGACGTCGACGCGGTCCTCATTCCCGGCGGCTTCGGCATCCGCGGCATCGAAGGCAAGCTCGGCGCCATTTCCTATGCGCGCCAGCGGGGTATCCCGCTGCTCGGGCTGTGCCTCGGCCTGCAGTGCGTGGTCATCGAAGCGGCGCGGACCGTCGGGCTCGACGGCGCCAGCTCCACCGAGTTCGATCCGGACACCGAGTTCCCGGTGATCTCCACGATGGCCGATCAGGAAGACGTCGTCGCCGGTGACGCCGACCTCGGCGGCACGATGCGCCTGGGTGCGTATCCGGCGACGCTGACCCGCGGATCGTTGGTCGCCGACGCCTACGGTTCGACGGAGGTGTCCGAGCGGCACCGGCACCGTTTTGAGGTGAACAACGCCTACCGCGACAAGATCGCCGAGTCGGGGCTGGTGTTCTCCGGTACCTCGCCGGACGGCAAGCTCGTCGAGTTCGTCGAATACCCGAAGTCGGTGCACCCGTTCCTCGTCGCGACACAGGCCCATCCGGAGCTCAAGAGCCGTCCGACGCGACCTCATCCGCTGTTCCGGTCACTGATCGGCGCCGCATTGAAATACAAAGCGGCAGAACGACTTCCAGTAGACATTCATCCGGTGGAGGCCGATGCCCCGGAGTCCGACGACGTCGAGGACGCGAGTTGAGTTCGCCCGGATCGCATGAATTCGCCGTCGCGGGATCGACGACGATCTACGACGGCGCGATCCTCACCCTGCGGGTCGACGACGTCGTGATGCCGGGCGGCGCGACCGCCAAGCGTGAGATCGTCGAACATCACGGAGCGGTGGCCGTCGTAGCCGTCGACGACGACGGTCGTGCTGCGATGATCCGCCAGTACCGTCATCCGGTGGGCCGGCGGCTGCTCGAACTGCCCGCGGGCCTGCTCGACGGAGGGCCGGAAGAATCGGCTCTCGTTGCGGCACAACGGGAATTGGCCGAAGAGGTCGATCTCGCGGCCGCCGACTGGGCGGTGCTCACCGACCTCGTGCTGTCGCCGGGATTCTGCGACGAAGCGCTGCGCGTCTATCTCGCGCGCGGGCTGACCGCTCTGCCGAGCGCGCAACGGTCCGACGAAGAGGCCGATCTCGCCCTGGAATGGATCGATCTCGCCGAGGCGGGCAGGCTGATCGGTGCCGGTGAGATCGTCAACGCCACCGCGGTGGCCGGTGTGCTCGCGGCCGCCGCCGCACTTGCGGACCCGTCGCTGTTGCGGCCGGTCGACGCCGAATGGATCGACGAGCCGACGGCGCTGGTGCGGCGTCGGGCCGCGCGGGACTGACGTCGGCGATGGTCGGGGATCTGGTGTCGCGCTACCTCGACCACCTCGTCGTCGAGCGGGGCGCCGCGCGCAACACCGTGGCGTCGTACAGCCGTGACCTCGCACGATATGCCGACTATCTGACCCGGCGCGGCATCGGGGACCTGTCGGAGGCCACCGAGGAAGACGTGCGCGAATTCCTCGTCGAGCTGCGTCGCGGCGACGCCGATCGACGGCAGGCGCCGCTCGCCGACTCGTCGATCGCGCGAACGCTGGTGGCGGTCAGGGGTTTTCACAAGTTCGCGGTGATCGAGAACGTCGTCGTGACCGACGTCGCGCATGCGGTGTCTCCGCCGCGGCCGGCGAGACGGCTGCCCAAGGCGTTGTCCATCGACGAGGTGACCGCAATCCTCGACGCCGCCGGCGACTCCGAGACACCGCGGGGTCTGCGTGACCGTGCGCTGCTGGAGCTGCTGTACTCCTGTGGGGCGCGGATTTCGGAGGTCGTCGACCTCGACGTCGACGACCTCGATATCGCACATCGCTCAGTTCTGTTGCGCGGCAAGGGCGGAAAGGAACGGATCGTCCCGGTCGGGCGGCCCGCCGTCGACGCTGTGACCGCCTACACCGTGCGTGGACGCCCGGCTCTGTCGAAGGGGCGATCGCCCGCGCTGTTCCTCAACGTCCGGGGTGGGCGGCTGTCGCGCCAGTCGGCGTGGCAGACCCTCGTCGACGCCGCCGCGCGCGCGGGTATCGACAAGGCGGTCTCACCGCACACGCTGCGGCACAGTTTCGCGACCCATCTGCTCGACGGCGGCGCCGACGTCCGCGTCGTGCAGGAGTTGCTCGGGCACGCGTCGGTCACGACCACCCAGGTGTACACCCTCGTCACGGTCACCACCATGCGGGAGGTTTTCGCGGTAGCCCATCCCCGGGCGCGCTGAGGGGCCTCGCGCTCCCGGCGTCGGCTCCGGTGCCTGAGACCTGCGTCACAATCCCTGTGTCACAATCTCTGTCATGAGGCCTCGGGTGCGCGATTTTCACGACGACGATCTGGACAGCATCGTGCGGCTGTGGGAGGCCGCGTATCACCGGGGTACGCCGCCGGTGTACTCGATGGCCGAAGTGATCGCATCGTGCCAGCAGGACCACGCGATGGTGGCCACCGTCGATGACAAGGTGGTCGCGGTGGCCGTCGGCCGAGCCGCGCACGCGCAGGGGTGGGTGGTGTTCTTCGACGTCGCGCCGGGGACCGATTCGAGTGCGGCCGGGTTGCTGCTCGACGCGCTGGAGCGGCGCATGGCGCCGCTGGGGCTGTCGAAGCTGTCGGTGCTGACCTCCGGATTCGACGAGGCCGCAACGGCCTTGTCGGACAACGGTTTCGAAGTGCGCGACCCGGTCCGCTACCTGGAGCGCCCGATGCCGGTGCAGCGGCGCGAACTCGACCTGCTCAAGGAGGTCGGCGGCCGGATCCTGCCGCGGCACCTGTGGGATCTGGTGAGCGGTATGCGCCAGGAGAAGGCGATGCTGGAACAGCGGTTGGTGACGCCGCTGGCGCGTCCCGAACTGGCCGAGCGGTTCGGGGTCATGCCACCGCACGCGGTGATGCTGTTCGGGCCGCCGGGGACGGGCAAGACGACCTTCGCCAAGGCCGTCGCATCGCGACTGGACTGGCCGTTCGTCGAACTGTTCCCGTCACGGTTGGCCGACTCGCCCGGCGGTCTGGCCGGTGCGCTGCGATCATCGTTCGAGGCGATCGCCGATCTGGAACACGCCGTCGTGTTCATCGACGAAGTGGAGGAGATCGCCTCCAAGCGCCGCGGCGATCCGCCGTCGCCCACTCAGGGCGTGACCAATGAGCTCCTCAAGCAGGTCGCCGAGTTCCGCGACCACGAGGGGCGGCTGCTGGTGTGCGCCACGAACTTCGTCCGATCACTCGACGCGGCGTTCCTGCGCCATGGCCGCTTCGACTACGTGATGCCGATCGGCCTGCCCGACGCCGACGCCCGCACCGCCATCTGGGGCCGATACATTCCCGGAGCGGTGATCGGCTCGATCGACGTCGCGGCGCTGACCGAGGCCAGTACCGGTATGACGCCGGCCGACATCGAGTACGCGGCGCGGCGCGCGTCGCAGGACGCGCTCGAACGTGCGCTGGGCGGAGATCCCGAACGATCGGAGATCGACACGGAATTGAGCACCGCCGACTACCTGACCGCGCTGGCCGCCACTCGGGCGACGGTGTCACCCGAGGCGGCGTCGGAGTTCTCCGAGGACATCGAGACCTACGCCCGGCTGTGACGTCGTCGGGTGCAGGCTGCCCGGTCGTCGGCGTGGGCTGACGCGGGTGAGCGAGGTCGCTGCATTAGGCTGGGAGATCAGATGACCATGGCCCTAACAGAGAGGAGCGTCGGGGAGTGATGACGCCGGAGCCTCAGCATTCTCAGGCAGCGCCCCGCCCCGACGACACTCAATACCGGCTGGCGGTCAACGACCGGCCCGACGACGATGTCGAGGAGCAGGTCGAGGCGGTCATCGGGCCGACGGGGCGGCCCATTCGACCGGTGCCGGAGCCAGAGCTGATCGAGCACCACGGACCCGCGACGATCATCGCCGTCTGCAACCAGAAGGGCGGCGTCGGCAAGACGACGTCGACGATCAATCTCGGTGCGGCACTTGCCGAATGCGGTCGTCGGGTGCTGCTCGTCGACCTCGACCCACAGGGGGCGTTGTCGGCGGGGTTGGGCGTGGCCCACCACGAGCTCGAGGCGACCGTGCACAACCTGCTGGTCCCGCCGCATGCGTCGACCGAAGACGTGCTGATGCGCACCCGGGTGGAGAACCTCGACCTGCTGCCGTCGAATATCGACCTCTCGGCCGCCGAGATCCAACTGGTCAACGAGGTGGGGCGCGAACAGACCCTGGCCCGGGCGCTGCATCCCATCGTCGATCGCTACGACTACATCCTTATCGACTGCCAGCCGTCGCTCGGGCTGCTGACCGTCAACGCGCTGGCCTGCGCTGACAGCGTCCTGATTCCGATGGAATGCGAATACTTCAGTCTGCGTGGCCTGGCACTGCTGACCGACACCATCGACAAGGTGCGTGACCGGCTCAACTACAAGCTGGAGCTCGCGGGCATCGTCGTGACGATGTTCGATGCCCGGACGCTGCATTCGCGCGAAGTGATGGCACGCGTGGTCGAGGTGTTCGGCGACGCCGTGTACGACACCGTCGTCAGCCGTACGGTGCGGTTCCCGGAAACGTCGGTTGCGGGTGAACCGATCACGTCGTGGGCGCCCAAATCGGCGGGTGCCGCGGCATATCGTGCTCTTGCGCGCGAGGTCATCGCGCGCAACGGCCCCAAGAAATGACCGAACCGGACTCGACGGGTGGCGCGGCCGCGGTGGACGTCGCGTTCGCAGATGCGGCCGCCGCCAACAAGTTTCAGGTCAAGCTCAAGAATTTCGAGGGTCCGTTCGATCTGCTGCTGAACCTGATCAGTCAGCATCGTCTCGACGTCACCGAGTTAGCTCTGCACGAGGTGACCGACGATTTCATCGCCTACACCCGCTCGATGGGTGCGCAGCTGAGTCTGGAGCAGACCACCGAGTTTCTCGTCGTCGCCGCGACGCTGCTCGATCTCAAGGCGGCGCGATTGCTGCCGTCGGGCGAGGTGGAGGACGTCGAAGACCTCGCTCTGCTCGAAGCGCGTGACCTGCTGTTCGCGCGGTTGCTGCAGTACCGCGCCTACAAGCAGGTGGCGGTGCTTTTCGCGGAACTGGAATCCGCTGCGCTGCAACGGTATCCGCGTGCGGTTTCGTTGGAAAGCCGCTACGAGGAGCTCGTTCCGGAGGTGTCGCTGGGTGTCACCGCAGACGCGTTCGCGTCGATCGCGGCGATGGCGATGACACCCAAACCCAAGCCGACCGTCGGGCTCGATCACATTCATCAACATCAGGTGTCGGTGCCCGAGCAGGCCCAGCGGATGACCGAGATCCTCACCGCCGAGCCCGGCGTGTGGGTGTCGTTCGCCGATCTGGTCGCCGATTGCGCGACCGGGCTGGAGGTGGTCGCCAGTTTCCTCGGCCTGCTGGAACTGTTTCGCGCCAAAGCGATCATCTTCGATCAGACCGAGGCGCTCGGCGACCTGTCGGTCAGCTGGACCGGTGATCAGGAGGCGGGCGAGGTCAACATGGAATCAGCGGAGGAGTACGGATGAGCGAGGACGACGAGACGCTCGACGAACCCGGCCAGGTCAGCATCGACATCGGGCAGACGACGCTCGACGCCGAGGACGAGCGGGTCATGGGCGACGCCGAGTTGCGCTCGGCGCTCGAGGCGGTGCTGCTCGTCGTCGACACACCGGTGTCGACCGAGGAGTTGGCCAACGCGCTCGAACAGGATCGGCTGCGGGTCAACCGGACGCTCAAGAAGATCGCGGCCGACTTCACCGAAGCGGGCAGCGGGATCGACCTGAGATTCGCCGGTGACGGCTGGCGGTTCTACACGCGCTCGGAATACGCGCCGTATGTGGAACGGCTGCTGCTCGACGGTGCCCGGACGAAGCTGACGCGTGCCGCGTTGGAGACCCTCGCCGTCGTCTCCTACCGGCAGCCGGTCAGTCGGGCCCGGGTGAGCGCGATCCGCGGCGTCAACGTCGACGGCGTGATCCGGACCCTGCTGGCGCGGGGACTGATCAGCGAGGCGGGCACCGACCCGACCACCACCGCGACGCTGTACGGGACCACCGAGTTGTTCCTGGAACGACTCGGGCTCGCGTCGCTCTCGGACCTGCCCGATCTGGCGCCGCTGCTGCCCGACATCGACGTCATCGACGACCTGTCCGAGGAACTGCACGACGACCCACGATTCGCCAAACTGGCTGATCGCCGGGCACAATCAGGGGTGACCGGGACGTCGTCCGACGCTCCGGGACCTATCGACGATCAGGACTAATCAGATATGGCATCCGCTAGCCGAGACGGCAAACCGGGACGAGAACAAGGCAGACGACAAGGCCCCAAGCGTGGGGGCAAAGGCGGGGGAGCAGCCAAAAAGCCTGCCCAGCAACAGGTTTCGAGCAAGAAGCCGCACCGCAAGGGGGCACGGTCGACGCCGGACGTGGCGTCGGGGCGGGTGCGCCTGAACAACGCGAAGCTGGCGCGCACGCAGTTGTCGCCGGAGGGCGACAGCGGCCACGCGACCTACGAGGCCGACGGTGTGCGGCTGCAGAAGGTCCTCGCGCAAGCCGGCGTCGCATCCCGACGTGGCGCCGAGGAACTCATCGCGGCCGGCCGCGTCTCGGTGGACGGTCAGATCGTCGTCGAGCAGGGGATGCGGATCAACCCCGACACCTCGATCATCCGCGTCGACGGTGCGCGCGTCGTCATCGATGAAACCAAGCAGTACCTGGCGCTGAACAAGCCCAAGGGCTACCAGTCGACGATGTCTGACGATCAGGGCCGCCACTGCGTCGGTGACCTCGTGGCCGAACGCGTCATGGCCGGTCAGCGACTCTTCCACGTCGGTCGCCTCGACGCTGACACCGAAGGGCTGTTGCTGCTCACCAACGACGGCGAGTTGGCCCACCGACTGATGCACCCCTCCTACGAAGTGCCCAAAACCTACCTCGCGACGGTGCGCGGCGAGGTGCCGCGCGGCATCGTGCGGACACTGCGCGACGGCATCGTGCTCGACGACGGTCCCGTGCACGTCGACAAGGCGACAGTCCTCGAAGTGCACGAGGGACGGTCGCTGCTGCGACTCACCCTGCACGAGGGACGCAAGCGCGTGGTGCGCCGGCTGCTCGACGAGGTAGGGTTCCCGGTCACTCGACTGCTGCGCACCGACGTCGGCGCCGTCAATCTCGGCGAACAGCGCCCCGGTACCCTGCGGGTGCTCGGCAGCGACGAGGTCGGGGCACTGTACAAGTCGGTGGGAATGTGACTGGTGCGACCGGGGCGAGCGCTTCGCCGGGGAATGTGACCGGGGCGTCTTCTTCGCTGGGGAATGTGACCGGGGTGTCTTCTTCGCCGGGGGATGTGACTGGGGTGAGCGCTTCGCCGGGGAATGTGACCGGGGCGTCTTCTTCGCCGGACACTGCGACTGGGGTGTCTTCTTCGCCGATTGAGCGAGCGCAGCGAGTCGAAATCCCCGCCGCCACCGTCATCGCGATCGACGGTCCAGCGGGAACCGGGAAGTCGTCGGTCTCGAAGCTGTTGGCGCAGCGCGTCGGCGCCGAGTATCTGGACACCGGAGCCATGTATCGCGCCGCGACGCTCGCGGTGCTGCGTGCGGGCGTACCCGTCGACGACGCCGACGCGATGGCTGCCGTCGTCGCCGATGCGGTTATCGCACTGGACGATTCGGACGGAGCGACCGTTGTGCTGCTCGACGGCGAGGATGTGTCCACCGCCGTGCGCGAGGCGGAGGTGACGGCGAATGTGTCCGCGGTGTCGGCGCATCCCGACGTCCGGGCCAAGCTCGTCGAGTTGCAGCGGGCCGTCGCGCGGGGACGATACGTCGTCGTCGAAGGCCGCGACATCGGGACTGTCGTGTTTCCGGATGCGGCGTTGAAGGTGTTCTTGACCGCGAGTCCGCAGGCGCGGGCGCAGCGTCGGCTGCGGCAGGACACCGCCGCGGGACGCGACACAGATTTCGACACGGTGCTCGCGAGTGTGAATCGTCGTGACCATCTCGACTCGACCCGCGCGGCGTCGCCGCTGCGACCGGCCGACGACGCGGTGCTGTTCGACACGAGTGAATTGACCTTGCCGCAGGTACTCGATGGATTGATTACCTTGGCGGAGAAGCGAATTGGGGTATCGAAGTGACGGATCCGACGTTCAGCGGTGATGTCGAGGGCATCGGCACGCTGCCCGGTGACGGGGTGTGGACCGACGAATCAGACTGGGAGGTCGGGGAATTCGACCTCGACGACGAGCTCGAGGGCGTGGCGTCGTTGCCGGTGGTGGCCATCGTCGGACGGCCGAATGTCGGCAAGTCGACGCTGGTGAACCGTATCCTCGGGCGGCGCGAAGCCGTCGTCGAAGATGTGCCCGGGGTGACTCGGGACCGGGTGTCGTATCGCGCGAGCTGGTCGGGACGCGACTTCACGGTCGTCGACACCGGCGGCTGGGAACCGGACGCGAAGGGCATGCATCAGGCGATCGCTCGGCAGGCTGAGCTGGCCATGGCGACCGCGGACGTGATCGTCCTCGTCGTCGACGCGACGGTCGGCGCGACGTCGACCGACGAAGCGGTGGCGCGCGTCCTGCGCCGGTCGAAGACGCCGGTTGTGTTGGCGGCCAACAAGATCGACAGCGACAAGGCGGAGGCCGAGGCGGCCGCGCTGTGGTCGTTGGGCCTCGGCGAGCCGTACCCGGTGTCGGCGGCGCACGGTCGGGGAGCGGGCGATCTGCTCGACGAGATCCTCAAGGTGCTGCCGACGACCACGCAGGTGGTGCCGCGACTGGACGGTCCGCGGCGCGTCGCGTTGGTCGGAAAGCCCAATGTCGGGAAGAGTTCGCTGCTCAACAAATTGTCGGGGACGGATCGATCCGTCGTCGATAACGTGGCCGGTACCACTGTCGATCCGGTCGATGAATTGATCGAATTGGGCGGGCGCCCTTGGCAATTCATCGACACCGCGGGTCTGCGGCGGAAGGTGCGCACGGCGTCGGGGCACGAGTATTACGCGTCGCTGCGGACGCGGTCGGCGTTGGAGGCGGCCGAGGTCGCGATCCTGCTGATCGACGCGTCGCAGCCGATCACCGAGCAGGATCTGCGGGTGCTGTCGTTGATCATCGAGACCGGACGCGCGCTGGTAATCGCGTTCAACAAGTGGGACCTGGTCGACGAGGATCGGCGCTACCAGTTGGATAAGGAGATCGATCGCGAGTTGGCGCGTGTGCCGTGGGCACAGCGGGTCAACATTTCGGCGATGACCGGTCGTGCGGTGCAGAAACTGGTGCCTGCTCTCGATACCGCGCTCGACTCGTGGGACAAGCGCATTTCCACTGGGCGGCTTAACAATTGGCTCAAGGAAGTAATCGCGGCAAACCCGCCGCCACTGCGCGGCGGCCGGCAGCCCCGGGTGATGTTCGCCACGCAGGCGGCGACCCGCCCGCCAACGTTCGTGCTGTTCACCACCGGGTTCTTGGAGGCCGGCTACCGGCGATTCCTCGAACGTCGGCTGCGTGAGGAGTTCAACTTCGATGGCTCGCCGGTGCGCGTGAATGTCCGCGTGCGAGACAAGCGGGAGATGCGCAAGAAGAAGTAGGCGGTGGCTTATGCTTCCACGGTGAGTAGCGTGGGTGTCGTCATCATCGGAGTCATACTGTTCGGCATGATCGCCGGTGCCGCCGCGCAATTGCTGCTCGGCGGCAAAGTGCGTGCCATCGATTGGTCGCTGGCGTTCGTCGCGGGATTGGCCGGATCCTTCGTCGGCGGACTGTTGTTCAGCCTGCTCAAGGGCAATGGTTTCGTGTTGCGCCCGAGCGGCCTGATCGGGTCTGTCATCGGTGCGTTGCTCCTGACCGCGGGGTGGTACTGGTTCAAGAAGCAACGCTCGGTGGGTTAAGTCGTCGGCAAGCCTCTGACCAGGCGATTGGTGTTTGGGTGCCGTCGTCGGATAGGCTTTTCGAGGTCGTCAGCGAGAGCCGATGACAGCGGGCTGTGGCGCAGCTTGGTAGCGCACTTGACTGGGGGTCAAGTGGTCGCAGGTTCAAATCCTGTCAGCCCGACAGAGCATACAGGTCAGAGGTCGTTTCCGGGACAACCGAGCGGCCTCGACTCGTCTCAGACCGCAGAGTTTTCACGGGACCGCTCGACGGACCGCAGAGCAGACCGCGCGGACGTCACTCGTCGTCACCGATCGCCATGAGGTCATCGGGGAACTCGTGCGAGTACACGTCGAGGGTGATCGAGACGTCGGCCAGCAGTGCGGCCGGTTTAAACACCCGTGCCGACCAATTGCGAAGACGCAGCGGCCCGCAGTCGCTAGGGTCGGTGTCGTCCCACCCACGGTCCGCGACAGAGGTACTCGTCTGCTGAAGGTCCCGGCTGTCAGGGCTTAGTCGTAGATTGGATGTCGAGGCAGGTCCATCTAGCTACGCGGGTCCCACGGACGGCCCTCTGAGGGCACTTGGTTCATAGCCGCCTCCATACGGAACACAGTCGCGCTATGACAGAAAGAGGGACCTGCGATGCTCCGCACAAGCCTCAGCGCTCAGTACGCAAGGGCAGTGTGTACACGGCTGAGCGCCCACCATTCTGCTGTTCACGGTGGTCTGCACCAGGCGCGGCCTGGTTGTGCGGTTAGTCGGGAACCCATTCAAATCTTTCTGAAGCGGACCAGTGCGTCTGAAAGCGCGGTTCAATGCGAAGACTCGCGAAGGTCAGGGAAGTCGGCTGCCGGACGGAGCCAAGTAGACTGTCTCCCGCGGAGCCTACCCATTCCGCGTTCCGAGCAGGGGAAAGGTGGTGCAGTGGCCGGATCGCTGGCCTACACCGTCAACGACGGCCCAATCTCCGCGACCGGGCACCTCCTTGAAGAGTCGGATGTCACCCACATCGCCCCTAGCGTGCAATCGATCTTGCGGGACGAGACCGGTGTCCAAGAGGCGCGCGAAGCGCTCGCCGACTTGGCGCAGACCGACTTCGAGAACGAGCGGCTAGAGAGCATCCTCGCTCCTCCTGATACGTTCGAAGAGTGGCGAGCAGGGGAGGCACTCGCCGAGCATCACCTGACTACGGAAGCTGGATGCGAGTTCCCCTGGCCCGACAGTCGGTCAACGAGAAACCCGAACAGCAGCGGTGGAGGCGTGGACCTTATTGGATTCCACGTTGGCGATCGAGTTAGGTTCGTCTTCGCCGAAGTGAAGACCAGCCATCAACAGGCCTGGCCACCCGCACTACTGACGAGCCGCAGCCACGGACTTCATAGCCAGATGGCTGGCCTCAACGCGGGCGACGATCGCAGCAAGTGGGCGATTCGGTACCTCGCAATGAACTCAGTGGGCAAGTCGTGGATCGGCAGCTTCCGTCAGGCAATGGAGACCTATCTAGCAGACTGCGCGGACGTTGTCATTTTCGGCGTTCTCATCCACGCAAGCGAACCGAATCAAGCAGACCTTCGTGCCAGAGCCTCCAGCCTCGCTCCGTCAGTGAAAGTACCAACCAGAATGGCGCTCATCGCAATCTACTTGACCGCCGAATTACTGGCTCGGGTCACAGATGGTTCGGTCATATTAGAGACTGCGGCATGACTATTTCCCGCGAGGCAATCAGCAGCCTCCGGTCTCACTGGGCAATCGAAGCCCTCGGCCATGAGCGAGCGCGGGCGGCGCAGTTCGCCGCAGCGTCCATGTATGTTGACTCGAACCTGGGCCGTCAACTTCACCGTGAAGACTCTTATGACGCCGCGACCGCGGCGCTCATTCAGGACGTCGCGTTCGCTTATGAGATCGTCGCCAGTGAGAGCATTGACGCGCTCGCACATCCGTCAGTGCACTCTGCTGCATCAGGCGCCGAGGTAGCGGAAGCTGCGGCCCACGAAGCGTTCGCCTTGTTGCGAGCGCTGCCGTTGAAGCGCGACTCGTTGGAAGCGCTGGTGCATCAAGTTCTACAACTCGGCGCGCTCGCATATTGTTCAGACCGCTGGGCGGAGTTCCGGGCGTGGATGCGCGAGCGCGAAGTCACCCCAGAACTGTTTGTTACTGACGGGCCATGGGACATGCGCGTACTAAGCGATTTGGGGCAGATTTGGGCGCGACTCCTTCGTAAGGACGGATGGCGCGACCTCGAAGGCGTGGCACAGACCGTCTCACGGCTGAGGGCAGAGCAGCAAGAGAACGAGGAACTCCTTTTCGATGCGCAGGCACGGCCCGAGGATTTGCAGGTTGCTGGGTGGCGCCTCGTGGCCCTGTACCACTGGGCCAGGCTATCCGAGATGGTCGCTACTTACCTTATGCAAGGCGAGCCTGTCGATATTGCGACGCAACTGGACTTCCACTTCGATCGAGCGATCTCCGCGGCGCAGCAATCTGCCGATCCAGCGTTCGTAGTAGTTCTCCAATGGCAGCGCGCGATGGCTCAACGCATGGTGGCAGGTGCACTGTGGTCCGTCACAAGAATCGGTCCCGAGATTCGGAGCATTGTTGAAACAGCGACACGGCAACGCTCCATGTTTGAAATGCTTCCGCCACAGCGCATAGCGATTCAGGAACAGGGACTCATGGACCCTGCAAGCGCGGCGGTCGTTGTCGATCTGCCCACGAGCGCGGGCAAGACTATCCTCGCGGAGTTCAAGATTGTTCAAGCGATTGGCCAGTTCAAGCAGGATAACGGCTGGGTCGCGTATGTGGCACCGACGCGGGCGCTGGTCTCGCAGATAACGCGACGCCTGAGGCGTGACCTTGGACCAAGCGGTATTCGCGTAGAAGAACTCACCTCTGCGGTCGAGATTGATGAAATCGAAGCCGGAATGCTCAACGAGTCTCCCTTCGATGTGTTAGTGGCAACTCCAGAAAAGCTCCACCTCGCAATCCGAAATGCGGCAATTGGTCGACCGCTCGCGTTGTTGGTGCTTGATGAGGCGCATAACATTGAGGATTCTGACCGCGGCATCAGAATCGAACTATTACTGGCGACTGTCAAACGAGATTGTGCTCAAGCGAACTTCTTGTTGCTTATGCCTTATGTGCCGAACGGTGACGATCTTGCTAGGTGGCTGGCGCCGCAAACTGGAAAGAGCGTTAGCCTCGCGACAACCCCTTGGCAGCCCAACGATCGACTGATCGGTCTTGTTTCGGTGGTGGCTCCCTCCTCTGGGCGGGGAAGGGATTGGCGGCTGTCTTTTGAGCCTATGCTTACGAGCGGCTCATCGATGAACGTCTCCGGCTCCTACCAGATAGGTCAAGCGCCACAACTTAATTGCACTTTCTCCAGTATCAAGAACAGCCTTAGCAAGATCGCTGGTGCTTCGGCACTAACGCTGTCCGAGCGGGGGACTGCGATCGTAATCTGCCCGACGATCTCAACCGTGTGGACAATTGCTGAGGAGTTGACGGGTCAGCTTCCGGAGGTGGAGGATCCCGATATCGCGTTGGTGCAGCGGTATCTAGCAGCAGAAATCAGCGAGGACTATGCCCTCATTGGCATGCTTGCACACCAGGTGGGGGTACACCACGCAGGACTCTCTGACGAAACGCGCGCGCTGATGGAATGGCTTGCCGAGCAAGGAAAGCTGCGGATACTCGTCGCGACGACCGGACTGTCTCAGGGGCTGAACTTCCCGGTCTCTTCCATACTCCTCGCAAGTCGGAACCTGCCTAGCGGTAAGTTCAACCGGCCAATGACTGCTCGCGAATTCTGGAATCTTGCGGGCAGGGCGGGCAGGGTTGATCAGGACAGCATCGGCGTCGTTGGAATATCTAGTAAAGAAGGTGATCGGGAATCGCTGGCGCAGTTCTTGTCCGAACAGACAGGCGCGCTCGTTTCCCGGCTCGTGGTTCTCCTGGATGAACTCGAAGATGCTGGTCGGCTACTTAATCTGGAGCGAACGCTCTACAACGATCAGTGGGCGGACTTCCGCAGTTATGTCGCACACCTTTTCGCTCAGAAGAAGAACCTCGATGCAGTACTGTCCGAAACGGAGCTGCTGCTGCGAAACACGTTCGGATACTCATCCCTTGCCGAAGCGAGCCCCGTCGAAAGGCAAAAGGGAGTTAGGCTTTTGGAGGCGACACGTTCCTATGCTGCTGAGCTCGCTCAGAATATCGAGACTGCAACGCTCGCCGATAGCACCGGGTTCACTCCTGAAGGTATCCGTTCTGCAATGGGTGAGATGCGTCGGATGGACAAGTCTCTCGATGCGAGCGATTGGCAGCCTGACAGCTTGTTTGGCGATGTGTCGTCTAGCGCTCTGCCTGATCTGATGCGGGTCATGCTTCAACTCCCGCAGATTAGGGGCAGCATTGATGAGCTAAGTGGCGCTGGTACCGGGATTGGCGACAGGGCGGCCAAGATTGCCGCTGACTGGGTCGCCGGCATCTCTCTCAAGGCCATTGCCGAGCGCTATTTCGGCGATGCAGTAAGCCCGACCGCCGCGCTTACCGATGCAACGAAGGCAATCTATCGAAATCTTGCGACGGCCGGTACGTGGGGGATTACAGCCCTGTCCAAGTTGCCTACGAGCGGCATTGATTTCGACAACGTTAGCGAAAGCGATCTGCGAAGTATCAACCTGCTCGGTGCAATGCTGTATCACGGCGTCAACACCGAGGCTGGTGTGGTGATGCGGATGAGTTCAGTTCCGAGAACTGCAGCTAACTCACTCGGTGCTGAGTTTGCGGAGCGCCACGAGCCGGGGGCTCTTCGCCCCGCTGAGGCGCGGGAGTTCCTCTCACAACTGTCCGATGCTGACTGGGGCCGACACGTTCCGAGAGGGTCAAACCTCGCTGGTTCTGACCTGCGAGATCTATGGCTGGTCCTGTCAGGCAGCAATGGAGACCCCAGGGTTCGGTCTACTGTAGGCGCGGCAGAGTAGCCTCGGTAGGTATCGCCGTGCCGCCGCCGCGTCCGTGTGCTCGATGACGCGACCAGCGGGCAGGCGAGTACTTCGAAGGCTAGGGCGCCGTCTATCACCATTCTCAGGTCCATCGCTCCGGAAGGTTGATGCATGAAGCTCACCGCAATCTACTCGAGATTTTTCCGATCGCTGAACTATGACTACGTCCGATTGTCGAGCCCGAGCTACCGTCCTGATCCCTGGGATGTCACGCCTTCAGGCGCCCAATACCCGTTCGTGCGACTGCGCTTGGAAGACCGGATCACGACTGTTGTCGGAGGCAATGAATCGGGCAAGAGCCAGGTGCTTGCCGCCGTACGGGCTGCGCTGACCGGGGAGGGCTACGAGAGGAGTGACTTTTGCCGCTACTCGCCGTTCTTTACGGTCGACAAGACTCTCGTTCGGCGAGAGTTTGGCGCTGAGTTCCGAGACATCAGCGACACTGACATCAGGACGCTTGAAGAAGCGACGGGTGAGGCGGGGTTTAGTGGAATTGATCGTGTAGCCATCTTTCGAATGAACACAACTCCGCAGCTTCGTCTGTACGTACACCGCGGAAATAGGTGGCTGGATCCGAGTCACATCAAGAAACCGACGCTCTTGAACGATGCCGGGCTTCCCGCACCGTTTTACATCGACGCGGACGTACCTCTGCCGGACAGTGTTCCCCTGGAGTTCCTAGCCACCGGAAAACCAACCGCAGCAGTCGGGCGCAACGTGCTTCGTAGCGTTTGGGATGCGTTTACGAATAACTCCAGCTGGTTCGAATCGAGAGAGACTGTTGTCAGTCAGGCGAGCGAGATCTCGACCTCCTTCAAGGCCTCGCCCTCAAGCGACGACGACCAGCTCAGGAAGTACCGTCTCGCTGCCGATTTATTGCTCAAGATTGCGGACCTTGATCGCTCGCAGTTCGTAGAACTGCAGAATGCAGTACGAACAAAGAACGGCTATGCAAACAGCATCGTCGACACGATCAACAGTGAGCTGTCGAAAGCTCTCAATTTCCCGCATTGGTGGACGCAGGACAGCCAGTTCGAGTTGTTCGTGGCCCTCTTCGAATATGACTTGGTTTTCATGATTCGCGACCGGACTGGCCGCTCCTATGGATTCGACGAGAGAAGTGATGGCCTCAAATACTTCTTGAGCTATTTCGTTCAGTACCTCGCCCACGAGGCACCTATTGACGGGCGACCGGAGATCCTGCTAATGGATGAGCCGGACCGCTTTCTATCGAGTTCTGGTCAACAGGACCTCCTCAGAGTGTTCGCCGACTTCGCGGACCCCGAAGATGACGCCCGTGCTTCGGTACAGGTTCTCTACGTCACGCACTCACCATTCCTGATCGACAAGAACCATGCCGAGCGGATTCGAGTACTCGAAAAGGGCGAGCACGACGAGGGGACACGCATCGTCGCGAGCGTCGCACAGAACCACTATGAACCGCGCTCAGATCTGCGTTTGGAAGCTTCGTAGGTGAGACAGCTTTTATCGGCACCTGCAACCTGATGCTCGAAGGACCGTCCGATCAGATTCTACTTGCTGGGATCTCAAGTTGGTTGGGCCGTCAGAACATTCCTGACCTCGAACGGCTTGATCTAAACCGCATCACGCTCGTGCCTGCGGGCGGTGTGAGTCAGGTACCGTATCTGATCTATCTGGCAAGGGGGCGGGACATCGAACGGCCAGCGGTGATAGCGCTTCTGGACGGCGATAAAGCAGGAAACGATGCTCGCGCGGCGATCCGTAAGGGTGGTGCTCGACGGAAGCCACTTATCTCCGACAACCTTGTACTGCAGCTTTCCGACACGGAACTCGACGGAGTCACAACCGACAACCCGCACGGCCGAGTTGCTATTGAGGACCTGGTTCCGACCGGCATCGCGGTCGCAGCTGCGGCTCGCTACTGCGCTGAGTTCGTCCCAGACATAGACGTCCCTGCGCTCGGGCTCACCGTCAGTTCTGTGTTCGGTGAGGACTCGGCGGAGCCGGCGAAGGCAGGTGCGAAGGGGACAATTGACGCGGTGGAGCAAGCGATCCGCAGGATTGCAGCAGAGGAGAACTTTGAGCTGAACAAGATTGGTTTCGCCCGGAGTGTGCTGAGTGTGCTGGTTGAACTCGCAAGTGAAGCCCCACAAGAGCGGGATCGTCAGGTCTTAGCTAAGAACTTCCGTCTTCTTTTCAGCGCCCTAGGTGTCAGGCAGCGAGCAGCTGTCCGTGCTGAGAGCGTCGAACGGGTCGCCAGTAGAATCAACCGTGCGCGAGATCGTTTCATGCGAGAGCATGTCTCCACAGCCACACGCGAACACGTGCTGTTGCTCATCGAGGAGATATCCGGGCAACTCGACGATTCGGAGGAAGCTGAAGATGTTCGGGCTGAGATGCGTTCGTGGAGAACGCGGTTCCATCTGAATGAGGACCCACGCGAGGTGATCGAAGATATCGAGAAGCTTCATACTGCACTCCGGTCACTCGCATACCTCGGAAAGCGCAATGCCGCGAGCGAGCCGACCACTCCTCACACGCCCACCCTCGACGCGGGGGACGGGACTCTGGTGATCGCCAGCAATGAAGATGTTTCGCAACTGTTGTCTAGGCCCTAGATGATTGATTCCTGGTGTTAGTGGTCGTAGGCGGTGAGGGATCGGCGGATGGTGGCGCCGATGGTGTCGTTGTGCCAGATCGCGGCGGTCAGGGCGAGGATGCGTTGGGCGATGCGGGCGCAGACTCCGGCTGCGGTGCGGCCGCCGTGCTGTTCGAGGTTGAGTTGCCCTTTGAGGGTGTCGTTGACTGATTCGATGATCTGCCGTAGTGGCTTGAGGAATCGTTGCCCTGGTCGGGGCTTCTCACCCTTGCGGGTCGGCCGGATGAGGGTGATGCCGGCCTCGGTCAGCTCGGTTTCGAATGCTGTGCTGTAGTAACCCTTGTCGGTGATGATCGTCAATTGTTCGGGCGGGATGCGATTGGTCAATCCTGTTGTGCCGGTGAGGATATCGTGCAATACCTCACGTTCGTTGGCCTTCGCTCCAGTTAATGCCCACCCGACGGGCACGCCATGCACGGTGGTCAGCAGATGCAGTCGCAGACCCCAAAAGAACCGCGAGTGCGACGCGCAGTAGCCGTACTCGGCCCACCCCGGCCAGCTCCGAGCGCAGCGCGGTCTCACGGGAGCGTCCGCACTCGACCGGGGTGGAGTCGGCCAGCAGTACGGTGTCGTCGCCGATACTGGTCATTGCGGTGAGGGTGGTACCGAGCCAGGCCATCACTGGGGCCAGATCGCGCAGGCGTTTGTTGTAGCCGGGTTGGTGCGGCACATACGGGAACATCCCGCTCAGATGCGTGCGGACATGTCGCAGCCACCGTCGTTCACTGGTGTGACCGAGCAGTGCCTGCATGACCGCGAGGGTGATCAGTTCGGCGTCGGTGATGGTGGCGGTGAACCCGCCAGCCGGTGTGGGTGTGACCCGCTCAGGGTGGGCTTTGAGGAGATCGTCACAGGTCACGTACAGTGCAGTGGCGAGGTCGTCCAGGTCGGTGTCCATATCGACTCCCTGTCGGTGTTGGGTTAGCAGCACCGATCCTGGACGATCCGCCCCTCAAATCCCACACGCCACACCGGCCACATCACCAGGAATCACTCATCTAGGTCACAGCCCTATTCGTCGTCACCGATCGCCATGAGGTCATCGGGGAACTCGTGCGAGTACACGTCGAGGGTGATTGACGGTTTTGAGTGACCGAGGATGCGTGAGACCTGCACCGGCGTCATGCCCTGACGGATCGCTGCAGTCGCGGCACTGTGTCGGAGGCCATGCACAGTGATCGACACGTCGGCCAGCGCAGCGGCCGGTTTGAACACCCGCGCCGACCAATTGCGGAGCCTCAGCGGCCCACCGTCGCGCTGTGCCAACACGAGCGCGTACTCATCGTCGGCGATGCCCGCACAGACCGCAGAGTTTTGAATATGGGCCGATAAACGCTGATGGACACCGACCGCAGATGAGCGAATATTCGCAGTAAATCGGTATAAGCTGCCAACGTCTGACAAAACACGAAAGCCCAGGATAGAGCGTTACACATAACTGGGGGTCAACTGGTCGCAGGTTCAAATCCTGTCAGCCCGACAAGAGTGACCAGCGTAAACACGCTGAATCAGAGTTATTGCGCAATAGCGGCTCGGCCTTCCGTTCGGAGGTCCGAGCCGCTGTTAGTCGCAAGGCCGGGTCTTGGGGTGTTCTCTGACTGGGGGGACTCTCACGTCAATGGTGGGCTCGTCGTGCTCTGGTAACCACACGTTGACAAGCACGAGATCAGTCTCGCCTGAGTACCGCCAACGTTCGTTCGACACGGCCTCGCATGATCCCGAAAGTCGGGGCATTGAAATACCCAATCGCGTGCAAAGTGGTCGCCAACCCGGTTATGGCCCTAGTTGATTCTCGATCTTCGGCGCATCGGACGAGTAATAGCCAGCAAAGAACAGGTCCCAAATCTCACCACTATTCAGTCTACGAATGGCCTCCCGGTTAGGGTGCGAAGATGATGGCCAAAATCGGTGGGCCGCCACGTCACCGCGGCCGAAGCGTGTCGCCGTTCCTCACTCTCGCGGATCAACTGAGTGAGCGATGACTTCCCTTGTCACGCATCCGAGCGCATGGTCGTTGATCAAGCCCATCGCCTGCATGAAGGCGAATGCCGTCGTCGGGCCGACAAACTTCCAGCCGCGCTTCTTGAGGTCTTTCGATAGTTTGACCGACGTCGGAGATGTGGACATCGTTTGAGGGACCGCAACTTCGTCGGGCTCGGGCGAGAAATTCCAGAAATAGGATGATATCGACCCAAATTCTTCCTCGAGGTCGATGGCCCGTTGAGCGTTGTTGACGACAGCTTCGATCTTTCCACGATGGCGGACGATTCCGGGATCGGCGAGCATTCGATCGACGTCGGGCGGAGTGAAGTCGGCGACGACGTGGAAGTCGAAGTTCGCGAAGGCCTTTCGGAAGTTGTCGCGCTTGACGAGAATTGTTCGCCAACTGAGGCCGGATTGGAAGGCTTCGAGCGCGAGTTTCTCGAATAGTCGTCGATCGTCGGCAACGGGAAATCCCCATTCCGTGTCGTGATAGTCGAGGAATTCGGGCGCTCCGCCGGACCAACCGCAGCGGGGTGATCCGTCGGGGCCGATGAATAGATCCACGTGTCGGTCTCTTTCGCAGGTCAGGCGTCAGGAGCGCCGGAGGTTGTCGGTGGTGTACACAGACAGTGACAGTATCGGTTGCGACGCACGCCTGATCGTCTCTGGGAGGCGACAGTCCTTAGATGTCGTCGAAGACAAATCGAGTAGTCGTTTCGGGCGACTGCTGCTAGCGTCAACGTCGTGATCGATATGGGACATCGAGCCAGGGTGGCGGGTTACAGGCCGTCGCCCCTGTTCGTCCTCATCCGGGGATAGCGGGCAGGGGCGCTTGATTCCTCGGAGGCTCGCGCCTTGTCCCGTACCGATGCCCATGTGGCTCTTTGTATTTGTCTGCACCGTGGCGACCTCGTTGCCCGCGCAACTCACGCATCCGCTCATGCCGTTTGCGATTTGCCCGCACGAGTGCCCTCTCCCGACGACCGGCATGCCACCAGATGCCGCTGGGAGTTGCAGTTCACCGGCATCCACGTGTGTTCGTGCTGGATGTGCCATGCCGGGCCACAACACCGCCAGTCGAATCGTGCCGAACGGCACTCGTCACGAGTGGCTCTTGCCGATGCAACCAAGATATGGCGAGGTGGGGACGATTCCGCGTTCGACGACGTCGTCTTCGTCGAATCGAGAGAATGGTGGTGACTGAGCTGGCGGTGCCGGGGTTTCGCGCTCGGCCGCACATCGTCGTCGCACCGCGTCGGCGAGTCGGTTAGTGATCTCCCCACTCTGTTCTCTGGGTCATCACCGCGAAAGGGGTTGCACCGCGGGTCGCTGACCCGACGGTAGTTTTGTCGACGGCAGACCTCGGCGAACGATTCGTTGTAACCAGTGGGACTCGTGGGGCGGGCGTAGTCCGACCCCATCGATTCGTTGTTGTCAGTGGGGCCGATGTGCCGGTGGGATTCACGCCGGAGTAACAGATGCCCGCGCAGCTTCCTGGCTGGCCGCCGTCAAAGACCATCCACGCGACATTCGACTCGGATTACATCCTCCGACACCGCGGAACCGTCGGATGAGTATCTGGAGTCGGATGTTCGGCCCTCGCTAGTCGTCTTCGGCTCCGGCGCGCAGCGAGTCCTCCAGGGCGGCGCGGGCCCCGGGGTCGACCGACGGTGCGGTGACCAGGAAGATCCGTCTTTCGAAGGTGCTGTCGTGCACGTCGATCGTCGCGAGGCCATCGAGGTGGGCGGGGAGCGCGAGCTCCGGCACCAGGGCGACACCGAAATCGGCGGCCACGTAGGCGGCGACGACCGCGTAGTCGTCGCTGCGGTTGGCGATCAGCGGCTCGAAGCCGGCCGCAGCGGCGGCACGAGACAGGGTGGCGTCCACGGGATCGGACGCCGCGGCGCCACCCACCCAGCGCTCCTCCGCGAGGTCGGCGAGGCGGACGCCGTCGCGTTCGGCGAGCCGGTGGGCGGACGGAGCGATGATCGACAGGCGTTCGCGCCGGACCGGGATCACCCGGAAGTCGGGCGGTAGGATCGCCCGGCGCCCGGGGGAGTCGTAGACGATCGCGGCATCCACCCTCAGGCTGACGACGGCGGCTAGCAGCGGATCGAGCTCGGCCTCCATCACGTCGGGCACGAACCCCGCGTCGTTCAGTGCGCGCACGACCCGGGGGAGCAGCCGGGCTCCCGCCGACGGGAAGACGCCGACGGCGATGCGGCGCCGGCCCGAGGCGACCATCGCCGCGACCTCTTCGAGCGCCCGGTCCGACCGGTTCAGGATGGCGATCGCGTGCGGCAGCATCGCCGCGCCAGCCGGGGTGAGGCGCGTGCCGTTGCTGTCGCTGGTGACCATCTCGGCGTTCAGAAGGCGCGTGAGTCCGCGTAGGTGGTGGGTCACCGTCGGCTGGCTCCATTGCAATGCCGCCGCGGCGCGCAGCACCGACCCGTGCTCCGCCACGGCACGCAACGCTCGCAACTGTCGAAGATCCAACATCTGGCTCCATATCAGCTATGGATAAGTCAAGAAATGTCGCTATTCCGTATGGTACGCGTCACTGCGAAGATTCATGCATGACTTCCATCACTCCCTACGCCAACGCCGTCCGTCGCTTCGCTGCCCGCGACCTGCAGCGCCTCAACGTGCCAGGTCACAGCGCCGACCCCGCAGCAGCGCCCCTCCTCGTCGACTTCTTCGGCGCCGAGGTGCTGCGATGCGACATCTCGCCCCTGCTCGACGGCATCGACAAGGGCGAGTCGAACCCGCTGGAGGAGGCCCGCGTCGCAGCCGCCCGTGCCTGGGGAGCCCGACGCACGTGGTTCCTCACGAACGGCGCGTCGGAGGCCAACCGGATGGCGGCCCTCGCGCTGTCGGCGTTCCGGTCTCCCGACGGCATCGTCGTGGCTCAGCGCAGCGCGCACTCCAGCTTCTTCGACGGCATCATCCTGGGCGGGCTCGATCCCCGCTTCGTTCAGCCGAACATCGACGAGAAGCACGGCATCAACCACGGCGTGACACCCGCCGCCATGCGGGAAGCGCTCGCGGCCGGCGATGCGAAGGCCGCGTACGTCATCAGCCCGAGCTACTTCGGCGCCGTCGCCGACGTGGAAGGCATCGCGGAGGTGTGCCACGAGGCCGGGGTTCCGCTCGTGGTCGACGCTGCGTGGGCGGCCCACTTCGGCTTCCACCCCGACCTGCCGGCCAACCCGCTCGCGTTGGGCGCCGACCTCGTCGTGTCGTCGACGCACAAGATGGGCGGCAGCCTCACCCAGTCGGCCATGCTGCACCTGGGCGAGGGGGAGTTCGCGGAGGAGTTGGAGCCGCTCATCGACCGCGCCTTCATGTTCACCCAGTCCACCAGCGCCAGCTCCCTGCTGCTCGCATCGCTCGACCTCGCCCGCGCCTCGCTCGAGGATGGGTACGAGCGGATCGCCACCTCGCTCGCCGCCGCGGAGGAACTCCGGGCCGCCGTGCGGGCAACTGGGTGTTTCCCGATCGTCAGCGACGGCTTCGACGAGTTCGACGACATCGTCGCGCACGACCCGCTGCGCGTGTCGATCGACGTCGGCGCGGCCGGGCTGCACGGGCACTCCGTCCGGGAGGAGCTCCTGCGTCGGGAGGGGATCATCACCGAGATCTCCACCGGCTCGTGCATCGTCGCCTTCGTCGGCCCCGGGACCACCCCGGACCCCGCCCGCTTCGTCGCGGCACTGAAGGGGCTGGAGCCCGTCGGCGAGCTCGCCGCGCGCGGCGAGGGTGGCCCGGTCGCCCTGCCCAAGCCGGGTGCGGCGGTCATGCGCCCGCGCGACGCGGCCTTCGCGCACACCGAGATCGTCCCGGCTCTCGACGCGGTCGGACGCGTGTCGGCGGACTCGCTGGCGGCATATCCGCCCGGCATCCCCAACGTCCTGCCCGGCGAAGTGCTCACCGCCGAAGCCATCACCTTCCTCCGCAGCATCGCGGCGACCCCGGGCGGGTACGTCCGCGGCGCCGTCGACGGCCTGGTCGACAGCGTTCGCGTGGTCGTCGGGGCCCCGGTCGCCGGTGCCCAGCACTGAGGCGATTGCGCCTCGCAACGTGGTGTCCACGGGTTAGCTTGTGTGCAACTCGACGGACGCGAAGAACGTGTCGGATCGCCGATCCGGCCGCTGTCCGATGGGCGATAAGCAAACAGGCCGTCGCCCCTGAAGAACGGGTAACAATGTGACAACCATCAGCCAACAACTCCTGAGGCGCAAGCCGATCGGGCCGGACACGAGCTCGCCGCTGGCGCGCACGATCGGCCTCTTCCCACTCATGGCCATCGGCATCAGCTGCACGATCGGCACCGGCATCTTCTTCATCATGTCGCAGGCCGTGCCCATGGCCGGGCCCGCCGTGATCTGGTCGTTCGTGATCGCCGGCGTCGTCGCCGGCCTCACCGCGCTGTGCTACGCGGAGCTCGCCGGCGCCGTGCCGGTGTCGGGGTCGACCTACTCCTACGCATACGCGACGATGGGCGAGGGCACGGCGATGATCGTCGGCGCCTGCCTACTGCTGGAGTACGCGGTGTCGGCCGGGGCCGTCGCCGTCGGCTGGTCGCAGTACCTGAACGAGCTACTCGGCAACCTGTTCAATATTCAGCTGCCTCACGCGCTGGTCAACGCGCCCGAGGAGGGCGGCATCGTCAACCTCCCCGCGGTGGTGCTGATCGCGCTCTGCGCGGTGCTGCTCATCCGCGGCACCAAGGAGTCCGTGGTCACCAACGCGATCATGGTGTGCGTCAAGATCGCCGTGCTGCTGTTCTTCATCGCCGTCGGCATCACCGGCTGGAACTCCGACCACTTCGCGAACTTCGCCCCGTACGGGATCAGCGGCGTCGCGGCGGGCGCGGGCGTGATCTTCTTCTCCTTCATCGGCCTCGACGCCGTGTCGACGGCCGGCGAGGAGGCGAAGAATCCCAAGCGCAACCTCCCGCTCGCCATCATGCTCGCCCTCCTCGTCGTGATCGCCCTGTACATCGGCGTCGCGCTGGTCGCGATCGGCGCGCAGCCGGCGTCGCAGTTCGAAGGACAGGAGGCGGGGCTCTCCGCGATCCTCGCGGACGTGGTCGGCAGTTCCTGGCCCGCGACGGTGCTCGCGATCGGCGCGGTCATCTCGATCTTCAGCGTCACGCTGGTCACCCTGTACGGCCAGACCCGCATCCTCTTCGCGATGTCCCGTGACGGCATGATCCCCAAGGTGTTCGGCCAGGTCAACGCGCGTACGTTCACCCCGGTCCGCAACACCCTGATCGTGTCGGCCGTCGTCGCGGTGCTCGCCGGCGTGATCCCGATCAACTTCCTGGCCGAGATGACCAGCATCGGCACTCTCGCCGCCTTCCTCGTGGTGTCGATCGGCCTGATCATCCTGCGCCGCCGCGAGCCCGACCTGGAGCGTGGGTTCAAGGTGCCGCTGTATCCGCTGACGCCGATCCTGTCGATCGCGGGATGCATCTGGATCATCAGCCAGCTTCGTCCGGTCACGATCGTGGTGTTCGTGGTCTGGAGTGCGGTGTTCCTCGCCTTCTACTTCCTCTACGGCCGACGTAAGTCCGCGCTGGAGCCGGGCAACTCCGTCCTGGAGCCGGAGGTGCCGATCACCGCGGCCGTGCACGTCGAGAAGGACGAGCGATGAGTCTCCTCGTCGGCGTCGACACCGGGCGTCGATCCTCTGCCGCACTGGCCCTCGCGGCTCAGCTGGCGAACTCTCTCGACACCGACCTGATCGTGGCGGCGGTCATCGCCTCGGCGTGGCCGCCGATGCGAGGCAACGTCGAACACGAGTGGCGGGTGCACAACCGCGACGCCGCGGACGTCGTACTCGAGCACGCGGCGACTGTGCTCGGCGATCAGGTTCAGGCGCGCTACGTCGTGCACGAATCGGCGTCGTCTCGCCGGGGGCTGCTCGAACTCGCCGAGTCCGAGCAGCCGGCGGTGCTGGTGTTGGGCTCGGCGGCGACCGGCCAGCACGGTCGGATCGCGCTCGGGGCCGTCTCCGAGGCGCTCCTGCGGGCGTGCCCCGTACCCATCGCGATCGCCCCCGTCGGGTACCGCGGACGGGTCGCCTCCCACATCACGCGGCTGACCGCCGCCTACGGTGGCTCGGAGGCGGCGGAGGAGCTCGTGTTGGGTGCCGCGCCCATCGCTGCGCGGGCGGGCGGCACCCTTCGGCTCGCTTCGTTCGCAGTCCGTCCGGACGCGGAGTTCGGCATCCTCGCGCGCATCGGCGCAAGGTCGGAGGATCCAGTCCTGCGCGAGTGGGCGGCGCGGATCCGCGCGCACGCGTCGGAGATCCTCGACGAGGTCGAAGACCTCGCGGCACGACCCGAGCTGGAGGACGTCGCGATCGGCATCGGAGAATCGTGGGCCGAGGCCATCGAGGACATCGGCTGGCGGGACGGCGATCTGCTCATGATCGGCTCGAGCGGTGTGAACCCACTCGCATGGGTCTTCGTCGGCTCACACGGGATGAAGATCGTGCGCAACGCCCCGGTACCCGTCATCGTCGTGCCCCGCTCGGTTTCGTGGGCGTGACGGCTACGAGTCTCCTCTGACCGTGAGACTCCTTTGACGCGGTCAACGAGATCGGCGCCCGATCTGCGAGCAGATCGGGGTGCGCTGACTTGACCCACCGACGACACGGACCCCGCCGAGCAACTCGGCGGGGTCCGTTGTCTGTCGGTCAGCGTGCCAGGAGTGCGACCGCGAGGTGTGCGCCCCGCCGCACCCAGCCGCACCCGGTCGGCGGTCCGGTTGTCGGACTAGTCCGACTTCTGCACGGCGTGGCCGCCGAACTGGTTGCGCAGCGCCGACACTGCCTTCATCGCGGGGGAGTCCTGCTGGCGGCTTCCGAACCTGGCGAACAGCGCCGACGAGATCACATGCGCGGGAACCGAGTGCCGGATCGCCTCTTCGACGGTCCATCGACCCTCGCCGGAATCGTCGGTATAGCCGGTGATCTCAGCCAGACCGGGATCCTCCTCCAGCGCCTTGATCAACAGGTCGAGCAGCCAGGACCGCACAACGGTTCCCTTGCTCCACGCCCGAAGGGTCTCCGGGACGTTCTCGATCAGAGGTTCGGCGGTGAGGATCTCGTAGCCCTCCGCGTAGGCGTGCATCAGGCCGTACTCGATGCCGTTGTGAATCATCTTGGCGTAGTGGCCCGCGCCGACCGGCCCGGCATGTGCGAATCCGTCTTCGCGAGGACCTTCCGGTCGCAGGGCGTCGAAGATCGGCATGGCCGTCGCGACGTCGGCGGGTGAGCCGCCGACCATCAGCCCGTATCCGTTCTCCTTGCCCCAGATGCCGCCCGACACACCACAGTCGAGGTAACCGATTCCGTGTTCGGCGAGCAGATCCGCATTGGGTTGATCGTCGGTGTACTTGGAGTTGCCGCCGTCGATGACGAGGTCTCCCTCGGAGAGAATCCCGGCGAGTTCGACCACGGTGTCACGAGTGGGGTCGCCGGCCGGGACCATGATCCACACGACACGCGGGCCGTCGAGCCGGTCGGCGAGGGCTTGCAGCGACTCAACGTCGGTGACTTCCGGTCGGGGGTCGAAGCCGATGACTTCGTGTCCGGCCGCGCGGATGCGGTCCCGCATGTTGTTGCCCATTTTGCCGAGACCGATCAGACCCAACTGCATAGCTTCGCCTTCCGTTGACACCGAGGAACGGTCTCATTGTCCACGACGGCGGCGCCGTTCGTTCGGCGACTCGACGAGGGTCTTCGCGACGAACGATCGGTCACGGTGCGCGAGTGAGCCACGGATCGCCGGTGACGTCGGCCACACTGCGACGTCGACGATCGGCTCGGGAGCCGACGCCCTTTCCGACGGCGATGATCGAGCGGATCGTCCAGCCGTAGTCGGGGGCCAGGCATGCGGTGAGTCCGTCGAGGTCGAAAGCCCGGAATTGGTGACAGGCCAGCCCCATCGCCTGCGCTTGAATCGTCAGATGCGCGACGGCTTGGCCGAGGTCGTAGTCGGCGAACTCGGAATAGGCGATGTCGTCGTCGACCCAGAGTCGTGCGGCGGTGACGACGAGCGCGCTCGCGTCGAGCGCCCACGCGGCGGAACTCGGCGCGAGGTGCGGCACGACGCGTCGATGATCGTCGTCGCCGCGTCGAGCGGGCAGAAAGCCCCACGGTTGCGAGTTGCCCGCCGACGGTGCCCAGCGCGCGGCGTCGAGCAACGCGGTCAGCGCGGGATCGTCGAGCACGTGCGTGGCGTCGAAGCTGCTGGGACTGAATCGGCCGCTCAACAGCGGATGCAGGTGTGGTTGAGCTTGGACGTCCATGCCGAGTCCAACCGCCGTCCCGAGCGCGATGTTCCACCGCGGCACCCGACCTCGCGACCGTGCCGGCGAAATTGAGATGTCTCGGTCGCGCGGCGGTCGAAGGAACGACAATGTCGGGGTGAGATTCGATACTGAACGAGCGGGTCGCCTGGTCCGAACGATCCGGCGCTCGCCCGGACGCTATCGGGAGTTCGACGCCGCGGGACTGCTCGACGGACTGGATGCGGCCGGGCGGGTCCGGCGGTTCGTGCAGCTCTCGCGCCTGGTCGACTCCGGAATCGGGACCGATCGCCTGATCGACGCGGCGAACGAGGGACGACTCGCCCACCTGGTGATGCGCGATGCGCTGATCCAACGCCCGAGATACACGCTCGAAGAGGTGGCGGCCAAGTCGGGGGTGTCGGTCACCGACGTCGAGCGATGGTTCCGGGCGATGGGCAGGGGGGTGTCCTCGCGGGTGAACCCCGACTACAACGACGCCGACCTGCAGTTGGCGCATGTACTCGTCGAGTACCGCGAATTGGGCTTGCTGGAAAAGGAACTGTTCGCCGCCGCGCGAGTGCTCGGGCGACACCTGTGGGCGGTCGCCGACGCCGTCGAAGTGCTGGTGGAGCTGCGACTGAGCGTCGTCGGCGATAACTCCGACGTCGCGGTGCGGATGGCCGCCGAGGTGCGGCGTCTGGCTGTTCTGCAGTCGAACATCGTCGAGCATCTGATGGCCACTCGGCTGGAGGCCTCGACACTGGCGACCGATCACGGCGCCGGGCCTCGGCACGAACTCGCCGTCGGGTTCGCCGATCTCGTCGGGTTCACCCGCCTCGGCGAGCTCACCGAGCCGACGGTGTTGGCCGAGCTGGCCGAGCAACTCGACCGGTTGACCACCGAGACGGTCGAGGCGCCCGTCCGGTTCGTGAAGACGGTCGGGGATGCGGTGATGGTGATCTCTCCGGATGCCGAGGCGATCGCCGACATGTTCCGGCGGTTGTTCGCGGCTGCGGCCGACGAGGGACTGCCGCCGCTGCATGCCGGAATCGCCTGGGGCCCCGCCCTGCCGCGCGCCGGCGATTGGATCGGTCGGACGGTGAATCTCGCCGCCCGGGTGTCCGCCGTCGCGACGCGGGGCACCATCCTCGTCGACCAGGACATGCACGAGCGGTTGGATGCGACGCGCTTTCCGCAAGAGGAAGCCGGGACCTTCGACCTCAAAGGCTACGACGGCGCGCGCCAGTTGTACCGCTTGGTCCGATGACCCGCGCGTGCGAGAGTGATCGAGTGATCAAGGTTCTCGCATTCGACACCTTCGGTACCGTCACCGACTGGCATTCCGGCGTCAGCCGCGTGCTCGCCGACGTCTTCCCCGGCGTCGACGCCTCGCTGCTCGCCCTGCAGTGGCGACTCACCTATGCGCCGACGCTGGCCGAGGTGGAAGCGGGTGCGCGCGAGTGGTCGCTGCTCGACGACCTGCATCGTGAGCAACTTGATCGAGTGCTGCGTGAGAACCACGGGATCAGTCCGTCCGTCGAGCAGCTCGACGCCGCGGTCCATGCCTGGCACGTCATTCCCGGATGGCCCGACGCCGCTGACAGCATCCGCCGCCTCAAGACCCGGTTCGTCGTGTCGGCGCTGAGCAACGGCAACGTCGCGTTGCTCACGGAAATGGCCAAACACAACGGATTCGAGTGGGACTTCATCGGTGGCGCGGATCTGTGGCGGCACTACAAACCCGCTCCGCAGGTGTACCTGGGGATTGTCGAGTTGATGCAGGCCGAGCCGCACGAGGTCTTGATGGTCGCGACCCATGTCAGTGACCTGGAGGCGGCGCGCTCGTGTGGTCTGCAGACCGCCTACGTGGAGCGGCCGCTGGAGTGGGGACCGGTCGACAAGCCGGAGAGCCGCTGTGACGACGACCTGTTCCACGCGACGGGGATGGACGATCTCGCTGATCAACTGGGGTGTTGACGTCGGGTCTCAGGCCCGGGCGAACGGCCCGACGTAGATGAGCGCGGTGTTGATCAGAACGACCAGTGCCCACAGTGTGGTCGCGGCGAGATTCTGCGTGATCAGGTAGGTCGCGACGACGCTCGATCCTAGGACGAGTGCTTTGACCGCGATCGCGAGTGCGGCGACGTCGAAAGTCGCTTCCGGTGCGGCGAACAGACCCCACAGGACCATCGCGGTACCGACGGTCGCAATGACGGCGATCAGTCGCACCAGGGTGGTCTGCGGGCTCAATTGCCAGGCCGCGATGCCCAGTGCGAGCAATGCGGCGATCTCGATGAGGAAGGCGACTATGTCGTTGGCATTGACGTCGTGGGTCATGTCGGTATCCTTTGCTGATTGTTGAGAGCGGTGCTCTCTATTTAGTGAAGCACGGGCCCGAGTGGATAGCAAGAGCAGTGCTCTCTATTTGAGTGGACGTCGGTGCGTTGACGTAGCGTGGGTCGGATGACCGCATCGTCGGACGAGGTAGTCGTGCTGACTGCGCGTATCGCGGAACTCGAGGCTGAGCTCGCCGTCGTGCGTGCGCGGTTGAACGTGCTGATCGACCGAACTGTCGAGGGTGCGTCCGCCTGCGGGATCACATCGGCGTCGTCGCCCGCCGACAAACTCGCCCTGTTTCGGCAGCGATTCGCAGGTCGGGACGACGTCTACGCGGTGCGTTGGACGAGTAAGAAGACCGGAAAGAGCGGGTGGAGTCCCGCCGTACGGGGTGGCTTCTATCGAGGTGACGAATCCGACGCCGACCATCTGTCGCTCACCGACGACGTCGTCGAGCGTCATCTGCGCGGAGGCAGCGATTATCACGTCGGGCTCTACCCAATGATCGCCGACGACATGTGCAGGCTGCTGGTCTGCGACTTCGACGACGAGTCCTGGCGGCACGATGCGGCCGCCTACGCAAACGAGTGCCGACGCGCCGGTCTGCAGGTGCTCGCGGAGATTTCGCGCTCAGGCGAGGGAGCCCACGTGTGGCTGTTCTTCAATGAGGCAGTACCGGCGGCGACGGCTAGAGTGGCTGGGCTGGGCCTGCTACATGCGGCGATGGCTCGGGTGCCGGGGATGTCGTTCGCAAGTTACGACCGATTCTTTCCGTCACAAGACACGCTGCCGGAACGGTCCACTGGCCGGGGACGCCTGGGAAATCTCATTGCCTTGCCGTTGCAGGGCGACTGTCGACGTCGGGCGACGTCGGTATTCGCCGATCCTGAGACGTGGCAGCCGTTCGGTGATCAGTTTGCTGCGCTCGCGGCCTGCGCGCCGGCCACGTTCGCGCAGCTCAACGAGCTGGCGACGTCGTTGGCGACACCGCGTGTCGGTCCTTCTCACATGCTTGCCCGCCGACCGAAACGCGCTACTATCCGGGCGTCGGCCAAGGTCATGGCCGGCCAGAAGCTCACGGTGCGACGTGACTCCATGGTGCATGTGCCGACCGCGGCGTTGCCGAGCGCCGTGGTCACCGAGCTCAAGCACATGGCTTCGGTGGCGAATCCAGAGTTCTATCGCAAGCAAGCGCAACGATTCAGCACTTTCGGTACGCCGCGGTTCGTGACGTGTTTCGAACACGATGAGGGTGAACTGCGGTTGCCGCGAGGCCTGAGCGACGAGGCCGTGACTCTGCTCAATGACGCCGGGTTCACCGTGTCGGTGGACATCGACCGGCGCGCACACCACGCGATCGACATCGAATTCACCGGTGAGCTGCGGCCGTCGCAGCAATCGGCGGTAGACGCGCTGCTGGCTCACGACATGGGCGTGCTAGTGGCACCGCCGGGGTCGGGCAAAACCGTGATCGCGTGTGCACTGATCGCCCATCGGCGGGTGCCGTCGGCGATTCTGGTCAACCGTGCGGATTTGGTAGTGCAATGGCGAGAGCGGTTGCAGCAGTTCTTGTCGCTCGAGGAAAAGCAGATCGGACAACTCGGTGCGGGCAGACGCAAACGACGGTTGACCGTGGACATCATCATGATGCAGTCGATCGGCCACCGAGCCGGTGACCCGTCGATCCTCGAGGACTACGGGCAATTGATCGTCGACGAATGCCATGGCGTCGCAGCACCTGCCATCGAAGCAGCATTGCGGCAGGTCGACGTGCCGCTGTGGACCGGGCTCACCGCGACTCCCTACCGCGCCGACCAGCTCGACGGACTGATCACGATGCAGTGCGGGCCTATTCGACACGAGATCGAGCAGGCCGTGCACGGTACCCGGCGACTGATAGTGCACGACACAGTGTTCACCACGGGCAGCGACGGTGCATCTATCCAGGTCATCTATTCGGAGCTGGCCGCCGACACCAGTCGCAACGAGACGATCATCGGCCACATCGTCGACGCTGCTGAGTCTTCGCGTACGTGTCTGGTGCTGACAAGCCGCCTGGAACACCTGGATGCACTCGCCTCGGGTGTCACGTCGCGATGCGGCATCGAGGTCGTCAGTCTGCACGGCCGACTGAGTCCCGCACAGCGACGCGAGATCCGGGCTCGGCTCACCGCGCTCGACGATGCCGGGACACCGTTCGTCCTAGTCGCCATCGACAAGATCGCTGGCGAGGGGCTGGATCTACCCACCCTCGACACGTTGTTCCTCACGGTTCCGGTCTCGTTCAAGGGAAGAGTGATTCAACAGATCGGGCGGGTGACACGTGGAACCGAGTCCGCCGCGATCGTGCACGACTACCGCGACAGTGCGGTGCCGGTGCTCGAGCGCATGCACCGACGCCGGCGCGCGGTGATGGCGAAGGAGGGATTCGAGGAGATGTCGTAGGCCACGGTTATGGTGGCGGCGTTCGGTGCAACAGCCGTTGCGCGGTAGCAGTCTGGAGGTCTGCGGATGACAGCTGACAGGGGGCCCGCGGTCATCGAGGTTCGTGGGGCGCGAGTGCACAACCTGCGCAACGTCGACGTCGATGTGCCGTTGGGACAGATGGTCGCCATCGCCGGGGCGTCCGGGTCCGGCAAGTCGTCGCTGGCCATGGGAGTGCTCTACGCCGAGGGGTCGCGGCGCTACATCGAGGCACTGTCAACGTATACCCGGCGTCGGATGTCGCACGCCGCACGCGCAGCGGTGGACGAGGTTCGCCACGTGCCGGCCGCGTTGGCGTTGCGTCAGCGTCCGGGCGTCCCGAATGTGCGTTCGACGTTCGGGACGTCGAGCGAATTGCTCAACGTGCTGCGCGTGATGTTCTCTCGGCTGGCATCACATCGATGTCCCAACGGGCACTATCTTGCTCCGACGATCGACGTCGCGGCCGACCTCGAACTCGTCTGCCCGGCGTGCGGAGCACGATTCCGGCCACCGGGGGCCGAATCACTCGCCTTCAACTCCGACGGTGCCTGCCCGACCTGCACGGGGACCGGGACCATCCGCGACGTCGACGATGCCGCCCTGATCCCCGATCCGGACAGGACCATCGCCGACGGCGCCGTCGCGCCTTGGTCGATGTTCGGACTGACGGTGATGCCGCAGGTAGTAGGCGAAATGGGGGTTCGCACCGACGTCCCGTACTCCGCGCTGTCCGACGCCGAACGCGGCATCGTTCTGCACGGACCGTCGGAGAAGCGGCACATCACGGTGCCGTCGAAGAGCGGCAAACTCTTCGAACTCAACGTCACCTATCGCAATGCGCGACTCGCGGTGCAGGAAGCGCTGGACAAGGCCACCACCGAACGGGGACTGTCGCGGGTCAACCGCTTCATCACGACCCGGACGTGCCCCGACTGCCAGGGCACACGACTGTCGGAGCAGGCGCGGGCGCCACGGATCGACGGGCGAAACCTCGCCGAGGTCACCGCATTGTCGCTCGACGCCGTGGTCGGCTGGGCGCCCACCGTCGTCGACGAGCTGCCCGCCGAGATGCGTGCGATGGCACGGCAGCTCGTCGACCAGTTGCTGGCGATGGCCCGACGACTGAGCGAACTCGGTCTCGGCTACCTCACCCTGGATCGGGCCGGTGCGACGCTGTCGACCGGCGAGCGGCAGCGTGTTCACCTCGCCCGCGCCGTGCGCAACCAGACCACCGGCGTGCTCTACGTTCTCGATGAGCCGTCGATCGGCCTGCATCCGGCCAACATCACCGGTCTGCTCGGTGTGATCCGCGATCTGCTGGCCGACGGCAATTCCGTGGTCGTCGTCGATCACGACGTCGACGTGCTGCGCGACGCGGACTGGCTCATCGAGATCGGGCCGGGGTCGGGCGGTGACGGTGGGACCGTGGTGGCGACCGGCCCGGTGACGTCGGTCGCAGCGGATCCGTCGTCGAAGATCGGCCCGTTTCTCGCCGGCGCACAAGGCGCGGTGATTCGGCAACGGGCGTCGGCGTCGGGATTGTTCAGCGCAGGCAAGATCACGCTGGTGACCGAACCGATCCACACCGTGCACGGGCTCACCGTCGACTTTCCGCGGCAACGCCTGACGACCGTCACCGGGGTGTCCGGCTCGGGGAAGACCACGTTGGTACTGGAGAGCCTGGTTCCCGCGGTCCGGGACACGCAGCGCCCCGCACATGTCCGTACGGTCGACGGTGCGAGCATCGACCGCGTGAACGTCGTAGACGCGACGCCGATCGGCGCCAACGTGCGATCCACCATCGCGACGTACAGCGGGGTCCTCGACGACCTACGCCGCGCCTACGCCGACACCGAAGCCGCACGCACACGGGGTCTGAAAGCCGCGGACTTCTCCTACAACACGGGCAGATTGCGATGCCCGCGATGTGAGGGCACCGGGCAGATCGTGCTCGACGTCCAGTTTCTGCCCGACGTCGACATCGATTGCCCCGACTGCGGCGGCAGCAGATATGGGCCCGAGGCGGCCGAGATCCTTCGGCCGACGCCCGATGGTCCGCCGGTGTCGTTGCCGTCGTTGCTCGCGATGAGTGTGACGAGCGCACTCGATCGGATCGACCTCGGACGCGTCCGGAAGAAGTTGCACACACTGGTCGAACTGGGACTCGGCTATCTCACGCTGGGAGAATCGACGCCCGCGCTGTCGGGCGGCGAAGCGCAGCGACTCAAACTGGCCGCCGAACTGGGGCGCGATCAGTCGAGCACGATGTTCGTTCTCGACGAGCCGAGCGTCGGGCTGCACCCCCTCGACACGCGGGTCTTGCTCGGCGTCCTCGATCGGCTGATCGACAAGGGAGCGACGATCGTGGTCATCGAGCACGACCTCGACATGATCGCCAACTCCGACTACGTCATCGACATGGGACCGGGTGGAGGTGCGGCGGGTGGGCGAATAGTGGCCACCGGCACCGCGGGGCAGGTGGCCGGCGATCAGCGCAGCGTGACCGGCCGATTCCTGCGTGCGCGGCTCGCCGAAGGAGGCTGACGGCTAAGGCGTGTCGCGGCCGCCGATGAGCGCTGAGGAGATGGTCTCCGTCGCGCGGCGCAACGCGGGGACCACGCGCTGCGCGAACGCGTCGTCGACGCGGGGGACCGGACCGGATACGCCGATCGCCATCGGGGTGGGCGCACCGGGCACCGACATCGCGAAGCAGCGGACGCCGAGTTCTTGTTCCTGGTCGTCGACGGCGTATCCCTGCTCACGGATCCGTTCTACCTCGGCGAACACCGACGACAGGCTGGTCAGCGTGTTGGGGGTGGGGGCGGGGAGGCCCGCTTGCGTGACCAGACGCGCGATCCGGGGATCGTCGAGGACGGCTAGCACGGCCTTGCCGACGCCGCTGTTGTGCAGATTCACCCGGCGTCCCACCTCCGTCGTCGTTCGCATGGTGTGCGGCGAGGGCACCTGCCCGGTGTAGATCACCATGTCGCCGTCGAGGACGGCGAGGCTGGCCGACTCGGAGAGTTCCTCGACGAGCGAATGCAGCACCGGAGCGGCGAGCGCGCCGAGTTGCCGGTTCGCGACTTCGCCGAGGCGGATGAGTCGTGGCCCGAGAGCATAGCGCCGATTGGGCAGCTGGCGGACGTGGCCGATGGAGATCAAGGTGCGCAGGAGGCGGTGAATGGTCGACAGCGCCATCGACGTCTGATCGGAGATGTCGCTGAGTGAGCATTCGCCGCCGGAACGCGCGATCACTTCGAGAATGTCGAAGGCGCGTTCGACTGCCTGCACGCTGGGGCTGTTCTGCGCGGGCATGATTCTCCTCGTCGGTCCGGCAGGTTGGACATGTCGTCATGACTTTACCGCCAGGTGGATGTCACTTTCGTCAACCGGAAAACGGAATCCGCGTTCAGTCCGTCGAATCCTTGCCACAGTGGCCTCGAACACACTAGAATCCACGATACGGAAAGAAGTTTCCACTGCCGCGAGCGGCAGTCGTACCGGAGGAATGCGCCTGTGTCGTCAATCACACATTTGACCTTGAGTCCTGCCGACTACGCGGTCGTCGACGACAGGCTGGCCGGCTGGGACGCTCGGTTGGCCGCGCAGTATCCGGGTGATGACGGTCGCCGCCAACCGGTGCAGACGACCTACGTCGCCGCCGATCGATTCACTCCGACCTTGGCCGCCGACTGGGGTGCGCGAGCCCAGGCGACCGCCGATGCCGCGGGCGGCCTCGCCGCCGTGGCCCGCGACGTCGGGCTGGGCGGCGGCACCGACGGCGATGCCCGCGTCGAGGCTCTCGCCGAACTCGTCGCGCACAAACTGGCCACCGAACCGATCGAAGATCTGCGCCTGGACTTCGAGGACGGTTACGGGATGCGGGGTGACGTCGTCGAAGACGCCGACGTCGCAGCCGCCGTCGACCAGGTCGTGCAGGCGTATGCGCAAGGATCTGCGACGCCGTTCCTCGGCATCCGATTCAAATGCTTCGAAGCACCCACCCGCGCGCGGGGTCTCCGCACCCTGGACCTCTACCTCAGCGGACTGCTCGCGGCCGGCGACCTGCCCGACGGTCTGGTCCTGACACTGCCCAAGGTGACGTCGGTCGATCAGGTCGAAGCGATGGTGTACGTCACCCAACGGTTGGAGGCAGCGCACGGTCTCGACGCCGGACGCCTGCGATTCGAAGTGCAGATCGAAACGCCGCAGGTCATCCTCGGCGCCGATGGAACGGCACCGGTCGCACAGCTGCTCCATGCCGCCGCTGGACGAGTGTCGTCGCTGCACTACGGCACCTACGACTACTCGGCGTCGCTGGGTATCGCCGCGCAATATCAGTCGATGGAGCATCCGGTCGCCGACCACGCGAAGAACGTCATGCAACTCGCAGTCGCGGGCACCGGCGTCCATCTGTCCGACGGTTCCACGAATATCCTGCCCGCCGGGGATCCGGACAACATCGCGGCCGCCTGGCGGCTGCACGCTCGCCTGGTCCGCCGCCACCTCGAGCGCGGCATCTACCAGGGCTGGGACATGCATCCCGCCCAGCTCGTGACGCGCTACCTCGCCACCTATGCGTTCTACCGCGACGGATTCGACGCGGCCGCCACCCGATTGCGCAACTACGTGCACAAAGTCGACTCGGCGATCATGGACGAACCCGCGACCGCCCGCGCATTGGCCGCGTTCATCCGCCGCGGCGTCGTCTGTGGCGCCGTCACCCGAGGTGAGGTCGAGGAGCACGCCGGCGTCGACCTGCCGACGCTGCACGCCGTCGCGCTCAACCAGCCGGTTCCGAACTAGGACGGTGCTGATTAACGCCGAAACGTCCCTCACCCGCTGGTTGAGCCGGGACGGAGCGCAAGCGGAGTCCCGTGTCGAAACCTCGCAAGACGACGATGCCAACGAATCCAAACGCCTTGTGACAGTTGTCAATTCGACTCACCTTGGTTTCGACACGGGCGCGTCTCGCTTCGCTCGTCGGGCCCGGCTCAACCAGCGGGTGGGCGCCGCCCGTTGGATTGACCATCAGAACCCTCCTAGGCGTCCTCGCGACGCACATCAGCAACAACCAGCCCCACAGGAAAGAGGACGACCATGACCCGAACGGCACCGCCGGCCACCGCGGCCCCGTATTACGCACCCCACGGTGGGCTCCCGCCGCAGACCGATCTGCTCACCGACCGCGCGATCGTCACCGAGGCCTACACCGTCATTCCGCGTGGCGTGCTCAGTGACATCGTGACGTCGGTGTTTCCGGGCTGGACCGAGACACGCGCCTGGATCCTCAATCGGCCCGTCGCGGGCGGCGCCACCACTTTCGCCCAGTCGATCGTCGAGGTGGGGCCGGGCGGCGGATCGTCGAAGCCCGAACCGCAGCCCGAGGTCGAAGGTTTCGTGTTCGTCCTCGACGGCGAACTGACCGTCACGATCGACGGAGCGTCACACACGCTCGACGCCGGTGGATTCGCCTATGCACCGGCAGGCACCGATTGGAGCGTCGCCAACCACGGGAGTGCGGCGTCGCGTTTCCAGTGGATTCGCAAGCGTTATGAACCGCTCGAGGGCTACACGCCGAAAGTCGTCGTTGGAAATGAGCGCGACGTCGAGCCCACGGCGATGGTCGGCACCGAAGGAAAATGGCGCACCACCCGGATGCTCGATCCGCAGGACCTCGCCTATGACATGCACGTCAACATCGTCACCTTCGAACCCGGCGCGGTGATTCCGTTCGCCGAGACCCACGTCATGGAGCACGGGCTCTACATGCTCGCGGGCAAGGCCGTGTACCGGCTCAACGAGGACTGGGTGGAGGTCGAGGCAGGCGATTACCTGTCGCTGCGCGCGTTCTGCCCGCAAGCCTGCTACGCGGGCGGGCCGTCGAACTTCCGTTACCTGCTCTACAAGGATGTGAATCGGCAGATCGCGTTGTGAACAGGTGACGCAGCACGGCCCGCGACCAGATGGTCGCGGGCCGTGCTCGTGAGTTCACTCTTCGACCAAGGTGGTCGCGGGCCGCGCTCGTGTGGTTCACTTTTCGGCTGTCGGTGTACCCCTGAGCAGGGCTTTCCGGTCGGCGGGGTTCGTGCACCTACCGGTTCAGTGGCCACCCGACGACGGTCTTGGGGCGCGGCGTCGCGTAGGTGCGGACCTTCGACGTCGACAATCCCAGGCGCAGCAAACCCTCGGCGATGGTGACCGCGGCACGCACGCCGTCGACGATGGGAACTCCCGTCGCCGCTGCGACCGATTCCTCCAGGTCGGCCATTCCGCCGCAACCGAGGCAGATGACCTCGGCGTGATCGCGTTCAACTGCCTCGCGGGATTGCGCGACGATGGCCGCCACGGCGCGCTCGGGGTCGGATTCGAGTTCGAGAACACCCAGACCCGACGCTCGCACCGACGCACAACGCTCAGCCAGGCCGGCGAGTTTCAAACGATCCTCGATTAGCGGAACCGTGCGATCGAGTGTGGTCACGACCGAGTATTTGTGGCCCAGATACATCGCGGTCGATGCCGCGGCCTCGGTGATGTCGACGACGGGGACGTCGAGGAGTTCCTGCAGACCTTCCCGGCCGTGCTCGCCGTAACCCGCTTGAATGACGGCGTCGAACGGTTCCGGGTAGGAGGTGATCGCGTCCATCACGGCGATCGCGGCGAGGTAGGACTCGAAGTTTCCTTCGCATGAGTCCGCTCCGAACCGCGGCGTGATGCCGATGATCTCGGTGCCCGGCGACGCGACCGAGCGCGCTGAGTCGGCGATGGCCGCCGTCATCGATTCGGTGGTGTTGACGTTGGCGACGAGTATGCGCATCGGTTCTCCTAGTGCTTGCTCGGGACGGCGATCGCCTCGCCCGAGACGTCGGTGAATTCGCGGTTGCGGTCGGCGACTAGCAGATACACGATCGCGCCGAGGCCGGCGCCGATAAACCATGAGAACGACGACACCGACGAGAAGGCGGGAACGAACGCCAACAGGAGCGCGACACCCGCGGTAGGGATCAGCGCGATCACGGCGCGCGGGTTGACGCCCGACGAGTAGTGATAGTCGCCGTCGGGGGCGGTGGTGTACAGGTCGGGCACATTGACCCGCGCGCGGCGGATGAGCCAGTAGTCGGCCATGATGATGCCGAACAGCGGGCCCAGGATCGCGCCGAGGCCGCCCAGGAAGTAGGTGATGACCGCCGGGCTGTTGTAGAGATTCCACGGCAGGATGATCAGACCGATGACACCCGAGACGACGCCGGCGCGGCGGAAGTTGAGCTTGGTGGGGAACAGGTTGGTGAGCGCGTAGATCGGTGCGACGAAGTTGGCCATCAAGTTGACCGCGACGGTCAGGATCAGCAGCGCGAGACATGCCATGACCAGCAAGAACGTGTTGGGTACGGTGGCGACGATATCCGCGGGAGATTCGATGACCTTGCCGTTGATCTTGTATTGCGCGCCGGCGAGGACGACGACGATGGCACCGAAGACGAGCATGTTGATCGGAATGCCGAAGAAGTTGCCGCGCACGATCGCGATGCGCGACGTCGCACTGCGGGTGAAGTCGCAGAAGTTGAGCACGAATGTGCCGTAGATGGCGACCCACAGTCCGGCGTCGCCGATGATCTTGAGCCACATGTCCACACCGGTCTTCGACGCCGGGGTGGTCCAGGCGATCGAGCCGCCGGCCCGGATGAACATCCAGATCGCGAGGGCGGACATGGTGAGCAGGATGACCGGTCCGGCGAACGCCTCGTATTTGCGGATGGTCTCCATGCCGTAGCTGACGATGACCATCTGCACGACCCACAGGATGAGGAACGCGATCCATCCCAGCGTGGACAGTCCGAGGATGCTGTTGGCGTCGAGGCTCTTCGCGCCGGGGAACACGGCGACGATCATCACTCGGAAGACGACGGAGGCGAGAAAGGTCTGGATGCCGAACCAAGCGATGGCCACCGCGCCGCGAATTAGGGCCGGAACCTGCGCGCCCCGGATGCCGAACGAGATGCGACTCATCACCGGGAACGGGACGCCGGTCTTCTCACCCATGAACCCGGACAGGTTGAGCAGGAGGAACAGGAACAGCCCGCCGAGGCCCAGCGCGACGAGAATCTGCCATCCGCCGAGGCCCAGCGCGAAGAGCCCGATGGCGAAGGCGTAGTTGCCGAGACTGTGCACGTCGTTGGCCCACAGGGCGAAGATGTTGTAGGAACGCCAGGTGCGTCCGGCGCGCATCGTCGGGGCGAGGTCTTCGTTGTAGAGGGTCGGACTGACGCCGGCGGGGGTGGGGTGCACGGGTGAGTCGGGTAGTGGCGGTGAGACCACGGCATCGTCGGGAGTGATCATCGAAGGCATCTTTCGCTCGTCGGCCCGCAGGCGCACTCGGGAATTCCACAGAGCGGAAACAGGGTTCCGCTATATGATCAATAGTAATGCGCATCACCAGAGGCATTGTCAAGTAGTTTCCGTACTGTGGAAATCACGCGTCGATAGGTGGAACTCCGAGACGTTGACAACGACTCTGTGTGCTACCTACTCTTCTCGCGATATAGAAACAGGTTTCCGCCCTGGGGGCCTCGTCGATGGAACTGGAGAGCCGATGACCGACCAACCCTCCGCCCGCCCGAACGATTCGGCCCAGTACGACCTGGTCGTCCGCGGGCAACGCATTCTGACCAGTGCGGGCATCGTGGCGCGCGAGGTCGGCGTCCGTGACGGCGTGATCGTGGCTATCGAGCCCTTCGGCAACGATCTCACCGGCACCGACGTCATCGACCTCGACGACACGCAGGTGATGATTCCGGGGCTCGTGGACACTCATGTTCACGTCAATGAGCCGGGCCGGACCGAATGGGAAGGCTTCGATTCGGCCACCCGCGCGGCCGCCGCCGGCGGCGTCACCACACTCATCGACATGCCGCTGAACTCGATTCCGCCGACGGTCACCGCCGAGGCGCTGGCGATCAAGCGGGCGGCGGCCGGACCCAAGGCCTACATCGATGTCGGATTCTGGGGCGGAGCGGTGCCCGGCAACAAGGGTGACCTGCGCCAGCTCCACGACGACGGCGTCTTCGGGTTCAAATGCTTCCTTCTGCACTCCGGCGTCGACGAATTTCCCCATCTCACCGCCGATGAGATGGAAGAAGACATGGCCGAACTCGCATCGTTCGACTCGCTGATGATCGTGCACGCTGAAGACTCGCGGGCCATCGATCGCGCGCCGCACGCCGAGGGGGACAAGTACTCGCGCTTCCTGGCCTCCCGACCGCGTGGGGCGGAGAACGTCGCGATCGCCGAAGTGATCGAACGCGCCCGGTGGACCGGCGCACGCGCGCACATCCTGCACCTGTCGTCGTCGGACGCACTGCCGATGATCGCGTCGGCGAGACGCGACGGCGTCAAGCTCACTGTCGAGACCTGCCCGCACTATCTCACGTTGCTCGCCGAGGAGATCCCCAACGGCGCGACGGCATTCAAATGCTGCCCGCCGATCCGCGAAGCGTCCAACCGTGAACTGCTGTGGGAGGGACTCGTCGACGGCACCATCGACTGCATCGTCTCCGATCATTCGCCGTCGACGATCGACCTCAAAGACGTGGAGAACGGCGATTTCGGCGTTGCCTGGGGCGGTGTCGCCTCCCTGCAGCTCGGACTGTCACTGATCTGGACCGAGGCCAAGAAACGTGGCATTCCCTTGGAGCAGGTCGTCGACTGGATGTCGCGCAAGCCGGCCCAACTCGCCGGAATGACCCGCAAGGGACGCATCGCGTTGGGCTGCGACGCCGACTTCGCGATCTTCGCTCCCGAAGAAGGACAGATCGTCGACGTCACCAAACTGCACCACAAGAACCCCATTTCGCCCTACGACGGCCGCGCGCTCGCCGGCGTCGTCTCGCAGACCTGGGTGCGCGGACGCAAAGTCGATTACACGGCGCCGCACGGCCGCCTCCTGCGACGAGGAGAGGCATAGCGTGGACGTCCGTGGTCGAGATCAGGGGAGGATGGTCAGCAGTAGTCGGACGAGTTCGGCTTGGCGGTGGGTGCCGGTCTTGGTGAATATCCGCTGAAGGTGGGTTTTGACTGTTGCGGTCGAGATGTGCAGGTCGTCGGCGATGGGGGCGAGGCCGTCGCCGGCGAGCACGCGTAGGGCGACGTCGGCTTCGGCGGTGGTCAGGCCGAACAGTTCGATGAGCAGTGCCGAAGAGGGTTGTGGGATGCGGTCGGGGTTGACGAGGACGACCAGGGCGAATGTCGTGATGGTGGTGTGATCCCAGGTGGTGGCGGCGTCGTGGGGGCTGATGGGGACGATGTGGACGACGTAGGGGCGGTCGCCGGTGGATCGTTCGCAGATCATCGACGCGCCGACGCGGTCGGCGGGGTCGGTGGCTGCGTGTAGTCGGGCAGTCAGGCGTTGATCGGTTGTGCTGCGGTGCGCGGTGAGTCGTCCGGCGTGGACGCGTAGTCCGTCGCCGGCGGCGACGATGTGTTCGGCTGCGTGGTTCATCTGCATGCATTGCAGGTCGGCGCGGACGATGATGATGCCGTGGCGCGCCGTGTCGATGACGTCGGCGGTCAGGGTGCGGGTTGCGTGTAGGTCGGCCAATGCATGTTGGGTGCGTAGTGCATGCCGCAGGTGGACGGTGAGGCGGTCGCCGGTGCGGATGGCGTCGGCGGACTCGGACTCGCGGTTGGCCTGCGGGCCGGCGATCAGCAGACTGACCGGTGACGGGTCGCCGTGCAGTGGTACGAACAGTCCGGTGCGTAGGTCGAAGCGGCGTAGGAAGTCGTGGCCGAACTCGGAGTCGCTGCCGGGGGCGACGAGTGTCGTGCCGGTGCGGATCAATCCGACCGGTGCCTGTTCGACGCTTTCGGTGACATAGTCCAGCTGGTGGAAGTGACCACGATATGCGCTTTGCACCTCCGCAGAACTGGTGGAGGCCAGCAAGGTCCGCGACGGTCCGCGGCCGGAGATCAGTGAGGTGGCGGTCGCGTTGAACAGGGCGGAGATGCGTTCGAGCGCGCTGATCCATGTTGCCGGGTTGATCGCCGATTCGTAGATCGCGCCGACCGTCTGTGAGAACTCGTCGATGTCAGCGATGGCGGGCCTCCGACTCTCACAGGTGCGAACCTCAAAGTAGAGCCCCGATGGTTCCCGAGCCATTGATCTGCGCAATATGCACTGTTCGGATGACTCGGACGTTTGCCGTGGTGCCGTGTCGGTGAGCAGTGCCGGGTGAGCCGCCTGGTTTGTCGGAAGTCAACCATTCGGTTGATGCGGGCATGTAGTCCCCGGTGTGAAGTTGTGGGAGTTTCCGCCGATGGAAGGGGCCGTCATGGCGACACCGGAACTGGTACGTGAACCGCCGACACTGCGTACGAACTGGCTGCTCGGCACATTGGTGGGGACTTTGCGTGACCCGCTGGGCATGATGACGAACGCCTACGCCGAGTGCGGGAGTGCGATGCGGTCGCGGATGGGTCCGCCGGGGATCGGCGTCGATCTGGTCAGCTTCTTCGATCCCGACGCCGTAGCGCACATCGTGGACAACCCGACTTATCAGACCTATCGCAAGGACAGTCGTTTCTACCAGCAGTTCTCGGAGCTGTTGGGTGACGGCCTGCTCACCGCGCAGGGTGAAACATGGAAGCGGCAGCGGCGGATCATTCAGCCGGTGTTCACCGCGCGGGTGGTGGACTCGTATGCCTCGGTGATGAATGTCGAGGCGCAGTCCGTGGTGGACGGATGGCGTCGATCAGGTGTCGCCGAGATCGATGTCGGCGACGAGATGATGGCTGCAACTCTGCGGATCATCGCCCGCCTGTTCTTCGGGGAAGACGCCGAGGAGATGATCGGCGTCGTTCGATCGTCCTTTCCCATACTCGGCCGGGCGGCCCTGACCCGCGGTGCGTTGCCCACTGCGCCGCCGTTGCGGTGGCCGCTGCCGGGTAACCGCCGTATCGTCGCCGCGCGGCAGGATCTGTTCGGATTGTGCGACCGGATCATCGCCCGGCGACGTCGCGCAGCGGATCCCGGCGACGATCTGATCGGACGGCTCATCGCGGCGAGGGATGACCACGGGGACGCCCTGTCGGATATCGAGATCCGCGATCAGTTGATGATTTTCCTGCTTGCGGGCCATGAGACGACGTCGACCGCACTCACCTTCGCGTTGTGGTTACTCGGTCACCACGACACCGAACAACAGCAGGTACGTGACGAGGTCGGTCGACTCGATTCCAACCCGTCGGCATCGGATTTTCAGCAGCTGGCATTCACCACCATGGTGCTCAAGGAGGCGATGCGCCTGTACCCATCGGCGCCGATCTTGAATCGGATCGCGGCGCGCGACGACGTGATCGACGGGTATCGGGTACGGCGAGGACAAATGGTCCTGTTCTCACCGTGGGTGATGCATCGCCGCGCCGACCTGTGGCCGGACCCGCTGAAGTTCGATCCATTGCGCTTCACCCCGGAGAATGAGGCCACCCGGCACCGGTTGGCGTGGATGCCCTTCGCCCACGGGCCGCGTGGCTGCATCGGTCAGCGTTTCGCGATGCTGGAGAGCGCGGTGGTGCTGGCCAACGTCATCGCAGCCTTCCAGATCCGATCCGACACAACCGAGTTGTCGCTGGGGTCGGATCTGACGCTGCAACTTCGTGAGCCGATCCACTGCGCCTTGATCCCGCTCGAGAAGTGACGAACCGTCGGCCGCTACGTCCTGGTTGTGCGCGACGGGCTGTGGTGCCGCCCGCCGGAATCGACGCCACCGGCGTGGTGGCGCGGGCGCACCTCGCCGACGCGATGAGACACGGCCTAGTCGATAGCGAACTGTGGGCTCGAACCCGTACCGGTCAGGCGGCCTCCGCCCCAACTTCCGTTGCTGTAGGTCTCGACGTCGACTCGATACGTGCCCGGTTCGACGTCGGGCGGTACGGGCATCGTGCTCGAGTCGCCGGCGTCGACGATCGTCAGATACGTGCGGTCGGGCAGCTCGCTGCCGGCGAGGAACAGCCGTGTGTGGGCGAAGGCGGACGGGTCGTCGGGTGTGTGCCAGGTGACGGTCAACGATCGGGAGCGCGCGTCGAACTGTGTGCTGACCTGCAGGGAGATCGGTTCGAAGGGTTGGTGGCTGCGCACACTCGCCATCGTAGGTGCTCACCGGCATACTGGTCCGGGTGAATACGACTCGAGTCGCGAAGACGGTGGCATCGATACTGATCGCCGGCGCCGCCGCGTGCATCGGCACCGCCCCGGCGGCCGCCGTTCCAGTGAGCTCCGCGCCTGGGACCGCTGGGCTGACTCCCGCGCTTGCCAGCGCGTACACCAGCGCGTGGACCGAGGCGAAACGGGAGGGTGTGCAACTGTCGATCACCTCGGGGAAGAGGTCGTGGGCGCAACAGCAGCAGATGTGGCGCGACGGCGTCGCGCAATACGGCAGTGCTTCTGCGGCTCGACGCTGGGTGCTGCCACCGAATGAATCAACGCATGTCAGCGGCCGGGCCATCGACGTCGGGCCGCGAACAGGCGCTGCGTGGTTGGAGACAACCGGTCGACGTTGGGGGCTGTGTCGCACATTCGACAACGAGTGGTGGCATTTCGAACTCGTGACCATCCCGGGGCTGCCGTGCCCACCCCGATTGCCCGCGCTAGACGAGATGTCAGTGGGCCCCGATAGGGTGGGCGGCATGACACTGACAGCAGCCATGATCACCGTCGACACCACCGATCCGCTTCCGCTTGCCCGATGGTGGGCACAGCAGACCGGCGGTGAGATCCTCGCCGAGAACGAAGGATGGTTCGTCACCGTGAAGATCTCCGATGCCGGGCCGTTGCTCGCCTTCCAGAAGACCGCCGACCCCACTCCGGGTAAGAATCGGATTCACCTCGACTTCGTCGCCGACGAGCGGGCCGCCGCCATTGAGGGGTTACTCGCGGCCGGCGCGACGCACGTCGCCGATCACGACATGCCCGGCTTCGCCTGGACCGTCCTCGCAGACCCGGACGGCAATCAGTTCTGCGTCGCACAGCACGGCTGATCGTCGAGCATGGGATTCACGCGCGATGAGCTCCTCGCGTTCCGCGACTGCACCGTCGACGATCTGATCGGCGACGATTGCCGACTGCTCTTCGTCGGGATCAATCCGGGGCTGTGGACCGCGGCCACCGGCGCTCATTTCGCGCGTCCGGGGAATCGCTTCTACCCGGCGCTCTATCACGCCGGAATCACCGAGTCCCTCATCGACGCGTCGACGGGGATGTCGCCCCGTGATCGCGACCAGCTCGTCCGGCGCGGCATCGGAATCACCAACGTCGTCGCGCGTGCCACGGCCGCTGCCGCCGAATTGACCGCCGACGAACTGCGCGAGGGTGGGCGGCGGCTCGTCGCCACCGTCGAGCGGATCGCGCCGATCGTCGTCGCGGTCGCCGGGATCACCGCATACCGGACCGCGTTCGGAGAGCCGCGGGCACGCCCCGGGCGGCAGTCGACAGTCCTCGGCGACGCCGCCGACACGCAGGTGTGGGTGGTTCCCAACCCGAGCGGACTCAACGCGCACGAGACTGTGGAGACCTTGGCCTCGCCGTATCGAGCGGTCGCACAGGCCGCGGGCGTCGAGCTCGTGGCGCGCGATGTTCCAGGTGCGGGTTCCGCCGACCCCGTTCGCGCATAAGACCTAACATTGCGCTGGTGCCCATTCTGAACAAAGACATGTTGCTGTGCATCTCCCTGTCCGGGAGGCCGTCGAACATCGGAACCCGGTTCCACAACTACCTGTACGACGAGCTCGGCGTGAACATGATCTACAAGGCGTTCAGCACCGACGACATCGCAGCGGCCATCGGCGGCGTGCGGGCGCTGGGGATCCGGGGCTGCTCGGTGTCGATGCCGTTCAAGGAAGAAGTGATTCCACTCGTTGACGAGATCGAGGAGTCGGCGGCGGCCATCGAATCCATCAACACCATCGTGAACGAGAACGGCCGCCTGGTGGCGTCGAACACCGACTATGAGGCAATCGCGGCGCTGATCGCCTCCAACGAGCTGGATCCGACCGCGCCGGTGATCGTGCGCGGTTCCGGCGGCATGGCGAAGGCAGTCGTCGCAGCGTTCCGCGGCGCGGGATTCGACGACCTGACCGTCGTCGCGCGCAACGTCGGGGCCGGCAGTGCACTCGCAGCCAAGTACGGATACCGGCACACAGTCGACGAGCCGGAACCCGTGGCCGCGATCCTCGTCAACGTCACACCGATCGGCATGGCGGGCGTTGACGAGGACGTGCTGTCGTTCCATGCCGATCAGATCGACGCGGCGACGGTTGTCTTCGACGTCGTCGCGTTCCCGGCGGAGACGCCCTTCATCCGGGCGGCTCGCGCGGCAGGCAAGCAGGTCATCACCGGCGCGGAAGTGATCGCGCTACAGGCGGCCCGGCAGTTCGAGCGTTATACCGGGATCGCCATCACCGCGGATCAGGTAGCGCGGGCGTCGGAGTTCTCGCGTCAGGTGTGAGATCGTGATCGTCGTCGGCGGCTGAATTCTGCCGCCGACGGGGTCCGCGCGGTCGGTTGGCGATGGCCGCGCCGACACTGGCCGCCACCACCAGACAGATGGCGACCGAGCGCCACAGTCCGAGTCGCTGGTCCAGGATGAGCCACCCCGCCAGCGCCGCGACGACCGGCTCGAGGCTCATCAGAACGCCGAATACATGGCGGGGCATTCTGCGCAGCGCCGCGAATTCGAGGCTGTAGGGGATTATCGAGGCCAGCAGCGCCGTCAGCGCGGCGAGGCCCAGCAGGTGGGGATCGGTGAGTCCGACCACCGCGCCCGGCAATCCCATCGGGAGCACCGCGAGAGTGCCGACGACCATCGCCATCGCCAACCCGCCGGCACCCGGGACGCGCTGCCCGACCCGCGCGCTGGTCACGATGTACCCCGCCCAGCTGGCCGCGGCGAGCAGCACGAAGCACACTCCGACTGGGTCGAGCGGATCGTCACCGACCAGACTCTCAACTCCCAGCAATGCCATACCGGCCGCAGCCAGCGCGACACACACGATGTCGGCACGCTTGCGGGACAACACCGCTGCCAGGACGAGGGGGCCCAGAAACTCGATGGCCACCGCGGTTCCGAGTGGGATGCGGGCGATGGCCGCGTAGAAGAAGCCGTTCATTCCGGCCATGGCCAGCCCGAACAGTGCCACACCCAGCCACTGACGTCGGGTCCAGCGGCGTATCGACGGTCGCGTGACCGCGACGAGCGCGACCGCGGCCAACCCCAAGCGCAGGACGGTCACGCCCCAGGATCCCAGGTCGTCGAACAATTGAGCGGCGAGTGCCGCACCGAATTGGAGTGAGGTGCACGAACCGAGGATCAGCAGCACCGACGACGGGCTGGCGTGAGAGTTCGCGGCGGGTGACGCGGTCACTGCGGACGAAGCTGTCGATGGTCCATCGTTCAAGGATGCCAACCCCGATGCATTCGGTCTAGTGAATGGTTTTTATGGTAACACTTAAGATATTTTGTCCTATTCTGAGCTGATGTTGAACGTCGCACGATTGCGGATTCTGTGGGAGCTCAGTCGGCGGGGCACTCTGGCCGAAGTCGCGGCGGCCTTGTCCTATACGCCCTCGGCAGTGTCCCAACAGTTATCGCTGCTCGAGCGGGAAACGGGCGTCGTGCTGTTGGAGCGTGTCGGACGCGGAGTGCGGTTGACCGATCACGCCCAGGCCCTCGTCGAACATACTGAGGTGATTCTCGCTCGACTCGAGGAGGCCGAAACGGGTCTTGCTCAGCTCGCGCCGACCGTTCGGGGGGTGTTGCGAGTCGGTTCGTTTCCGACCGTCGTGCTGACCATTGCACCGACGGCGTTGACCTTGCTAGCGCAGCGTCACCCCGAACTCGACGTCGAGATCACTCAGCGGGAAGTCGGCGAAGCGCACAGCGGGTTGCTGTCGCACCAGTTCGACGTCATCGTCGGCGAGGAATACCCGGGAATGCCCGAAGCGATCCTCGACGGTGTGGACCGTGCGGAACTGCTGTCGGATCCGTTGCGGCTCGTTCTTCCGCTCGACATGCCGATTCCGAGTCGGCTCGCGGACCTGGCGCAGAGTCCGTGGTCGTTAGACCCTGCAGATTCGCCGACCGGTCGGTGGTCGCGGGGAGTGTGCCGGGCGGTCGGGTTCGAGCCGCGCGTTCAGTTCGAGGCTCCAAATCCGCTCCTGCACGCTCACCTCGTGCGGACGGGTCACGCGGTGTCGATGCTGCCGGCACTCATCGCGTCCGGACACTTGGACGGCACGACGTTGGTGGGACTGCCCGGTGACCCGCAGCGGACGTTGTATACCGCCGTGCGTTCCGGGCGTGCCGATCATCCCGCGATTCGTGCGTTTCGGCGTGCGCTCACCGATGCTGCGCGGATGGAGGAGGCGCCCGAGCCGGTAGTGCGACTCGTGCAATAGCCCCTATCCAGAAGTTCCGGTTATCCACAGATTCGGAGATCGATGGAACCGAACGGGCCGCGGGCGCGTCCAAGTGTGTGAACCGCACCCCCGACCCAACGGAGACCTCTGATGGAGCACTTCGACCCCGATACCGTACTCGCACAATTCGACGTCGACGAGTCGACGGACCTCGATGCGATTTGTTACACCCTCGCAGTTCTCGTCCGACTGTCGAACGCCATCGATCACCGGCTCGCGACGGTGACAGCACTCGGTGAGCGCCTCGGCATTCCGCGACGCAAGGGCGTCAAGTCGATGGTGAAACTCTTGATCGAGCAAGGCCTGGCACCGCACATCGCATATCGGACGTTGCGTGACGGCCAACAATTCGCCGACGTCCCGACGGTCGAAGCGCACGCTCGCGACGGGGCGCTGTCGGGCGAGCATGTCGATGCGATCTTCAAAGGGCTCCGGCACATTCAAGCGCGCGTCGCACTCAGTGAGGAAGACTATGAGACCTGCGTGTCAACACTGACCAGTCAGGCGTTCACCGCGAACCCGAGGGCCGTGACCGATAAGGCGCGCGCAATCGCGATCAGCCTGGCACCCGAGGAATCCGAGCCTCGGGTCGCCGAAGACCGCGCCCTGAACGAGTTGTCGTTCTCGCCCGGTGCGGATGGTCGATTCACCGGCGAATTCGATCTCGACTGCGTGACAGCCGCCCGACTTCACACAGCTCTGGACCCGCTGTGTGCGCCGGTGTCGGGCCCCGACGGCGAACCCGATCCGCGGTCGGCGGCGAAGCGTCGGGCCGACGCCTTCGATCAGATCATTGCCAGCTACCTTCGGCACTGCGATCGGCCCGCGCAGGGCGGTGAGAAGCCGAACGTACTGCTCATGCTTCCGTGGAACGCGGTTCACCACACCGGAGGTGGTGATTTCGGTGAGGTGGCGCACCTCACCTGGGCGGGCCCCGTGACCGCAGCGACCGCGGCTGCCCTGGCGTGCGATTGCGATGTCAGTCGAGTAGTCGTCGACGCCGAGTCGGTGCCGCTGGATGTCGGGCGCGAGCATCGGGTCGTGCCGGCGAGTCTACGCAAGGCGGTGATCGCCCGTGACATGGTCTGCATCCGGTGTGGGCACCCGGCGTCGTGGTGCGATGTCCACCACAACGTGCCGTGGGAGAGCGGCGGCGAGACGTCGTTGAGCAACTCGTCACTGCTATGCCGCGACGATCACACCTGGCTGCATCAGCGGGGATGGACGGTCGTCATCGGACCCGACGGGCATCCCTGCATGAAACCACCCGCCGATGCCGAATCACAGGCGCTGATTCCTGCGTTCAATCGCCGGCAGACTCGGCCGCTGTCCCGGCTGGAAGCTGCCTAGCCGGCAGAGGGGCATAAGCGACGCACCCAGCACATTCGGTAGGGTCGTTCGGGTGAATTCGAGCTCACCACTGAAGTCGGTGGTCACCCGTTTGGCCGAGGAACTGTCTGTCGCCGAGGGGCAGGTGGCTGCCGCCGTTCAATTGCTTGACGACGGATCGACGGTGCCGTTCATCGCGCGGTACCGCAAGGAGGCGACCGGCAGCCTCGATGACGCACAACTGCGCACCCTTGACGAACGGCTCGGGTACCTTCGTGAGCTCGACGAACGTCGTGCCGCGGTGATCGCGTCCATCGAGGAACAGGGCAAGCTCACCGACGCGCTTCGCGCGGACCTCCTGGCGGCCGACACCAAGGCTCGCGTCGAAGACATCTATCTCCCGTACAAGCCGAAGCGCCGCACCAAGGCGCAGATCGCACGTGAGGCCGGCCTGACGCCGCTCGCCAAGCGGCTGCTGGCCGATCCTTCGCTCGATCCAGCCACCACCGCGCAGGAGTTCATCACCGAAGGATTCGCAGACGCCAACGCGGCACTCGACGGCGCGCGCCAGATCCTGATCGAACGTGCTTCCGAGGACGCACAGTTGGTTGGATCTGTTCGCGAAAAGTTCTGGAAAGATGCGTCGTTGCGGACGGTGCCACGATCTGAGCAGGCTGCGACTGCGCCAGCCGCGCAGAAGTTCCGGGACTATTTCGACTTCGCCGAACCGTTGGAGACCATGCCGTCGCACCGGGTGCTCGCGGTACTGCGCGGCGAGAAGGAAGAGGCGCTGACTCTAAGCTTCGATGGTGGCGAGGACGAGCCCTACCAGGCAATGGTTGCCGCGACCCTCGGCGTCGACGCATCGAACCCAGGTGCTGCCACGAAGTGGCTCGGCGACACCGTCCGGTGGGCGTGGCGGACCAAGCTGATGATCATGGCAACTGTCGACGCACGAATGAAGCTGCGCCAGCGTGCTGAAGAGGATGCGGTCGCGGTCTTCGCTACCAATCTGAAAGACCTTCTTCTCGCCGCACCGGCGGGTACGCGCGCCACTCTCGGTCTTGATCCGGGATTCCGCACGGGAGTCAAAGTCGCGGTCGTCGATGCGACGGGAAAGGTCCTCGACACGTGTGCGATCTACCCGCATCAGCCGCAGAACCAGTGGGGCCAGGCGAAGGCCACTCTCGGTGCGCTAGTGGCCCGCCACGGTGTCGAACTCGTAGCGATCGGTAACGGCACCGCGTCGCGCGAAACCGACGCGTTGGCAACCGAACTCATCTCCGACATCACCAAGTCCGGGGCGAAGGCACCGGCGAAGGCCGTCGTCAGCGAGGCCGGCGCCTCGGTCTACTCGGCATCGGAATACGCCTCTCACGAGCTGCCCGACATGGACGTATCGCTACGCGGCGCGGTATCGATCGCTCGGCGACTGCAGGATCCGCTCGCCGAACTCGTCAAGATCGACCCCAAGTCGATCGGCGTGGGGCAGTATCAGCACGACATCACACCGGGCATCCTCGCTCGCAGCCTCGACGCGGTAGTCGAAGACGCGGTCAACGCGGTCGGCGTCGACCTCAACACCGCGTCGGTCCCGCTTCTGTCCAGGGTCTCCGGCGTCACGCCCAGCCTTGCGGCCGCGATCGTCGCGCACCGCGACAGTGCCGGCGCATTCCGAAGCCGCAAAGGACTCCTTGACGTCCCGCGGCTGGGTCCCAAGGCATTCGAGCAGTGCGCCGGCTTCCTGCGGATTCGCGAGGGCGACGACCCGCTCGACTCCTCCGGAGTCCACCCCGAGGCGTACCCCGTCGTCCGTCGCATCCTCGACCGGTCGGGCACAACGCTGACCGATCTCATCGGCGACACCAGGACACTCAAGTCGCTGCGCCCCACCGACTTCGCCGACGACCGGTTCGGCATCCCCACCGTCACCGACATCCTCGCCGAATTGGAGAAGCCGGGCCGTGATCCGCGCCCCGCCTTCGCCACCGCGACGTTCGCCGCGGGCGTGGAGAAGGTCTCCGACCTCAAGCCCGGCATGGTTCTCGAAGGAGTCGTCACCAACGTCGCCGCTTTCGGCGCATTCGTCGACGTCGGGGTCCACCAAGACGGCCTCGTCCACGTGTCGGCGATGTCCGACCGGTTCGTCGCCGACCCGCACGAAGTAGTCCGCTCAGGTCAAGTCGTGCGCGTGAAAGTCATGGAAGTCGACGTCGAACGCAAACGCATCGGTCTGTCGCTGCGACTCAACGACGAGGTCGGCGGCGACAACCGCGCCCGACCATCCCGCGGCACTGGAAACGACCGCGGCAGGGGACAAGACAGCTCCAACCGAGAGTCGGGCGCTCAACACAACCAGAATCGCGGTAACTCCGGGCAGCGCGCGAACAACGCGAACGGCAACCAGCGCGGCAACGGCAATCGCGCCAACAATCAGTCTCGCAACAACCGAAACAACAATCGCGGCGCAAACCAGCCGTCGGGCTCGATGGCGCAGGCGCTGCGCGATGCGGGATTCGGCAAGTAGTCGCAGTCGACGCCGAGTCGCGCCGGGCGTCGGCGGCAGGGGCTATCGCCTCACACGGCCGCCGACGTAGGAGCGACAGGGGAGAATCGCTGCCCCGACGTCGGCTTCGCCGATCCGATCTGACCCGACTCAGACAGAAAGGCCACCAGGTCGGCGAGCGTCTGCTCCGACGTCCGCGGGCGATAGCCGAGCTGCGTCACCGCCTTGGTGATGTCGACGACGGGCTGTGCCTCCAGCGCGCTGATCGACGCCCTCGACACCAGATCCGACCCGAACAGATGACTGATCGGCTCGATGACGGGTACGACGACCTTGAGCACGCTCAACGGGATCGCGAGAAGTGGCTGGGGACGCCCGCACAGTTGCGCGACGCGACGCATCGCATCGAACAACCGCACGGGCGCCCCGCCGAGCAGATAGTTCTCGCCGGTCACCCCTCGTTCACCGGCGGCTATCAGACCCAACGCGACGTCACGCACATCGACGAGATCGAATGTTCCGTCAACAAACAATGGAACACGACCACGCGCCGCGTCGCTGAGCATTCCGTTGATTCGCGACAACCCGTGATCGACCGGGCCGTACACACCGGTCGGATTGCAGATCACCGCGTCGAGGCCGTCGGCGATCACCGCGCGAAGTTCCTGCTCACCGGCCCACTTCGACCGGTCGTACACGGGTAGCGCCGCGTCTTGCGATCGCGCCGACGTTTCGTCGACGATCCCGGTGTCGGTGTACTGATCGAACGAGTGGATCGAACTGCAGTGGACGAAGCGTCGCACCCCGGCGGCCAGTGCTGCTCGCGCGGTCGACGCCACACCCTCGGTGTTGATCCGCCACGCCAGTTCGTCCTGCTGCTTGAGGGTGATCATCGCGACCAGGTGATACACGGTGTCGACGCCGTCAAACGCGGTGGTCAACGCGTCGGCGTCGAAGATGTCCGCACGCAGCCATGTCACCGACGACGCTCGGCTCGCACGGGGCTCCACCCGATCGATGGCCACGACGTCGTGCCCGTCGGCGACGAGCTGGTTGACCAGGTTGGTTCCGACGAATCCGGCGGCACCGGTGACAGCGACTTTCATCCGTTTCCTTACCTCAACGAACGCTCACAGAATTAGAACACGTTCTAGATAGGGGTCACGGTAACAGAAAGTCCGGTGAATTGCGTCTCACTGGTTCTCGAACTCGGTGAGCAGCGCAGCACCACCCGCCCGCACGCCGCCGACGTCGCCGACGTACCCGACCGTCCGCAGCACCGAGTCCGCGATGCCGCAGGCGACGGCGGCCGGTCCCACGTCGGCCACCCAACGTGCCTCCTCGACCCGCAGCTGAATCGCCGCCTCGACGAAGTGAAACGGCAGCCGTGCGTGCAGATCCCCGCCGACGTCGCGCGCAAGCTCCACATACGCCGCACGCAGCGCGCTCCGCTTGCCGAAGAATTGCGCGAACTTCGGATCGCGCGTCTCCGGCAACTGCAGCAGCACCCCCAGATTCCACTTCGACGCGAGCAGTTGATGCGCGTCGAACCACGCCATCGCCCACAGCCGCTGCGCCGCCGGGTGCTCCGACGCCGAGAGCCAGTGCGCCAACCGCAGCGGGGTGTCGACGGTCCGCACGAGCAAGCTGTCGAGGATGTCGTCTTTCGTCGCGAAATGGTGATACAGACTCGCCTGACGCACGCCGACGGCCTCGGCGATCGCCCTGGTGGACGTCCGCGCGAAGCCGTTGGCCGCAAACAGTTCAGCTGCCGCGTCGAGGATTTCCTCCTCCGGGGTCGCGCCCGACCGACGCCGATCGGTCAGGCGCGGACGACCGCGTTTCGAGGTGGTCATGACGTCGAGGATGCCACCTCTCGTTCGTGGTGGATCAGTCGGTGGCAGACGGCCCCGACCACTACTGTCGCGCCGACGAACAACACCGCGAAATACTGCATGTACCAGCCCTGTCCGGCGGGATCGTAGATCTCGGCCCGCGGCCAGGCGATGTTGATCATCAACGCTGCGCCCATGACCACGGCCACGACGTTGACCGGCAGACCCCAGCGCCCCAGCGACATCACGCCCGGCCCGCCCGACAACGTCTCACCCCGCAGGCGGCGGATCAGCGCGGGCACGGTGACCATCAGATACGCGCTGTACACGATGACGACCGACACGCTGGTGATCGCCGTGAACACGCCCGCCTGCCCGACGTTGAGCAGCAGGATCGCGATGGCCAGCACACTGACGGTGACACCCGTCGCCAACGGAGTCCCGGTCCGCTTGTTGACTTTCGCGAGAACCTTCGCGCCCGGCAGCCGACCGTCGCGCGCCATCGAGAACATCACCCGCGACGCCGACGTCTGGATCGCGAGGGTCGCCGAGAAGATCGACGTCGCGACGATGGTCAGCAGAGCCTTTCCCAGCCATGTGTCGAGCTGGCTGGTGATGATCCAGGCGATGCCCTGGGTCGACATCTCCGGGGCGTCGAGCGACGGCGCCGCCATCACCGCGGCGATGATCATCAACCCGCCTCCGATGCCTGAGACGAGCAGCGCTCCGACGATGGCCCGCGGCGCGGTGCGCCGTGGATTGGTCGTTTCCTCGGACAACTCCGCGGCGCTGTCGAACCCGTACATGACATAGGCCGCCATCAGCATCGACGCCAGAAACGCCCACACGTATCCGCCGCCGTGCCCGTGCCCGCCGGTGTCGAGCACGGCCGACGGCCCGCGCCGCGCCGTCACGAACATCGCCCCGACGATCAGGAACACCCCGACGATCTCCAGGGTCACACCGATGACGGTGATCCTGCCCATCAGTGCGACGCCGACCGAGCTGATTGCCGTGCATGCGACGATTGTCACCGACCCGAGCAGAATGCCGTTCGACGCCCCGCTGATCGAGGTCAACGACGGATCGTCGCCGATGATCTGGAAGCCGCTCCAGATCGACGGCAGCACGCTCTGCATCGCGATCGCGAGCGCCGCGACGCTCACGATGTAGCCGATCAGCATGAACCAGCCGGCGAACCAGCCGACCGTCTCACCGGCCAGCCGACGCGACCATTGATAGATGGCGCCGGCCACCGGAAACTTGCCCGACAGTTCCGCGAACACCAGGCAGACCGCGAACTGGCACACGAACACGATCGGCCAGGTGAACACGAAGGCCGGTCCGCCCAGCCCGAATCCCAGTGCGAACAAGGCGAATACGGTCGTCAGGATGGAGACGAAGGAGAACCCCGCCGCGAAGGCCGCATACCCGCCGATCCCGCGATGCAGTTCCTGCTCGTAACCGAATTCTTCGAGTGTGGCGGTGTCTTCGGCGGAGGAGAACTGCGCCGACGGTGGGTCGATGGTGGTGGACATGAGTACGTTCCTGCCTGTCAGTTGATAGAAATGCTGGTGCACGACGATGTGCGGAGGATTGCCTGAAGATGAGCGCGGTGTTACGAACCGGCCGCGACGGCCGCCGACCGGAACGCGACCCACCCGCCGAACGCGGTGATGTCCTCGGCGTCGACGAGTGCGTCTGCGCTGCAACCGAATCCGGTCACCCAGCTGCCGTCGGCCCGCTCGACGTTCCCGAGCATCATCGGCGCGGGCAGTGCGGCGAGAAACCGCCCCAGTGCGGCGGGGGAGAGCAGCCACTCTTCGCCGATGATCGACGCCCCGCCGTCGCCGACGCGCACCAGCCCCGGCTTGGCGGGCGTCGTGTCGAGACTGCTGAGCCGATACGACGCCGCGGTGCGCATCGGCCCGGCCCAGTGGGCCCCGAGGTCGGTCAATTGGTGAGCCAGCGGCTGCCCGCGCAGGTGTGCACCGAACACCGCGAGCCGGACCGTGTCCACGACGCCGCCGACCCACGGCTCGGCCGACGACCCGGCGCCGAAAATGCGCCGCGCAATATCCTCGACGACTCCGTCGTGAAACGCCCGGCCTAGCAGGGTCACCCCGAACTGTGCGGTACCGCGGTCGTCTTCGTCGACGACCCCGGCCGGCACGGAGATCGCGCACAGGTCGAACAGATTGCAGAAGTTCGTGTAGGTGCCCATCAGCGAGTTCACGCCGACCGGATCGGCGGCCACCTCGTCGAGTCGTGGATGTGTGGGAGCGGTCGGTACGAGCAGCGCGTCGCAGTCGGCGATCAGCCCCATCGCGGCCGTTCGCAACGCGGCCACCCGACGCCGGTCCGCGAGCAACTCGACGGCACTGAAGTCCTTGCCGCCCTTGATGATTCGTGCAACCGTCGGATCCAGCGACACGGCCCCGCCACTGACGAATTCACCGACCGCCGCGAACCGCTCGGCAACCAGGGCGCCGTCGTACAGCAGCCGAGCTGCGGCGAGGAAGTCGTCGAACGGGATTCGCTTGATCTGCGCGCCCGCTGACCGAGCCCGATCCACCGCGCTCTCGAAGGCGTTGCGCCACAGCGTGTTCAGACCAGGCAACTCGACGGGCACGGCGAGAACCGGCGTGGTCCGCGCAGCCAGCCGCACGTCCGACGGCCACTCCCGGTCGGGGGCGCCCGCCGCCATCGCCGCCATCGCGGTCGACGCCGTGTCCAGATCGCGGGCGAAAATCGTGACGCAGTCATAACTCTCGCACGCCGGAACCACACCCCGCGTCCCGACCACCCCGACCGTCGCCTTGATCCCGACGATCCCCTGCAAGCCGGCCGGCACCCGTCCTGACCCGGCGGTGTCGGTGCCGATCGCGATGTCGGCGAAACCCAGCGCCACCGCAACCGCCGAACCCGAACTCGACCCACCCGAGATGTAGTCGTCGCGACGCGAATCACGCACCGCCCCATACGGACTGCGCGTCCCGACCAGCCCGGTCGCGAACTGGTCCAGATTCGTCTTGCCGATCACCACCGCGCCGGCCGACCGCAACGCGGACACCGCGGGCGCATCGGACTCGGGCGTGTAGGCGTAGTCCGGACACGCGGCCGTCGTCGGGAGTCCCGCGACGTCGACATTGTCTTTCACCGCCAGCACCAAACCGGCCAGCGGCCCGGTCGCGGCGTCGAACTCGCGTTGTACCTGCGCCTGCGGCCGCAGCGTGAGGAACACCCCGTCGCGGCCGGATCGGGCGATCGCCGTGTAGATGTCGCCGATGCGTGTCATGCGCTCTCCCGATCGACCGTGGTATCCGATGCCGGTGCGGCGGGTCCCAACTCGCCGCTGGCGCGCCAGCGCTCGCGTTCGTCGGCCCGCGCGGACTCCATCTGCGCCTGGGTCGCCGCGATCGATCCGGCGTTGGCGGCCAGGAACGCGTCGTAGTCGGCGATGCTGAACTCGCCGTCGGTGATGTCGACGCTGCCGCGACCGGCCGCGGTGTCGGCGCGCAGGTCGAGCAATTCCTCGGCGGTGACCGGGAACCAGCGGATCCGGTCGAAATGCCTGAGCAGCCACGGATGTTCGGGGTCGAAGCCCGGTGCGGGCAGCGGATGGCGGTGATTCCACACCTGTGTGGTCCGCCCTACGAACTGGTAGCCGCCGGGCCCTTCCATGCCGTACACGCACAGGTAGGCGCCCCCGATGCCGACGGCGTTCTCCGGCGTCCAGGTCCGCGCCGGATTGTATTTGGTGGTCACCAGACGATGCCGCGGATCCAGCGGCGTCGCCACCGGCGCGCCGAGATACACGTCACCGAGACCGAGCACGAGGTACTCGGCGTCGAAGACGACGTCGTGCACGTCGTCGACGCTGCCGAGGCCGTTCATCCGCCGAATGAACTCGATGTTCCACGGGCACCACGGCGCGTCGGAGCGGACGCCGTGCATGTACCGTTGGATCGCCTCGCGCGTCGCCGGATCATCCCAGCTCAACGGCAGCGACACGGTCCGGCTGGGTACGCGCAGCTCGGTGAGCGGCGCCAACCCGGCTTCGACGTCGACGAGCATGTCCAACACCGCCGCACTAGACCGGTGCCGCGGATCGAACTTCACCTGCACCGAGCGCACCCCCGGCGTCAGATCGAGTCCGGGTTCGGCGTCGGCCAGCGCCGACGTCAGCGCGTGCCCGCGTACCCGCAGCTTGAGATCGAGTTCCATCTCGCCGTATTCGACGAGGATGTTATCGTCGCCGCTGCGGCGATAGGTGATCGACGCCGCCCCGTCCGCCGTGACCCCGCGTCGGAGGATCCCGTCGTCGGCGGCCGCGAATCCGCCGACCAGGACCGGACCGGATGCCCGACGCCGGACGTCGACCGCCGCGAGCGGCGCTGCCGCCGCGGTATCCACGGGCACGAACCGCAGCGTCGCATCGGGCGCCAGCTGACCGAGTTTCCACCGGTCGGCGCTGGTCACCGTCACCGGACACACGAAGCCGCCCAGGCTCGGGCCGTCCGGTCCCAGCAGGATCGGGGTGTCGCCGGTGAAGTCCACCGCGCCGACCGAATACGCGTTGTCGTGGATATTCGACGGGTGCAGCCCGGCCTCGCCGCCGTCGGGCCGCGCCCACTGCGGTTTGGGCCCGATCAGGCGCACGCCGGTGCGATCGGAGTTGAAGTGCACCGTGTAGGTCGCGGTGTAGAGCGTCGCGATGTCGTCGTCGGTGAAGAACTCCGGCGCCGAATGCGGCCCGACCGTCACCGCAAGATGCCAGTCCGCGCCGATCGCCGGTTGCCATTCGTTGGGAATGCGGCTGGGTTCGCCCGTCGGCGCGAGTGCGGCCGTCAACACGTCACCGTCGACGAGGGTGCGGCCCAGGTGCCCGCCGAATCGTCCGAGCGTGAACGTCGACGCACTCCCGAGATAGTCGTCGGCGGCCAGCCCGCCGCCGACCGCGAGATAGGTTCGCAGGCCCGCGGTCACCATCCCGACGTCGAGCACGTCCCCGGCGTCGAGGTGGATCGGCTTGTACTGCGAGACCCGACGCCCGTTGCGGGTCACCGGCGCCGGCGCTCCGGTGACGCACACCCACAGCGGCCGGGTAACCCGCAGTGCCGGACCGAGCAGCGTCGCCTCCAGCCCGGAAGCGCCCTCGGGATTCCCGACGGCGATGTTGGCGAGCCGGAACGACAGGTCGTCCATCGGGCCCGACGGCGGCACGCCGACCTGCCAATACCCGGTTCGCCCCGGCCAGTCCTGGATCGACGTCGCCATTCCGGCGCGCAGCACCTCAATCGACGCGGCGCCCGTCACGACAGCCCGCCGTCGGAGTCGTCGGCGCGAACGCTGTCCGGTCGTGTCACGATCATCCGCACCGGTGTCGGGTCGAATCCGTTGCACGGATTGTTGATCTGCGGGCAGTTCGACACCAGCACGAGGATGTCGATCTCGGCCCGCACCGCGACGCGTTTGCCCGGGGCCGACAGTCCGTCGACGATGCCCAGCGTGCCGTCGGCGTCGACCGGCACGTTCATGAAGAAGTTGATGTTCGGCACGATGTGCTGCTTGGTCAACCCCAGCCGCAGGCCCTGCGCGAGGAAGTTCTCCAGACAGGCGTGCTGGTGTTTGGTGTGCTGCCCGTAGCGCAGGGTGTTGGACTCCTGCGAACAGGCGCCGGCGACGGTGTCGTGATTGCCGACCTCGTCGGCGATCACGGTGAGCATCGGCGCGCCGTCGTCGTCACGCAGCACCGAACCGGCGGTCAGAAAGATATTCCCTTGCGCGGCAATGGTTGCCGACGCGCTGTAGCGGATGGTGGGGTCGTCGGCGCCGAAGAACAGGGTGTCGACGGCCTGGTTGCCGTCGAGGTCGACGATGGTGAGGACGTCACCTGCCGCGATGCGCGCGGACCACGGTGCGCGTGCGGCGGCGATCTCGTCGAGGATCACCGAACCCGGTGCGAGAGAGAGGGTTTCGGCGGTGAGATCAGCGGGGGAGAGGAGGGTCATGTCCGGCCTATCGGTTGGTGGCGGATGCGGGATGGGTTGCGGCCCAGTCGTCTTCGGTATTGGCGAAGGCACGCTGGTACTCCGGGTCGGTGCCGGGCAGGCTCGTTCGCAGTGCGTCGATCTCGGCGCCGGTATGCCAGGCCAGGATCTCCAGGCCACCCACGCGGTACTCCGGCGACGGGTCGAGGGGATGATTGGCATTGGCCACCGCGACGATGAGCGGCACATGAGCCACCAGCTCGACGTCCGCGGGCGTCCCGACATTTCCGTTCGCCCGCAGCGTCCCGTCGGCATCCACCGTCACGCCGAAGAAGAACGACACCGGTGCTCCGACGTCGAGTCGGGTCAGACCGTGTTTCGCGGCGGCCAGCGCCAGTAGTTCGCGGCCCGCCGGTGACTCCGATTCCGGTTGTCCCGCACCGTATTTCGCGGTGTTGTGACCGATGGTCGACGCCCCGGTCAGTGCGTCGTGCCGACGCGCGGTGTCGGCGACGACCGTGGCGAGCAGGCGTCCCTGATCGCTGAGCAGTGGATGTCCGACGCCGAGGTAGGCCTGCCAGGGCACTTTCACGGTGTCCGCGCTGTTGAGTCGTTCGGACGGTTTGTCGGCGCGCCACAGGAACACCTGCGCGCAGGCGCTGCCCGTCAGGTCCCGCAGCCGCAACCGGGTGCCGCGAGCGAGCACCTTCGTCGCGTACCGCCCGCCGGGGACGGTCTCCGCCCAGGTGAGCTGTTGTGCCGCAACGCCGTCCGGCGGAGTGGCCCAATCGCTCGCGGGGACGGTCGGCATGTCGGCGGTCAGCGTCGCTTGGCCCCGCGCATGAGCACGAGCGGCCCGCGTGGTCGCGGTGTCGATGGTGGTCGGCATGGAATCTCCCTGCTCGATGATTATCTGTCGAGTGATAGTTAATGTGTCGATCGTGAAGCCGGTGAGGCAGCCGCGTTTCGGATTCGCTACCGCGGGTTACGACTGTGTTTCCCACTTGTGAGTGCGGCCGCGGGAGACCAGAATCGTCGCCATGACCTCCGTATTCGACGATGTGCTGGGCGACGTCTGCCGTGCGCACGACGCCGAGGAGTTCGCGGCGGCGGCGCTTGCGGCACACGACGAGGCACTCGAACTCGGCCCCACCCGTACCCGCGACGTCGTCGCACTGACGCAGCGGTGGTCGGCGTTCGCCCGCTCCGCGGTCGCCGGCGCCGCCGACATCGTCGCGGCCGCGCACCCGGGCCTGCGCTGGCAGTGGTACGTCTCGGGCAGTTGTGGCCGCAGCGACGCGTTGCCCGGCGCCGACGTCGAGACCCTGATCGTCGTCGACACCGATCGGACGGCCGCGCTCGCCGCCGCGGCGCAGGTCCATGCGCTCCTCGACTCCGTCGGCCTGCGCGCCGACACCAATGGCGCCATCGCCAGCCGGTCCCGCTTCGCCCGCGACACGCACGCCTGGCAGCGGGGCATCGACGCGTGGCTCGCCGACCCGGCAGCCGACCGCGGCGTCGTGATGACCGGACTGCTCGCGGACGCCGCCCCGGCTCATCTGCATGCGAACGGTCTTCGGACGCACCTGCTGGGGGCGTTGAGCCCCGACCGTCCCGACGCCTTGTCGGCCATGCTCGACGACACCCTGGTGATCCGGGAGACCGTTCCCTCCCGCCTGCGCGTGGTCGCCGGGGGCCGCGATGCCGTCGACGTCAAGCGTGCCGTCGTCGAGCCGATCACGAAGATCGCCCGCTGGGCCGCATTGAGCACCGGGTCATCGGCGTCGAGCACGCTCGACCGACTCCACGACGGCGCCGCGCTGCTGCCCGACGACGCCGCGGACACCCTCGCCGACTGCTGGTGCATCGCCACCCGGCTGCGTTGGGCGATCCGCTCCGACTCGGTCCGCGCCGGCGGCGTCGTCCGCGACGACGCGACGCTGTCGACACTCTCGCCGCAGGACCGCGCACAATTGCGTACCGCGGGGCGCGAGGTCTCCGGAGTGCTCCGGATACTCAACTACACCCGCCCCGACCGATTCGCGGGCCGATGACGCAGACGAGTCGACGCCACTTAATCGTCGCCGACGTCGTCGCCGCGGAAGCACTCGAAGGCTGGCGACCCGACGAGGCCGAGACGGCCGCTCTGCACGCACTGGCCGCGGGCGACGTCTCGATGACCGACTACCTCGCCGGATGCCGTGCGCGCTACCGGGATCCCGACGATGTTCGCCGCCCCGCCCTCGCGCGTCGACGTCCCTACCTGATCCGCGGTACGACGGTGCTGGAGAACAACTTCCGTCTGTGCACCCACCACGCGCTGCAGGCGGCGGAGTTCGCCGTCACGGCCGGCCGACTCGTCCAGGCGCACCTGCGCGACGAGCCCGTCGGCACCACCGTCACCGATCTGCACCGCCACGTCTTCGCCGACGTCTACGCGTGGGCCGGCGAACCGCGAATCACCGGAATCAGCAAGGGCGGCACCGTCTTCGCACCCGTCGACGAGATCGCCGAAGCGCTGCGTCGCCTCCACGACGACGTCGACGAGGCCTTCACCTGCGCCGACGGCTACAGCACCACCGCGCTCACGTATCGGCTGTCGCGAATATACGCCGACTACAACATGATTCACCCGTTCCGGGAGGGCAACGGCCGCACCGGAACGCTGCTGCTGACATTGATCGCGCGTACCGCCGGACGACGCCTGGACCTGTCCGGAGTCACCCGCGAGAGATGGATCTACGTCGCCCGTGCAGCCGCCACCGGACTCGACACCCGGGGCGACCTCGCGCCGCTGCGAGCCGTCATCTGCGCGGCGCTGGTCGACGCCGACGTAGCGGGGCTGCATCGCATCACCGCCTGAACGGGTATGTTTGCGTCGGGCCAGCCCGGCCCCTTGCCGACCAGGAGACGATGTCGTGCGCAATTACGATCCCGCCGATCCCGCGGTCCACATGCACACCCTGCTCAACGCCGTGGTCCTGCCACGTCCGATCGCCTGGGTCGGTTCCCGCAGCGCCGACGGCGTCGACAACCTCGCGCCGCACTCGTATTTCACCGTCTCCTCGCTCACGCCGCCGGTGCTGCAGTTCACCTCGATCGGCACCAAGGACACCTTGCGCAATGTGCGCGAAACCGGTGAGTTCACCGTCAGTCTGGCCAATCGTCCGCTGATGTCGCAGGTCAACACGTCGTCGGCGCCGGTCGGGCCGCAAATCAGTGAGTTCGACGTCGCCGGGCTCACCCGGCGTGCCAGCATCAAGGTCGAGCCGCCGTCGGTCGCCGAGTCGCCGGTGGCCATCGAGTGCCAGCTGTTCGACACCATGGAATTCGCCGGCGGCGACGTCGTCGTGTTCGGTGAGGTGGTCTGGCTGCGCGTCGACGAGAACTGCCTGACCCGGGGCTACCCCGACGTCGAACTGCTCGAACCGATCTCACGTCTGGGTGGTCCGTTCTGGGGCGACATCGGCACCGTCAGCGCACTGACCCGCCCGTCCGCCGACGACGCGCTGCGCGGCAACGACAATTAGTAGGTGCCTCTGCGCTGGTTGAGCCGGGCACGACGCGCCGTGCTGAGCGAGCGCAGCGAGACGCGCCCGTGCGACGGCACCACCCTCCCGCTGGTTGAGCCGGCCCCGACGCGCCGTGCTGAGCGAGCGCAGCGAGTCGAAGTAAGCGCAGCGAGACGCGCCCGTGTCGCGGCACCCCCCGCTGGTTGAGCCGGGCCCGACGAGCGCAGCGAGACGCGCCCGCGTCGAAACCATTGGCGAGATGAATTGCCAACTGTCGCTTTGAGTTTGGTGCGGTGACGTGGTCGGCGTGCGTGGTTTCGACACGCTCGTCGCTAGCGCTCCTCGCGACTCAACCAGCAGATGGAGTGGCCCCGACCGGTGAAACCCGGCTCAACCAGCGGGGACGGCCCAACCCCCACCTACGCGCCCAGCACGATCAGTGGCACGAGTTGTTCGGCCGTCGTCCAGGCGCCGTGATGCCCGGCCATCGACGACTCGAGCGGCTCACCGACGCTGCGCGTCAGCAACGCATGGCCCCGTGCGACCGCCACGACGTCGCCGATCCGTGCGGCGACGTCGGCGGACACCTGCGCGCCGAACCAGTGCTCGTCGATCGCCTGTGACCGCGTCACCACATGCGCATGCTCGCCCAAGGTCGACGCCCAGGCGTCGCGGACCTGCGACGCCGCGCCGGATGCCGCGTACACGTGCCGCACCCGGGCCTCGCCGGCGACCGCGTCCACACCGGCGAGCAGCTCTGGACTGGTATCGATGTCGATGACGTGCCCGGCGGGCACCATGCCGTGATCAGCGGTGACCACCAGGGTGCACGTCGGCGGCAGATCCGACGCCAGCTCCGCGACCATCGCATCGACGGCGCCCAGCTCGGCGAGCCATTCGGCGGACCCCGGACCGTGCAGGTGCCCCTGAAAGTCGACGTTGCCGTAGTACGCGTAGGTGAAGCGGCGCACGGCGTCGGCCGGGGCGCAGATCGCGCGTACGGCGTCACGGATCTCCGCCGTCGTCGACGCCGGGTGATGCGTCCCGCGCTCACGGAACACGGCCTGCGTCAACGGTGAGTCGCGCTGATAGCCGGGCGTCACGTAGTGCACCTCGACGCCGGCCGCGCCGAAACGCTGCAGGAACGAGGCGTTCACCTGCACCCGCTGCGGGGGATATGCCTCGACCGCCGTCGGCCCCTCGGCGTGATCGAGCGTCCACCGCAACGAATTGAGCAGTCTTCGATCCGACGCGGGGCCGTCGGGCGCGCCGTCGGGTACAAAGCTGTAGCCGATGATGCCGTGTACCCCGCAGGGGGCGCCCACCGACAGGCTGGTCAGACTGGTCGCCGTCGTGGCCGGAAAGCCTGCGCGAATCGTCGTCGACGCCGCGGCGGCCAAGGTCGGTGCCCGATCGGCGTGTGCTGCAAGCAGTTCGGCCCCGAGTCCGTCGATCAGCAACACCACGACGTCGCGGCGCACCGGGATCCGCAGTGCTCCGCCGCCCCCGAATCCGAGTCCCGCGGCGACGGCGGGCAACACGTCGGCAAGCGCCGCGGCGGGCAATGCGCTCAGCGGGTTCGCAGCGGTACTCATGTCGTCTCCTCGACGGGTCGTCGTGCTACCTCAGACAATTGGCGTACCAGGACGACCGCGGTGAGGGCGCCGGCCGCCATGATCGAGGCGAGCACGATGATCTGGAACCGCCCTGCCTCCACCGGCGACGCGCCGCCGAACAGGGCACCGACGAAAGCTCCGGGCAGCGTCACGAGCCCGGTCGTCTTGGTTTGATCGGTCGACGGAATCAAGGCCTGCCGCACGGCCTTTCGGGCGAACCGGGCCGTCGCCTGCCGCGCGGTGGCGCCGATCGACAGCCAGCCCTCCACCTCCTCCCAGCCGGTCGCGATGTCAGTGGTGAAATGCTGCGATGTCAGGGTCGCCACCGTCATCGTCGCCCCGATGACGATGCCGCCGGCCGCCAGCACGTAGCGGCCTTCGAGATGCAGTGCGCCACTGGCGAATACCGTCGTCAACGCGGTACCCGCACCCGCGGCCATCGCCGTCCCGGTCGCGATCAGATGAGGCATCGACCAGCCGACCCGCCGCGTGGCCGTCACCACGGCGACCGAGAACATCACCGCCAGTGCGGCTCCCACCAGGATGCCGTTCGTCAGCACTCCGGAGAGAATCATGCTCAGAGCGACCAGTTGGGCGGCGCCGCGGGCCAGCGCGGTGACCTGTTTCCACGGAGCTCGAACATCGTAGGCGCGCAACAGGATTACGGTGACCGTTGACAGGACCACCACCGCGATGAGTGTGCGCAGCCAGACGGCCGCCGGTACGCCCGTGGCCGCCGTGATCATCGCCACCCCATCTCAGTCCTGGAATTCTCCCACCCTAACGCAGTCGTGGCGTGCGCAACCTGCTCGTCACGCGGTTCGGGTAAAGCGACTGCGCCAGTTCGGTTTTCCGCTCGACGTTGGCGCGGCGGGCGGCCGGCGCGAATCCGCCCGCCGCGGGCTTCGACGGTGATTGCCCGGGACCGGTGACCAGACTCCACCGCGACCCGACGTCGACCAGCGACTGATGTTTCGTCGCGTAATAGTCGGGATGTCCGGCGATCGCGACCCCGCTGTCCCCGGCGGCCGCGGCGAGCAGGTGCGGGTGAAACCGTGTGCTGATCCAGGTGTGGCCCACCCCGATCGGCAGCCCGTCACGCCACACGTCGAGAAACGGGACGAAGGTAGCGCCGTCGAGCCGGTCGCCCATCAGGTGCGGCACGGTGTAGTCGATGCCGGGAATGCATTCGATCACCGTGATCTGCGACGCGGCGACGTCCCACTCGTCGAGCAGCGCGGTCACCAGCGCGGCGACGGCCTCGACGCCGGTCTTGCCGTGCGCGGTGAAGTCAGCGGTGAGATCGGATTGCAGGCACAGCACCACCCCGTCGCCGTCCGCCGTCGCAGGCGCCTTCGCCGGCATCGAAAGCCACGCGTCGTCGCCGGAATGGCTCGGTGCGATGCTCGCGAACGCCTCCGCCGACGCTCGGTCGCGCACGTCGACGACGTGAAAGCGACTCAGCGCCTCGGTGAGGATCGCGGCGCGCTCGTCGTCGAAGGTCGGCGTCAGTCCCTGGCCGGTCGCGTAGGTCGGCGCGCCGGTGCGCCCGCCGACTGCGGCGATCGCGGTCGCGAGCGAAAGGTGTTGCGGCCAAATGCCGTTCACGTATCCGCCGCCGAGCAGATGAATCGATGCCGCCCGCAGCAGCAGATCGATGCCGACGTCGAGATGCGACGCGACGCCGAGGTTGCTCGCCGCGCGGGCGACCCATTCCCACCCGCGGTCGGGGTCGAGGCCGTCGGGCCGATCGATGTCAGGGCGTTCGGTGCCCGCCGCGAACAGGGTCAAACGCCATAGTGTGTCGACGAACACGGCACGAGGATGACTGCGCCGCAACATGATCGACGCCTGGCCGGGGGAGTGGCAGTCGAGCACCACCAGCGCGTGCGGACGCACCCGGGCCAGATACTCCAGCCAGGTCTTGGCGATCAGCTCGTCGCCGAAGTTGGGGTTGCCCGACGGCGCGACGAGGTAGATGATCTCGTCGCGGGTCAGGCGATTGCGTACCCGCGCGGGCAAGTCCGTTAGCTGCACCCGGAAATGCTATCCGGTGCGGTGTCGTCGGCGGTGTGCCGCATCAACGTTCGACATCGCCCGTCAACGTCGCGACGTGGTCGGGAACATACTTCGACAACGACCGCGGCGGCCGATGATAGTTGCCGCTGTGTATCGGCTTGAGCGGCAACGTGACTGGCGAATGGTCGACCGCCTCGTAGGGGATCGTCGAGAGCAGATGCGCGATCATGTTCAGTCGCGCATGCTTCTTGATGTCGGATTCGACGACGTTCCACGGGCTCTGCGCGGTGTCGGTGTGCACCATCATCTCGTCCTTCGCCCGCGAGTAGTCCTCCCAGCGGTTGATCGACTCGAGATCCATCGGACTCAATTTCCATTGCCGCACGGGGTCGTTCATGCGGGAGCGGAAGCGGCGCAGCTGTTCTTCCTCGGACACCGAGAACCAGTACTTGCGCAACATGATGCCGTCGTCGATCAGCATCTGCTCGAATTGCGGCGTCTGCCGCAGGAACCGACTGTGCTCCTCGGGCGTACAGAAGCCCATCACCTTCTCGACACCGGCCCGGTTGTACCAGGATCGGTCGAACAGCACGATCTCACCGCGCGCGGGCAGATGCGCCACGTATCGCTGGTAGTACCACTGCCCGCGTTCGCGATCGGTCGGGGCGGGCAACGCGGCGATCCGGGCGATGCGGGGACTCAAGTACTCGGTGAGCCGCTTGATCGTGCCGCCCTTGCCCGCGGCGTCGCGTCCTTCGAAGACCACGACGACCCGCGAGTCGGTGGCCTTCACCCATTCCTGCAGTTTCACCAGCTCGGTCTGCAGGCGGAACAGTTCCGCCTCATAGATCGAATTGGAGATCTTGCGTGACGGCTTCGCCTTCTTCGCGTTGTTCGCGGACTTCTTCGACTTGGCTGCCATGTCGCGCTACCGATCGGTTCGCGCGATGAAGCCGACGCCCGAGGTGTTGACCACGGTGAGCTTCTTGCCGTCGATGACGTAGGTCTGCAACCCGTTCATCGCAGCGACGAGTCCGGCGTCGACCCGACGCCTGCCGGCGTCCTTGCAGACACGGCCCGAGGAGAACACCGGACCGAACACGATCATCGACGTCACCGGCACCGCGGGGCCGGTCAATCCGTTGCAGCCGGTGTTGGCGTTGACCTGAAAGTCGCTGAAACGCACCGTCGGTGCCGGCGTGACGGTCGTCGGTAGGTCGACCACCGCGCCCTTCTGAATCAATGCGGTGACCGACCACTGCGTGCCGACGAGCGGGCGGTCGGCGGCTTCCTTGCGGTCGACCAGGCGCATCCGAACGTCGCGGTTGGCCAGCACGAGGTCGGCGTCGGAAAGTCGCCACACGGGCTTGGAGGTCAGAAACGCGGTCAGCCACTGGTCGGCGCCGGTCGGGCAGAAGTTCTTGGTCGACGCCATCGGCTGCGCGACGGTGAAGTGGTTCTTGGCCAGGTCGACGGTGGACCGCATCGTGTTGCAGCCCGAATTGATGCTGATCTGATTGGTCGAGCCGAACCTCATCGTGATCGACGCACCGCCGGGCAACGGGTTGTTGCCGCTGACGGTATCGGAGATGAAGGTCCGTCCCGACAGCGCCGTCTTGACCGCCGGGGCCGGCTTCGCGGGCTTTGCCGGAGCCGTCGACGGTGCCGCGGCAGCCACCGAGCTCACGACGATGGCGATCGTCGCCGCAACCGCGGCGACGGCTACGCCGAAAGCCGTTCTGTTGGCGAACGATAGGGTGTAGTGAGGTCGCGTCGGCGCAGGCATGGAGATAATTTACCAAGCGCTACGTGGGGAGAAATCGCAACTCGCCCTAAGGAGCGTGCAGTGACAGCCGTGACATGCCGCACCGAGTACCTGACGGCACGCCACACGTGGGGTGCGCGCGGTGCGTGGATCGCCTTGCTCGCCGGATTGATCGCGTTCCTGGTGCTCGGAATGGTCGACGCCGAGCCGTCTACCCGGTCGACGATCGCGTTCGCCGCCGTCGCCGTGTCCCTGGCCGTCGCAGCGTGGGGACGTCTCGGGGCTCGCGGTGCTTTCCTGCTGTCCGTGGCCGACGACACCGTCACCCTGGGCAACGAGAGTGAACGCCTCGTCGAATACCCGACGTCGATGCTGGTATCGGTGACGACCCGAGGTCCGGCGCAGGCGACGTCGACGACCGGCCGCAACCTCACCGTCGCCGGCTTGAAGTACCTGGTCCTGGACTTCGCCGACGGGTCGTCGGGCGTCGGGGAGCAGTGGAATTTCGCCGTCGTCGACGCCGACCCCGCCGTGCGGGCCGTCCTTGATCGGCTGCGACCGCGGCCGGCGGCACCGGCGCCACCGGTGTCGGTCGGTGCGGCCACGTCGGCTCGTGAGATCGTCGAGCCGGTCGTGGCCGCCCGCGCCGTGCGCAGCGGTGACAAGGTGGATCTGAATAAGCAGCCCGGCGCCGCGTCGACTCCGAGTACCGGCTACGACGCCCCGTCGATCGCTACCGCGGGCAGCGACCAAGCGGCCGAACGACTCTGGGAGGCGGCCGTGGCACGGCACAACGAGATCCTGCGCAGCTATGGCACCTACGAACTTCAACCCGAATTGATGCTCCGCTACCCGGCGGTGACCGACGTCACTCTGCCACCGGTACAGGATTTCCACGATGCCCTCGGTGACGCGCAAGCCCTGCGCACCGAGCGCTTTCCGGCCGATCGCGGCGTCGCCGACACCTATCAGCAGAAGGTGAAACTGCTGTCGAGGGCGTGGGTCGCCTGCGAGACCAACGGCAAACGGCTGGGCACCGACTATCTCGGCGACGACGAGAAGGCCGGCCTCGACACCGCACTCAAACTGGTCGATCATGCCCGTGGCGGCGGGTCGACTCCTCAGGAGCAGGCGTCGTATTTCCGGCGCGCGCATTCGATCGTCACCGAACTACGTGATCAGGGAGCCGTCCACCTGCCCCCGGGCGGCGTGGCGCAGCTCGAAGCCAGCGCGCGTCGGGCGCTGCGGTAGCGGTCGCCCTCGGTGGTGGTCGTCCCTCGAGTAGCGGTCGTCCGCAAGTGATAGCCGGCCCTCAGTGATAGTCGCTCAATAGGAACTTCGCGGTCATCGAGTAGCGGCCGCTCGCGGCGTCCGACTTCGACATGCTGACCCGGATGAACGGCGGCGGCACGTCGTAGGCGGTGTCGTCGACGGCTTCGATGTCGATGGCGTCGCGGTCGAATGCCTTGATGCCGCCGCGCTGCATGGCCTGGGTACGGACCGATTCGAAGATCGGCGCGCCCAGGTCGCCAAAACTGAATCCGTGCTCCGGCGGGCCGGAGCGCCCCGACCACCTCTGGACCTGGGGGAACTGGCCCGGTACGACCGCGACGCTGCCCGACGACGCGGTCGAGCGGTACTGGATGTAGACACCGCCGCTGGACTGGATCGATCCGGCGTACATCGTCGGCGTCGCGGGCGCCGTGCCTCGGACCTCGAACCGCTCGAGCACCGGGGAATTGAGTGGAACTCGTTGTGAGACAAGGGCTTCCCGTGCGACTCGGAACGACGTCGGGAAGTCGCCGGGGTTGAAGTACTCGGCCACCGTGCCGTCGGCGTGCGCTTGCATCTCGGTGCTGGGTACGCCGACGTCGGTGTCGAAGGAGACCTTCAGCACACCGACCGACGATGCCGTCGAGGTGCGGCGGAATTCCACCGTGCCGGCGGTGGCGGACACCCCGGCCTTCGCCAGCTGCATCTTCATCGCGGCCACAATCGAGTCGATCTTGGTAGCGGTGAACGGAGTGAGGTCGAAGGCGTCGTCGTCGCGCTGCGTAGTCGCCCGGCGCTGCGGCTCGGCGAAATCGCCGTCCGACGTGCGGTAGAGCGAGATCTCCTGCCCGGTGCCGGGGTCGTAGAACGATCCGTAGTCCGACCCGGAGTCGGTCAGGCGGACGCTCAGTGTCGTCGCAACGGTCGCCGGGGCAATGGCGCGCATCTTCCCGATCATCGCCTTCAGCCGGGCGTCCAACGACTCCGCGGCGTTGTCGGTGGTGCGTCCGCCGCCGTCGTCACTGTGACTCCCGCCTCCGAACGTCGACGCCGAAGGCAGTTTCGCGTCGACGCGCCATACGTCGGTCGGCACGCCGAACAGCACGGCCGCGCATACGCCGACGGTCACCGCCGGGTAGATCAGCGCCCATCGGCCGGGATAGTCGGCGAACTGGGGCGTCGAGGATCGACGTCCGCCTGTGGGCCGCGGCGGCACCGACTCCGGCAGCAGTTTCCCGCCGCCGGAAGACAGCACGGCGTCGGTGTAGGACTTCGTCATCGACGTGATCCAGGTCGTTCGATAGGACGTGTCATCCGCGGGCGTCACCCTCGCGGTCACCGACGTCGGTTGCACGCTGGCCGAATTGAGCGCACTGCGAGTGATCGACTCGACATGCACCCGGACGCCCGGCGCGCCGCCGGCCAGCTCCCACTCGGGCATCTCGGTCAGTCGCGACGGTCGGGGCGCGAGCGCCAGGCCCGCGACGATCCCAGCGGCACCGAGGAACGCCACCCAGAACGCGTTGTGGGCACCCAGGCCGATGGTCACCGCGATGACCGCGCCGGCGATCGCCGCGATCGCGAGTCTCCTGATCACTCGGCGCCGCGTAGCAGAACGAGCCGATGTCGCCATCACAGCACCTCACAGTCTCGGCGGTCCCCGGTGACGCGGTTGCGGCGACATCGTCAACTCCCATGGCGAATCCCCGTCCGTCGGATCGGACAAGTACCGTGGAGGCCGTCAGGTGCGCCGCCTCCGGGAATTTTCGGCGGCCGCGGCGTTGAAAGCCGACATTAGCGCGCTCAGAGGAGAAGGTCACCGGTGGGAAAGCTTTCCAACAGCATGTGGCGGTTGCTGGGGTCGCAGACGACCCGCAATCAGTCCAAGTCGATCAGCCTGATCAAGGATGCGGCGGCTCACGACAAGTGGGCGGCGAAACTCGACGACGCCGACTTCGTCACCGAGGCGGAGAAGCTGGACATCGGAGCCGACCTCGGCGACCGCGCGAAGTTTCTGGCACTCGTCCGCGAGGCCTCCGACCGTGCGCTGGACATGCGCGCCTTCGACGTCCAGTTGCAGGGTGCGCTGCGCCTGCTGGAGGGTGACATCGTCGAAATGGCCACCGGTGAGGGCAAGACGCTCGCCGGCGCCATCGCCGCGATCGGCCACGTACTCAGCGGCCACCACGTGCACGTCATCTCGGTCAACGACTACCTCGCGACCCGCGATGCTAAGTGGATGAAGCCGATCTTCGAGCTCTTCGGCATCGACGCCGCCTCGATCGACGAGAATTCCACCCGCGAGGAGCGCAAGGCCGCCTACGCCGCCGACATCACCTATGCCTCGGTCAACGAGATCGGCTTCGACGTGCTGCGCGACCAACTCGCCCAGACCGAAGACGACCTGGTGGCTCCCACACCCGACGTCGCCATCATCGACGAGGCGGACTCCGTCCTCGTCGACGAGGCGCTCGTGCCGCTGGTTCTCGCCGGCTCCACCGAAGGCGACGTCCCCGACCAGGCCATTCACGCCGTCGTCGCGGGCTTGAAGAAGAAGCACTACGACGTCGACGCCGACGGCCGCAATGTGACGCTCACCGACGAGGGCGCCGAGCACGTCGAGGCCGAGCTGGGAGGTATCAACCTCTACAGCGAGCAGCACGTGGGCACCACGCTGGTACACGTCAACGTCGCGCTGCACGCGCACTACCTCCTCGAGCGCGACGTGCACTATATCGTCCGCGACGGCGGCGTACACCTGATCAACGCCTCGCGCGGCCGCGTCGCCCAGCTGCAGCGTTGGCCCGACGGTGTGCAGGCCGCCGTCGAGCTGAAAGAGGGTCTCGCGCAGACGGATTCGGGTGAGGTCATCGACACGATGACGGTGCAGGCGCTGATCGGCCGCTACCCGAAGGTGTGCGGCATGACGGGTACCGCACTCGCGGCGGGCGAACAGTTCCGCCAGTTCTACAAACTCGCCGTCTCGCAGATCCCGCCGAATACCAAGAACATCCGGGTCGACGAAGTAGACCGTGTCTACGACTCCAAGGCCAACAAGGTCGAGGCGATCGTGGCCTATGTGGCACAGGTGCACGAGACCGGTCAGCCCGTCCTGATCGGCACCCACGACGTCGCCGAGTCCGAGGAACTCGCGTACTTCCTGGAGAAGGCGGGCGTGACCTGTGTGGTCCTCAACGCCAAGAACGACGCTCAGGAAGCCGCGATCATCGCCGAGGCGGGCAAGAAGGACGCGGTCACCGTGTCCACCCAGATGGCCGGCCGCGGTACCGACATCCGGCTCGGCGGATCCGGCGACGACGAGCAGGCCCGCACGGAGATCGTCGAACTGGGCGGACTGTGCGTCGTCGGGACCGGGCGCCACGAAACCGAACGCCTCGACAATCAGCTGCGCGGTCGTGCCGGCCGCCAGGGCGATCCGGGTGTGTCGGTGTTCTTCTCCAGCCTCGAAGACCCCGTCGTCACCAAAAACCTTGCGTTCAAACGGGATCCGGTTTCCCAGTCGGACGACGGCTCGATGGGATCCAAGGGCGTCGAACTGATCGAACAGGCCCAGCGCATCGCCGAGGGCGTCATGCTGGAACTGCACGCGAACACCTGGCGCTACAACCAGCTCGTCAACCAGCAGCGCGACATCGTCGTCGCCCGCCGCATGGAAGTCCTCACCACCGACGCCGCGATCGACGAACTGCGCAGCGCCGAGCCGGACCGCTACGCGCAACTGCGTGGTGAGAAGAAGGCAGACGAGAAAGCCGACACCGACGAGGCGGTCGAGGCGAAGGCCGACACCGAGAAGGCTGCCGCAGCGAAAGTTGACGAGCAGGCCGACGACGACAAGACAGCGGCCGTGGACGGCGGTGACGACAATTCCGCGGATGCGGACACCCCCGAGCAGGCCGACACCGTCGAACAGTCCCACGACGCCGACGCGACAGACAACGACACGACAGGCGACGACACGACGGATGCCGAGACCACAGGCGACGCCGACGTCGCTGCCGAACCGGTCGACGAGGACGTTCTCGCCGCCGCGGCTCGCGAGATCGTGCTGTTTCACCTCGACCGTGCATGGGCCGATCACCTCGCGTTCGTCGCCGACGTCCGGGCCAGCATCCATCTGCGCGCCATCGGCAAGGAGAGTCCCCTCGACGAGTTCCACCGCCTGATCGTCGACGAGTTCAACCGATTGCCCGACGACGCGATCGCCAACGCGCGCAAGACTTTCCGGGAGGCGACCATCACCGCCGACGGCGTCGATCTGGGCACCGCCGATCTGCATCGATCGACCACCACATGGACCTACATGGTGCACGACAATCTCTTCTCCTCCGGCGGCGCCAAGACCCTGCAGGGGATCATCGGTGTCTTCCGCTGAGCCGAGCGCGAACGAAGCGAAAGATCAGATCTGGACGGTGCCCAACGCGCTGAGCGTCGGGCGCCTGATCCTGATTCCGGTCTTCATCTACGTACTGCTGGTCGCCAAGGCCGACGGCTGGGCGTTCGTCATCCTGCTGGTGTCGGGCTTCACCGACTGGCTCGACGGCAAACTCGCCCGGCTGCTCGATCAAGGCTCGAAGCTCGGCGCGCTGCTCGACCCCGCCGCCGACCGCCTCTACATCATCGTGATCCCGATCTGCATGGGCATCCGCGAGTTCGTTCCCTGGTGGTTGATCGCGGTGATCATCGGTCGTGATGTACTACTGTTCGCCACCGCACCGTTGTTGAAGTCGCGGGGGCTCGTGGCGCTGCCGGTCCTCTACATCGGCAAGGCCGCGACCTTCGCGTTGATGAGTGCGTTCCCATGGATCCTTGCCGGACAACTGGATTCGTTGTTCGGCGACATCGCCTATCCGATCGGGTGGGCGTTCATGGTGTGGGGGGTCGGACTGTATCTTTGGTCCTTCGTCCTCTACTGGATCCAGACCGTGCTGGTGGTAACGAAGATGCCACGAGCTGGCCGTTCGGCTGTGTGATCCGAGCAATACTTGACACAATCTCATGCGAGCAACAGGAAGGTTTGACCTCGTGACCAATGTGCCCGATTCCCTGCGTTACACCGCTGAGCACGAATGGGTGGAGAAGATCGACGCCGAGCACGTGCGTGTCGGAATCACCGCCTTCGCCGCCGAACAACTCGGCGACGTGGTGTTCGTTCAGTCGCCCAGCGTCGACGACGAGGTGACCCCGGGCGAGTCGTTCGCCGAGGTCGAGTCGACCAAGAGCGTCTCCGACATCTACGGTCCGCTCTCGGGCACCGTCACCGAGGTGAACAACGCACTCGACGACGCGCCCGACCTGGTCAACTCCGAGCCCTACGGGCAGGGGTGGCTCGCGGTGATCCGGGTGTCCGGCGACGTCGACGCGGAGTTGGCACAGATGCTCGACGCCGCCGCATACCAGGCGCTGATCGCCGAGTAACGCTGCGGGCGACTTCAACCACCGCCCGCCCGATACACGACTATGCTGAACCTGATCACCGCACCCTCACTCGACGGCACGTGCACCCGGCCGCGATACGGTTTAGGTGAACCAGCAAACGGCTTATGAAGATTTATGGCGTTGAAGTGGGCGGGCCGCAATCGGCCTGATCGCTTCTCGCCACCCGTGACGCGTGCCAGCCAGGTCGCTGCGGGGCAGCGAAACGAATTGACGACGATAGACCGACGACGACAGGAGACGTGGTGAGCGAGAGCGACAACGGCTACGAAGCACCGGTGGAGACAACTTCGGTATTCCGTGAGGACTTCATCAATGAGGTCAATGCGGCCCCGCAGGCGGCGAGTGCACCCACCGACACGGGTGTCGAGCGCCTCGCGCCGGGGACGGCGCTGCTGGTAGTCAAGCGCGGGCCCAACGCGGGTTCGCGGTTCCTGCTCGACCAGGCGACCACTTCGGCCGGACGCCACCCCGACAGCGACATCTTCCTCGACGACGTCACCGTGAGTCGTCGCCACGCGGAGTTCCGGCTCGGCGACAACGACTTTCAGGTCGTCGACGTCGGCAGCCTCAACGGCACCTACGTCAACCGCGAGCCGGTCGACACCGCTGCGCTCAGCAACGGCGACGAGGTTCAGATCGGTAAGTTCCGCTTGGTGTTCCTGAGCGGTCCGCGCGACGGCGAGAGCGCCTAACAGTCGTGACCGCAGCGTCGGCGGGGCAGCGCGGCGACGGGGTCATGTCCATTGGCACCGTCCTGGGCCGCCTACGCGAGGATTTCCCGGACGTCACCATCTCCAAGATCCGCTTTCTGGAGTCTGAGGGGCTGGTGACGCCCGAGCGGGCACCGTCGGGTTACCGGCGGTTCTCCGAGTCTGACTACGATCGTCTGCGCTTCGTACTGACCGCTCAGCGGGACCGCTACCTTCCGCTGAAGGTCATCAAGGAACAACTCGACGAGATGGACGCCGGCCGTGCCGCGGTCGGCAGCGCACCCACCCTGCTGTCGAGCGCTCGCGGCGCGGTCGCGCCGGCCACCGACTTCGGGACGCGTGGTTCTCGGGTCTCGCGCGACGATCTGATCGAGCGCACCGGCGTGGACAGCGCTTTCATCACCGAGCTCATGCGTAACGGCTTGCTGTCGGCCGGTCCCGGGGGTTTCTTCGACGAGGACGCCGTGCGCCTCGTCGAGGCCGCCGGATCACTCGCCAGCTACGGCCTGGAGACGCGTCACCTACGCGCGTTCAAGGTCTCAGCCGATCGCGAAGCCGGTCTGGTCGGACAGATCGCCGGACCCATCGCGAAGGGACGCGGCACCGGCGCGCGTGATCGCGCCGAAGAGCTGGTCCGCGAGATCGCCGCACTGTCGGTCACCCTGCATACTCAGCTGGTGAAGGCCGCCGTCCGAGATATTCTGGACTAGCCACGTCGCCCACCCAGCGGGTTTGCGAACGCGCTCGCCCAGCTGGGCGAGCGCGGTCACTCACCCGGCTGGGCGGGCGAGCGTGGCCGTCCAGCCTGTTGGTTGAGCGAGTGTGGTCGTCCAGCCTGTTGGTTGAGCGAGCGTACTCGTCCAGCCTGGTGGTTGAGCGAGTGTGGTCGTTCAGCCTGCTGGTTGAGCGAGCGTAGCGAGTCGAAACCGAACCATCACGGTCCACGCGGACATCACGAGAGGTGGGAGTCATGGGTGAAATGAAGGTCGTCGGCATTCGTGTCGAGCCGCCGCAGAGCCAGCCGGTTCTCCTGCTACGTGAGACCGACGGCGAGCGGTACCTGGCCATTTGGATCGGGCAAAGTGAAGCTGCCTCGATTGCATTGCGGCAGAAGGGGATTGAGCCGCCGCGGCCGCTCACCCACGATCTGATCGTGAATCTGGTGAAAGCTTTCGGCCGCCGGCTGGTGCGGGTGCGCATCGTCGACATGCAAGAGGGCACGTTCTACGCCGAGATGGTCTTCGACGACGACCTGTCGGTGTCGGCCCGGCCGTCGGACGCCATCGCCGTCGCACTGCGCGTCGGTGTCCCGATTCTCGCCGACGAGGACGTCCTCGTCGAAGCGGGCCTGATCATTCCGGATGAAGACACCGACGCCGACGAGGAAACGGCCGCCGCGGCCGACGACGGTGAACTGTCCGAGGACGAAGTCGAGCGATTCAAAGAGTTCCTCGACAGCGTGTCGCCGGACGACTTCAAAGCAGGCGAATAGAATGGGACAGGTAACGGAACGGCTTCTGCGGAGTCACGATAAACCCTAGATCTCAAGTTTAGGTTTAACCTTCAGCGCGTCGCATTGAAGTCGTTTCAGCCCGGGCATACGGTCTACACATCGCAGGCCAGTTCGGGCACGCGATAGGAAAGAATGGCCGACGCGGGTACCGTGAAGGTCGGTGTGCGAACTTCTGCGTACACCGCCTGACGCAGTTGAGGCCATCCGAGTGCTGCGAGGAGTGTTCCAGTGGGCGACCAGCCGATCGAAGACAACCGTACCTACACGGGTGCGAGTGGGCAGCAAGCCACCCTCAACGACATCGCACCGGGCCTGTTCCCCAACGACATCGTGCCCGACGAACTGGTCGGCTATCGGGTGCCCAGTGCCTGTCAGATCGCGGGCATCACCTATCGGCAGCTGGATTATTGGGCGCGCACCTCGCTGGTGGTCCCGTCGATCCGCAGCGCGGCCGGGTCGGGCAGCCAGCGACTGTACTCGTTCAAAGACATCCTCGTCCTCAAGATCGTCAAGCGCCTCCTCGACACCGGCATCTCCCTGCAGAACATCCGCGTCGCCGTCGATCATCTGCGCTCCCGCGGCGTCGAAGACCTCGCTCGCATCACCCTGTTCTCCGACGGCACCACCGTCTATGAATGCACCTCCGCCGAAGAGGTCGTCGACCTGCTGCAGGGCGGGCAGGGTGTGTTCGGCATAGCGGTAGGCGGTGCGATGCGCGAATTGTCGGGCACCATCGCCGACTTCCCGGGCGAGCGCGCCGACGGCGCCATCACCGAGACCGCTCCCGAAGACGAGTTGGCCGCGCGCCGTAGCAATCGCACGCGCAAGACGGGATAGCTGGGCGACACGCGTGACGGCCGGTGCCCGACGGGTTTTCGGCCCGAATGCGGTCGCAGTCGACGGGCCACTCGATACGCTGGACACCATGCGCAATCTTGTCCTATCGGTGATCGGCGACGATCGTGCCGGTCTTGTCAGCGCCCTCGCCGACGCGATCGCCACCAACGGCGGCTCCTGGGATCGCAGCCAATTGGCAAGGCTCGCGGGCAAATTCGCCGGCATCGTCGTGGTGACGGTGCCCGGCGGCGACGCCGAACGGCTCATCGCGGCGGTCACCGCGCTCGACGGCCTGCTCGAGGTCGAGGTGCACGACGGCGACGCCGCACCCAGCCCCGCCTGGACGTCGCTGCATATCGAACTGCTCGGCAACGACCGTCCCGGCATCGTGCAGGAGATCTCGACGGCGCTCAGTACCTCGGGCGCCAGCATCGAGCACATGACGACTGGTACCCGCGAGGCTCCGATGGCCGGTGGGCTGCTGTTCGAAGCGCAGTTCGACGTCCGGGTTCCGCCCGGCACCGAACTCGCGGCGGTGCGTGCCGACCTGGAGCTGTTGGCCGCCGAACTGCTCGTCGACCTCGACATCGACGCGGCGTAGCCCCCGCATCGGGCACTGTGACGCACTCGACCCCGCTCGCGGTGAGGTTGTCCCGGTGCACCGTCTAGACTTGACACGCATCGCTACGCAGCGGGAGAGCGTCGGCCCGTAACTCGGGACCCGGCCGCCGAAGGAGCAACACCTCTCCGTCAATCTCTCAGGCACCCTGGACCGCGGCGTTGACGATGTCTCTGGAAAGTGGCGCTCACCAGCGATGGTGAACGTCCGCCCACGGTGAAAAGTCGTGGTCGTCTGCCCTCACCGGGCGCAGCGGCGCGACCGAAACTCTCAGGCGCCGCGAGTCGGCAGTGACAGAGGGAGAGGGCCCCGTCGTCGATGCGCCGGCATCGGCTCTGCGAGAGGCTGCCCTCATGGCACACGACTCCCATTCCGCTGTCTTCGCCGACCGCCATGTCGGCCCGAACGCCGACGAGACCGCCCGCATCCTCGCGGCCATCGGCGTCGCCGACTTCGACGAACTCGCCGCCAAGGTCGTACCGGCGACCATCGCCGACGCCGCCGACAGCAACGGACTCGACGCCCTGCCGCGCGCACTGTCCGAGGCGCAAGCCGGCGCCGAACTCGCAGCGCTGGCCGCGAAGAACACGGTCGCCCGCTCGATGATCGGCCTCGGTTACTACGACACCCATACGCCCGGCGTGATTCTGCGCAACGTCGTCGAGAACCCCGCGTGGTACACCGCTTACACGCCGTATCAGCCGGAGATCAGCCAGGGGCGCCTCGAGGCGCTGCTCAACTTCCAGACGATGGTCTCCGACCTCACCGGCATGGAGATCGCCAACGCCTCCATGCTCGACGAGGCGACTGCCGCCGCCGAGGCGATGACGCTGCTGCGGCGCGCCGGCAAGTCGAAGTCACCGCGGCTGGTCATCGACGCCGACCTCTTCCCCCAGACCAAGGCGGTCATCGGCACACGTGCCGAGCCACTGGGCATCGAAGTGGTCGAGGCGGTTCTCGACCCGGCCGCAGCCGACGCGGGGCTGCCCGGCGGTGAATTCTTCGGCGTCATCACGCAGGTCCCCGGGGCGTCGGGGCGCATCGTCGACGCCGCGCCCGTCATCAGTGCGGCACACGAACGTGGTGCACTGGTCGCGGTCGGCGCCGACCTCCTCGCGCTGACCCTGCTGACCCCACCCGGCGAGCAGGGCGCCGACGCGTGCTTCGGAACCACTCAACGCTTCGGCGTCCCGATGGGTTTCGGCGGACCGCACGCCGGTTACCTGTCGGTGCACACCAAGCATGCCCGTCAACTCCCGGGCCGACTGGTCGGCGTGTCCAAGGACGACGACGGCAACCTCGCCTATCGTCTGTCGCTTCAGACCCGTGAGCAGCACATTCGTCGGGAGAAGGCCACCAGCAACATCTGTACCGCGCAGGTCCTGCTCGCCGTTGTCGCGGCCATGTACGCGAGCTACCACGGCCCCGAGGGGCTCATCGCCATCGCCCGCCGCGTGCACGCCCACGCCGACACCATCGCCGCCTCCCTCGGTGCCGCGGTAGTGCACGCCGACTACTTCGACACCGTTCTCGTCAGCGTCGCGGGCCGCGCGGACGAGGTCGTCGCGCAGGCGAAGTCGCGTGGAGTGAACTTGTGGAGAGTCGACGCCGATCATGTCTCGATCGCCTGCGACGAGACGACGACCGACGCCGACGTCGCCGCGGTGACCGAGGCCTTCGGCGTCACCGTGGCCCCGGGCCACACCGACATCGTCACCCGCACGTCGGAGTTCCTCACGCACCCGGCGTTTCACCGGTACCGCACCGAGACGGCGATGTTGCGTTACCTGCGCAAACTGTCGGACAAGGATATCGCCTTGGACCGCAGCATGATTCCGCTGGGATCGTGCACGATGAAGCTCAACGCCACGGCTGAGATGGAGCCCATCACGTGGCCCGAGTTCGCGCGGCTGCACCCGTTCGCACCGTTGACCGACACCGTCGGCATCCGCGAATTGATCACCACGCTCGAAGGCTGGCTGGCCGCGATCACCGGCTACGACCGAATCAGTTTGCAGCCCAACGCCGGATCGCAGGGGGAGTACGCCGGACTCCTCGCCATCCGCCGCTATCATCGCTCACGCGGCGACGAGCAGCGCACGATCTGCCTGATCCCGTCGAGCGCCCACGGCACCAATGCGGCGTCGGCCGTCATGGCCGGCATGCGGGTGGTCGTGGTGACGTGCCGCGAGAACGGCGACGTCGACACCGCCGACCTCAAGGAGAAGATCGCCGAGCACGGTGACGCGCTGGCCGCCGTGATGATCACCTATCCGTCGACGCACGGTGTGTTCGAGCACGAGATCACCGAGATCTGCGGCGCCATCCACGACGCGGGTGGTCAGGTGTACCTCGATGGCGCCAACTTGAATGCCCTGGTGGGAGTCGCGCGTCCGGGTCATTTCGGCGGCGACGTCAGTCACCTCAACCTGCACAAGACGTTCTGCATCCCGCACGGCGGTGGCGGCCCCGGCGTCGGGCCGATCGGTGTGCGCGAGCACCTCGCGCCGTTCCTGCCGGGACATCCGCTGGCCGCCGAACTGGGATCGGATCTCACCATCTCGGCTGCGCCGTACGGTTCGGCGTCGATCTTGCCGATCACCTACGCGTATATCGCGATGATGGGCGCCGACGGTCTGCGGCGAGCAACGTTGACCGCGATCGCCTCCGCCAACTACATCGCCCGGCGCCTCGGCGACTCGTATCCCGTGCTGTACACCGGCGACGGCGACATGGTCGCCCATGAGTGCATCCTGGATCTACGTGGTCTCACCAAGGAGACCGGCGTCACCGTCGACGATGTCGCAAAACGGCTGGCGGACTACGGTTTCCACGCTCCGACGATGAGCTTCCCGGTGGCCGGCACGCTGATGGTCGAGCCGACCGAGAGTGAGAACCTCGACGAGATCGACGCGTTCATCGACGCGATGATCGCCATCCGCGGCGAGATCGACAAAGTCGGAACAGGGCAGTGGCCGGTAGACGACAATCCGCTGCGCGGCGCTCCGCACACAGCGGAATGCCTTGTCGCCGAATGGAATCACCCGTACAGCCGGGAGCAGGCCGTGTACCCGAACGGTCTACCGTCAGCCGGTGGCCGCGAAAAGGTGTGGCCGAGCGTGCGCCGCATCGACGGAGCCTTCGGCGACCGCAACCTCGTGTGCAGCTGCCCCCCGATCGAGGCCTTCGCGGAGTAGGGTCGCTTCGAGTGTCGCTGTGCGCTCACCCACCTCGCTGAGTGCACCCACCTCGCTCGCCGAGTGGAATAGCCCGCTCCCCGAGCCCACCCACCCCGCTCGCCGAGTGGAATAGCCCGCTCCCCGAGCCCACCCACGCCGCTCGCCGAGTGGAATAGCCCGCTCCCCGAGCGCACCCACCCTGCTCGCCGAGTGGAATAGCCCGCTCCCCGAGTGCCGAAGCGAGGTACGAGCTTCGGTGTAACGAGGGGTAGGTGACCCGAAATGCCAACTGGGGGACGGGGTTTCGGGACGCGGTGGTCCGCACGGTGAGTGTCGCGCCGACGGGCGTTGCGGGGTGCGGCGTCTCGCTACACCGAAGCTCGTACCTCGCTCCAGCACTCGACGAGCGGGTGGACCGTGCCGAGCGACTGCTTCGGCCCAGCCCCGACCTACTTGCCGTACACCGCCGCGTTCACCGCGACGACCGCGCCGGGCTCGGGCACCGGCATCGGGTCGGGGAGTACGGGGAATGTCACCGCCGCGGTCGCCGCAGGCAGAGCGGCGTCGCCGCGGAAGCCCAGCGCGGTCAACTTCTTCATCTGATCCGGTTGCCGGACGTAGGTGAAGAATTCGGCGACGCCGTCGGACTGCGCCGACGACACCTTGTCACCCTTGAGGTGGGTGACGGGGAAGTCGGCGAGCGGCGACGACCCGGTGAGCATCAGCTCGCGCAGCTTCGTGCCGTTTCCGGCCCGACTGAGGATGTAGAGCTGCGCCTCGGTGATCGGTGTCGCGTGAATCGCGGCCTTCGCCGGATCGGGCGCGCCGGCGATGGCCTGCGCCGCCCACGCGGACGTGTTCTCATCGAGCGTCGGTCCGGCGTCGAGCAGGATCTTGATACTCGAGCTCACCCGCGTCGACTCGGCATCCGACGTCGCGAGGAGCCCCTGCGTGCGGGTTACCTCGGTGGCCACGGCCTGCGCGGCGAGTGCGGTGGCGTCGCTGTTCGGCCCGGTGGGCATCGCCATCTTCAGCGAGCCCCACCCGTCGAGACCGAAGCGCGACAGACTGTTCGCGGACCGGGCGAGCGTCGGCAGCTGCCCCCAGTCGATCTTTCCGTCGGCCTTCTCTTTGAACTCGGGTGCGACGGCCAGCACGATCGGCGAGGTCACCAGCGACTCGGGCGTTCCGTCGATGAGATCGGGCTTGGTCACCGACAATTGCGACGTCCATACCGAGGACTGTGGCACCCACGCCGCCGGGAAGGCACCCAGCGTCTGCGAGTCCCACTGCCCTTCGTTCAAGCCCTGGTAGGTGATGCGGGAATCGCCGGGCCGCACGTCCACCGTGATGCAGTGGTCGCGGACCACCGGGTGCGTGTCGTTGTAGGTCTTCGCGATGCCGCGCAGTGTGTCGGTGATGTCCGGATCGGCGATGATCGACACCACCGACTTACCCTCGACACACGTACCTGCGGCCTGATCGCCCTGCTTGTCGACGCGATCGCCGAGCTGCCACCACAGCAAACCGGCGGCGACGATCAATACAACGCAGAGCGCCGCGAAGATCAGTCCTCGACTGACTCCGCGGCGCCCAGCGTCTGTCCGGTGGTGGGCCACCTATTGACTCCTTATGGCTTCGGGCGAGCGCAGCGACTCCGGTCGTTGCGCAGGCTGTCAGCTGTTGGCAGCCTTGTATTCGCGACGGCGACGATGCAGGATCGGCTCGGTGTAGCCGCTGGGCTGCTTCGTGCCTTCGAGAATAAGCTCTTTGGCGGCCTGGAATGCGATGTTGGTATCGAAATCCGGTGCCAGCGGGCGGTAGTCGGGGTCACCGGCGTTCTGCCGATCGACCACCGGAGCCATCCGCTTGAGAGCCTCGACGACGTCGTCTTCACTCACAATGCCATGCCGTAGCCAGTTGGCCAGCAACTGGCTGGAGATTCGCAGCGTCGCGCGGTCTTCCATCAGTGCGACGTCGTGGATGTCGGGAACCTTCGAACAGCCGACGCCCGCGTCGATCCAGCGGACCACGTAACCCAGGATGGACTGCGCGTTGTTGTCGAGCTCCTCGCGCTTCTCCGCGTCCGACCAGTTGGTGTTCGCGGCCAGCGGGATGGTGAGCACGTCGTCGACCGACGCCGGGTCGCGCTTGGCGATCTCATCCTGCCGCTCGAACACATCCACCTCGTGGTAGTGCAGCGCGTGCAGGGTGGCGGCGGTGGGCGAGGGCACCCACGCGGTGTTGGCGCCGGCCTTCGGGTGCGCGATCTTCTGCTCGAGCATGTCGTGCATCAGGTCGGGCATCGCCCACATGCCCTTGCCGATCTGCGCCTTGTGCTGCAGACCGGCGTGCAGACCGGTGTCGACGTTGAAGTCCTCGTAGGCCTTGATCCAGGTCTGCTGCTTCATCTCGCCCTTGCGCACCACGGCGCCGGCTTCCATCGAGGTGTGGATCTCGTCGCCGGTGCGATCGAGGAAGCCGGTGTTGATGAACACGACGCGGTTCTCGGCGGCCTTGATCGCGGCCTTGAGATTCACCGTCGTGCGGCGCTCCTCATCCATGATGCCGACCTTGATGGTGTTCTCCGGCAGGCCGAGGACCTTCTCCACGGCGCCGAACAGTGCCGCGGTGAGCGCCACCTCGTCTGGACCGTGCATCTTCGGCTTCACGATGTAGATCGAACCGGTACGCGAGTTCTGCAGTCCTTCTGAGGACAGCCCGTGGATACCGATCAGCGAGGTGATCAGCGCGTCGAGGATGCCCTCGCCGATCTCGTTGCCGTCGGCGTCGAGGATCGCGTCGGTGGTCATCAGATGCCCGACGTTGCGCACGAATAGCAGCGAGCGACCGTGCAGCTCCAAGGTGGAACCGTCGGGTGCGGTGTACACCCGGTTCGGGTTGAGCGTGCGGGTGAAGGTCTTGCCGCCCTTGGCGACTTCCTCGGACAGGTCACCCTTGTTGAGGCCCAGCCAGTTGTGGTAGCCGAGCACCTTGTCGTCGGCGTCGACGGCGGCGACGGAGTCCTCGAAGTCCATGATCGTGGTGATCGCGGACTCGACGAGCACGTCCTTGACGCCCGCGGCGTCGGTGGAGCCGATCGGCGAGGAGGCGTCGATCTGGATCTCCAGGTGAAGTCCGTGGTGGCGCAACAGGATCGCCGACGGTGCCAGCGCATCGCCGCGATAGCCGACGAAGGCCGACGGATCGGCGAAGGTCGTGGTGTCACTGGGTGGGGTGGCGGGAGAGTCAGACTCAGTGTCGCCGAGCACGACGGTCACCTTGTCGCCGTCGACGACGTAGCGCGTCGCGTCTGCGTGCGATCCGTGCTCCAGCGGAACGGCCTTGTCCAGGAACGCCTTTGCGAATGCGATGACTTTGTCGCCGCGAACCTTGTTGTACGACTTACCCTTTTCCGCGCCGTCGGTCTCCGGGATGGCGTCGGTGCCGTACAGGGCGTCGTAGAGCGAACCCCAGCGGGCATTGGAGGCGTTCAACGCGAAGCGGGCGTTGAGGATCGGCACCACTAGCTGCGGACCCGCGGTGTCGGTGATCTCGACGTCGACGCCTTCGGTCCCGATGGCGAAGTCCTCGGGCTCGGGGACGAGGTAGCCGATCTCGGTGAGGAACGCCTTGTACTCGGCGAAGTCGATGTCGGACGCCGCGTCGCCCCGGTGATCACGGTGCCACGCGTCGATCTTCGCCTGCAGGTCGTCGCGGACGGCGAGCAGTTCGCGGTTGCGCGGTCCGAGCTCGTTGATGACCGACGCGGCGCCGGCCCAGAAAGCATCCTGGTCTACTCCGGTGCCCGGGAGCGCTTCGTTGTTGACGAAGTCGTAGAGAACGGGAGCGACCTGCAAACCATGGACGGTGACGCGTTGCGACATGAGAGCCTTTCTATGCCCGGCGAGCACGTCGTAGTCGGCGTGCCGCGCAGCCTTGTGATATTCGACCTTCGAGATGGCCGACGACGCCGGCGCGCCGCGTGATTCGCGCTGCGGTGCGCTGAAGCCGTCATCTATGCTACTCGACCTGTTTTCGCAGTTCCCAGCGGCTACCAGGCGGTAACTTCAGGGTCGGTGAGGGCCTGCGCCAAGCCCGTGACACGGTCGAGCAGGGCCTGGCGCACCACCGCCGCGCGTTCGGCCACCGCAGACTGCGCGCGCACGTAGTCCGCGCGGCCGGCCGCGGTCTCGATGGGGATCGGCGCATATCCGTACTCGCGCAGGTCATAGGGACTCGCCCGCATGTCGATCTCCCGGGCCGCATATGCAAGCTCGAAACTCCGCAACAGCAGGTTCGAATCCACCAGCGGCATCAGCTTGGCGGTGAGCCGATACAGATCCATCGATGCGTGCAGGCATCCCGGCTGTTCCCGGTCGATCTGTGACTCGCGCGTCAACTCCAGCGCATTGCGCCCGACGGCGGGCTCGGTGAAGAACCGGAACGCGTCATAGTGCGTGCACTGCAACGACATCGATTCGACGACGGCGTCGGTGCCCACGGCGCCGAGTCGCAGTGGTGCCGAGTGGCGTCGAGCGTCGCCTTCGCGGTACACCATCGCCCACTCGTGCAGACCGAAGCAGCCTAGCCGCGGCGTGCGTGACGCCGTCGCCGACAACAACTCCGACGTATAGGCGATCGTCGACGCCCGCTTGTGCAGGTAGGCGCGCGAGGCGGTGACTCCTCCGGCGACACGTTCGTAACCGCGCGGTGCGGCATGGGAATCGGCGCCGGCGTCGCCATCGCCCAGCACGACGCCGAAACCCGGGTGCCAGCGTTGCAGCGACGCCGGCCGGTACGGGTAGTAGGTGAACAGGAAGTCGATCACCGGATGGGTGGCACCGGACTGCCGCGCGTGCAGATAGTCGCCGATCAACGCGTCGACGCGTGCGCGGTGCTCCCGCGCGGCGGCCCGCCAGGTGTCGGCGGGCAACCGCACCCCGGCGTCGATCGTCACAGCCGATTCGTCTCGTCGCGCACGGTGCCGACCACTTCTTCGACCAAGTCGGCCAGGGCGACGACGCCGATGGTGCGCCCGGAGTCGTCGACGACGGCGCCCAGGTGCGAGCTGGCCCGCCGCAGCGCCGAGGTTCCCTCGTCGATCGGTGTCGCCGAGGCCAGCACCGGCAGCGGACGGATCTTGTCGATGCCGATGATGGTGTCGGGCCCCACCTGTTCGTCGAGGATGTCGTCGAGGACGTCCTTGAGGTGCAGGTAGCCGGTGTAGGTGCCGTTCGGCGAGCGGACCGGGAACCGCGAGAACCCGGTGTCGGAGACGGCGCGCTCCACCGAACCGAGCCGCGGTCCCAGTCCACCGGTGATCGGATCGCGGCGTGCCTGGACCGAGCGCAGACTCTCCAGCGGAATCATCACCTCGGCCACGGTGCGCCCGACGCTCTCCAGCGCACGGGTCAGCCGTTCATGCTCCTCGGCGTCGATCAGCCCTTCGGCCTTCGACTCGCTGATCATCTGTGCCAGTTCGCCGGTCGACACGGTGGCGTCGAGCTCATCTTTCGGCTCGACGCGCAGTACCCACAGGCCGATGTTCGCCAGCCAGTTGTAGAACGTGATGAGCGGTCGGACCAGCTTGATGAACGCCAGGTGCGCAGGGACCAGCAGCATCGCCGACGATTCCGGCCCGGCCAGCGCGATGTTCTTGGGGACCATTTCGCCGAGCAGAATATGCAGCACGACGACCAGCGACAACGCGATGGTGAAGGCGATCGGATGTAGGAAACTCTCCGGGACGTGCATCAGTTTCAGCGGCTCGGCGATCAGATGCGCGACGGCGGGCTCGCCGATCCGGCCGAGCAGGATCGAACAGATGGTGATGCCCAACTGTGCGCCGGCCAGCATCAGACCGAGGTTCTCCGACGCCCGAATCACCGTACGCGCCCGACTCTTTCCACTGTCGACGAGTGCTTCGAGACGGTCTCGCCGCGCGGAGATCAGGGAGAATTCGGCGGCGACGAAGAAGGCATTGCCGGCGAGCAACACGCCGGTCAGCACGACGCCCCACAGGTCGTTCATCGCGGTGTCTCCTCGTGCTCGGACGCGTCGTCGGCGATCGGCTGCAGCGACACGACGTCGATGCGTCGACCGTCCATCGTGGTGACCGTGGCGAGCCAGCGGGTCGCGGGCGGCTCGTCGTCGAAGGTGTCGTGGGCATCGACGTGTTCGGAGTCGCCGTGATCGGCGGTCGGCAGCTCGACGCTGTCGCCGACCTCCGCGATCCGGCCCAGACCGAACATCACCAGGCCACCGAGTGTGTCGTATGCACCTTCGGGAGCGCGGTAGCCGATGGCCTCGGTCAGCTCGTCGAGCCGCAGCAGCCCGGCGCACAGATATCCGGCGCCGTCGCGGGTGACGTCGGCGCGCTCGTTGTCGTGTTCGTCGGTGACGTCACCGACGATCTCCTCGATCACATCCTCACTGGTCACGATGCCCGCGGTGCCGCCGTATTCGTCGATCACCACGCAGACCTCCAGGCCGTCGGCGCGCAGCTGCTCCATCACCGCGTCGCCGTCGAGGCTGGTCGGGACGGTGGTCACCGGGCGGGCGATGGCGGCCAGGGTCGTCGAACGTTGCGCCTCGGGTGCCACGGTGAACGCCTGTTTGATGTGCACCACACCGAGCAGATTGTCGAGGTCGCCGTCCATCACGATGGGAAACCGGGAGTGTCCGGTCCGCGCCGACGCCTCGATGAGGTCGCGGATGGAGTCGTCGCCCTCCAGGCATTCGACGGTCACGCGCGGTGTCATCAGGTCTTCCGCGGTGAGTTCCCCGAAGCGCAGCGACCGGTCGACGAGTCGTGCCGTCGTCGAATCGATGGATCCGTGCAGCGCCGAGTTGCGGACCAACGACCCCAGTTCCTGCGGCGAGCGTGCCGACCGCAGTTCTTCGGCGGGTTCGATCCCGAGCCGCCGGACCATCCAGTTCGCGGTTCCGTTGAGGAAATTGATGGTGAAGCGGAAGACCCGGGAGAACGCCGATATCGCGCCCGCGGTTAAGCGTGCGACGTCCATCGGACGCGCGATCGCCAAGTTCTTCGGAATGAGTTCGCCGAGCACCATCGACAACGACGTCGCGACGACCAGCGCGAAGACCACCGCGACGGCGGTGACCGCGGCGTCGGGCAGGTGCATCAGCCGCAGCAGCGGGCGGATCGCAGTCGCCACCACCGGCTCGGCGATGTAGCCGGTGATCAGGGTGGTGATGGTGATGCCCAGCTGTGCGCCGGACAGTTGGAAGGACAGGGTCTTATGGGCGTGCTCGACCTGCCGGGAGCGTCGGTCGCCGCGAGTGGCGACGTCGTCGGCGATGGTCGAACGTTCCAGCGCCGTCAGCGAGAACTCGGCCGCGACGAACACGGCGGTCCCGAGTGTCAGCGCGATGAACCCGATGACGCCGAGGACGTACAGCGCGATGTCCACGATGGTTTTACCAGCCTCCCGGCAGGGGGCGGCCCTCGGCGAAACCGGCGGCGGATTGGATTCCCAACACGACCTTGTCGTGCAGCTGCGCCAAGGTCCGTGCGCCGGTGTACGTCGCGGTGCTGCGGACACCCGCGCAGATCTGGTCGATCAGATCCTCGACGCTGGGCCGGTCCGGATCGACACGGATGCGCGAAGACGAGATGCCCTCCTCGAACAGGCTCTTGCGGGCCCGGTCGAAGGCGCTGTCCGACGCCGAGCGCGCCGCGACCGCACGCTTGGACGCCATGCCGAAGCTCTCCTTGTAGAAGCCCTGCGCGTCTTGTTTGAGGTCGCCGGGTGACTCGTAGGTGCCGGCGAACCACGATCCGATCATCACATTCGACGCCCCCGCGGCAAGTGCGAGCGCAACGTCGCGTGGGTGCCGAACGCCGCCGTCAGCCCAGACGTGAGCATTGAGCGCCCGTGCGGCGGTAGCGCACTCGACGACCGCGGAGAACTGTGGCCGGCCGACGCCGGTCATCATCCGGGTGGTGCACATGGCACCCGGCCCGACGCCGACCTTGACGATCGTCGCTCCGGCGTTGATCAGGTCACGGGTGCCCGCGGCCGAGACGACGTTGCCGGCGGCCAGTGGCACGCCGAGGTCGAGGGAGGCCACCGATTCGAGCGCGGTGAGCATCTTCTCCTGATGACCGTGGGCGGTGTCCATGACCAGAACGTCGGCGCCCGCTTCGGCGAGTGCGCGAGCCTTCCCTACGACGTCGCCGTTGATTCCGACGGCCGCGGCGATCCGCAGGTGTCCGGCGGCGTCGACGTTGGGGTCGTAGATGCCGGCGCGCAGCGCGCCGACCCGAGTGAGCACGCCGGCGAGGGTTCCGTCGTCGCGGGTGAGAACGGCGAGCCCGACGTGCAGTTCGGCCACCGCGTCGAACACCTCGCGGGGCGGCGTGTCGACGCTCATCGTGACGAGGTCGGGGTCGAGGACTTCGCTGACCCGGGTGAATCGGTCCATGTCGCGGCAGCGTTTCTCGCTGACGAGACCGATCGGTTTGCCGGAGTCGTCGACGACGACGGCTACGCCGTGTGCCCGCTTGGGGATCAGGGCGAGCGCGTCGGCGACGGAATTCTGCACGGTCAGGGTGACCGCGGTGTCGGCGACGAGATGGCGCGACTTGACGAAGGCGATGGCCTCCGACGCGGCGGGGATCGGCACGTCCTGGGGGAGGACCACCAATCCGCCGCGGCGGGCCACGGTCTCGGCCATCCGCTTGCCGGCGACGGCGGTCATGTTGGCGACGACGATCGGAATCGTGTTGCCGGTACCGTCCGACGTCGACAGGTCGACGTCGAAGCGCGACGACGCGTCGGACCGGTTGGGGACGATGAACAGGTCGTCGTAGGTCAGGTCGTGATCGGGACGATGGCCTTCGAGAAACTGCACTGAGGGCGTGCCTCCTACTTTCTGTCTTCAGATCTGCTCGCTGGTTGAGCCGGGGGAGTGCTCGGCATTCCCACCTGCTCGCTGGTTGAGCCGGGACGGAGCGCTCAGCGCTCCCATCTGCTCGCTGGTTGAGCCGGGACGGAGCGCTAGCGAAGTCCCGTGTCGAAACCCCGTACCCCGACTACGCCTCGACCTCACTTCGGTCCTCGCTCCAGAGGGTGTGGAACGTTCCGGGCTTGTCGACGCGCTTGTAGGTGTGTGCGCCGAAGAAGTCGCGCAGACCCTGCGTGAGAGCGGCGGGCAGCCGCTCGCTACGCAGCGCGTCGTAGTACGACAACGACGAGGCGAACGCGGGAACCGGCACACCCATCGTGGTGGCGGTGGCGACGACGCGGCGCCAGGCGTCGACGCCGTTCTCGACGGCCTCGCGGAAGTACGGCGCGAGCAGCAGGCTCGGCAGTTCGGGGTCGGTGGCGTAGGCCTCGCGGATGCGGTTGAGGAACTGTGCGCGGATGATGCAGCCGCCGCGCCAGATGGTGGCCAGTGATCCGCGGTCGACGTTCCAGCCGTATTCCGCGCTGCCCGCGGAGATCTCGTCGAAGCCCTGCGCGTAGGCGACGACCTTGGACGCGTAGAGCGCGGCCTTGATGTCGTCGACGAATGCCTTCTTGTCGGCGGGCGCGGCGGAGAGCGTACCCGATGCCAGGCCCTGGGCGGCCGTGCGTTGGCTCGTCGAACTCGACAGTGCACGCGCGAAGACGGCCTCGGCGATGCCGGTGGTCGGGATGCCGAGGTCGAGGGCCGCCTTCACGGTCCACCGGCCGGTGCCCTTCTGACCGGCCTCGTCGACGATGACGTCGACGAGGGGTTTGCCGGTCTCGGCGTCGACCTGCGAGAGCACTTCGGCGGTGATCTCGATCAGATAGCTCTCCAGCTCGGTGGAGTTCCACTCGCGGAACACGTCGGCGATCTCGGCGACCGGAAGATCCAGCGCGCGGCGCATCAGATCGTAGGCTTCGCCGATGAGCTGCATGTCGGCGTACTCGATGCCGTTGTGCACCATCTTGACGAAGTGGCCCGAGCCGTCGGGTCCGATGTGGGTGCAGCAGGGTTCGCCGTCGACTTGTGCCGCGACGGCTTCGAGCAGCGGACCCACCGACTCGTACGACTTCGCCGGTCCGCCGGGCATGATCGACGGTCCGTTGAGCGCGCCTTCCTCGCCGCCGGAGATGCCCGCGCCGATGAACAGCAGACCACGCTCAGCCATGGCGGCTTCGCGTCGGATGGTGTCGGTGTAGAGGGCGTTGCCGCCGTCGATGATGATGTCGCCGGCCTCCATGGCGTCGGCGAGCTCATTGATCACGGCATCGGTGGCCGCACCGGCCTGCACCATGATCAAGACGCGGCGCGGACGCTCCAGCGCGCCCACGAACTCTTCCACGGTCTCGGTCCGCACGAAATCACCGTCGTCGCCGTGCTTTTCCAGCAGTGCGTCGGTCTTGGCGATGCTCCGGTTGTGCAGCGCGACGGTGTAACCGTGGCTGGCGAAGTTGCGGGCGATGTTCGAGCCCATGACCGCGAGACCGGTGACGCCGATCTGGGCGGTCCCGGTGGGAACAGGTGACGAGGACGCAGACGATGACGGCGAGTTCATGGACCCTAGCCTATTGCCTCGCGCTTGCGACTGTGGGAGGGGAGCCTAGTTTGCCGCCGCGATCAACCGCGACAATTCGGTGAGCCACGGAATGGCGACCGCCAGCGTCGGGACGATCAGGACGGCTGCGGCGCCCAGATAGACGACGACGGTGAGCGTCGGCGACGGACGGTCGCACAGCCGGGTGATGCGGGTGAGGGTCGTCGGTCCGCCGACGGCCATCGCGCCGCGCGGCGCGACGGCGTCGGCACACGCGACGAGCGCGCGACCCAGCGTCGTCGGGGTGGTCGCCTTGACGGCTTGGTCGTCGGCGAGTGCCTCGACGAGCAGTTCGACGGCACCCAGTGCCGAACCGCTGCGAACGAACCGGGGGAATGCCTCCTGCAGTGCGATGAATGCTTCGAGCACGAGGTCGTGACGTGCGCGCAGGTGGGCACGCTCGTGGACGATCACCGCGGTCAATTCGTCGATCGACAGACGCATGACAACGCCTTCGCTGATCACCACGCGCTGGCGCAGCCCGGGCAGGCAGTACGCGAGTGGCTGCTCGACCTCGATCATGCGGACGTCGCGCGCGGAAAGCGGATTCGACGCTGCCGCATCCCGGCGGTCGACGCTGTCGAGCAGGTCGATGAGCTGGCGATGGGCGGTTCGGCGGGCGCGGGTACGGGTGGCGACACGGATCGCGGTGTAGATCATCCGTGCGCCGATGACGAGGGTCAGGACGAACACGCCGACGTAGGCGAGCCACAGCGGAAGTCCGAGGTGATTGATCTCATCGAGCGGATTGGTGGTGGGTGCGCCGTCGGGTCCGGGCGTCAGCAGGTTGGCGGCGATGGCCAGCCCGCAACTGAACGCGGACAGGACCGCGGCCAGGGCGATCGACTGCCAGAGGACCATCGCGGCTCGCGGGGTGCGCAGCGGCCACGTGGCACGGGAGAGCAGCTCGGGAACGGGACCAACGAGCAAGACGGTGAGGATACCGAAGAGCAGCGCGGTCATTTGAGCGTTCCTTGGGCTGGTGAAACGTTGGTACACGCGTGTGCGCGCACCTTCGAGCTTAGTCGGACTTATGGTCGCGTTGCGACGCTTCGAGCTGATCGAGTGCACGTCGCAGTGCTGCGGCTTCGTCGGCGCCGACGCGTCCGACGAAGGAGACGAGCGCGGCGTGTCGCGAACCGGGCGCGTCGGCCTCCGACAGGGCGTCGACCATCAGGTTGGCGACGAGGTCTTCGCGCGGGTGGGTGGCGGTGTATTTGTGGGCGCGGTCGTCGCGGATCTGGCGGACCAGATTCTTCTTGGCGAGACGTTGCAGCACAGTCATCACGGTGGTGTAGGCGAGCGAACGATCTTGCGACAGGGTCTCATGCACCTGACGCACGGTCTGCGCATCCGGACTTGCCCAGAGGGTGTCCATGACGGCACGTTCGAGCTCACCCAATCCATTCATTCTTCTCATTTTACTGCTGTTCTCCGTATCGGTGAATTCGGCGTCTCAGGCGGGGTTGACATGTTGGTAAGGCTAGCCTACATTAATAACCACGCGGACCGCGAGAGAGTCCTGAGGGCTGCAGTGACCCCCGGTCCACGCCACGGCAGGCCCCACGTTGATCAACGTGGGGTCTGCCGATTTAGTGCCCGGCTCTCTTCCGTCGACGCTGACGTGGGTAACTTCAAACTATGAGTGCAGACATCCCGACTGGGCAGGCTTTATCCGTCGCTGATTTGAAAGCGGTCGGTTTCGACGAGACCCTGGGACTTGAGATGAGATCGGCGACACCCGATGAGATCGTCGCCACGATGGAGATCGGTGCCAAGCACCACCAGCCCTACGGCATCGTCCACGGCGGGGTGTACTGCGCAATCGCCGAAAGTGTTGCGAGCACCTCGGGTGTGGTCTGGCTGATGCACACCGGGCTGGGCACCGGAGCGGTCGGCGTCAACAACAACACCGACTTCCTCAAGTCGGTACCGTCGGGCACCATCACCGCTACCTCGAAGCCCGTGCACCGCGGCAAGCGTCAGCAGTTGTGGCAGGTCGACATGACCGATGATCAGGGACAACTGCTCGCCACGTCACGGGTGCGCCTGCAGAACCTCGCCTGAGACAGCCTGAGGCAAACGCACAGCGCCCGCCGGTACTCCGGCGGGCGCTGGGCGTCGAATGTGCTCGGGGTCGAGCCGTAGGGCGTGGGTTCCCTAACTGGCCTCGGACTCCTCCTTCTCGATGGTTTCCTCCACCGCGGCCTCGGCGCGCTCGATCTCTTGTTCGGCGGCCTCGTCGGCTTCGATCTCGACTTCGGACTTCTTCGCGAGCTCGCTGAGGTGCCCGATGGCGGTGCGCGCATACACCTGCTGCTCGGTGATAGCGAGCTGAGCGCGCCCCCGCGTACTGAATGCGAAGAACCAGTTGATGATCGTGCTCAACCGGTTTCGGAAGCCGACCAGATACACCAGGTGCAGGGCCAGCCACCCCAGCCATGCGAAGTAGCCCTCGGTCTCGAATTTCTTCTTCGTGCCGGGGATCGGGACCTGCATGACGGCGCTGAACCGTGACACGGTCGCCATCGAGCCCTTGTCGAAGTACGCGAACGGCTTGCGCTGATCGGGTGTCTGCCCACCGGACAGTTCCGCCTTGATCGCGTCGGCCGCGTAGCGTCCGCCCTGGATGGCGCCCTGCGCGACGCCGGGTACTCCGTCGACGGCCATCATGTCGCCCACGACGAAGACGTTCGGATTGTCCGGAATCGAGAGGTCGGGCAGCACCTTCACCCGGCCGGCCCGGTCGAGTTCGACGCCGGACTGCTCGGCGAGCTGCTTGCCCAGCGGGCTCGCCTGCACGCCCGCAGACCACACCTTGCACTGCGACTCGATGCGGCGGGTAGTGCCGTCTTTCTCCTTGACGACCATGCCGTCGTAGTCGAGGTCGACGACCATCGCGTTCAGCTGAACGTCCACACCGAGCTTCTCCAGGCGGGCGGCGGCCTTGCGGCCCAACTTCTCACCGAACGGCGGCAGCACCGCGGGTGCGGCGTCGAGCAGAATGACCTTCGCCTCGGTGGGGTCGATGTTGCGGAAGGTGCCCTTGAGGGTCTTGTGCGCCATTTCGGCGATCTGGCCGGCCAGCTCGACGCCGGTCGGGCCCGCGCCGATGACGACGAAGGTCAGCAGCTTGTCCCGCTCGTCCGGATCGTCGGACAGTTCCGCCTGCTCGAAGGCGCCGAGAATGCGGCCGCGCAGTTCGAGGGCGTGGTCGATCGTCTTCATGCCGGGTGCGTACTCGGCGAAATGGTCGTTGCCGAAGTACGACTGGTCGGCGCCCGCGGCGATGATCAGACTGTCGTAGGGCGTCTCGGTGATCCGCTCCAGCAACTGTGAGGTCACCGTCTTGTTCTTCAGGTCGATCTTGTTGACGTCACCGAGCAGCACCCGGGCGTTCGCCTGGTTGCGCATCACGATGCGCGTCGCCGGAGCGATCTCGCCTTCGGACACGATGCCGGTCGCGACCTGGTAGAGCATCGGCTGGAACAGGTGTTGAGTGGTCTTCGCGATGATGGTGACATCGACGTCGGCCTTCTTCAAACGCTGAGCGGCGAAGAGTCCGCCGAAGCCGGACCCCACGATCACGACGTGATGACGACCGGATGCGTTCTGACTAGGGGTGCTCATATGTGTGAACATCTTCCTATTGCTGGGCGTGCAAGAATGCGGAGCGTGCTGAGCCGGTTGGGCCCGTGCGATAACGGTATCGTCATGCGGTGTGCCGCGCGTGCTTAGGTGGCCACGAAGTCCGATGCGTGACCGGTTCCGAGGAGTGACGCGGTCCCCGGTTGAACCATTGTTCGCTCATCAATTCGTATTCCACCTCGTCGCGCTCGAATCCCGACAGAATCTGTTCGTCGCTGATGTGGATCGCCGACAGGCGCATGCCGAGCTTCTGCATCACCCGGCGCGATGCCGTGTTGGCGGCTAGCGTGGACGCGAAAATCCGTTGTGTCGCAAGGTGTTCGAATGACATCCCGACAACCGCGCGGGTCGCTTCGGTGGCGATCCCGCGGCCCCAGCCGTCGCTGCGCAATCGGTACGACAGTTCCAGTTCTCGTTGATTGCTGTGCCGTGGTGTCCGTAGCGACACCCATCCGACGAATACGCCGCCCGCTCGGCGTCGAATCGTCCACAGCCCCGTTCCGTATGCCTCGTACTCTGCTTGGGCACGCGGAATCACCCAATCGGCCACGTCGCGCCGCGGAGTGGGAAGCCCGCCGTTGACGAAACGCATCACCGAGGAATCGGTGTCGAGGTAGAAGAGGTCGTCGAGGTCGGCGTCGGAGACCGGTGCGAGCATCAGTCGGGCGGTGCCGAGGAACAACATGCCTCCCTGAATGCGACTACGCGGAAACTCGAACCGTCAGTGTACGACGATCCGCCCCTCCGACGACACCCGACACAGCTGCCCGCACGGTGTGAACCTAATGTGACATTCGTGACCGAATCCCCAGTTGAGCCCGTCGAAACCAACGCCGACGCCGACCAGTTCGAGTTGCCGATCCATCTGCGATGGGGCGACATGGACTCGCTGGCGCACGTCAACAACGTTCAAGTGGCGCGACTGTTCGAGGAGGCCCGGGTACGGGCGTTCGCCGAGTGGTTCGGCGAGCGACGCGAGGGCATCTCGATGCTCGTGGCACGTCAGGACATCGAATACCACTCGCCGCTGGCCTATACCCAAGAACCGGTCCGCATCCTGGTGCGCATCAGCCGAATCGGCAGGTCCTCCTTCCAGTGGGGTTACACCCTCGTCGACCCGAACGGCGTGACCTGCGCCATCGCCCAGACCTCGATGGTGGTGATCGACCGGACGACCGGTCGTCCCACGCCGATCCCGGACCGGATCCGCGCCATTCTGGAAAGCCACCACGGGGCGCCGGTGAACTTTCGGCGTTGACACGCGCACCGCGCCACCGCCAAGCGCGGCTCGACGTGCCAAGCGCCGCTCGACCGGCTCAGCCGGCGAGCCCGACGGTGGCAACCTCCGTGCGAGGTGAACATCCCGCGCGCCAATGCTGTTGTGTCCGAACCTATTTCCTGGATCGTCGGCCACGATGTCGGCGCTCGCGGCGCGGTGGAGTGTACGGGGTCTCCCAGTCGAACAGGCCGTCGGCGCCGGGGGTCACGATGAGCATCACGTCGGGCTCGGCGATGAAGTGGTCGAGACGCGCGTACACGTAGTTGATGAACCACAGGGGCATGGGGTGCTCTGGCACGATCGCCTTGTACGGGTGATCGGCGCACCCGACTCCACATAACGTCTCGCGGTGCTCGGGCCGTCCGTGGGCCAGCACCGACTCGGTCGCGCCGGTCAGCACCGCGGAGTGATTGTCGTGTGGATAGTCGAGCAATGCCAGCTCGGGCAGACCGAATGATGTCAGCCCGACCGTGTGTATCAGCTGCCGGCCGGCGAGCGCGGCGTGCACGATACGCCCTTCGCCGACGAGCCCCGAGGCTTGTTCGACCACCGCGTCGAGCAGGGCGCCTTCGAACTCGTCCTGAATGTCGGCCAGCCGGTCGAAGATTACCTCGCCTGCGATGTCCCGCGGGTCTTCGTCGAGCGGAATCGGCCGACCCGCCGCGTCGAACAGACTGAACATCGGTGCCGCTGTGAGGTCGAGAAGTGGTTGTGCCATGGTTCCCCCCATGTCCTTGTGCGGTGAGCCGAGGGAAATCGACTCACCGCGAAGATACGACGACCCCCTGACAATGTGCGTGGCGCGCCGACCCAAAGCGCGGCGACGTCAGATCACCGTGGCATGCCGGCGCGCGCCCTCCGTGATCTACCCGCGGCCGCGAGCGCTACGACCTCAGATCACGCCGTCGTCGGACAGTTGTGCGATCTCGGCGTCGGACAGTCCCAGCAGCCGCCCGTAGACATCGCTGTTGTGCGCGCCCGGAGTCGGCGGCCCGGCGTTGCGGATGCGTCCGGGCGTCGACGAGAATTTCGGCACGATGCCGGGACCGAGCACATCGCGTCCGGTGCGCTCGTCGTGATGCGGCGTGATCATGTCGCGGGCACGCAGCTGTGGGTCGTCGAACACTTCGGCGACGGTATTCACCGGCCCGACGACAACACCCGCGGCACTGAGGATCTCGCCGAGTTCCGCGGACGAGAACCCGCTCGACCAGCGGCCGATGATGTCGTCGATCTCGTCTTGATTGCGACCACGCGCCGCGTGATCGACGAACCGTTCGTCGGTCGCCAACTCGGGCTGACCCATTGCCGCGCACAGCCGCGCGAAGACAGTGTCCTGGTTGGCCGCGATGATCACGTGCGAACCGTCGGCGGTGGGGTAGAGGTTCGACGGCGCGATCCCGTTGAGCCGAGTGCCCGACGGCCCGCGCACCACCCCTCCCATCGCATAGTCGGCGATCGTCGATTCCTGAACTGCCACACAGGAATCCAGCAATGCGGTGTCGACCACCTGGCCATCGCCGGTGACCGTCCGACGATAGAGTGCGGCCAACGCGCCCTGCGCGGCATACATGCCGGCCAGCGTGTCGCCCAGGGACAATGACAGTCGGGGCGGCAGCTGGCCCGGATACCCGTTGATGTAGCGCAGCCCGCTCGCCGCCTCGGCTACCGAGGCGTACCCGGCGCGCATGGCATCCGGTCCGGTCTGTCCGTAGCCGGAGACCCGAACCAGGATGATGCCACGGTTGCGTCGGCGCAGTTGGTCATACCCGAGGCCGAGGCGTTCGAGCGTTCCCGGGCGAAAATTCTCCACGATGATGTCGGCGTCGTCGACCAACCGCAGGAACAGCTCTTTGCCGCGCTCGGAGCGTAGGTCGAGGGTGATCGCCTTCTTGTTGCGCGCATGCACCGTCCAGTAGAAGCGGTGCCCGTCGATCTCGGCTTCGCCCCAGGTGCGGATCGGGTCGGGACGATTCGGCGGCTCGATTTTGATCACGTCGGCGCCCATATCGCCGAGCAGCCGTGCGCCGTGCGGCCCGGCGATCAGCGTGCCGAGTTCGAGCACCCGGATTCCGTCGAGCGGACCGGTCGGCGTCGAGGGAGAATCAGTCGTCATCGCTACAGACTCGCAAAGTCTCGTTGGACAAACCACCCGGTGTCCGTGGCGCCCGAGCTGCCGACCAGATACAACACCTCCGTGCCATGCTGTAGCGCAAAACCGGTCCCCCTCAGCCGAGCAAACGCTGGGGGAGCATGGCGAACTCTCACGGGGACCGGTTTCGCGATACCCGTGCCGATTTCTTCAATACCGCACCTCACAGTCTCTGCGATCGTTGATTCATGAACACGAGAACAGACACCAACATCTGGCCCGGACTCTCCTACGACGACCCGCTTGCCCAACGACGCTGGCTCGCCGACCTCGGCTTCGACGAGGGAATCTGCGTCGACGGCGACGGCCCCGGCGAGGTCACCCACTCCGAAATGCTCTGGCCCGACGGCGGGCGCGTCATGATCTCGAGCATCTGCAAACAGGACCCGACGTTCACCACGCCCAGCGGTAGCGGCAGCGTGTACGTCGTCGTCGCCGACCCCGACGCGGTATGGGCCAGAGCCGAGAAGCTCGGGGCGACGGTTGTCCGCGAGATGCGCGACGAGGACTATGGATCGCGAGGGTTCTCCATCGCCGATCCGGAGGGCAACAAGTGGAGCTTCGGGACCTACGCGGGCTGACCGCGTCGGCGGGCGTCTCGTCGGTCGTCGCCTATGACATCACCGGCGCGCTCCCGGGCACCCACCTGGGGATTCCCTCGCCGAGCGTCACGGTCGTGGTCGACCTCCGTGACGGCCTGGACCTGTCGGGTCCAGGCCTTTCCGGCGTCACGCGGTTTCGCGTCTGCCTCGGCGGGCTGCACTCGACGCCGTATGTCATCCACCACGATGGGACGCAGGTGGGTGTGCAGATCGGGCTGTCGCCGGCCGGCGTACGCCGACTGTTCGGCCTGCCCGTCGCCGAATTGTCCGACCGCGCAATCGATCTCGACGAAGTCAACCCGACGTTGGCCGGTGAACTGGCCGGCCGGATCGCCGACGCGGTACCCGGTGATCGCGCGGAGGCCGCGGCGTCGACGTTGATGGGCTGGGTCGACGACCCCGGCACCGCCAGCGGTCGGTGGGCTCCGCAGCCCGACGCCGCCGCGGCGTGGGACCACATCGTCGCCACCGGCGGACGATGCACCGTCGCGGAGTTGACCGAGCGGTCGGGATGGTCGGCCCGGTACCTCACCACACGCTTCGTCACCGAATACGGCATCGGCCCCAAGCACGCGGCCCGACTCGTGCGCTTCGATCGAGCGATGGGCGCGCTGCGTGCCGGCGTGACCATCGACGCCGCGGCCGCCGACGCCGGCTATGCCGATCAGGCCCACCTCACCCGTGAATTCTCCGAATTCGCGTCGATGTCACCGGCGAGATACCTTGCGCGCGAGGAGTTCGCGCCAGCCTGATCGCCACTGCCGTTCGGTCACGGCATCGACCTGCCGTACCGCGACTTCCCGAGCCGATCCGGTGTGGGTAAGACGAACGCAAGCCGACCGACCCGAACACGCTCGTCGGACTCGCTGGAGCAAAGCCGGACCCGGCCGCAATCGATGAGGCATGATGGACCACCGGACTGTCAGACCAGCAGGGGAGTGACCAATGTCGAGAATCCGGATCGCCGTCGCCGCGAGCGCGCTGGCCGTCTCCGCCGCGGCGATGATCGGGTCACCGGCCGACGCCGCTCCGGCCGGCCGGGTCGACCCGGGTGCGATGTTCTCGTCCGTGCACTACGGCACCGGATGCCTGTACCAGATGTCGGTGCCGGTGAACTCGTCCGGCTGGGTGGCCTTCTACGAGCGCAAGGCCAAGGGTTACCCGGTCCGTTTCATCGGCCGGTCCCGGGCGAACGGGGCGATGGCCTCGGTCGATTGGGTTCCGAATCGCCAGGGACTGCGTGAGCTGTACGCGGTGCAGAACGGCAAGCGCTCGCCGATCACCTACGCGCAGGTCACCCAGGGATACGGTTCTGGCGGAGCGTGTTTCGCCTGGCCGTGAGCCATGCTCGACACCCTGGCGACTGTTGCCGGATTCGCTGTGGTCTTCGTCGGCGTAGTGCTCGCCTTCGGTTACGCACCGTTGTTTCTCATGGTCGGTGACACCGTCACCCCGCGATCGTCGACGCTCAAGGTCGCGTTGGTCTACGTGTTGGTCGCGGTTCCACCGCTCGCGGTGTCGGCGGTCTACCTCGGTGCGATAGTGCTCGCGGCCCTCGCGGACGGTCTGACCTACTTCTATCCGTGGGCCGCGCTCGCGATCGGCGCGGCCACCTGGTTCGCAGCGGTCGCCGGCATCGGCGAGTGGCAGAAGCGGGCGCACTGACGAATAGCGGCACCGAAGTTCCCGTCGGCGGATTGGTTAGCGGTCAGCGGAACCGTCACGCGATCTCGGAATCACGTTGTAATCGACATCGGCGACGACGGTGCCCAGCGTGAGCCGGTGAGGCGCGCAGAGTGTCCGTCGGGGTCGACGCGTGAGACGAAGAGATAGGACCGGCAGACCACACGGACCAACCCAATCAGCGGAGACACTAGGATTGACCGCGATGTTCATAGTGCACAGGGCGGAGCGGGCCGACACGCTGGCGGACGCGTTGGCGGGGGAGTTGGCCACTCCGTTGGCCGACCCGATGCAGACCGAAATCGTGGCGGTACCGGCGCGCGGCGTCGAACGTTGGCTGCAGCAGCATCTCGCGACCACCCTCGGCGCCCTCGCCGGTGAAGGCGACGGCATCGCCGCCAACATCGACTTCTCCTCGCCCACCCGGATCGTCGCCGACATCGTCGAGAGACTCTCCAAAGATCCTGCGGCAGCGGAGAACTGGCGTGCCGACCGGCTCGTGTGGCCGGTCCTGGCCACCCTCGACGACCACCTGCACGACCCCCGGCTGGCCGTCATCGCTCACCACATCGGCCACGACGAATCGCGCGGCGCGCGCCTGCGGCGAGGCCGGCGACTATCCACCGCCCGGACCATCGCCAACCTGTTCGACGGCTACGCGTGGCAACGTCCTGGCATGCTGCGCGATTGGGCCGCCGGCCACGACACCGACGGCGCGGGTAGCGGCACCGACCTTCCCGATTCCCTGGCCTGGCAACCGTGGTTCTGGCGGCTCGTGCGGGAGCGCGTCGGCGTCGCCCATCTCGCCGAAGAGCTCGATACCATCACCGCTCATCTACGCGAGCACCCCGACGTCGTCGACCTTCCCGACCGTCTCGCGGTCTTCGGGCCCACCCGCATCCCGCAGATGATGCGCGACGTCCTGCACGCGCTCGCGCTGCATCGTCGGGTCAATCTGTATCTCCCGCACCCCAGCGACGCGTTGTGGCAGGCGGTGGCAACCGACGGAGCAAGCTCGGGCCCGACGCACCGCGGCGCGAATGGTGTTGTCGCGCTGAATAATCCGCTTCTCGCGAGCCTGTCGCGCGACGTCGCCGAATTGCAGCGGTGCCTCGGCGACACCGACACCGTTTACCACCCTTCACGAGCTCCGCGAGCCGACACGCTCCTGGCTCAGGTCCAAGCCGCGCTGCGTACCGATGTGAGCGCCTCCGTCGACGGCGCCACACCGGACACCTCGTTGGAGATCCATTCCTGCCACGGTCCCGAACGGCAGGTCGAGGTGCTGCGCGACCGCCTCCTGCGACTCTTCGCCGACGACGAGACACTGCAACCCCGCGACGTCCTGATCATGTGCCCGGACGTCGAGGTGTACGCGCCGCTCATCCGCGGCGCCTTCGGTCAGACCGGCTTGGGTCACCCGGCCTTCGCGTTGCGGGTCCGACTCGCCGACCGCGGACTCCGGCAGACCAACGACGTGCTCGACGCCGTCGCTGCGCTCCTCGAACTCGCCGCCGGCCGGGCGAGGATCGGCGAACTGCTCGACTTCGCCGCACGCGAATCCGTTCGTGCCCGCTTCGGTTTCACCGACGACGACCTCGACGCTCTCGCAAACTGGTCCGAACGGGCCAACATTCGCTGGGGCATCGACAACACCCAGCGAAATCGCTTCGGGCTCAGCGGTTTTCCGCAAGGGACGGCGCAGACCGGACTCGATCGGATCGTGCTCGGCGTCGTCGCCGACGAGTCGGAGGACGAGTGGTTGTCGACGGCCCTGCCGCTGTCCGGCGTCGACTCCACCGACACCGATCTCGTCGGTCGTTTCGCCGAGTTCGTCGAGCGCCTCGGCGAGCTGATGGCGACCTTGTCCGGCCCGCGGTCGGCGAGCGAGTGGGCCGAGGTGCTCGTCGCCTCGATCGACCTGCTCACCGACACCGACTACGAGTCGGAATGGCAACGCGCGCAGGCGGTCGGCCTGCTGGGCGATGCCCTGGCGTTGCCGGCCGGAATCGACCCGCCCGACCTCGAGCTCAACGACATCCGCGACCTCATGTCGAGCCTGCTCGCCGCCCGGCCCACCCGCTCGAACTTCCGCACCGGCGAACTCACCGTCTGCTCGATGGTGCCGATGCGGTCGGTGCCGCACCGGGCGATCATCCTGCTGGGCATGGACGACGGCGCCTTCCCGCGCAGTCAGGGCGTCGACGGCGATGACATCCTCGCCGTCGTCCCCCTCATCGGCGAGCGAGATGTCCGCAACGAGGATCGGCAGGTCTTCCTCGACGCCATCACCGCCGCTCGTGACCACCTCCTCGTCTTCTACAGCGGGGCGGATCCGGTGTCGGGCACGGTGATCCCGCCCGCCGTCGTCGTCAGCGAACTGATCGACGCCGCCAACGCCGTCCTCGACGTCGCGCCCGGCGTCGGATCACCTGTCGTACAACGACATTCATTGCACGCTTTCGAGTCGCGCAACTTCGTCGGGTCGGCCGGTTCGACGCCGTGCAGCTTCGACGCCGCGCTGCTGCCGGGGGCGCGAGCACTCGCCGCACTCACCGCCGGCGGTGTCAAAGGCGAACCTCGAGTCCTGCTCGCGGATGCTCGACTGCCGCCGAACGAATCCGCCGACATCGAACTCGACGACCTCGTCCGCTTCCTCGCCAATCCGCTGGAAGGGTTTGTGCGACAACGGCTCGGCGGACAGATTCCGGAGACCGTCGACGCCCATCCCGACCAACTGCAGGTGAAGCTCGACCCGCTCGACGCGTGGGGTATCGGCGACAGGTTCCTCGCGGCACTGCTCGCCGGCGACGACGTCGGCGTCGCACAGCAGGCGGAACTGCGACGAGGAACGTTGCCGCCGTTCAGTTTCGGGGCTCAGGAGATGCGCCCCATCGTCGAACGCGCCCAAGCGGTGTACTACGCCGCGCAGGGGCTGCGGTCGGGTGCCGCCGATGCGATCGACGTCCGCGTCGAGTTGCCCGACGGTCGCCGAATCTATGGGACCGTCGGCGACATCTACCCGTCGGGTGTCGGAGCCAAGCGGCTGTGCACGGTGACCTACTCGTCGCTGTCGAGCAAGCACCGTCTGCAGACCTGGATCAAACTCCTTGCGCTGACGGCGAATACGTCGCCGGCGCCAGCGGTAGCCGAGGCCGTCGTCATCGGGCGCGGCAAGCGGGGACAGCCCACGGCGTCGAGCACGTTTCGTCCACCGGCCGACGCACTCGACATCCTGACCATGCTCGTCGCCTTCCGCGACGCCGCGCTGCAACGGCCCATCTCGCTGCCGCTGTCCGCGGCGAACGCATGCGCGCAGGAGTTCGACCGCAGCGGCAATCATACGAGTGCCATGCGCCGCGCGTCGTATGCCTTCCGCAACGCGTTCTCCGACTTCGACGACGACTACCTCGGGCTCGTCTTCGACGATCGACCCAGTGCCGCAGTCGATTTCGAGAGAATCGTCGACGCTGTGCCGGCCGACCTCGACTCGCCCACCCCTTGGCTGCCGGGCAACTCGACGGCACCGATGTTCGTGCGGATCTCGTCGGCGATCTTCGGACCCCTGCTGCAGAACGAGGAGGCCCGATGACCGGCTCCGCACCCATTCCCTTCGACCTCGCCGGACCGCTGCCGACCGGCACCACCGTCCTCGAGGCGAGCGCGGGGACCGGCAAGACCTACGCGATCGTCAGTCTCGCCGTGCGCTACATCGCCGACGGGATACCGATCTCGCGACTGCTGATGGCCACCTTCTCCAACGCGGCGTCGGCCGAACTGCGCGACCGCACCCGCTCACGACTCCGCGAAGCCGTTGTGGCACTGGACGATCCAGCGGCAGCCGCAGCCGGCGACGACAAGCTCCATCGGCTGCTCGCGACCGGTTCGGCCGACGACATCGCGCTGCGCCGCGCGCGGATCGTCGTCGCATTGTCGGACTTCGACTCGGCCACCATGGCAACGACTCACACCTTCTGCAACCGGATGCTCGCGGCGCTCGGATTCCTCGGCGAACGTGAACAGCAGTTCCCGATCGTGGAGAATGTCGACGAGTTGGTCGCCGACGTCGCCCGGGATCTCTACATCCGCAAATTCGCCGGGGCGCCGGACGACTCGCTCGATTTCAAAGTCGCCGAGACCATCGCCAAGGACGCCGTGCGCAATCCGGTGGCGACCCTCGCCCCAACACCGGCCGACGGCAAGCCGATCGCCGAATCGACGCGGTTGCGCATTCGCTTCGCCGAGGCCGTCCGCGCGACGACGGCGGAACGCAAGCGACTCGCCCGCGTCCGAACCTACGACGACCTGCAAGGCACGCTGCACCACATCGTCACCGACGAGCATGTGGGCGAGCAGGCGCGTAGGCGGATCAGAGAACAATTCGACGTCGTGCTGATCGACGAGTTCCAGGACACCGACCCGCAGCAGTGGGAGATCGTCGAACGGTGTTTTCACGACGTGCCCGACGCCGAGAGCGACGCGAGCGGACCGAGTTCAGCCAGCGTGACCCTTATCCTCGTCGGCGACCCCAAGCAGTCCATCTACGCGTTTCGCGGCGCCGAGGTGCTCAGCTACCTCAACGCCGTCGAGATTGCCGGCAACCGGCAGATCCTCACCACCAATTTCCGTTCCGACGAGGATGTCGTGCACGGCGTCGGAACGCTTTTCGCCGATGCGACGCTGGGACACCCGATGATCGCGGTGCATCCGGTGGACGCCCGACACAAAGGCAGCAGGTTGTCGGGTGCGCCGGCGGTGCGCGTGCGCGCATTCACTCGCCGTGATTTCACCCTGCACACCAAGGACGGCTCCACGCCACTCGTGCCCGGGGTACGAGACAAGGTCATCGCCGACGTCGCCGCCGACATCGCGGCCCAACTCGCCGCCGGCATCACGCTCGACGTCGACGGCGAGCAGCGACCGATCCAGCCGGGCGACATCGCAATCCTGTTGCGGTTCAACAAGACCATCGAACCGCTGCAACACGCGCTGACCGAGCTGGGGATCGCGTCGGTGGTGCGGTCGGGGACGTCGATCTTCCAGACGTCGGCCGCACGGCACTGGTGGTACGTCCTGCAGGCGATGGAACAACCCGCCCGCGTCACACGTGTCCGGATGGCCGCGCTGACTCCGATTCTCGGATTCGACGCCGCGTCGCTCGACGCGCAGGGCGACGCCGGGGTCGGCGAGCTGTCCGGGGAGTTGGCCCAATCGGCGCGGGTCTTCGCCGAGGGCGGTTTTGCGGCGATGTCGGCGCGGTTGATGCATCAGCGCCGGACCCATGAGCGGGTCCTGGCGTCGGAGAACGGGGAGCGGCTGCTGACCGACCTGTTGCAGGTGTCGGCGTTATGCAATCGGCACGTGGCCGAAACATCCTGTGGCCTTTCGGGTTTGGTGGCCTGGTTGGGGGAGCATATCTCCGATGACTCGAAGTGGAGCCAGCACGCCGAGGCCACTCGTCGGTTGGACCGCGATACCCAGGCCGTGCAGATCATGACCATTCACGGCAGCAAGGGCCTGGAGTTCCCGATCGTCTACGTTCCGTTCGGCTGGGACGGCGCACGCCAGATGAAGCCGACGACGTTCGTCTACCACGAGGGCAGTGAGAAGCGCTTCCTCGACGTCGGCGGACAGTCCGCGGCAGGATTCGCCAAGCGGTGGGCAGCCAACACCGCGGAGAACGCGGGGGAGGACCTGCGGCTGCTGTACGTCGCGATGACCCGCGCGCGCTCGCAGCTCGTGCTGTGGTGGGCGCCGAGCACCACAACGCGCCCCGGACCATTGCACCGGCTGTTGTTCACGAATGCCGAGCGCACGGCGGCCGCACGGTCTGGGGTGGTGAGCCCCATCGCCGAGTCGGTGGAGATCCCCGACGACCGCCAGTGTGTGCAGACACTGCGCGACCTCGCCGCCCGCGACCCGATGATCACCATCGAGCAGGCGGGCAAGCACGGAGAACAGCCGCGGTGGAAGTCCGACGACGCGGGAAGCTCGGCGCCGACGCTGTCGGTGTCGGTCTTCGACCGGAGGATCGACCAGGACTGGCGGCGCACGTCGTACTCGGCCATCACGGCGGCGGCACACGCGGCACACGGTGCGGCCGTGGTGAATTCGGGCAGTGAGCCGGAGGAAGGTCAGATCGTTGACGAGCCGGTGCCGACGGCGGTCGACGGCGAGGACTACGTGTCGAGCGCGGGCGATCCCACCGATCGTCGAGTGTTGTCGGACGGTGCGGGCGATCCCACCGATCGTCGAGTAGCCACGACGAGCCCCCGAGTCGGGGCGTATCGAGACGCCGCAACATCATCGACCGACGCAACCACCGCGGTCCCCGCACAAACCCCGTCCCTCATGAACGGCCTCCCGTTCGGCGCCGCCTTCGGAACGCTCGTCCACGAGGTACTCGAGAACGTGGACACTTCGTCGTCGGACATGGATCGCCACGTGCGTGAGCAAGTGACCGAGGGCGCCCACCGTCGTGGATTCGTCGTCGACACCGCACAACTCACCAGCGCATTGATCGGCGTTTTGACCACGCCGCTCGGTCTGGGCGACGGCTCGGCAACTCTGTGGGATGTGTCCCCGCGCGACCGACTCAGCGAGATGGACTTCGAGATCCCGCTGTCGGACACCGGTGGAGGGTTCTCCCTCGGTCAGGTCGCCGACCTCCTCGACCGCCACCTCGCCGTCGACGATCCGCTGCGCAGCTTCGCCGACGTCGTGCGGACCGTCAACGACGACCGCTTTCACGGCTACTTGACCGGCAGCATCGACTCGGTGCTGCGGACGGACGTGGGGTACGTCGTCGTCGACTACAAGACGAACCGGCTCATGCCGGGTGATCTCGTCGTCGAGGATTTCACGCAGGAGACGATGGCGCAGGAGATGATTCGCGAGAACTATCCGCTGCAGGCGCTGTTGTATTCGGTTGCGCTGCATCGGTATCTGCGGTGGCGGCTGCCCGGTTACGATCCGGCGGTGCATCTCGGCCCGGTGCAGTATCACTTCGTACGCGGGATGGCCGGGCCGCAAACACCGTCGGGCTGCGGCGTTTTCGAGTGGAGGATCCCCTCGACGTTGGTAGTCGAATTGTCGGATCTGTTGGCGGGCAAGGTGAGTGCACATGTCTGACCCTCAAGGCACCGTCGCCGGGAGCGGAGCGAGCGGGACGAAGGTTTCGGTCGCCGGGAGCGGAGCGAGCGGGACGGGGGTTTCGGTCGCCGGGAGCGGAGCGAGCGGGACGGGGGTTTCGGTCGCCGGGAGCGGAGCGAGCGGGACGGGGGTTTCGGTCGCCGGGAGCGGAGCGAGCGGTGGGCAGCAGGTGCGCAGGGCGACCGGTGTGTTGAAGGAGTTCAACGACGCCGGCGTGCTGTCCGCGGCGGATGTGCATGTGGCGATGCGGGTGGCGGCGTTGTCGAAGGGCGACGTCGGCGATGAGGTGTTGCTGGCGTCGGCGCTCGCTGTTCGGGCGGTGCGCACCGGGTCGACGTGTTTGGAGCTTCGTCGGGTCGATGAACTCGCGGCCGACCACGCCGATGACGACTTGCGTTGGCCCACCGCCGAGGCCATGGTTGCGGCGTTGACGAGCAGCGCGCTGGTGGTCGGGGGCGATGCGGGGCCGTTGCGTCCGTTGGCGTTGGCGGAGTCGGAGGACGGCCCGCTGTTGTATTTGCAGAAGTATTTTCGGCAAGAGTCGACGATTCGCAAGATTCTCACCGATCGTGTGGCGACGAGGCCGACCGTCGATGTCGAGCGGCTGCGCGCAGCGATGCGCGAGGTGTTTCACGCCGTCGACCCGATGGCGCAGACGCAGAACGGCGAGCTGTTCTACAACCGGCAATTTTCGGCAGCGGTTCTGGCCGCGACGTCGTGGACGACGGTGCTTGCCGGCGGCCCGGGTACCGGCAAGACCTACACGGTTGCGCGCGTGCTCCATGTACTGGAGTTGCTCGGCGGCGAGTCGCTCCGCATCGGACTGTGCGCGCCGACCGGCCGGGCGGCGGCGCAGCTCCAATCGTCGGTCACCGACTATGGGCGACTGCCTGCGGGGACGTCGGCGGTCACCGTGCACCGGTTGCTCGGGTCGCGCCCGGATGGGACGTTCAGGCACGGGCCGTCGAATCGGCTGCCGTATGACGTGGTGGTGGTCGACGAGACATCGATGTTGCCGATGACGATGATGAGTCGGTTGATTGCGTCGTTGCGGTCGGACACGAGGCTGATCCTGGTGGGGGATCCGCACCAGTTGGCCTCGGTGGAGGCGGGCGCGGTGCTCGCCGACCTTGTCGCACGCGACGCGTCGGGGCCGTCGAACCCGATCTTCGATCAGGTGGCGCTGACCGGGCGCGGCGACTTTTCGGTCGAGGAACGACGAGTCCTGGCGGACGGCGTGATCACGTTAGCGCGCGGGCACCGATTCGGCGAGCAGATCGGAGACGTCGCCGACGCGGTGAATGCCGGCGATGCCGAGAAGGTGCTGGCGTACGCCGCGGATCCCGCATACGACCGGATCACGATGGTCGATCCGGCCGATCTCGACGGCGTCCGCGACGACGTTCTCGCCTGGGCCAGAGAATTGCACGACACGGCAGCGGTGGGGGACGCGTCAGGCGCGTTGAATGCGCTCGACCGACACCGAGTTCTCTGTGCCCATCGAGATGGCGGCTCGGGCGTCGGCGGGTGGTCGAGGCGGATAGTCGAATGGATCTCGACCGTCGACGGATATCAGCACGTGTCGTTGGAGACCGCGAATTGGTATGCGGGACAGCCACTCTTGGTGACGGCGAATGACCGCCAGAACGACATTTACAACGGTGACAGCGGTGTTGTGGTGACGTCGGGTAACGGTGCAGGGGGGACGGGTTCTGGGGGCAGGGGTACTACCGCGGTATTCCGGCGTGGGAAGAAGATCAAAGAACTGCACCCCAGCCAATTGGGTGACGCGATGCCGGTGTACGCCATGACGATTCACCGATCGCAGGGCAGCCAGTTCGACGTCGTGACCGTGGTGCTGCCGCCGGAGCGGTCGGAGCTGCTGACCAGGGAGTTGCTCTACACCGCGTTGACGCGGGCGAAGGAGCGGGTGCGGATCGTCGGAACGCCGGAATCATTGCGCGCGGCGGTGAGTCGTCGAGTGCAGCGAGCGAGCGGGTTGAGAGGCGAGGTGACGGCGATAGAAGTTCCCCCGCTCGCCGAGTAGATCAAGCGAGCTTGTGAGCTTGATCTTATCGAGGTGTCGCAAGCCGAACTACCCAGCGCAACAACAGTTTCGGACCAATTCACCCGCCTCGCCACTCACCAACGCGCCTCGACCGCCACAACCACCGGCGCCAAGTCCGGCCTCTTCGCCGTTCGACCGTCGCCGGTCGACTTCCCGCGTACCCGCCGCCAGATCCAGGGTCGGACAGTTTCCACCAGCCACGCGACGTCACCGGCTACGCCGCCTGCCTGGTGGTGCTCGGCGTGTGGCGCAGGATCCGCCCACGAGCGATCGGTGCCTTCGAGGCCGAGCGCCTCGGCTGCGGCCAACGCGAAGCGATGGTGGCCGGCCGACGAGCCGTGCAGTCGGTCGGGGCTCCACATGCGGAGGTCAGTCATCGACTCGGCCGAGTGAAGATCCACGAGTCGAAGGTCATAGCGGTTGGCGCACAACCGAATTCGAGCGTTGATCGCGTCTAGCCGAGGTGCGAACAACCTGGCCGCGATCGGGACGACCTTGCGGACGTCTGGGAACAGCGTCGTGACGACCGTAGCGCCGGATGCGGTCACACGCCGGTACATGTCCTCCATGATGTCGAGGGCGTCGGTCATATCGGCGTCGATTGCTGTCACGTCGTTCATGCCCACACAGATTCCGACGAGGTCAGGTCGCATCGCCAGGGCGGCGTCGAGCTGCTCGTCGCGGATCTCGGAGGTGCGCCGGCCTCGGACTGCAAGGTTCGCATACAACAGGTCAGCATTGTCGACGGCGAGGCGTCGGGCAAGCCGATCGGCCCAGCCGACAACGCCGGTCTCGTCATCGCCGTCCCACAGTCCCTCAGTCTGTGAGTCGCCGATCGCCACGAATCGCGAGTAGATCGATCCCGTTGCCATCGCTTCCCTTTCCGTTTCACTCGGCACCCGACCCACGCTACCGACTCACAGCGGCTCTACCGCGTGGTGTCATCCGTCGTCGGGTCGTCGCAAGGGATCGATTCCCAGCTTGTGTCATCGGTCGAATCCAAACGATTCGATGTGACTGAAGTGGCCTGTGGTGCGGCGTCTGACGATCTATGCCTCATCGCACCTCACGATTGTCGCCTCAACGTCCGTATCGCGAGCGACGCCAACGTCTCCGCGGTCGCCGGTTGCCCGGCTGTCACCGGCCAACCGTGCACCATGTCACGCCAATGTGCGGGGATTGCCGATGCGCCCCATCGCGCACCGAGTAGGCCGCCGGCGATCGCCGCGACGGTGTCGGTGTCATTGCCGATGCGTATCGCGACGTGCAACGTGTCATGAAAGTGGCGTGAGGGATCGTCGGCGGGCACGGGGGTCTGACTGATCGCGGCTGCTGCAGCCTGGAGCGCGGTGACCGTGAATCCGTTGGGATTGAACGCGTTTGGATCCGACGTCGATGCGGCGTCGAGTCGGGCGGCCCAATCGGCTCTACGCTCCTGCGCCACCAGGTCGAGTCCCGCGCGAACGTCGATTCGCCCGTCGAGGATGGCGATGCGGATCGCCTCGCTCCACAGGACGCACGAGTCGACGGCGAGCGGATCGGCGTGGGTGAGTCGCGCGATGTCATATGCCGCGGTGGCGGTGGCCTCGCGGTCGTTGAGATTCGAGAGTCCGACGGGCGCGGTGCGCATCAGCGCGCCGTTGCCAGCGGAACGTGGATTGTCGGCGGCATACGCCAGCGCCGATGTCGTCATTGCTTCGGCGAGATCGGCACCACCGTCTGCCCGCGTCGACTTCGTCGAGGAGAGTACCGCCCGCGTTTGAATCCCGATGTCCGGCGGGCCGCCTTCGTACCACTTCAGGAAGTTGCTCGCGGCGGCTTCTACGCCCTCGGTCGACGTCAGAGAGGAGTCGGCCCCGGCGAGTGCGATGGCAACAGCCATCGAAGTGTCGTCACTCCACTGGCCGGGCGCGAAGTCGCCGAGCCCACCGCCGAGCATCTGCGCATGCTCGCCGGGCAGCAGTCGTGGGCGCGACTCGAACTCATAAGGAATACCAAGAGCATCGCCCACGGCGGTGCCGATCAGCGCGCCGACGGCGCGGTCGAGCTGAGCGTCGGTGAACGACATGGGACCTCCTCGGTTGAACTGATGATGCGATGGTGGCACGGGGGTACGACATCCGGGCGCGAGGAGAGTCGACGCACCAATGAACAACTAGTTGTCATACGATGTCGCTATTGTCTGCGTTGCTTGATGAGTTTCACTGGTGGCCGCCCGGCGGGCACGGTGAGTCCGCTCGCAAAGTGCGTTGCGCAACTAACTATCTCATCGGGTGGATTGGAGTCACCATGGCGTCGAGCCTGCTAACCGTCGTCGTTGAACCGTCGGGCGAGTTGATCTGCGGAGTTCGCTCTCCGAAGGGTCGTCCGCTCGAATTGAGTGGCCGGGCCGCCGACATCGAACCCCGAGTGCGCGGCGACAACATGCTGTGCGACAACGAAGCGTTGGTGAACAATGCGTGGGCGGCGGCGAAGTTCTTTCAGGCTGAAGCGGAGGAGATCGACGAGAAGCTGAAGTCTGACTATCTCAAGCAGCTCAAATCGCATAAGGCGACGGTGACCACGATTGTTACCCTGATCGATGGACTCACCGATATCACGCGCGAAGGTTGGTGCTCCGGCTGCTACAACTACACGTCTCATCGCCAAGTCGCACGTGAATCCGCATCGTTTCGAGTCTATTTGTGCGAATATTGCGGATCACCGACGATGGGCTGTGCGGCGCGCAATTGCACGAGCATGGCAACAACCGATTCGGGAAGTTCACGTATCCCGAAGTTCTGCGGCGAGCATCGCCACGACATCCCCAGCTTCGAGCGGGCGAGCGATACGATCCCGACGCTGCACGGCTACCGGTCCCTTCTCGAGTTCGACAAACCGAACCTCGCGAAAGGCTCGAAACTGGTCGCCGCCGGGGTACTTACCGCCGGCGTCCTCAGCGGTGCGGCGTTCATGGCGGCGCCCGCGATCGGCGGTGCGATCGGGAATTTGATGTTGGGCTACTCGGGTGCGGTCGCGACCAACGCCGGGTTGGCGGTGCTCGGCGGCGGATCTGTAGCCGCTGGAGGGCTTGGGATGGCTGGCGGCACCGCAGTCGTCGCGGCTATGGGCGCGGCCTTGGGCGCAGGTCTCGGCGCGAATGTGACCAGTGCCTATGTCAGCGAGGACAGTTCGTTCGATATCGAGAACATCATTCCGGGTTCGGGTGGGACGCCGGTCGTCATCGCCCGGGGTTTCAACACGGAGAAGAGCCCCAACTGGCATGAGGCTGTCGCGCTGGCGCAAAAGCGCTACCCCACGTCACCGGTCTTTGTGGTGACGTGGGGAAGTAAGGAATTGAAGACCCTTGCGGCATTCTTCGTCAAGAACGTTGGAACTCAACAGGCGATGCAAGCAGCGGGTGTAGCGGCCGCGCATGCCAGCAAAGCCGCTGCGAAGAAGCTGACGCCGTTGGCGCCGGCTTTCATCGCCGCCAGTCTTGTCAAGAATCCGTGGCATACCGCCAAAGTTCGCGCGGATCGGACAGGCGTCGCTCTCGCGGGACTGATCGCACGTACCGACGCGAAGGAGTACGTCCTCATCGGCCACAGCTTGGGTGCGCGCGTGATGGTGACCGCCGCTGAGACCTTGAAAACCGATAAGAAGGCTCCGAAGATCGAGGCTATTCACCTGTTGGGTGCCGCCGTCGGACAGAACCGATCGTGGCGTCAGCTGAAAGATGCGGTCAAGACTCAGGTATTCAACTATCATTCCGCGAACGACGCCGTTCTGAAATACCTTTACACCGCGGCGATGGGTGGAAGCGTTGCGATCGGGCGCAAAGGAATTGGCGCGCCATACGAGAACCTTGTCGACTGCGACGTCTCCGACGAGGTCGGTGGTCATTCGGAGTACTTCAGAAAAGTGACTTTGAAGTGATCGAAAGCGCCGTCGTCTCAGTCGTTGACCGTCGACCGGGAAACACGTGGCTCATCCCTCGCCTGCGTCCAGCCTGTCGGCGACGTCTTGCGGAAAGCCTCCTGTCGCCAACGGGCCCCAGCTGGTCGGCGTGATCCTGATCAGCGACTTTCCCTGGATCCGCATCGCGGCTCGATACTCGTCCCAGTCGGAGTGTTCGCCGGCGATCGATCGGAAGTAGTCGACCAGCGCGTCCTCTGCGTCGGGCATATCGAGTACTGCCGCGGTACCGTCGACCTGCACCCACGGGCCGTTCCATTCATCGGAGAGCACGCAGACGCTCACGGTGGGAATGCGTCGAGCGTTCACGACCTTCGCCCGGCCCGGATAGGTCGCGATGACGATGCGTCCCAGCTCGTCGATGCCCGCGGTGACCGGGGACAACTGCGGAGAACCATTTGCGCGCACCGTCTGCAGAATCATTCGGTGACGCGGCTTCAAGAAGTCGATCAGTTCGGCGAGCTCGACGGTCGTGGCAGTGGCGATTGTGCGTGGCATCACACCACCCTAGTCACTGCGGTCTGTCCGCAATGGTCAAGAGGGGACGGCCGACAGGGGGCGGCCGAGCTCTGCGCTCGTCGCGGCTGGAATGTTCCCGGATCGGCCAGGTGTCAGTGCGAACGCGCGCTTGTCCGCGCCTTCGGGGACCATCTCAGCGCTGCATAGCTCGAGTCCATCGAATGACCTACATTGCTCGGTCCACTTGCCAAATCTGTTTTAGTCGATCAGACTAAAACCTATGAACGAGACGACCCAAGCCTTCGAGACGATCGAAACGGCCACGCGCCCAACCGATCTCTTCGGCACAGCCGTGGATGCGGGTGCACGTACCGAGGCGCGGCGTGAGTACCACCGGTTGATCGCACTGGTTCACCCCGACGTCGTAAACAGACGTGACTGCGGGCGAGCGACCGTCGTGATCGGCAAGCTGATCCGCCTGTATCGACAGTGGGAAGAAACCGGCGCGACGTCGGGGACCACATTGGTCGGCGATCGTCACCTGTATACGTTCGGCGGAACCGGGATCGTCGGATCGGTTGCCGACGTCTATCGCGGCAGCAGCGACGACGGCGAGGGAGTCGTTGTGAAGATCCCGCGCAAGCCATCGTCGAACGCGCTCATGGATGCCGAGCGCGACGCCTTGATCGACATTCAGGCGTCTGGTGGCGACGGCAACGACTGGTTGCGTCACTATTTCCCGCGGTTCGTCGATCGGATCGGCCATCAGGATCCGACGACGCGCGAACGTCGAAGCATCAACGTGCTCAACGACATTGGCACATCGTTCGTGACGCTCGCCGACGTCCGCGCCGCCTATCCGGACGGCCTCGATCCCCGCGACTACGCGTGGATGCATCGTCGCCTGCTCCGGGCGTTGGCCGCGGCACATCGCGCCGGATGGGCGCACACCGCACTGACCGCCGACAACGTGCTCATCGAGCCGGAGCGACACGGCGTTGTGGTGGCGGGTTGGTCGTACGCGACGAGGATCGGCGACGTGCCGCCGCTCGCCGCGCTTGCCGAGCGGCCGCCGGAAGCGGCGTCGATGCAGCCGGTGACCGCGGGCTGGGATGTCTACATGGCGCATGGGTTGATGCTCGACACGCTGCGATCGCAGACGCCGAAGAGGTTGCGCAGCTTCGCCGATGGATGTCGACAGAAGAATCCGCAACACCGGCCCGACGCCGTCGACTTGCTCAGCGAGTTCGACGACCTCCTCGAGAACCTGTACGGGCGCAGACGATTTCGGCAGTTCGCGATGCCGGCATCGGCTGGCTGAGCCCCATCCGCGTGCAACGTTCGCGGGTGAGCCCCCATCCGCTGGTTGAGTAGCCGCCGAGGCGCTAGCCGAGGCGGCGTATCGAAGCCCCGCCCGCTGGTTGAGCCATGGTTGAGCCGGGGCGACGAGTGCAGGCGCGAACTTGCCTGCTGGTTGAGCCGGGGCGACGAGTGCAGCGAGGCGCGCACTTGCCTGCTGGTTGAGCCGGGCACGAGCGCAGCGAGACGCGAACTTGCCTGCTGGTTGAGCCGGGCACGACGAGCGCAGCGAGACGCGAACCTGCCCGCTGGTTGAGCTGGGACCGGGCGAGTGCAGCGAGACGCGAATTTGCCTGCTGGTTGAGCCGGGCCCGACGAGCGCAGCGAGACGCGCCCGAGTCGAAACCAACCAGCCACAACAAATCAGCCACCAAAAGAAGGGAAAGAGAAGATGGGATACGGATACTGGGACGACGACACCTACAAGGCGGCCGCTACCTTCCGCAAGGCGCGCGGTGACGACGACTTCGGCTACAGCGACGCGACCATGAACAAGAGCCGCGACGAATGGAAGGCGCACCCCACCCTCGACCCCAAGGGTGTCGTACGCGAGTCGCGGGACTCTGACGGTCACCCGACATCGTTGCCGATCGCGGTCCTGTTCGACGTCACCGGATCGATGGGCGTCGTGCCCCGGATCATGCAGAGCAAGCTCGCCAAGCTGCACGGCTTGTTGCAGCGCAAGGGGTACGCCGACGATCCGCAGATAATGTTCGGTGGGATCGGCGACGCCGACAGCGATCGTGTGCCGCTACAGATTGGGCAATTCGAGTCAGGCAACGCGATGGACGAACAGTTGCGCAACATCTTCCTGGAGGGCATGGGCGGTGGCCAGAAGTCCGAAAGCTATGAATTGGCAGCATATTTCATGGCACGGCACATCGTCACCGACGCGTGGGACAAGCGTGGTCAGAAGGGCTATCTATTCATCATCGGCGACGAGCTGAACAAGTCGAGGCTGTCGGCGAAGGCGGTGCGTGTGGTCATCGGCGACGACGTGCCCCAGGATGTCAGCGTCGAGTCGGTGTACCGGGAGCTGCAGCGAAAGTGGAATGTCTACTTCGTGCTGCCCAATCAGTCGTATTACTACGACGATTCGGAGATCGCGGACCACTGGCGCGGGCTGCTCGGGGAGCGGCTGCTGATGCTCGACGACCCGGCCGCGGTGTGCGAGTTGATCGCGCTGACGGTTGGGATCGGTGAGGACCGGGTCGACCTCGACGCCGGCCTGGCAGACCTCCGCGACGTGAGCACGGCGACCGAGACGGCGGCGGTGGGCAAAGCGCTGGCGGTGGTGAAGCCCAGATCGGGGCGGTCGCAGGCGACCTTGCCGGCCCCGCTGGTGTAGCAGATCGGCTTCTATGTTGGGCAGGTCGACCCATCTCGCTCTCCGAGTAGGTCAAGCGAGCTCGCGAGCTTGACCGTATCGAGGAGCCGCAACCCGCAGTCGGAACCCAGACACCCCCTCCCGACGGTTGAGTAGGCCGGCCGAGCGAAGCGAGACGTGCCCTTCTGCTGGTTGAGTAGGCCCGCCGAGCGAAGCGAGACGCGCCGTATCGAAACCCCGCAACTCGACCTCGCCCCGCAACCCGACCTCGCCCAGGAAACCGCTCTCACCCGACGCCGGGCCAGACGAGGGGCCGGCCCGGCGTCCTACCCGCGACCACCACAAGGAAAGGACCAACAAATGACCCCGTTCGCCGACAACGACATCATCGTCATCGACCTCGGATTCGGCGACGCAGGGAAAGGCGCCACCGTCGACTACCTCTGTTCACCCGACGCCGACCTCAACGTCTCCGCCGTGGTCAGATTCAACGGTGGGGCCCAAGCCGCGCACAACGTCGTCGTCGACGGGCGGCATCACACGTTCTCGCAGTTCGGGTCGGGAACCTTCTCCGGGGTCTCGACGATCCTGAGCAGGTACATGCTCGTCGAACCGTTCGCACTTGCGGGCGAGGCTCGCCAATTGGAGGAGTTGGGTGTTCCAAATCCGTTGTCGCTCATCCACATCGACAAGCGTGCGTTGGTGACCACACCGTTTCACATCATGATGAACCGAGCGAAGGAGGATCGACGCGGGGACGCACGGCACGGATCTTGCGGCAAGGGAATCGGCGAGACGGTTGCATTCAGTCTGGACTTTCCCGACGATGCCCTACGCGTAGGTGACTGCGCATACCCAAACATCATGCGGCGCAAGCTGACTGCGATGTCGGACTGGTGCTCGCCGACCGTCGGCTGGATGATGCCCAGCATCGACGACATCATCGACGTCTACCTGGAGTTCGCGGCGACGGTCAGAATGTCCGACGACGGCGACCTCGCGGAGTTCGCCAACCGGGGCCGTTTGATCTTCGAAGGTGCTCAGGGAGTATTGCTCGATGAATGGCGAGGCTTTCACCCGCACACGACATGGTCGACGGTGGAGCCGAGCAACGCGAGGTCCATGATCCGCGAATTGGGTAGGGAGCCTTACGTTCTCGGCGTGACGCGGACGTATACGACGCGCCACGGTGCGGGGCCGATGCCGTCGGAGCGGGCCGAGCTCGACGCCGTCCTGCCCGAGCCGCATAACGGCGTCGGGCAGTACCAGGGCGCATTCCGAGTCGGTGACCTTGATCTGGTGATGCTGCGGTACGCCGTCGACGTCTGCGACGGCGTGCACGGTGTGGCGGTGACACATCTCGATGCGGTCGGGCGTGCGGGTGTGGTGGACGAGTATCCCGGTCTCGGGAAGCGAATCGCATTGGGGCGCTGGCAGGACCTGGAGTATCAGCAACAGTTGACGGATCAGTTGGTTGAGGTGGTGCCGGTAGTCGGCGAGTCGTCGACCGATTCCGATGCGGTCGTTGCGCTGATTGAGGAGGCGACGCAGGCGTCGGCGGTGTTGGTTGCCGACGGCCCGGACCGAAGTGACCGCCGAGTGCTAGACCTACGCCCCACCTCGACGGACGAGTAGGGACCAGCCGCGAAGCGGTGGTCCCGTAATCGAGACCCCAGTTAGCCAAGCACTAAGCGCGACGACGTCCGCCAACGACACGCCTGACCACCGAACATCCAATCCATCACGAAATGTTGCATGATCAGCCTGTGGAACAGTCAGTCGTCTCAGTGGACGTATTAGCCCTTCGATTCGGCAACCCCGAACCAGGCCAACTGCGTTTCGCGGTCACCCCGCGCCTGGTAGAGCCGTTCAAAGGGGAGACGGCTTTGCCAGGCGTTTTGCTGCGAGCAGGGGAGCGCCTGAACGATGCTGCGCGTCGGGCGGTGGCGACAAAGCTTGGCATCCCCGACGACGCTATTGTGGCGACCGGCCAGCTTGTCGTGTTCGACGAGCCAAACCGAGACCCGCGTGGTCCCACGCTGTCGGTGGCGATGTGGGCAGTGATCCGGCCGGAATCGTTCATCGCAACGGGAAAAATCGAGGTCGAATGGCGGTCGTTCGAAGCGGTTGGCGAGTTGGCGTTCGACCACTCCCGGATCGTCGCCGAGGCTCGACAGATACTCGCAACACGCATGCTGTGGCAAGACCTCGGGTTTACGCGTGCAATCCTAGGAGAACGGTTTCCGGCTACAACCGCCGTGGCGGTCACCGCGGCGCTGAACGGAGTCAGACCAGACCAGGGAAACTTGAATCGAACGATGAGACGTATACCGGGGCTACGACGAACCGAGGAGCATCTTCAGGTTAGGGAGACCGGACGTCCGTCAGCAGTGTGGACGTGGTAGATCTGTTCCAGGACCGCAACGAGCCGAACGGCGGACGTTAGCACCGGACAAGTTGAGAGGTACGAAATGGCGTACGTACGTTCATTCTCCCAAGCTAAAGACACGGGGTCGCGGTCACGAACTGAGGTAGATGCGACATACGTAATCGTCTCGGATAAGAATCGTGGGACGATGGTGAAGATCGCCACATATGGATCTGATGCTCGACAATCCGGCCCGAAGTCAAGTCAGGTTTTCGAACTTGACCTAGCGGGCGCGGAGGCGCTCATAGCGATACTTCGACAAGCGTTTCCAGGATTAACGCCGCGGTAATCCCGTGTTGAGAGCGGGGCGCCTGACAGGCGCCTGGGTGTTCGGCCGCGGCGAAGGCTCCAATCGCCGGGGGGCGCTTCATCCGGAAGTATGGACGTGCGTGTGTGCCGTCACACATGCACGCCGTGGCGACATCAGACGAACATCGACGGTGGCTGACCTGGCATTGAAGTCCGCTCTCGATCAGTAAGGAAAGCGTCGATGACTCATATACCGGGGACATCGCGCCTCAGTTCGCTGATCCGTTCGTCCTAACGGATGAATATTGTTCTGACGCAATAGATCGCGCGCTGGCCGTCGGTACAACTTTTTCATGAGCGATACGGAACTTGGCCGCTGGGCGTTGTCGAAAGGTTACCGGCCGAGGGCACCCTTCACCGACGTTGAGCTCGCCAAGATACGCGGGCTCCGTGGCTATTACCTCGTCGGCGTCGATGACGGTTCGTGCTACATTGGGATCTCCACTAACGACGTGTCCGCGCGACTGCGTTCGCATCGGCGGGAGAAGTTCGGCGGTCACGCGGTGTCGTTCTGGGTGATGGAGTCAGACGTCACCGACCTCCGTCCAGGCGAGAAGAAGCTCGTCGAGTCGGCGGAGGCGTCAGGGTTGCTAGTCCACAATATTGAGTGGGCATCGCAGATCACTGGGCCATCCTCGCTCGACGTCGTTGTTAATGTGAAGACCCAGAAGCAGTGGCGCGCTGCTCCGAAGATTGTCAATCACAAGCACCGGAACTCTGCTCTTCCGGATTTCTCGCCGAGCAAACTGGTTGCGTATCAGGCCAAGTTTGACGCTCTGATGGCTCGCCCGGATGCCGACCGACTTGTTGCGGTGCTTGCTCAGTATCTGAATGAGACGATCTGCTGCCCGCGCGAGACCGAGTCGACGTTCTGGACAGTCAGCTGTACGCCGATACAGGGAAGTGGCCGGATATTCTGCGTGTCCGCGGCAATGATGGAGCTGTTTACTGTTCGGGAACACGCCGACGGTACGATTGGGGCCTTCTTCAGCGTCCGACCCAAGTTCGTCGCACGTACTCGAACTAAGCGCGTGATGAAGTACGCGAAGCTACGGGTGAGCGCGTGGGACCACGGCTACAAGGACGGCGCCGGCGAACAGGCCCAGATTCACGTCAAAGGGCTTGACCGACTCGAGCGAATCTTGCTGAACTCAGATGTCCTCAACGGCGCTGCTCAGTTCAACCTCGACATCATGCGACGGAGGAAGAGCGGTTACCGCGCCTCACACTGCCGCCAACTCGCTGAGGCCGCACTCGACCGTCGTCGCCTTCCGCTCAGAGTCGGCCACTTGACGGTTCCGGCGTCGTCGACGACCTCGAAGCCGTGGCCGACCCGGACGTGAGTTCCCAATCTCCCAACATGTCAGCACCGATTGCAACGATCGGTTTACAGCGGTCACCACGCAAACAGACAGTCCACGACAGGCCAAACTTCTTCTCGTCCGCGTTCTACCGACGCGACTTCTTCATCACTGGCCTGGCCCGTACGCAGTTCCGAGCGCGCGTTCAACGCGCTGAAGTGCGATGATCCGGATTAGCAGGACTTGATACTCGCGCGGAAGTCCTGGCGAAGCAAAACGTCGCGGGCTGCCGCGACGCTGCCGGCCGATTGTGCCGGGTTTGGTCGTCCATAGTGGTTGCCGCAATGTCCACCGCCGCAGTCAGTGGGGCTCAGGCAGGTGGTTGCCATGTACCTCGACGCCCCCGACGTCACCCCCGACCGCTACAACTGAGACATGACCTATCGCCCCAGCCCGTTGGCCACCGCGATCAACAACTACGGTGCCCACGCTCGCGCGGTAGTCGGATCGGACAGTGTCGTCTCTTGGCCGGGCCTGTGGCTACTGCTCGCCATCGCAGCCGACGTCGTCGGGTTCGACAATGTACCCAATCTCGGCGATCACCTCGGGATGCCGCCCGCGCAAGCGGCGGCCGCGGCCGAGGCTCTCGTCGCCGACAAACGACCGGGCATCACGGCAGCCGCAGCAGTTTGGCTGGATTCCCAAGTAGCCGAACGCTTTTCGGCGCAGGCGCCACCGATTCCCACTCAGCGCATCCTTGACGCATGGGCGTCGGACAACACAGACGGGATGAGCGACTCGTTTCCCATAGAGGTCACTCTGGACACCGTCGCGCTCCTGGCCACCGCGATGCTCGCCAATGTGGCGTGGCAACCGCCGCTGCTCGTCGACGCCGACGGGCGCCTCGTCCTGAACGAGGGTGTCCAAGCGATTGTGCACACCGACGCGGCCGGATTCGTCGCTGTCGCCAAGCCGATGGCCGAGGGCGATGCCGAGGTGATCAGTGTGATCGCCGCGCCCGACGTCGAGCAGCCCGACGTGTGGCGGGCCGTCGAGGAAGTCGTCGAGTTGGTGAATAATCGTGCGCTGCACCATGGTTCGCGAGAAGGGGTTACCGGCGACGGTCATTCGTGGACGATCCGTACCGAAACCCAACGCTTCCAACGTCATTTGGCGCCGACCGACCACACCGAAACGTGGTCGACGCACTTGCCGGCGTGGGAGCAGACCGCCAAGTCAGTGTTGACCGACGCACCAGGCGTCGCCGATATCGCGACCGTCCTCCTCGAAGGTGCGAGGGATGACGCCGAAGTGCTTGTCCAGCAAGCGGCAAGAGCCAAGTACGACGCCGAAGGTTTCGCCGCGGCCGCAGTGACCGCGATGGCGATGCGGGCCGGCAGCGTTCCCGACTACGTCAACCGCGAGGTGACGAAGGTGCGGGTGGACTTCGATCGTCCGCACGCGCTGACCGCCATCGGTCGCGGCGGGATCTGGGAGGGCATTCGGCTGTTCGACGCATGGGTGATGTCGTAGGGTCGCGCTACAACATGGACATGACCACCCACGCGTGGTCGCGATGCGGCTCGACGGCAGTACGACGCACCGTCTTCGACATGCCGACGAGCGAACGCCCCGGATACGGCACACCACGACTCGATGATCGCGCTCGGCGGACGTGCACGTGGAGCCGAGGGTCGATCTGAAATGCAGTACGTGCGGTACCTCGCGGATCGTGTGCCCGGATCTCGAATCCCGGATGCGCACTTCCGAACCGGGGTCACCGGTGGTGGCCGCGATCACGCAGCTGGCTTGCAGCCACCTGACGATATAGCCTCCTCGCGCTACGGTGGAGCCATGTCTTCAACGGGGTCTGTCAAGACAATGCGGTTTCAGAACGGCGTCAACGTCATCATGCGCGCGGCGCTGCGAACACCTGGGCTTTCGCGGCTCGTGAGCCGGAAATTGGTAACGCTGTACGTGGTCGGCCGAAAGTCGGGCTCGGTCTACGAGATTCCCGTCGCATACACCCCGTACGAGGGAAAACTGCTCGTCGCGACACCATTCGCGTGGGGCAAGAACCTACGCACCGGCGAGAGCATCGATATACAGTTCCAAGGACGCCGACGCACCGCTGACGTCGAAGTGATCGCCGACCATCCCGGCGTCGCGAAGATGTACGGCGTCATTGCCAAGGGCAACAAGCAATTCGCCCAGTTCAACGGCATCGGCTACACCCCCGACGGCGATCCCGATCCTGGCGACCTCAAACGAATCGCGGCGCAAGGCGCCCGAGCGTTTCTCTTCTCGCCGCGATGAACGACATCCGCGTCGAACACGACGCCGACGTCACCGTCATCATCATGAACCGCCCCGAACGTCACAACGCGGTCGACGGCCCGATGGCCGACGAATTGGTACGCGCCTTCCGGGATTTCGAGGCATCGGACGCCAAAGTCGCGGTGTTGGCGGGCGACGGACCGTCGTTCTGCGCTGGAGCGAATCTCAAAGCCGTCGGCACCGACGCCGCGAACAAACTCAACCTCGAGGGCGACGGACCGATGGGCCCCACGCGCATGAACCTCGATAAGCCGGTCATCGCCGCGATCAACGGCAATGCCGTCGCGGGCGGATTCGAACTCGCGATCTGGTGCGACCTTCGCGTAGCCGACGACGACGCCACTTTGGGTGTCTTCTGTCGACGCTGGGGTGTGCCGCTCATCGACGGCGGAACCGTCCGTCTGCCGCGGCTGATCGGTCACAGCCGCGCGATGGATCTCATTTTGACGGGGCGCGCGGTCGATGCCGCGGAGGCGTTGTCGTTCGGGTTGGTCAACCGGGTCGTCCCGGCCGGCACAGCCCGCGCGGCGGCGATCGCGCTGGCCCACGACATCGCCCGCATGCCACAGACGTGTATGCGAAACGACCGGCGATCCGCGTGCAGCCAATGGGGCGACGACGAAGAATCCGCACTGCGCCGAGAATTCGCCATCGGCATGAGCTCGCTGATGACCGACGGCATCGGGGGAGCGGCACGCTTCGCGTCGGGCAAGGGCCGTGGCGGCTCATTCGACGACATCTGACCGCACGTCCTTGACCTGCCGGCGAGTTACGACCACTGTGAGCTGATGCGGAGAGTTGCGGTGGCGGTGCTAGTCGGTGCGCTGACGGCGATCGCCGGATGTTCGAGCGGGTCCGGTGACACTCCGCAGGCGGTGACGTCTACGCAGGTCTCGACGACCGTTGTGACGGCGACGCGTACCACGACATCGCCTGCGGCGCAATCGACTTCGTCGTCGCAGACCTCCGATGTCCCGACGTCGACGGTGACCTTGGTCGCGGTCGACAGCGCCGGCCGTCCCATCAACGGATTCGAGGTCAACAGCCCTAATCCGGCCGGCGAGATCGACTGCGCGCACGCGTCAGTGAGCCGCTCTTCGACCACCGGCGGAATCTACGAATGCGGGGCATCGGCACAGTCGGCCGACGTATGTTGGGCCGCGAAGTCGAATACCCAACTGCTGTGCGGAGATTCGCCGTGGAGCCGCAAGCTCGACGCCTGGACGATCACGTCGGGCACGTTGCCCACGTCGGGCGCACCGTCGGCACAACCCGAACCGTGGGGATTGGAGCTCGCCGACGGGCGGCAGTGTCGGATTCGAGTCGGCGGAGCCTGGGGCGGACGCTCTGACGGGCGGGTGGGGGCGTACTCGTGTACCGGCAGCGATCGTGACGTAGTGCTGATGCGAGCGAACGCCACATCGGCCGTCGACAGGTCGTCGACGACGTGGCTCGTGGAGGTCGGGCCGCTCGGCGCGGGTAGCCCGTCGTTCCCGGCGCCGGACAAGGTCGCGGTTCGGACGGCGTATTTCGCTGCGGCTGCGGGGTGAGTGGCCGCGAGTACGTCAATTCGCGTCCCCCTCAGTAGGTTCCGAGGGCAATATGCCCTTCGGAGCACGTGAGGGGGATGCTAACGGCCAGGTCTCGTCGATGTCGATCGGGCTATCATCGTTTCACTTCGCAAACTCGGTGAGGAATCTTCATGGTGTGGACGGAATCGATCAACGTCGTGCTGTCGCAGGGACAGCGACGATGACCGTCGAGGTGATCCGTGGCGACATCACCCAGATATCGGTCGATGCCGTGGTCAATGCGGCCAACAACGGCATGCGTGGCGGTGGCGGGGTCGACGGCGCCATACATCGGGTCGGGGGACGGGCCATCCTTGACGATTGCGTACGTCGATTTCCGAATGGATTGGCCACCGGCGACGCCGGGTGGACGGTGGCCGGGAACCTACCGGCACGCTGGGTGATACACACGGTTGGTCCGAATTATCCTGCGGGACAACGGGATCGGTCGCTGCTCGAATCGTGCTACCGGGCCTCGCTCGCCGTCGCGAACGAGCTGGGCGCCCGAAGCGTGGCCTTCCCGTTGATCAGCTCCGGGGCCTACGGCTGGCCGCGTGCCGACGCGATCGAGGTCGCGATCTCCACGATTGTCGACGCCGGCAGCGATGTTGGGCGGGTACTGCTGGTCGCCTTCGACGACGCACTGGCCGATGAGATGCGGACGCGATTGGCCCGCCGCGGGCAGTGACGCGCTCGGTGCGCTATCATGGATTTACATAGCGAAATTGGCGTAAGGAGTTCCCCATGACATCTGCCGAATCGCTCGATGCGCGGGCCCAGTTTCGTTCGGGGGCAATCTCTTTCGAGGACGCACTCGGACGGGTGTCGCGATTTCCGCTCACGCGTGAGCAACTCGCCGAGGTGCTCGACAATCTCGCCGACGACACGTCGTCGCCGACCGCGGCGCTGTCCGATCACGATGCCGACCTCCTCGACGCCGCGGGCCTCATAGAGCGGCCCGGCGCGCTGACCGCGGCCACCATCGCGCGCGACATCGCGATGCAACAGCTGGTCGCCGAGTCGTTGAGTGTCAACGACGCAGCTGAGCGAGTCGGCGTCAGTACCGCTCGCATCCGGCAGCGTCTCGCCGCTCGGACGCTGTGGGCATACAAGTGGGGTGCCCGCCGACTGCTGATACCCGCGCAGTTCACCGACGACGGCGTAGTCCCCGGCGTCGACGCCGTGATCGCCCGCGTCCGTCCCGACGCACATCCGCTCGAAGTGCAGGCGCTGCTCACGTTGCCGCAACCGACGCTCGAGGTCGGGGGCGAGCCCGCGTCCATTGTCGGATGGCTGCTGTCCGGGCCGCGATCCGACGCCGAGATAGCCCGAGCCACCGACATCGTCGACGCCGCGTCGTGGGGAGCGGTGTAGCCCGCAGATGCTCCCGCCACCGCCGTCGGTCACCGATCTGAGAAGCATCGGTGTCCGGGCCAAAGAGACGTTGACCTGGAAGGTTCGCACCCCGATGTGGCGCGTCCACGCGACGGTCGGGACGCACGTGTTGCCGTGGGATGCTCATCGCACGTGGGGGCCCGTGTTGCGTTTCGACCAGCATCCGCAGCCGGTCGGCGACCATCCGAAACACGGAATCTGGTACGGAGCGGCCGATCCGCGGGGCGCACTGGCCGAAGTGTTTCAGGAGACACGCGTCATCGACCGGCACGCCGACGCGAAATACCTGACTGGACTCCATTTCACGCGGCCGCTACGACTACTCGACGTCGGGGGCGTCGGCGACGGCGTATGGATCACCCGGGCAGGCGGGAATCACGCGCTCGACTCGGCGCCGCACAGTCGTTCGCAGGAGTGGGCGCGGGTGATCTATCAGGCGTTCGACGACGTCGACGGCATCGCGTACCGTGGCCGGTTTGCGGGTGGAGTGTGCGTGGCGCTGTTCGAGCGGACAGCGGATGCGTTTCCGTCGAATCCGTTGCTGTCCCTTCCGCTTTCACATCCCGGACTGGAAGGTCGGATCGCCACCGCCGCGCTCGATCTGGGGTATCGGTTCCTGTGAGGTGGGTGAGTGCCACATAACCCATAGGTCTGCTTCCCACCGTGTTTCGGGTTATGAGAGTCCTTCGTGTCGCCGGCCCCTCGTTACACCGAAGCTCGTGCCTCGCTTCGGCACTCGGGGAGCGAGTGGGATGTGCCGGGACTTGTTGTGCCGGTTGGGTTCTTCGTGTCGCCGGCCCCTCGTTACACCGAAGCTCGTGCCTCGCTTCGGCACTCGGGGTGCGAGTGGGATGTGCCTCGCTTCGGCACTCGGGGAGCGGCGGCCCCGACTTCTCGGATTCGGCGAGTGCGCAGTGCTACCTTCCCCTCATGTACTTCATCGTCGTCAAGTTCCTCGTCAAGCCGGAATACGCCGAACGGTGGCCCGAGCTGTCCCGGCCGTTCACCGAGGCCACCCGCGCCGAGCCCGGCAACCTCTGGTTCGACTGGTCGCGAAGCCTCGACAATGCCAACGAGTATGTACTCGTCGAGGCCTTCCCCGACGACGAGGCAGCCGGAGCCCACGTCAACAGCGACCACTTCAAGCAGATGCAGCAGGACTTTCCGCAGTACTTGGTCGCGACCCCCAAGATCATCTCGCGCAAGGTCGAGGGAGAGGGGTGGGGCGAGATGGGTGAGCTGACCGTTCAGTGACCTGCCTTCGCGGGATCCCGTCGAAGGACGAGGGCTCGCGCGGTCCGATGTGATCGACGACGATGGCACGGTAGTCGCTCACGCGGCCGTCGGCGTCGCGGACGTCCATCGCGTGCACGTCGAGCGTCGATGCCGTTGCGGCGTCGGCGAATACGTGGTTGCGGCGACGCGGCGTCGAATCGACGCGCCAGGTGTCGGCCGGTCCGCGTGCGCCGTCGGGTCCGTTGGCCGGCACGTCGATGAACGGGGTGTGTGCGGCAATCCATCGGATCTCGTTGCGAGTCGCCCGAGAGCGATCGTCGTGTGGCTGGCGCGGGTCGAGCAGGTTGAAGTCGCCGCCGATGATGAAACTCGTTGTATCCAAGCAGCTTTCGAAGAAATTGAACGCGGTGCGCGCACTCGTGTGGCAGTAGGTGTTGCCGACGCGCAGGGTCTCGCCGCGCCCGGCGTCGAACCGCACGCTCTGAACTTCCAGCCAACTCGCCCAGCCGCGACCCCGTCGGCGCGGCGTGGATGCGATGCGTTGCGAGCCGCGGACGGTTCGCCGCGCGTCGGTGAGCAGCAGCGCGGTGGTCGGTATGCGATCGAGGTGCCGTCCCGCGACCACGTGGTAGCCGCGCGCCGACGCCCAGTCGGTCCACAGCGCAACCGCGCTGCAATGGACGTCGGTGAGGCCGATGATCATCGGATTGCCCAGCATGTCGAAGAACTCGAACTGACGCTGCAGTCGGCGTCGGGTCGCCGCGGTGCGTGGCGACGACCGCGCCACATTGAGCCACACCGCGTCGGGATGGGTGGCGTACATGAAAGTCTCCTGTGAGTCCGGGGGCAGAACAGATCAACATAGAAGAGGGGTCTGACAACGGCGCCGAAGTTCCCTTCTCGGGCAATGCGGCCATTCGCCTCGGGTGACGATGTCAGACTCGAGCGCTAGCCTGTGGCATCCCATCCGACGAAGCAGGAGGCTCGTTATCATGACCAATCCCGACATTTCCCTCGTCGCGGCGCTACTCGACCGGTCCGGATCGATGCAGACGATCGTCGACGACACCCGTGGAGGCTTCGATGCCTACATCGCGAAAGTGCGGGCCGACCGCGAACCACAGGAGAAGGTGTTCGTCAGCCTGGCGCAGTTCGACCACGAATACGACGACGTCTACCTCAATCGCCCGGTCGACGACGTCGCGCCGCTGACTCTTCAGCCACGCGGGATGACCGCACTGCTCGACGCGCTCGGCAGGTTCATCACCTCGGTCGGTGCCAGCCTCGCCGCGCTACCCGAACACGACCGCCCCGGTGACGTCACCGTCCTCGTCATGACCGACGGTATGGAGAATGCCAGCGTCGAATGGCAGATCGACGCCGTTCGGGCCCTCATCAAACAGCAGACCGACACCTACAACTGGGAATTCGTGTTCCTCGGCGCCAACATCGACGCCGTGGCGGTGGGCACGAATCTCGGGTTCTCCGCGGATCGGTCGATGACGTATGCGCCTTCCAGCGTCGGCGTCGCATCGAGCTACGGTGCGGTCGCCGACCTCAAAGCGCGAAAACGCGCCGCCTATCGCGCCGCGCCGGCGGGAGCGCCGCCCGCCCCGGTCGCCGGATTCAGCGACGACGACCGGAGCCGGGCGCGCGGCGAGTAGCGGCTTCGAGTGGACTCGCTACAGTCGCGGATCGACGCCTTCGGACTCCAGCGCCAGCACCGCGAAGACTGCCTGGTGGACTTTCCAGAGGGGCGCCTCGGCGACGAAACGTGTAAGCGCCTCGACCCCGAGACCGTGTTCGCGGGTCGCGAGGTGCCGTTTGTGGCCCAGGTGACGCTTACGTAGGACGGGAAGGTCGTCGAGATAGTCGGGACCGTAGATGATCCGCAGGTAATCGCGGCCACGGACCTTGAGGCCGGGCTGCGCGTTGCGCGACGACGTCAGCGGCTTGACCACCATGCCCTCGCCGCCGGCAGCGGTGAGGTCGAGCCACCACTGCACCGCGTCGGCGCAGGCGTCGGCATCACGTACGTCGACGAACCGGTGCCGCGTCGGAGTGATCATCGAATCATGGAGGCGCCCAACGGTTTCCATCTGCCACCGGTGGTCTTTCGTGAGCACGGGCGTATCGCCTTCGAAAGCAAGCACACAGAACGGAGCGAAGGTCACACCATCCAGGCCCGACGTCGGGCGGACGTAGCGTCGGTACGCCTCGCGATACGCCGCAGCGTTACCGGTGCGGCGTGCTGTGCGTTCACGCAGCGCGTCGACGTCGAGTCCACGCGCCGACGCCGCGTCGAGCACCCCGGCCAACGCGGCGAGCGACGCACCGGCGGCCGCGCCGACCGGGGCGTATTGCTCCCGAATGAGCGGCAGTGCCTTGGCGTTCCAGGGCAGCAACTCACCGTCGAGCGCGAGCCAATCGGTGTCGAGCTCGTCGAACAAATCGCTGACCGCCGCACGCAGCGTGTTGACCAGCGGCGTCGGGTCGTCGAAGAATGATCGCCCGGTCCGCGTGTAGACCATGCCCGACGATCCGTCCGCGACGCCGAAACGTCGAGCTGCCGCATCGGCGTCGCGGGCCAGAATCGCCACCGCGCGCGACCCCATGTGCTTCTCTTCGCACACCACCTCGGCGACGCCCCATTCGCGGTACGCCGCGAACGCATCCTCCGGGTGCTCCAGGAACCCGTTCCGACTCGACGCCGCGGCCGGCGACATGGTCGGCGGGAGATAGATCAGCCACCGCGGGTCGACGGCGAATCGGCTCATCACTTCGAGCGCCGCAGCGGCGCTCTCCGCCGGGATCTTCACCTTGCCCGCGTGCTCGGTCTCCAGCCACCGCGTGCCGATCACGTCGTCGATGCGCAGCGTCGACGGCTCGCGGTCATCGGTGCCGACGAGGGGTTTGACCGGCTCGTACCAGACCTCTTCGGCTGGGACACTGACGATTTCGCGGCTCGGATACCGCAGCGCCGTGAGTGCACCGCCGAAGACCGCGCCGGTGTCGAGGCAGATGGTGTTGTTCACCCACTCGGCGCGCGGCGTCGGGGTGTGACCGTAGACGACTACGGCCGCTCCGCGGTAGTCACGCGCCCACGGGAGCCGCACCGGCAAACCGAACTCGTCGGTTTCCCCGGTGGTGTCGCCGTACAGGGCGAACGAACGTACCCGACTCGACGACCGCCCGTGATAGGCCTCCTTCAAACCGGCGTGTGCGACGACGAGCCGCCCGCCGTCGAGCACGTAGTGACTGACCAGTCCGGACATGAACTGTGTTGCCGCGGACCGGAAGTCCGTGCCCATCGACTCGAGTTGCGCCAGTGACTCGGCAAGTCCGTGACTGGTCTGCACCTTGTTGCCGCGCAGCGCTCGGACAAGTTTGGCCTCGTGGTTGCCGCTGACGCACATGGCATGACCGTCGAGCACCATCTTCATCACGAGCCGTAGAACGGCGGGCGTATCCGGGCCGCGATCGACGAGGTCGCCGACGAACACCGCCGTGCGTCCCTCCGGGTGCGTAGCAGCGACCGCGGCACCGGCGTCGTCGACATCGATCTGCCAGCCGAGTTCGCCGAGCAGGGAACGCAATTCACCGATGCAGCCGTGTACGTCGCCGATGATGTCGAACGGGCCGGTCAGATCGCCGCGGTCGTTCCACGATCGCTCGCGGCGCACCACCGCCGCGTCGATCTCGGCTACGCCGTCGAGGACATGGACCCGACGGAAGCCCTCCTTGCGCATGCCCCGCAGAGACCTGCGCAGTTGCTCGCGCTGGCGCCGAATCACCTGATCGGCGAAGGTACGGTCCGCGCGCTCCCGATTACGTTGCACGGCAACGCTTTCCGGGACGTCGAGGACGACGGCGTCGACGAGGACATCGTTGTCCTTCGCCAGTCTGATCAGCGACTTCCGTGCGGCGGGCTGCACGCTCGTGGCGTCGACGACCGTCAGCAACCCACGCCGCAGCCTGGTGCCGACGATGTACCCCAGGACGTCGAACGCGTCGGGGGTTGCGCTCTGGTCGTTCACGTCGTCGGCGATGAGGCCCCGGCAGAAGTCACTGGAGATGACTTCGGTCGGCTTGAAGTGCCGCTGCGCGAACGTCGACTTTCCGCTGCCGGAAATACCCACCAGCACAACGAGTCCCATCTTCGGGACGTGTACGAGTTGCTCAGTCACGGGTGAACACCGCCATCTGGGTCGGGGCGCCGGTCGCGTCGTCGACGTCGCCGATACCCGCCAACCGCACCGAGTACTCATGTTGTGCGGCGACGCGTTGCGTCCACGCGTCGAACTCCGCGCGAGTCCATTCGAAGCGGTGGTCGGGGTGACGCATGCCGGTGAGTCCTTCGTAGTTGACGTTGTATTCGGAGTTGGGTGTGGTCACGATGACCGTGCCGGGGCGCGCCGCGGCGAACACCACATGCTCCAGGGCGCCGAGCCGGGGTGGATCGATATGCTCGATGACCTCCATCAGAACCGCGACGTCGTAACCGCGAAGGCGCGGATCCTCATAGGTCAGCGCGCCCTGGATCAGCGATATGCGGCTGCGGACGCGGTCGTCGGCATCGTCGAGGTGTAGTCGGCGAGCCGCGATCTCCAGTGATCGAGACGAGACGTCGAGCCCGGTGATCCGCGTCAGCTTGCTGTCTCGCACGAGGTCGGTGAGCAGTTGCCCTGGGCCGCAACCCAAGTCGAGTACGGACTGGGCGTTGAGTTCCGCGATCGTCCGCACGACCGCCGCCCGGCGTCGAATCTGCAACGGGATGCGGCGCTCGGCGGCCGCGGCGGGTGCCTGCTCGTCGTCGGTCGCGAAGGTGTCCGCCGTGTCGTCGCCGAGTTCGGCGAGGCGTTCCAGCGCAGCGCGCACCAGGCCGCGTCGCCCGAGGTAGCGTTGCGCGATGAGCCGCTGCTCGGGGTGGTCGGCGAGCCAGCCCGCGCCGGAGCGGATCAGTTTGTCCACCTCGTCGTCGTTCTGCCAGTAGTGTTTCGACTCGTCGAGTGCCGGGAGCAGGACGTAGAGCTGGCTGAGCGCGGCCGACAACCGCATCGTCCCGGACAGTCGAAGCGACACGTACCGTGATGCGCCCCAACCGGGAAGGGCCGCGTCGAGCGCGATGGGCTCGGCGTCGACCCGCCACCCGAGCGGTGCGAAGAGTCGGTGGGCGACGTCGGGGCCGCCGCGGCACGGGAGAACCGGAATGGTGATGTCGAGCGGGATGGGCGATGCGGCGAGGTCCGGCCGGGCTTTGCAGGTGCCCGCGCGTGCTGTGCTGAACACCTTGCCCATTGCGACGCTCAACAACGACGACGCCGCGTATGGGCGGTCGTTGACGTAGTGCGCCAGCGACGAATCCCGCCCGTTCCTGCCGAGGGTGCGGGCGAGACGAATCGGGTCGACGTCGAGGAAAAGTGCTGCCGTGCACCGTGTGTCACTCACTTCGGGGTACACCACCGTCGCTGTTCCGACGGACTCGGTGAACTGCTGCAGGCGGTCGGGGTGCTTGTGCAACAGGTAGCCGAGGTCGGAGGCGGGGCGATGGGTCGTCGAAATGGTCAGTAGCACGTGTCGCATTCTTCCCGTTCGGCGCCGACGTCGCCATCGTATTTCGGCCGCGGTCGCTCGCTCGACGGGATGTCGCGGACGAGTGTGCGTGCTCGGTACGAGTCTCGACGGCGGCGCGGCGGACCTGTCGCCCGTGTTGGGTGCGTTGAAGTCGGAGGCGCGCGAAACCACTGTGCGGTGGCTGATCTCGCGGGTCGGGTCGTGGTGGCCTCGACGTTTGAGGACTCGGGTGGGAGGGGTGCGGATTACCTATTGCTGCAATGTGTGTGGTGCGCTGGCACCGGCGGCTTCAGTGGTTTCGACACGGGCCTTCGCTTGCGCTGCGGCCCGGCTCAACCTGGTTTCACCGGTTCGGACACTCCATCTGCTGGTTGAGCCGCGAGGAGCGCTAGCGACGAGCGTGTCGAAACCCCTGTACCACAATGCATTTGATGGTAGCGCACTTGTCGAGCTGTGATGGAATCGAACATCGAAGCGTGTGCACCCGCGTCACTTGCTGGTGTCATCGCCGATATTGGCGCGGACCGTCGAAAGTCGTTGTGGCTGAGAGGTTTCGACACGGACTCGGCTAGCGCCTCGTCCGGCTCAACCAGCGGAGATACGGGCCGTGGCCCGGCTCGGCCAGCGTGGCCGACTTGGTCGTTGGGATCTGCCGACCGTTACCTCGTCACCGCATCGATAGCTGCGACAACGCTCGGCCAGGCCTCCGACGTCGGGTCACCCCACTGCGGGTCTCCGTCGATCACGGTGAGGTCGACGGCGGTGACGCCGCGGGCCTTCATGCTGGCGGCGTAGCGCCGCGAAAGATCAACCGGCACAAGGGGATCGGCAGACCCGTGCAGGATCTTGACAGGCACCGACGGCATCAGGGCGGCAGGATCCGCGAGTGCGTACGCGTTGGCGACGTCGGTCGGTGCGCCGCCGAGGAACGCGGCGACCGCGCCGTCGCCGACGCCGAGCCGTGCGGCCTGTGCGAGGTCGGCGACGGGGGCCAGCGCCACGACACCGGTGGTTTGCAGATCCGCTGGGCGCCAGCGGCTCCCACTCGGCAAACTCAACCGGCTCGCGGCCCAGAGGGCGAGATGTCCACCGGCCGAGTGGCCGACGAGAGTGATCTTTCGGGGCGCCTCGTTGCGGGTCGTCCACTCGCGACCGCTGAGTTGAATCTGGTCGATGGCCGTGGCCACGTCGTCGAACGCGGCTTCCCATGACCCAGCGCCGTGAGCGTAGGCAACGCTGGCAGTCAGATGCCCAGCCGCCGCGAGCGCGTGGCCCACGGCCCACGTGCGCATGCGGTTGGACTCGTCCCAGAAACCGCCGTGCAGCAGCAGGACGAGCGAGTCGGTGGTCTGTGCCGGCTCGAACACGTCGGCGAGCTGGGTGCGCCGTGATCCGTACCGCATCGAAGCATCGGGATACTCAACGTCGGTGCTGGTCATGCCCCCGACGCTACTCCCGGCGCGCCCGGCGTCGTCGAGCGATGGAAGAATCTCGGCCATGGGAATTTCGGAGGGTACCGGGGCCGTAGACGAACTCGCGGCGCGGCTGCTCGACGCGCAGGTGGCGTTCGCCAGACAGCAGCTGCTGGCGTCGACGGCATTCGAGACCGTGGTGACCGAAGAAGTCGACGCTTTCCTCGATCTCACCGGCGAACTGACGCTCGCCGAGGCGGTGACGGCGCAGCAGATCTCCGATGTCGCTCGTAAGTACGCCGTGCAGATCCCGGTCGAGGGAGCGATCCCGGAGCTGGTGGGGGAGATCGCCGCGCGGATCTATCGTCATCGCGCCAACGACGACACCGCTTTCGGCGACGTCGTCGACGCACGCAGCGTCGAGCAGCTGCTCACCGGCGCCGCGCAATTACATCTGACTCAACGGCTGATCCGGCTGATTCTGGAGAGTCCGGTCACCGTCGATGCGTGCGTGGAGGTCGTGCAGCGGGCGGTGGCGACGTCGATGTCGGAGTCGGCGCACGGTGATGGGCTCGGACGTCGGGGACTGTCCGAAGTGCTGCGTCGTCGACTCGCGCGGGCCGCCGAACCGGCGCTGCCGGTCATCGAGTCGGGCGTCGACCGACTCACCCGCACGGGCGCGCGGTTCGTATTGCGCGGCAATCGGGATGCGACCGATGAGGCGCTGTTGGAATCGGTACGTGAACTCGTGCGGCAACGGACCGACGACGTCGTCGGGAGCTATCGGGACCTGGTCACCGAGTCGGATCTGGAAGATATCGTCGTACTGGCCTTCGAATTCTGGCGGACTTTTCGCGACACCGACTACTTCGGGGTGATGCTCGACGAGGGCATCGCGCACGTCTTCGACAAATACGGCGACACACCACTGGCCGAGTTGTTGTCCGAACTCGGCATCGAGCGGGCCGACCTGATCGAGGAGGCGCGGCGGTTCGGGCCGTCGGTACTGGCGACGCTCGACGAGCGCGGCTATCTGGACCAGGTGTTCCGTCGTCGGCTCGCGCCGTTCTACGCGTCGTCGGCGTTCAGTGAGGCGGTGTCGGGCTGAACCCGTGCCGAGCTGCGGGGGCGTCGAACAGAAATCTGCAGGTGGGTGGCCGGGAATGCTCTATGGGCTCGTGCGCCAGCGACCACTGAGGCATACCAGGGCCTTGTTCTTCTTGGTGACCGCGGTGGAATACTGTCCGGTGCACCGCTCGCCCGTGCTGCGCCGGACGGGATCGACTTTGGTGACGCGAACCCATCGGTAGCCGCCGGAGCCGACGTGTGCGCAGACGAGATCGGCGCTGCCTTTGCCGCGGTGGAAATCGTTGGCCTGTGTACGTGCGCATTTCGCTCCGGCGTGGGGTGCGGCGTCGGCCGTCGCCGGAGTCACCGAAAGTAGTCCGGCCGACACCGCCGTGGACGCGAGGAGTGTTGCGACGGTACGTTTCATCACCCGGGTGATGGTACTGGAGTTTCGGGTGGGGTCGGTGTTGTGCAATGAAGTTGAGACCGAGTCAGCGGTCAGTTGAGGTTTCGACTCGTTGCGCATGCTCGATCGGGATTCACCGCTCGATCCGGCGTCGGCCGTCCGTCGTGCGCTGATTGGGCGGGGCCGGAGCCGCGTCGAAACCCTGGTGACGTAGTCGACTTCGCGTGACCGCCGGCCTCGAATTCTGAGTGTGGTGATCCGTTGAGTCGTGCACCCGTCGGGTGCGGTTGGCGGTTGGCATCATGTTTGCGCTTCTCGTTACCGGTGTGGCTCGACGAAAGCTGTTGTGGCACGGTGGTTTCGACACGTCGGCTAGCGCTACTTCGACTCGGCTGGCGCCTCGCTCAGCACGGTGCTCGGCCCGGCTCAACCATGGCTCAACCAGCGGGGAGGGGGCGGTGCCGTCGTACACGTCGTGCATGTTCCGGCTTGGGTCGGGTTGGGTTCTTCGTCTCACCGGCCCCTCGTTACACCGAAGCTCGTTCCTCGCTTCGGCACTCGGGGAGCGGGGAAGTGACGCTGGTTCCTCGCTTCGGCACTCGGGGAGCGGGTGTTTCGATGCTCGGGGAGCGGGGAAGTGACGCTGGTTCTTCGCTTCGGCACTCGGGGAGCGGGGTGTTTCGGCACTCGGGGAGCGGGGAAGTGACGCTGGTTCCTCGCTTCGGCACTCGAGGGAGCTGGGTGTTTCGGCACTCGGGAGCGGGGTCGCCTGGCTGGCTCGCTTCGGCATCGGGACGTCAGACTTCCCGGCTCAGCTAGCTGGGGGCGGGCGCCATCCGTTGCGCACCGACGCCTCGACCAGGTCCAGGACGGCGTCGAGGTCGGTTGTCGACTGTCCCATCGCCAATCGAGTGATCAGCCCGTCCATGACCAGGTCGAGGTACTTGAGCAGGACGTGCGACGGGATGTCGTCGCGCAGTCGGCCCGCCGTGCGCTGACGTTCCAGCCGAGCGAGCGTCGCCGAATCCAATTCCGCCGAGCGGGCCAACCACTCGTCGCGGAATGAGACGTCCGTACGGATCTTTCGGGCGATCTCCAGGCGGGTACCCAACCAGTCGAAATCCTGCGGTCGGGCCAGCATGTTGCGCATGACCTGGACGAGGCCTTCTTCGGCGGCGACGTCGGCCATGCGTTGCGCGTCCTCGTGAGCGAGGGCGAGGAAGAGTGCTTCCTTGTCGCGGAAGTGGTGAAAGATCGCACCACGAGACAGCTCGGTGGCCGCCTCCAGGCGTTTGACCGTCGCGCCGTCGTAGCCGAACTCCGCGAAACAATGCCGCGCGCCGTCGAGGATCTGACGACGGCGCGCGGCAAGGTGGTCTTCAGAGACCTTGGGCATCGCTGAGGGGTTAGCTCTTCAGCATGTTGCGCAGAACGTACTGCAGGATGCCGCCGTTGCGGTAGTAATCGGCTTCACCGGGGGTGTCGATGCGGACCTTGGCGTCGAACTCGACAGTCGAGCCGTCTTCCTTGGTCGCGGTGACGTGCACGGTCTCCGGTGTGGTGCCGTCGTTGAGCTCTTCGATGCCGGTGATGTCGAAGGTCTCGGTACCGGTCAGCTTGAGCGAATCAGCGCTCTCGCCCTCCGGGAACTGCAGCGGGATGACGCCCATGCCGATGAGGTTCGAGCGGTGGATGCGCTCGAAGGACTCGGTGATGACGGCCTTCACGCCCAGCAGGACGGTGCCCTTGGCGGCCCAGTCACGCGAGCTGCCCGAGCCGTACTCCTTGCCGCCCAGCACGACCAGCGGAATGCCCGCGGCCTGGTAGTTCTGCGAGGCGTCGTAGATGAACGACTGCGGTCCGCCGTCGAGGGTGAAGTCGCGGGTGTAGCCGCCCGAGACGTCGTCGAGCAGCTGGTTACGCAGACGGATGTTCGCGAAGGTACCGCGGATCATCACCTCGTGGTTGCCGCGGCGGCTGCCCAGCGAGTTGTAGTCCTTGCGGGCGACGCCGTGGCTGTCGAGGTACTGCGCGGCCGGGGTGCCCGGCTTGATCGGGCCGGCCGGGCTGATGTGGTCGGTGGTGACCGAGTCGCCCAGCTTGGCGAGCACGCGAGCGCCCTTGATGTCGGTGACCGGGGTGGTCTCCATCGTCATGCCGTCGAAGTACGGCGCCTTGCGGACGTAGGTGGAGTCGTCGCTCCACTCGAAGGTGTCGCCGTCCGGGGTGGACAGGTTGCGCCAGTTCTCGTCGCCCTTGAACACGTCGGCGTAGGACTTGCGGAACATGTCCTGGCTGATCGCGTTCTTGATGGTGTCGTCGATCTCCTGCGGCGACGGCCAGATGTCCTTGAGGAAGACGTCGTTGCCGTCGGTGTCGGTGCCGAGCGAGTCGGTCTCGAAGTCGAAGTCCATCGTGCCGGCCAGTGCGTAGGCGATGACCAGCGGCGGCGAGGCCAGGTAGTTCATCTTGACGTCGGGGGAGATGCGTCCCTCGAAGTTACGGTTGCCCGACAGCACCGCGGTGACGGTGAGGTCGTTGTCGTTGACGGCCTTGCTGATCTCGTCGGGCAGCGGGCCGGTGTTGCCGATGCAGGTGGTGCAGCCGTAACCGCCGAGGTAGAAGCCGAGCTTCTCCAGGTAGGGCCAGAGGCCTGCCTTCTCGTAGTAGTCGGTGACGACCTGCGAGCCCGGTGCCATGTTGGTCTTGACCCACGGCTTGGAGCTCAGGCCCTTTTCGACCGCGTTGCGGGCGAGCAGTGCCGCACCGATCATCACCGACGGGTTGGAGGTGTTGGTGCACGAGGTGATACCCGCGACGGCGACCGCGCCGTGATCGAGGATGAAGTCACCGCGTTCACCGGTCACCCGGATCGGCTTGCTCGGACGGCCGTCGGCGCCATTGGCCGCCGACTCGACCCGGACCGCGCCGTCGTCGGCGAAGGACAGCGATACCGGATCCGACGCCGGGAAAGACTCCTCGATGGCCTCGTCGAGCTTGGTCTCCGGAGTGGGGTGCTGCTCCTCGACGTAGTTGTGGATGTCCTTGCGGAACGCGATCTTGCTCTCCGAGAGGAGGATGCGGTCCTGCGGACGCTTCGGGCCGGCGATCGACGGAACGACGGTCGACAGATCGAGTTCGAGGTACTCGGAGAATTCCGGTTCACGCGAGGAGTCGTGCCACATGCCTTGCTCTTTGGCATAGGCCTCGACCAGCGCGAGCTGATCGTCGTCGCGGCCGGTCAGGCGCAGGTAGTTGATGGTCTCACCGTCGATCGGGAAGATCGCGCAGGTGGAGCCGAACTCGGGACTCATGTTGCCCAGGGTGGCGCGGTTGGCCAGCGGCACCTCGGCGACGCCCTCGCCGTAGAACTCGACGAACTTGCCGACCACACCGTGCTGGCGCAGCATGTCGGTGACGGTGAGCACGACGTCGGTCGCGGTGACGCCCGGGTTGATCTCGCCGGTGAGCTTGAAGCCGACGACGCGCGGGATCAGCATCGACACGGGCTGGCCCAGCATGGCCGCCTCGGCCTCGATGCCGCCGACGCCCCAGCCGAGAACGCCCAGACCGTTCTCCATGGTGGTGTGCGAGTCGGTGCCGACACAGGTGTCGGGGTAGGCCTGCCCGTTGCGAACCATCACGGTGCGGGCCAGGTATTCGATGTTGACCTGGTGGACGATGCCGGTGCCCGGCGGGACGACCTTGAAGTCGTCGAAAGCGCCCTGGCCCCAGCGCAGGAACTGGTAGCGCTCGGCGTTGCGCTGGTATTCCAGCTCGACGTTGCGGTCGAAGGCGTCGGCGGTGCCGAAGACGTCGAGGATGACAGAGTGGTCGATGACCATCTCGGCGGGCGAGAGCGGGTTGACCTTGTTGGGGTCGCCGCCGAGTGCGGTGACGGCCTCACGCATGGTGGCGAGGTCGACGACGCAGGGAACGCCGGTGAAGTCCTGCATGATCACGCGGGCGGGGGTGAACTGGATCTCGATGCTCGGCTCGGCGGTCGGATCCCAGTTGGCGATGGCCTCGATGTGTTCTTTGGTGATGTTCGCGCCGTCTTCGGTGCGGAGGAGATTCTCGGCGAGCACCTTGAGCGAGTAGGGGAGCTTCTCGGTGCCGGGCACCGCGCTCAGACGGAAGATCTCGTAGGAATTGTCGCCTACCTCAAGTGTGCCGCGGGCGCCAAATGAATCGTTACTCACGTGTATGCATCTCCTCTTGCCGACGGGCTGGGTGTCGGCGATTTACTACCGGTTCGTGGCCTGCAAGGTCTGTCGGGGCTGAGTCGGCGACCTTTCGGTGTGGCGTCGAAGAAAACTCTTGACGCGACGCCGTTCAGTCTAACAGTACGAGCGTACTGTTACCACCTCCGGGTGGCCGCGCCGTCCACGGCATGCTTTACCGGCGGGCGCGAATTCTCTCCCCGGGCCCATTGTGTCGTAATGTGCAGCCATACGTCGGCCAACGGGAGATCTTGTCGTTGGCCGTTCATGTGGGCGGGTTCGGTTGGAATTCGCGCGTCGTCGAGCCGTGAGGAAAGGTGTCGTCAATGAGTCCTGAACCCATCGTTATCGGACGTGTGGGGGCCTCGGTGACACATCTGGCCGACCCGACGGATTCGCCGACGACGACCCCGGGCGTCGCGCCCGACGGTTCGCCGACGCCGGCCACCGACTCGTCGGTGCCGTCGAAGATTCCCTACGGGTCACCGGTGCCGGCCGGTATCGACATCGCTGCGATCCGCAAGGATCTGCTGAGCACCGGCGTCTCGGCTCCCTCCGATCAGGTGGCTGCCCTGAAGGACGTGGTGGCGTACGGACATTCGCGCGGCCACGACTTCAAGTTCGTGGTGTTGACCGACAAGCAGGCCAAGTTCACCTACTACCGCGACGTCGCGATCGAACTGCAGTCGAGCACCGGCGGAACGGTCATCGTGCTCGGTCCCAACGCCGTCGGCAGCCAGGGCCCCGACTTCTCGCGCGTCGACCAGGAAGAGGCCGCGCAGAACAACCTCACGCTCAGCAACCCGCCGCAGGCCGCCCGGCACATGGTCGACGACCTGCTCACGCCCAGCACCAACTGGACCGCGATCACGTTGATGCTGATGTTCGTGGTGATCGTCGGAGCCGTCGTCGGGCGCTTGATGCAGCGGCGCCGGGCTGATCGCAACGCCGACGCCGGGGATTCGGCGACGACGTCGGAGCCGGTCGTCGACGGCGAATCGGAAGAGTCGTCGGGCGGGGCGGGAACGGACGCGGAGAAGTCGTCGGCTGACGCCTCCTGAGTGCGACGGCGGGCGGTGACCGCGCGATGGCGCGCCGCCCGGACATCGTTGCAAATTTGAGACCTGCGCATATCGCAGGTCTTTCCTGCTGTTCACGGCATTGACGCAGGTAATCACACCTTTGTAATTCTGTTACTGGAGTTTCGGAATGTTCCGGCAGTGACGTACGGTTCTCTTGTCGTCTATGAGACACAGGGGTCAGTTGTGGCTGAAGTGAATCATGAGACTGGTTTTCTGCGACGCGACCTGCGAGGAGTATCCGTGAATCGAGCCGACACTCGGGCTACTGGGACCGCCGGCCTCAGCGTGCCCGCTCGCCGGCGCACCGTCGGTGCCCCGTGGGCGCGCCGGCTGACGACGATCGCGGTCCTGGCGCTGGCGGTGATCGTCGGGGCGGCACAGGCCGACGCGGCACCGAAGAAGTCCGACACCAACTCGGTGGCCGGGCTGGTCAACTTGATCGCGCAGGCCAATCAGAACCTGGCCGACCTCGATCAGGACGTCGCGATCAAGCAGGAGAACGTCAACCGCGCACTGGTCGACTACCAGAACGCCATCGCCGCTCAGCGGCTGGCGACGATCGCCGCGCGCGGCGCCAAGAAGTCACTCACCGACGCCGACGTCGCCGTCGCCTCGGCACAGGCGAAGTTCAATCGCCTCGCGCGCTCGATCTACCGCAAGGGCGGCAATCCGTCGTCGTTGCGCAGTTATGTCTCCGGCGACGATCCGTCGAAGGTGATGGATCGAGCGACCGTCGGTGACCGCCTCGCCCAGCAGCAGCAGGCCACGATCGTGAAGCTGCGCGTCGCCCGCAATCAGCAGGCCAACCGCGTCGCAGCCGTGGAAGCCGCACGGCGACAAGCAGTCTCGGCGACCAAGGGTGCCGCGACGCGCAAATCCGATGCATTGCTCGCGATCGGGCAGGCGCGACAGGCTGTCAGCGCGGAGCAGACGCGTCGCCAACAGCTCGTCGTCAACCGCAACGCCGCCCAGCGTCGGCTCAATATCCTCAAGGGGGTCCCGACCACCAAGGTCGACGCGCCGATCATCCCCAAACTGCCGCCAGGCATTCCCGTCGCGGGCGGCGACGACGCCGCGCAGCTCGCCGTCGAGGCGGCCGCGAAATTGGCGGTCGACGTCGGGCAGAAGCTCCTCGCCGCACTCGTCGGCCAGCAGCAGCTGCCGCACTCGCAACTTCTCGACGAACTCGGTATCGGCGGCAGTGACCTGACCGGCTCGGGATCGAACGGATCGTTGTCGAAGCTGGGATCCGGTTCGCTCGGCAGCCTGTTCGGCAGTTCCGGCGGCGGTGGACAGGTGCAGCCGGGTCTGCGCGGGCCGCAAGCCGTCGAAGTCGTCGTCAACCGGGCGTTGTCGCAGCTGAACATGCCCTACGCGTGGGGCGGCGGCGACGCGAACGGGCCCACCCGGGGTATTCGCGACGGCGGTGAGGCCGACGCGCACGGCGACTACAACAAAATCGGTTTCGACTGCTCGGGTCTGATGATCTACGCCTTCGCCGGCATCGGCTACGACCTTCCGCACTACACCGGCTACCAGTACACCTCCGGCCCGCAGGTCCCGTTGTCGCAGATCGCGCGCGGCGACATGATCTTCTACGGTGCCAACGCCAGCGAACACGTCGCCCTCTACCTCGGCGACAACAAGATGGTCGAGGCACCGAACTCCGGCGACGTCGTCAAGATCTCGCCGCTGCGCACCGACGGTGCGATGCCCAACGTCGTGCGGCTCTGGTAAGGCTGGACTCAGGGCGTGGTCCGGTCGTACCTGTGAAGCTCGTTTGAACATGTGACCGGTGCTCGCACCGTCGAATGGGCGCGACTAGTGTGGACGCGATCGCACTTTCGTCGCCACAACGAGTTCTCATACGATTTCCACAACAGGGGAGTAAAGGGTTTTGACTTCACCGTCACCGGCCGCAGGCACGACCACCTCAGTATCGGCGGGCCCGGCCAAGCTCAGCGATGCCGACGTCAAGCTGCTCGAGCGGGCGACCTACGAGGTCAAGCGAGTCATCGTCGGGCAGGACCAGCTCGTCGAGCGCATTCTCGTCGGTCTGCTCGCCCGCGGTCACATCCTGCTCGAAGGCGTGCCCGGCGTCGCCAAGACGCTCGCGGTGGAGACCTTCGCGACGGTCGTCGGCGGTACCTTCTCGCGCGTCCAGTTCACCCCCGACCTCGTCCCGACCGACCTCATCGGTACCCGCATCTACCGGCAGGGCAAAGAGGAGTTCGACACCGAACTGGGCCCCGTCGTCGCGAACTTCCTGCTCGCCGACGAGATCAACCGTGCGCCGGCCAAGGTGCAGTCGGCGCTGCTCGAGGTGATGGCTGAACGGCATGTGTCGATCGGCGGCATCACCTACCCGATGCCCGATCCGTTCCTCGTCATGGCCACACAGAACCCGATCGAGAACGAAGGCGTCTATCCGCTGCCCGAGGCGCAGCGCGACCGCTTCCTGTTCAAGGTGCACGTCGACTATCCGTCGGTCGAGGAAGAGCGCGAGATCGTGTACCGGATGGGCAACAAGCCGCCCACCGCGTCGCAGGTCCTCGATCCCGCTGCGATGCTGCGCCTGCAGGACACCGCGGCGAATGTCTTCGTCCATCACGCTCTCGTCGACTATGTGGTGCGCGTCATCAACGCGACCCGGCGCCCCGGCGAGGTCGGGCTGGCCGACGTCGCATCGTGGCTGTCCTACGGCGCCTCACCGCGTGCCACGCTGGGCATCGTCGCGGCGTCGCGCGCGTTGGCGCTGGTCCGCGGGCGCGACTACGTGATTCCGCAGGACGTCGTGGAGATCGTGCCCGACGTTCTGCGCCACCGCCTGGTCCTGAGCTACGACGCCCTCGCCGACAACGTCGACGCCGACCAGGTGATCACCCGGGTGCTGCAGACGATCGGTCTGCCGCAGGTGAGCGCGCAGGCCGTGACGCCCGGCTACCCGACGCCGCAGGCTCAGCCGGCGGCAGCGGTGACCCCGTCGGCGAACCCGCAGCACGTTGCGCAACAGCAGTTCCCGCAGCAGCCCGCCGTCGCACCGTCGAATCACGTGGCGAATCAAGTAGGCCGCCCGTCCGGTTTCACCGCTCCGGGAAACAATGCCGGACGCTAGGGAGGCGAACAGCCAACTTCCGTCGTTCGGCGCGGGGCTGCTGGAAGATCCGAAGCTGACCGCTGCGCTCAAGAGCCTGGAGTTGACGGTTCGCCGCAAGCTCGACGGTGTGCTGCAGGGCGAACATCTCGGGCTGATCCCCGGTCCGGGATCGGAGCCGGGGGAGGCCCGTGGCTACCAGCCCGGCGACGACATCCGGCGGATGGAGTGGTCGGTGACCGCGCGTACCACCCAACCGCACGTGCGCCAGATGATCGCCGACCGTGAGTTGGAGACCTGGCTGCTCGTCGACGTATCGGCGAGCCTCGACTTCGGCACCGTGAACTGCACGAAACGCGATCTAGCGGTCGCGGCATCGGCGGCGATGGTGCATCTCACCGCGGGCGGCGGCAACCGGATCGGTGCGGTCATCATCACCGGCGACAAGGTGGTCCGCGTGCCCGCGCGCGGCGGGCGGGCGCATGCGCAGAACCTGCTGAAGACGATCGCCACCACCCGTCGCACCGGCGATCACGTCCGCGGTGACCTGCGGGAGGGTCTCGAAGCTCTGCGCAGGCCGGAGCGTCGGCGCGGGCTGGTCGTCGTGATCAGCGACTTCCTCGGTCCGATCACCTGGGACCGACCGTTGCGCGCGCTCGGCGGACATCACGAATTGCTCGGCGTCGAAATTCTCGATCCGCGCGACCTCGACCTGCCCGACGTCGGGGAGATCCGGCTCGCCGACGCCGAGTCCGGCGAAGTCCGCGACGTCGTGCTCACCGACGCGGTACGTCGTGACTTCTCGGCCGCGGCCCACGAGCATTCGAAGAAGGTCCAGCGCGAATTCCGCAGTTGTGGCGGGCCGACGCTGACCCTGCGCACCGACCGCGACTGGATCAGCGACACCGTGCGGTTCGTGGCGCAGCGTCGGCGCGGCCTGGCCGCCGGGGTGGGCTGAGGCATGTCGTCGTTCTTCTCCAACCCGTGGTACCTGCTGTTCATTCTGGTAGTCATCGGCCTCGGGGTCTTCTACGCCTACATCATCCGGGCCCGCAAACAGCGCGCCTACCGCTTCGCCAACCTCGATCTCCTCAACAAGGTCGCCCCACCCAAGCGCAACAGGTTCGAGCACGTCCCGATCGCGGTGTTGCTGGTCGCGTTGGTGTTGCTGACCGTCGCGATGGCCGGTCCGCAGGCCGACCGCAAGGTTCCGCGCAACAAGGCGACGGTGATGTTGGTCATCGACGTCTCGCGGTCGATGAACTCCACCGACGTCGCGCCGACCCGCATCAAGGCCGCCCAGGCGGCGGCCAAGAAGTTCGCCGACGACCTCACCGACGGGATCAACCTGGGGCTCATCTCGTTCGCCGGCACGGCGTCGACGCTGGTCTCGCCCACGCCCGACCACAACGCCACGAAGGTGGCCATCGACAAGCTGCAGCTGGCCGACAAGACGGCGACCGGCGAGGGCATCTTCGCCGCGATCCAGCAGATCAAGACGCTCAACGCGGTCCTCGGCGGTGACGCCGCGGCACCGCCCGCGCACATCGTGATGATGTCCGACGGCAAGCAGACCGTCCCGGACAGCCTCGACGATCCGCGTGGCGGATTCACTGCGGCGCGCAAGGCGGCCGAGGAGAAGATCCCGGTGTCGACGATCTCGTTCGGCACGCTGACCGGCACCGTGACGCTCGAAGGCGAGCAGATCCCGGTCCCCGTCGACGATGCGTCGCTGAAGAAGATCGCGAGTCTGGCCCACGGATCGTTCTTCACCGCGTCGAGCCTCGACGAGCTCAACCAGGTGTACGCCGACCTGCAGAAGAAGATCGGTTACGAGATCCGACGCGGCGACAATTCGAGGCCGTGGCTGATTTGGGGTAGCCTGCTTGCCGTTCTCTCCGCCGCACTGGCGTTGACGCTCAACCGCCGACTGCCGTGAGTGTCTCGCGCCGACGCGGCGTTGGATCCGACCCCGACTATCGATAGGTTCTTCGACTATGGCGCAAGCAAACTCCGACACCCCCGCCCAGAAGTCTCGCTCCGTGCTCGTCACCGGCGGCAACCGCGGCATCGGCCTGGCCGTCGCGCAGCGCCTGGCCGCCGACGGACACAAGGTGGCGGTCACCCATCGCGGGTCGGGTGCACCCGAGGGGTTGTTCGGCGTTCAGTGCGACGTCACCGACACGGAGTCGGTCGAGCGGGCGTTCGCCGAGGTCGCCGAGCATCAGGGTCCGGTCGAGGTGCTGGTCGCGAATGCGGGCATCACCGACAACATGCTCTTGATGCGGCTGTCCGAGGAGAGTTTCTCCAACGTGATCGACGCCAACCTGACCGGTGCGTTCCGGTGCGCCAAAGTCGCGACGAAGGGCATGCAGCGCGCCAAGTGGGGCCGCATGATCTTCTTGGGATCGGTCGTCGCGACGTCGGGGATTCCCGGGCAGGCCAACTACGCGGCCTCCAAGGCCGGCCTCATCGGACTGGCTCGTTCGATCGCCCGCGAACTGGGTTCGCGCAACATCACCGCCAACGTCGTGGCGCCGGGCTTCATCGAGACCGACATGACCGCTGCGATGGAGGACCGGTACATCGAGATGGCCAAGCAGGCAATTCCGCTGGGTCGCACCGGAAAGCCCGAGGACGTCGCGGCGGCGATCAGCTTCCTGGCCTCCGACCAGGGCGGATACATCACCGGTGCGGTGCTGCCGGTCGACGGCGGCATGGGCATGGGCCACTGACACCCAGCAATCTTCTTCTCCAACCCCGACTTCAGGAGCATTTGTGACCGGCATTCTCGACGGCAAGACCGTACTCATCACCGGCATCATCACCGACGCCTCAATCGCCTTCCATGCGGCGAAGGTCGCGCAGGAGCAGGGCGCCAAGGTGATCATCACCGGCATCCCCGAGCGCCTGCGACTGATCGACCGCATCGCCAAGCGACTGCCGCAGGAGGTGCCGCCGGCGATCCCGCTCGACGTGACCGACGAGGAGTACCTCGGTGCGCTGGCCGACAAGATCCGCGAACTGGCACCGGAGGGCATCGACGGCGTGGTGCACTCCATCGCGTTCGCGCCGCGTACCCTGATGGGCCCCGACGCCCTGCCGTTCCTCGAAGGCCCCGGCCCCGACGTCGCGAAGTCGTTCGAGATCTCCGCGTGGAGCTATGCCTCGCTGGCCCGCGCCGTGCTTCCGGTCATGAACGAGGGCGGCTCGATCGTCGGCATGGACTTCGACCCGCGCACCGCGTTGCCCGACTACAACTGGATGGGCGTCGCGAAGGCCGCGCTGGAGTCGGTGAACCGCTACGTCGCTCGCGAAGTGGGCTACGCCAAGAAGATCCGCTCCAACCTGGTGGCCGCCGGACCGATCAAGACCCTTGCCGCCAAGGCCATTTCGGGTACCGCCACCGACGACGCCAAGAAGCTGAACATGCTCAACGAGTACTGGGACGGGGCGTCGCCGATCGGCTGGAACGTGGATAACCCGGGTGTGGTGGGCACCAGCGTGTGCGCGCTGCTCTCCGACTTCCTGCCGGCGACCACCGGTTCGATCGTCTACGTCGACGGCGGCGCGAGCCACAACACCTGGTTCCCCGACACATTCCTGGATCAGGCCTAGGATCTTGGGTCTGGAGTTCGACGCCGTACTGTTCCTGTCGTTCGGCGGCCCCGACAAGCCCGACGACGTGCGACCGTTCCTGGAGAACGTCACGCGGGGTCGGGGAGTACCGCCCGAACGGCTCGACGAGGTGGCCCAGCACTACCTGCACTTCGGCGGGGTGTCGCCGATCAACGCGCTGAACTCGGCGATGATCTCGTCGATTCGCGACGAATTGGCGGCACGCGGAATCGACCTGCCGGTCTTCTTCGGAAATCGCAACTGGCATCCGATGATCGCCGACACGCTGGCGCAGATATACGACGCCGGGCATCGTCGCGTCCTGGTGTTCCCGACGTCGGCGTGGGGCGGCTACTCCGGCTGCGGCCAGTACCACGAGGACATCGCCGGGGCGCTGGCGTCGCTGGAACCCGAAGCGGCGTCGCAGATGGTGCTGCGCAAGCTGCCGCAGTACTGGCACGAGTCGCTGTTCGTCGACGCCGCGGGCGACGCGGTGCGCCGGGCGGCGGCGTCGTTGTCGGGGGAGTCGCAACCCCGGCTGGTGTTCACCGCGCACTCGATTCCCGATGCGGCCGACCGTGATTCGGGGCCGCCGGCGCAGGGGCGGCTCTACAGTCGGCAGGTGCGCGCGGCGTCGGAGCGCGCCGCCGCGGCGGCCGGTTTCGCCGAATTCGACCAGGTGTGGCAGTCGCGGTCGGGTCCGCCGCAGGTACCGTGGCTGGAGCCCGACATCGTCGATCACCTCGAAGACCTTGCCGCACAAGGTGTTCGGTCGGTGATCGTGAGTCCGATCGGATTCGTCTCCGACCATCTCGAAGTCGTGTGGGACCTCGACAACGAGGCCCGGGAGAAGGCTGCGGAGTTGGGGCTCGAATACGTCCGCGCCGACTCGGTGGGGACCGATCCGCGGTTCATCGAGATGGCCGTCGACTTGATCGAACAGTACCGCGACGGCGTTGTGCCGCAGGATGTTCCGCTCGGTGTGGGTGACAACGGGGTGTACTGCGCCGGTGGGAAGTGCTGCCGGGCGTCGGTGCGCAGACCGCGTCCGGCCGACTGACGCGCACGCAGCGCACACAGACCCGCACTCGGGGTCATTCCCCACGGCCGTCAGGCGTTGGGAATGTCGGCAAGTGCGGGGCCTGTCGACGTTGCCACACAGTCGGCTATTGCGTGTCGGGCGGACCCAGGATCTCCACGATCAATGCGTTGACGCCGACCGTCACCGCGCGGCGAGTGATCGCGCGCAGTTCTCGGATCTGGGCGTCGCCACCCTCACCTTGACGGGCGGTGAGGCCGAACGTCGCACCGCGTGCGGTGGCGACGTCGAGGATGGCGTCGATACGTGCCGCCGAAGCGAGCAGATTGTCGGCGCGGGTGCCGTCATGCGGGGGCAGCGTCACGGTCCGACGCTCGGTGGCCGCGGCGAGTTCGAGGCGCAAGGTGTCTTTGGTCCCCGACGACATCGACGGCAGGTCGCTGAGCACGTCGGCCGCGGTGCGGGTGGCCTCTTTGAGATCGCGGGCCGCCGCACCCACGCTGTAATCGGTCAGCGGCGCTGCGGGCACCTCGAATTGGGCTATGTTCCAACAGAATTGGTCACCGGTGGCACCGAATGGGCCCGCTCGCAGGCTCCCGGTGCCCGGGCGCCCCGGGAACAGCAGGGTCGGGGCGTCGTCGTCGGGCGTCGTGAGCAACAGCACCTCGCCGGAACGCAAGATCTGGCGGGTGACATCGCCCGGCGGGAGGCCGTGCGGGTCGCCGGGGGCGGGCAGCCGGAGCTCGATGAAGGTCGCCGTTTTCAGCACTGCGAGCATCTCGGCGGTGCCGGTGTCCCCGGCGGCCATCGGATCATCGGCGGGATCGTCGACGTCGGTGATGAACCGGTGGCGGGGCGCGATGTCGGCCAGCGTGTCGAGGACGGCGTCGGCCGGGACGGTACCCGCGAGCCATGCGGCTGCCCAGGCGCCGAGTGCGGCCGTAGGGCGTAGATGTGATGAAGTTTCAGAAGTATTGGAGCGAGTCATCGTTGGAGTAGTTTACCCCGCCGATTAGTGTGATCCTCCGTGCCCGACCTTCCTCCGCATCGCAGCTTCGACGACCGCTACGGACGCGACGTTCTGTCGTCGTCGAGCCCCAGTTCCAGTGCCCAGCGACGCCAGCGCAACGATCCGCCGATGCTCGTCGCCGAGCACGGGACCGTCGTCGAAGACGCGGCGTCGGGGTACTGCGGCGCCGTAGTCGGATTCGAGAAGAGCTACGACGGGCTGTTCGTGCGGTTGGAGGATCGTCGTGGCCAGACCCGGATCTTCGCCATGCGCAAGGGCGCCTTCCTGGTCGACGGCGAGCCGGTCACCCTGAAACGACCCGCGGCCCAAGCGCGCCAACCCGTTCCGACGCGCACCGCGTCGGGATCGCGGATCGCGCCGACGCAGCGGGCCCGGACGGCCCGGGCGAGCCGCCTGTTCGTCGAAGGCGTGCACGACGCCACGCTGGTCGAGCGGGTGTGGGGTGATGACCTGCGGGCCGAAGGAGTGGTCGTGGTGAGTCTGGACGGCCTGGACAATCTCGACGCCGCACTCGCCGAGTTCGGTCCCGCGCCGCATCGTCGGGCCGGTGTGCTGGTGGACCACCTCGTCGCCGGGTCGAAAGAGGCGCGGCTGACTCAGCGACTACCCGACAACGTCCTCGTCACCGGTCATCCCTACATCGACGTCTGGGAGGCGGTGAAGCCGGCGTCGGTCAAGATCCGCGCTTGGCCGACGATCCCGCGCGGCACCGACTGGAAGACCGGCATCTGCGACGAATTGGGTTGGGGGACACCGCAGGACGGCTGGCGAAGGGTGCTGGCCGGAGTGTCGAGCTACAAAGACATCGAAGTTCCGCTGCTGCGATGCGTCGAGGAGCTCATCGACTACGTGACGGCCGCACCGGGAGATGCGTAGGCGCCGCCGAGGTCGCGCACCGAATCGCGAACGATGAGCGGCATCGCGATCCGCGCCTGCCCCGGCCCGCGTCGACCGAGCAGCATGTCGACGCCGCACTTGGCCATCTCCTCGTAGGGCAGGCGCGCCGTGGTGAGCCCCGGCCGCTGGTACGCCGCGAACTCGTCGTCGTCGAACGAGATCACCGAGACGTCGTGGCCGACGCGCAGTCCCCGTTCGGTCAGCGCCTGGTAGATCCCGAACGCGACACTGTCGTTGCCCGCGATCAGAGCGGTCAGCCCGGGGTGTGCGTCGAGCAGTCGGCACGTGCTGTCGTAGCCGACGCCGGGCTGCCATGCGCTGACGTCGAGCCGGATGGCGTCTACGCCGGCGCCGGCGAGCGTCTTGGTGATTCCGTCGAATCGCTCGGCGATGGTCGCTGATCGACGCGGGTCGCTTGCGACATCGGGGAGGTCGCCGATGATGCCGATCTCGCGGTGGCCGCGGTCGAGGAGGTGGTGCGCGACGTCTTCGCCCGCTACGCGCTCGTCGGGGAGCACACTGGCGTGGCCGTCCGGGGAGATCCCGTTGACCAGCACCAGTGGCAGACCGGCCGGGACCGCGGGGACGTCGATCAACCGGGCCGCCATCAAACCGATGAGCAGGCCGTCGACGCGGCGGTCGGTCATCGACTGCACGGCGTCGCTCAGGTCGTGACCGCCCGCGGTCTCCGACATCAGCACGGTGTAGCCGTGCTCGCGGGCGGCGTCGAGCACCCCCCGGATCATTCCGGACGCGAATCGCGTGACGGTGACCTCGTCGGAGACGAAGCCGATGGTCCGCGTCTTGCCCAGCCGGAGGCTCTGCGCCGCCGGGTTCGGGCGATATCCGAGTTCGTCGGCCGCGGCTCTGATGCGATCGGCGGCGTCGGCGGACAGGCGGGAGTCGGGCCGGTCGTTGAGGACCATGCTCACCGCCGCCTTCGACATTCCCGCCCGCTCGGCGACGTCGGCGAGCGTCGGACGGCGTCCTGCTCTAGCGCCCATACCGCCTGTCTCCCGTCTTCAGCAGCTGTTCTTTCCACACGACGATAGGTCGTGTCCGGTATCCCATCTCGCCGGAGGGCTTGACGTGACGTGAATCACCCTACTAGATTCTCGTGGTGCTGAAAGGATTTAGCACCTTGCTGAATCGGTTCAGCCTTTCGACGCGATCGACCGCGCCGATCGATCGTCGAAACATCTACGGAGGTCATCGCCCATGGCCATGAACAAAGCCGTCTTCCGCAACGGCGCCTATCAACAAAGCTCGGCCACGCTGATGCTGTTCTTCGCATCGTGGGGGATCTGGTGGTCGTTCTTCCAGATCTGGCTGACGAGCGACGACGCCGGACTCGGACTGAACGGTGCACAGGTCGGCACCCTCTATTCCGCCAACTCGATGGCGACGCTGGTCGTCATGTTCCTGTACGGAACCATCCAGGACAAACTCGCGCTCAAACGGCACCTGATGATCGTCGCATCGGTCGGCATGGCATGCCTGGCGCCGTTCGTCCTGCTGGTCTACAAGCCGCTTCTCGAGCATGCCTTCGGACTCGGCGTGGTGGCCGGCATGATCTTCCTGCCCGTCGGTTTCACCGCGGCCGCGGGGCTGCTGGAGGCGTTCTCCGAACGGATGAGCCGCACCTACGGCTTCGAGTACGGTCAAGCGCGCGGCTGGGGATCGCTCGGCTACGCTATCGCCGCGCTCTTCGCGGGCTTCCTCTTCACCGTCAACCCGATGTTCAACTTCATCGGCGGTTCCGTGCTCGGTGTCATCTGCCTTCTGGTTCAGGTCTTCTGGAAGACCGACGGGGTTCCGCTCGCGCCCGGCCACACCGACCATCCGGCGACGCCGAGCCTGCGGGAGATCGCCGGTGTGCTGAAGATGCCGAGCCTGTGGCAGATCATCGTCTTCGTGATCTTCAGTTGGACGTTCTACAACCTGTACGACCAGCAGATGTTCCCCGACTTCTACACCGACCTCTTCGCGTCGAAGACCACTGGCGAGCGAACCTACGGCGTGCTCAACTCGATCCAGGTCTTCGTCGAGGCGGGCATGATGATGCTGGTACCGATCCTGATGCGCAAGGTCGGGGTGCGCAACATCCTGCTCGCCGGCGTCGCGGTGATGGCGGTGCGCATCTTCGGTTCGGCGGTCTTCAGCGATCCCATCGCGGTGTCGGTGGTGAAGATGTTCCACTCCATCGAGGTGCCGCTGTTCATCCTCGGCATCTTCCGCTACATCACGCTGCACTTCCCGTCGAACCTGTCGGCGACGCTCTATCTGGTCGGCTTCGAGGTGTCCGCTCAGGTCGGCAATGTGGTGCTGGCGCGTCCGTTCGGCAGTCTGCGCGACGCCATCGGATATCAGCCGACGTTCTACGTCATCTCCGGGGTAGTCGCGCTGGCGGGCGTCTGGGCGTTCTTCGCGCTCAAACGCGACGACCAGCAGGTCGCGGGCGACCCCTTCGTGCGCGATCCGCTACGACGACGCGCAGCCGCGGCGGTCGAGTAGCCGTCGGCCCGCGATCGTCTTCAGTATCGTAGGCGGGCGATCTCCCTTGACCGCGACCGGAACACAGATACGGATTCATGAACAGCCTGCACTACGCGCCGCTCCGCAACTGGGTGAACGACCCCAACGGTCTGCTCTTCCACGACGGCAGATATCACCTGTACTTCCAGTACAACCCGCTCGGCGTCGAGCACGCCAACCTGAGTTGGGGTCACGCGTCCAGCGTCGACCTGCTGGAGTGGGAGGACCATCCGGTCGCGTTGGAGTTCGACGACGACGAAGAAGTGTTCTCCGGGTCGGTGGTGGTCGACGATGCCGACACCACCGGGCTCGGTGCCCCGGGAAAGCCGGCGCTGGTGGCGTTCTACACGTCGATGTCGAAGACCGCGGACCTGCAGACCCAGTCGTTGGCCTACAGCGTCGACGACGGGCAGTCCTGGACGAAGTTCCAGGACAATCCGCTGATCGACCGCGGCTCACCACACTTTCGCGATCCCAAGGTGATCCGCTATCACGGCGTGGACGAGTCGTATTGGGTGATGCTGGCCGTCGAGGCGGTCGAGCGCAGGGTCGTGTTCTACCGGTCCGACGATCTACTGTCGTGGGAGTTGCTGTCCGAGTTCGGTCCTGCCGGAGCGGTGGGCGGCGATTGGGAATGCCCCGATCTCTTCGCCCTACGCGTCGAGAACACCGGTGTGCTGCGGTGGGTCCTGCTGGTCAGCCTCAATCCCGGCGGTATCGCGGGAGGCTCGGGAACGCAGTACTTCGTCGGCGACTTCGACGGGCGCACCTTCACCCCGGTTACTCCCGTCGCGCCGATCACCGCGACCGACGACGTGGCGATGCGGAGCCTGCGCTGGCTCGACTACGGGCGGGACTGCTACGCGGGAGTGAGCTTCGCCGGCCTCTCCGACGATCACCGGACTCTGATCGCGTGGATGTCCAATTGGGACTACGCGCGGGAGATGCCGGTCGACGCCGATGCGCCGCAACGGGGCGCGATGACGTTACCGCGACGGCTATCGCTGATCGAGATCGACGGCGTCGAGCGTCTGCGTCAGATCCCCGTCGTGCCCGCCGTGACCGCGGTGTCGCGCGTCGCCGATGAGGTGATCCCCCCCGGCGGCAGCGTCACCGTACCGATCCGGGCGGCGGGCCGCATCCGCCTGGCGGTCGACGTCGACGACGCCGCCGGATTCGAGGTGTCCTTCGTCGGCGACGACGAGCAGACCGTGACGCTCACCTACGACACGTCGTCCGCCGAACTCATCGTCGACCGCGTCGGGGTTGCCCAGGGGCTACCGAAGGGGTTCGCCGATGTCCACCGCATGCCGGTGGCGTCGACGCCGGTCGTCTCGTTGACGATCTGGATCGACGAGCTCGCCATCGAGATCTACGCCGACGACGGAACCCGGGTGCTCACCGATCTGCTCGGCACGCTGAGCGCGACGTCGGTGCGAATCGCGGGACGCGGCGCACCGATTCGGATCGAAACACTGGACACGTCGGCGGCGGTCGCCGCGACGTGCAGCTGAGGAGGAACCGCTGATGGAACACTCGGTGGCCGTGATAGGCGAGGCGCTGATCGATGTGGTCGACGCGCGCCCGCACGTGGGTGGTTCGCCGCTGAACGTCGCCGTCGGGCTGGCGCGGCTCGGGTTGGCAACGACGCTGTACTCCCGGATCGGCGCCGACCCCTATGGTGACCTGATCGTGGAGCATCTGCTGCGCGCGGGTGTCACGCTGGGGGACGGGTTCGTCGACTCGGGGCGAACATCGAGTGCGATCGCGACGTTGGACACCGAGGGACGAGCGACCTATGACTTCGACCTGGAATGGTCGATCCCGCAACCCGACGTCGGCGGTGCCCGCGTGATCCACACCGGGTCCATCGGAGCTATCCGAGAGCCGGGCGGGTCGATCGCGCGCCAGACGGTGCGTGGTGCGGGACCCGGCGTGCTGCGAAGTTTCGACCCGAATGTGCGCCCCGCCGTGATGGGCCCAGCCGAAACGGTGCGTGAGCGCGTCCGGCAGTGCGCCGCGGACTGTCACGTGGTGAAACTCAGCGACGACGACGCCGAATGGCTGTCCGCGGGCGCCGGGCCCGACGCTGTGCTGCAGTCGATATCCGATTCGGGAGTGCGGTTCGTCGTGATGACTCGCGGAGCCGATGGTTGCTCCGCCATCGTCGACGGCGTGCGATACCACGAGCCGTCGCGCGGCGTCGCGGTGGCCGACACCATCGGTGCGGGCGACGCGTTCATGTCGGGGCTGCTCTACGGCCTGGTGCGCAACGGGTGCGATCGGCTGCTCGTCGACGGTGCGGCAGTGCCGTCAGCCCAGGTCCGACGGGTGCTTGCGACCGCGGCTGCCGTTGCGTCGGTTACCGTTTCGCGTGCGGGAGCCAATCCGCCGACGCTGCGCGAGTTGGAAGACGTCGTCGAACTGGACTGACAACGTCGGGTCCCGAAAAACCTGTGACCGGTAGCACCGCGAAACGTGGCAAGCTGGATTCATGTCAGCGTTGGTGTGGGTGGTTCTCGGAATCGTTCTGGTCATCGCGGAGATGTTCGGCGGCGAGCTGGTATTGCTCATGCTCGCCGGAGGTGCGTTCGCCGCGGCCGGGGTGGACGCTGCGGTCGATCCGCCGTTGTGGATCGACTTCGTCGTGTTCTCCGCGGTAGCGGTCCTGCTACTGGGTGCGGTGCGGCCGGTTGCGAAACGGCACCTGCTCACGCGACCCAGGATCCTGACCAACATGGAGGCGCTGCCCGGGAAACCGGCGATGGTGCTCGAGCGCGTCGACGACCACGACGGCCGGGTGAAGATCGGCGGTGAGATCTGGTCGGCACGCACGGAGCATCCGACCGAGGTGTTCGACGTCGGCACCGAGGTGATGGTCGTACAGATCGACGGCGCGACCGCCGTCGTCGCTCGCTGCTGACTAGCGCAAAGACGTTGCCCCTCAACGTATGAACCCAGTTCGACAATTCAGAGGAGGATTCCGTGGGACCCGAAATCGCCGTACTTGTGGTACTCGTGCTGTTGGCGCTGCTCGTCGTGGTGACCCTGGCCAAGTCGGTGGCCCTGATTCCGCAGGCCGAAGCCGCGGTGATCGAGCGCCTCGGCCGCTACACCCGCACCGTGTCGGGCCAGCTCACATTGCTGGTGCCGTTCATCGACCGGATCCGCGCACGCGTCGACATCCGTGAGCGGGTGGTGTCGTTCCCGCCGCAGCCGGTCATCACCGAGGACAATCTGACCCTCGGCATCGACACCGTCGTCTACTTCCAGGTCACCAACCCGCAGGCCGCGGTCTACGAGATCAACGACTACATCATCGGCGTCGAACAGCTGACCATCACCACCCTGCGCAATGTGGTCGGCGGGATGACTCTGGAAGAGACGCTGACCAGCCGCGACTCCATCAACGCACAGCTGCGCGGTGTGCTCGACGAGGCGACCGGCCGCTGGGGTCTGCGGGTCGCGCGCGTCGAATTGAAGTCGATCATGCCACCGCCGTCGATCCAGGAATCGATGGAGAAGCAGATGAAAGCCGACCGCGAGAAGCGTGCGATCATCCTGACCGCCGAAGGCCAGCGGGAGGCGGTCATCAAGACCGCAGAAGGCAGCAAGCAGAGCCAGATCCTCGCGGCCGAGGGTGCCAAACAGGCCGCGATTCTGGCGGCCGAAGCCGACCGGCAGTCGCGCATTCTGCGCGCACAGGGTGATCGTGGCGCACAGTTCCTGCGAGCTCAAGGCGAGGCCAAGGCCATCGAAAAGACCTTCGCCGCAATCAAGGCCGCCAAGCCCACCCCGGAATTGCTTGCCTACCAATACCTTCGGCAGCTGCCGGAGATGGCCAAGGGCGAGGCGAGCAAGGTCTGGGTGGTTCCGTCCGACTTCGGCTCCGCACTGCAAGGATTCGCGAAATCCTTTGGGGCACAGGGCGACGACGGCGTCTTCCGCTATGAGCCGACGAGTACGCCCGCCGAGCCGGTCGACGACTCCGACACCGAGGACTGGTTCACGCTGTCACCCGATCCGGCCGTCGCCCGCGCCGTCGCCGAGGCGGAGGCCGTTGCGCGCACCCCGGTGGACGGCGCTCCGCTCGCGCCGGCGCCCGCCATCACCCCGTCGATCCAACAGCAGCAGCCGGTTCAGGCGTCGCCGGTCGCGCCGTCGCCCGCCCAGATTCCGCCGGCCGATCGGGGGTATGTGGACATGCCGCCGCGGCACTCGACCGAACCGGGGTGGGGACCGCAGGGATGATTTCTCGGTGGTGAATTTCTGGTGGTGAATAGCGCGAAAACAGCATTTATCGGTGATTTCCCGCCCCGCTGATTTCGCGAATTCGGCTCACAGTTTTCCTCGGTACTATCGGCCACGAATAACCGAATAGTGACCGAAAAGGAAAAACGGGTCAATGCGTACAGAATGGGTGCCGGCGATTACCGCTGTGCTGGTGGCGGCGTCGACGCTGGGGACGGGTATCGCGCAGGCGCGCACCGATCCGTTCGCGGATCGGGCCGTCACCAAGGTGACCGACGACGGCTGGCGGGTAACGGCGACGAAGTCTCGCGAATCGCTGCGCGACGTCGCCCCGCTCGACGGCTCGCAGTTCTCGCACGAAGCGTTCGTCGCGCTGACCGGGCGAATGGTGGTCACCGGGCACGGAAGTTCGCCGATCACCTCCGGGTCGATCACCGCGGGCCTGCAGGTGGGATGCAACGTCGACATCTCCTCGGGTCTGTCCCTCGGACTGTCCGCGGGTCCCTACGCCGACGTCACCGCGTCGATTCCACCCACCGTCGACGTCGGCGTATCGGTCACCCCGAACGTCGGCACCACCCTGAAACCGGGAACCATCGTCGACCTGCCGTTCGGCACGAAGAAATTCACCGCGACGCCGAAGGCGAGCATCAGCTTCGACGGTGTGCACGTGAAATCCGACGGATGTTATGGCCCGACGTCGATCCGGACTTTCGTGACGGTGAGCGTGTCGTCGAAGACCAACGATTCGACGTTCAGCGTGTACGGGGATCCGCACCGGTTGTAGCGGAGTCGCCTTCGGCGGGCACCGGCATCTTCGCGTCGAGGACCAGGCCGACGATCCCGAGGCTGAAGAAGAACACCGTCAACGCCAACAGCCACGGATTGCGGGAGCCGGTCAGCGCGTCGCCGAGAAACACCACCGCGGCCGTCCCCGGCGCCATCCCGATGAGCGTGGCAACGGTGTAGGGGACCAGCCGCACCGACGACAGCGCCGAGCAGTAGTTGGCCAGCGAGAACGGACATGCCGCGATCAGTCGCAGGGATCCCACGGCAAGCCAGCCTCGCCTGCTCAGCCGCGATTCGATGCCGCGCGCGACGGGTGTCCGCAGATACGGCTGGATGCGTTCGCGGCCGTAGCGGCGGACCAGCACCAGCGAGGTGACGGCGGCGATCATCGACGCCGTCAGCGCCCCGACGAACCCGACGACCGGCCCGAACAGCACACCTGACATCACGGTGAACGCCGAACGCGGAAACGGGAACATCGTGACCACGGCGTAGGCGGTGAAGAACAGCCACGGAAACCAGGGGCCGAGGCTCAGTCGCCATTCGCGGACCCAGTCGATCGACGGCATCGGAACCAGATAGGTCGCAACGATGATGCCGAGGATGATCACACCGATCACGATGATGCGGCGCAGCACCGTCGAACGGACGCCGGAGTCAGGGGCGTCGACGGTCGCAGCCGGTTCGGGAGGCGTGATCACCCGAACGACTCTACCGACGGTGACCGACACCCCAGAAATGTCGACAACGTCACAGGAGACCTGGGTCACCAGCCGAGCGCTCGATCGGCTATGGTTCTCCACGGACGCAAAGCCGTGAATCGGCGGCGCATGACAGACAGGTGCGAGGTTTATGAGCGAAACGCTGGACGCGCTCTATGAGAAGTGGTCGGCTTCGGCCGCGCAGGTGCTCGCCAAGAGCAAGCGCGTCGACGTCGACCAGTTGTCCGGGTCGCCGGACGAGTTGCTTGCCGTGCGGACGCGTGACGATCTGGTCATCAACCCGCTGTACACGCGGCGCCACGAGACCGCCGAACCCGGGCTGCCCGGCAGTTTCCCGTTCGTCCGCGGCGCCGACGCGGTGCGTGACGTCGTACAGGGCTGGCGGGTCACCGAGCGTCACGGTGACGACGCGTCGGCTGCCGCCGACGTCAACGAGGCGATTCTCGACGCGTTCAACAGCGGCGCCAGCGGCCTGTGGCTGCGCGTCGGCGGCGGCGTCACGCCGGCAACACTCGCCGACGTCTTCGCCGGTGTCTACCTCGACCTCGTGCCGGTGACGCTCGACGCCGGGGCCGACGGCATCGCGGCCGCTGCCGCCTTCCTGGACGTGAAGGCGGCGTCGGCGAACGCTCCGCAGGCAGTCACGCCCACCGTGGCGACCATTGCCTCCCTTGGCTTTTCGCCGTTGACGGCGGCATACTCGGGTCGCGCCGACGTCGACGAGACCGAGGCCACCGCATTCGCGGCCAAGACCGTCAGCGCATTGGACGGCATTCGGACGTTCCGGGTCGACGGCACCGACTTCGCCACCGCGGGCGCCACCGACGCGCAAGAACTCGGCTATCTGGTCGCCGCCGCGCTGACTCACGTGCGCGACCTCATCGCCGCGGGACTCACCGCGTCCGAAGCGTTGCGGCAGATCACCTTCGCGGTCTCGGTCGGCGACGACCAGTTCGGCGTCATCGCCAAGCTGCGCGCACTGCGCAAGGCGTGGTCACGCGTCGCGCAGGTCCTCGGCGCCCCCGACGACGGTGCCGCGGTCATCCACGCGGTCACCGATCTGTCGATGCTCACTCAGCGCGACCCCTGGGTCAACATGCTGCGCACCACCGTGGCAGCCTTCGGTGCGGGTGTCGGCGGCGCCGATCAGGTGACCGTGCTCGGCTACGACGCCGCGATTCCCGCCGCACAGCGCACCTCGAAGGCCACCTTCTCGCGGCGGATCGCGCGCAACACCCAGTTGCTGCTGCTCGAAGAATCCAACGTCGGCCGCGTCCTCGACCCGGCCGGCGGATCGTGGTTCGTCGAGTCGCTCACCGACGATCTCGCCGCCGCCGCATGGACGGTCCTGCAGACCGTCGAGCGTGCGGGCGGGTACCGGAAGGCATTGGTCGACAACCTGATCGCCGAGCAGATCGATGCCGCGCGCGCCGCTCGCGACACCGACGTCGCGCATCGCCGGACCTCGGTCACCGGCGTGAACGAGTTCCCCAACCTCGGCGAGCGCCTGCTCGACGCGGCGGCGTCGAGCACCGATCTCGAACTCGCGACGCCGCGGCTGTCCCGTGTCGCGCAGGCCTTCGAGGCGTTGCGCGACCGTTCCGACGCGATGCTCGCCGCGACCGGCACACGTCCGTCGATCGCGCTGGCCCCGCTCGGCAGCGTCGCAGAACACAACGGCCGCACCACTTTCGTGGCCAACCTGCTCGCCGCCGGCGGCATCGCCACCATCAATCCCGGCCCGGTGACCGCCGACAGCGTCACCGCCGAGACGCCGATCGTCGTGATCTGCGGGACCAAGGCCCGCTACGCCGACGACGGCCCGGCCCTGCTGGCCGCGCTGCGTGCCGCGGGCGCGCAGCGGGTGCTGTTGGCCGGGCCGCTGAGCGAATGGCCCGCCGCCGAGCGGGGCGAATCGGATACCGCCGCCGGGAGCGCGAGCGAGCGGGGCGAATCGGATACCGCCGCCGGGAGCGCTAGCGAGCGGGGCGAATCTGATACCGCCGGTGACAAGCCGGACGGATCGCTGCGCGTCGGCATCGACGCGGTGGGTACCTTGACAGACCTTCTCGACCAGCTGGCGGGAGCTAACTGATGACCGACACCACCACCTCCGACATCGGCAGTTTCGCCGATGTGCCGCTTGAGGACTCGGCCGCCGCGGCGTCGAACACCGACACCGCGGCCCTGCTCGACGGGCTGAGCAGCACGCACGGGTACACCGCCGAGCAGATCACCTGGCATACACCCGAACAGATCGACGTCGCGCCGGTGTACACGCGCAGTCAGCGCGACGCCGTCACCGAATCCGGGGAGCACCCCTATCCGCTGGACTCGATTCCGGGCGCGGCGCCGTTCATCCGCGGGCCGTACCCGACGATGTACGTCAACCAGCCGTGGACGATCCGCCAGTACGCGGGCTTCTCGACCGCGGCCGAGTCGAATGCGTTCTACCGGCGCAACCTGGCCGCCGGCCAGAAGGGACTGTCGGTCGCATTCGACCTCGCCACTCACCGCGGCTACGACTCCGACCACCCCCGCGTCGCGGGCGACGTCGGTATGGCCGGCGTGGCCATCGACTCGATCCTGGACATGCGGCAGCTGTTCGACGGCATCGACCTGGGCAGCGTGTCGGTGTCGATGACGATGAACGGTGCCGTGCTGCCGATCCTCGCGCTCTACGTCGTCGCCGCCGAAGAGCAGGGTGTCGCACCGGAGAAACTCGCCGGGACCATCCAGAACGACATCCTCAAAGAGTTCATGGTCCGCAACACCTACATCTATCCGCCGAAGCCGTCGATGCGGATCATCTCCGACATCTTCGCGTACACTTCGGCACGGATGCCGAAGTTCAACTCCATCTCGATCTCCGGCTACCACATCCAAGAAGCCGGTGCGACAGCCGATTTGGAGCTCGCCTACACGCTGGCCGACGGCGTCGAATACATCCGCGCCGGACTCGACGCGGGTCTGGACATCGACAAGTTCGCCCCGCGCCTGTCGTTCTTCTGGGGCATCGGTATGAACTTCTTCATGGAGGTCGCCAAGCTTCGCGCGGCGCGTCTGCTGTGGAGCGAGTTGGTCGCCGAGTTCGAGCCGAAGTCGTCGAAGTCGCTGTCGCTGCGGACTCACTCGCAGACGTCGGGATGGTCGTTGACCGCGCAGGACGTGTTCAACAACGTGGCGCGCACCTGCGTCGAGGCGATGGCCGCGACGCAGGGCCACACCCAGTCGCTGCACACCAACGCGCTCGACGAGGCGATCGCGCTGCCCACCGACTTCTCCGCCCGTATCGCGCGCAACACGCAGCTGCTGCTGCAGCAGGAGTCGGGCACCACTCGCCCGATCGACCCGTGGGCGGGTTCGAACTACGTCGAGTGGCTCACCGCGCAGCTCGCCGACAAGGCGCGCAAGCACATCGCCGAGGTGCAAGAGGCGGGCGGCATGGCGCAGGCCATCAACGAGGGCTTGCCGAAGCTGCGCATCGAAGAGGCCGCCGCGCGCACCCAGGCGCGAATCGACTCCGGTCAGCAGCCGCTGGTTGGCGTCAACAAGTACCAGGTCGACTCGGATGAGCAGATCGAGGTCCTCAAGGTCGAGAACTCCCAGGTCCGGGCCGAGCAGTTGGCGAAGCTGGAAAAGCTTCGCGCCGAACGCGATTCGGCCGCGGTTGAGAAGGCACTCGCGGATCTGACCCGAGCTGCGGGAACCGCTGACCCGGGTATGGAGAACAACCTCATGGCGTTGGCCATCGAAGCCGCCCGGCATGGCGCTACCGTCGGCGAGATCTCCGACGCCATGGAGAAGGAATTCGGCCGCCACCAGGCCGAGATCCGTACCATCAGCGGTGTGTATCGACATGAGGCGGGCAACGTGAGCAACATCGACGCGGCTACCGCCATCGTGGCCGAGTTCGCCGAGGCCGAAGGTCGACGTCCCCGTGTGCTCGTCGCGAAGATGGGGCAGGACGGTCACGATCGAGGCCAGAAGGTGATCTCGACGGCATTCGCCGATCTGGGCTTCGACGTCGACGTGGGCCCGCTGTTCTCCACCCCCGAAGAGGTGGCCGGCCAGGCCGCCGACAACGACGTACACGTGGTAGGCGTGTCGTCGTTGGCAGCCGGACACCTCACCCTGGTGCCCGCGCTGCGTGACGCGCTCAAAGACGTCGGGCGCGAAGACATCATGATCGTCGTCGGCGGCGTGATCCCGCCGGGTGACTTCGACGAGTTGTACGAGGCAGGCGCCGCGGCGATCTTCCCGCCGGGCACCGTGATCGCCGACTCCGCCGTCGAGTTGGTCACCAAGCTGGCCACCAGTCTCGGCCACGAGCTCAGCTCGGCGGCAGGGGAGTAATTGGCACGCGTCATCGACCCGCAGGCACTCGCCGAGGGAGTACTGGCCGACCGGCGCGCCGACCTGGCGCGGGCCATCACCCTCGTCGAGTCGTCCCGGTCGGATCATCGGGCGGCTGCACAGGAGATGCTGCTGACCGTGACACCGCATGCGGGACGCTCGTTCCGCGTCGGCATCACCGGTGTGCCCGGCGTCGGCAAGTCGACGACGATCGAGGCGCTGGGCATGCACCTCATCGAACTGGGTCACAAGGTAGCGGTGCTGGCGGTGGACCCGTCGTCGACGCGTACGGGTGGCTCGATCCTGGGCGACAAGACTCGGATGGGTCGGCTCGCGGTGCATCCGGATGCGTACATCCGTCCGTCCCCGACGTCGGGGACGCTGGGCGGTGTGGCCAAGGCGACCCGCGAGACGATCGTGCTCGTCGAGGCCGCCGGCTTCGACGTCGTGCTGGTCGAGACGGTCGGCGTCGGGCAGTCCGAGGTGACCGTCGCGAACATGGTGGACACCTTCTCCTTCCTGACGTTGGCGCGGACCGGGGACTCGTTGCAGGGCATCAAGAAGGGTGTGCTGGAGCTCGCCGATGTCATCGTCGTGAACAAGGCCGACGGCAAGCACCAGCTCGAAGCACGTGCTGCGGCACGGGAATTGCGCGGCGCGCTATCGCTGATCTATCCGCACGACGCCTTCTGGAAGCCGCCGGTGTTGACGATGAGCGCCCTGGAGAACACCGGCGTCGACGAGTACTGGAGCGCGGTGCTGGCGCATCGGCAGGCGATGGTCGACGACGGACGATTCGACAGCCACCGCAGCAGTCAGGAAGTCGACTGGATGTGGTCGATGGTCCACGACATCATGCTCAACCGACTCGATCAGAGCGCCGACGTCGCCGCGGTACGGGCCCAAGTCGAAGGCGCGGTGGCGTCGGGCGACCTCACACCCGCGCTTGCGGCACAACAGATTCTCGCGGCGTTCGACAACCGGTAGGTTCGGGCCACCATCCGCTGGTTGGGTCGGGCCTGCACCTGCTGGTTGAGCCGGGGCCATCGTCCGCTGGTTGAGCCGGGCCGGAGCGTAAGCGTAGGCCCGTGTCGAAACCTCGTTTGCCGACCGTGCCACTGTCTCCAGCCGCTGTGGGGCGCTTTCGAATTCGGCTCACGGTGGTTTCGACTCGCTGCGCTCGCTCAACCGACAGGGGCCTGCGCTCGCTCAACCGACAGGAAGGGGCTGCGCGCGCTCAACCGACAGGAAGGGGCTGCGCTCGCTCAACCAACAGGAAGGGGCTGCGCGCGCTCAACCGCCGGTGAGCGCAGCACCTAGGCCGACGACTCGGCCCACCGTGCGTGTTCGACGCCGCCGAGGCTTGCCAGCGACTCCAACGACTCGGTGACCGACGCTTTGCGCGTGTTGTGGGTGCTCACCTGCGCACTGATGCGGGCGTGGCTTCCCGTCTGTGTCGAGTCGACACTGACGACCCGGAACCCGTCGGCGCGCATGCGATCGAACAGCGCACCGCGGACGGCGGCCTCGGCGTCGGGTCGACAGTCGACCTCGATAAGGAAGCGCTGCTCGGTCTCACGGGTCACCGCGCGTCGACCGATTACCGCGCCGAGGGGCCGCAACACGAAATTGCCGACGAAGACGATGGCTGTCGCGACAGCCGCGGCGGCGAACATGCCGGCGCCGCAGAGCGCGCCGACGGCGGCCGTGGCCCAGATCGTCGCCGCGGTGTTCAGCCCGACGATCGACACGCCCTGCTTGAGAATCACTCCGCCACATAGGAATCCGATACCGCTGACGACCTGCGCGGCGACGCGGCGCGGATCGCCCGCGACGTCGGGGAAACTGTGTGCGCCGAAGATCACGAACACCGCCGCCCCCAGCGCGACCAGCGCATACGTCTGTATGTAGGCGTTGTGTGCCTGCCATTGACGTTCGACGCCGATCGCGACTCCCAGCAGCATCGCGACGCCGAGTTGCGCAGTGACCTCGAGCGCCGAGATGGACGTCATCGATCGTCGACTACGCGACGATGGGGGCGAGCGTCTCGCCGAGCAGCGCCACCCGACCCGGCAGATGACCGTTGGCCATCAGATTCACTGAGAATCCGTCGACGCCGGTAGCCAGCAGGTCCTCGAACCGTGCCCGCACCTCGTCGGGGGAGCCGACCACCATCGCGTCGCGGCGTGCCGCCCCGGCGGGATTGCGTTCGAGGTAGGCGTCGAGATCGGCGACGGCCTCCTCGTGGGTCGGTGCGATGCACGCGTAGGTCTGCAGGCTGACCGTGATCTCAGATCGGTTGCGGCCCAGGCGTTCACAGTGCTCGTCGAGTGCGGCGAGCTTACGCGGAATATCGTCGACCGCGCAGATGAGATTCGATTCGTCGGCGTACTGAGCGACCATCCGAAGCGTCTTGCGCTCACCGCCGCCGCCGATCATCACTGGGATCTTCGACAGCGGTGCGGGGCTGTTGATCGCATCGGTCACCTGGTACCACTTGCCGTCGAGGCTGGGTCGCTCACCGCGCAGCATGCCCAGCACGATGTGCAGCGACTCCTCGAGCCGCTCGAAACGGTCGGTGAACGTGCCGAATTCGAAGCCGAGCGACTGGTGTTCCTGCTCGAACCATCCGGCGCCGATGCCGAGCTGGGCGCGTCCGCCGGACACCAGATCGAGAGCGGTGATCGTCTTGGCCAGCAACGCGGGTGCCCGGTAGGTGTTGCCGGTGACCAATGCCGAGAGCCGCACCCGCGAGGTGTGCTGAGCGAGTGCCGACAGCAGCGTGTAGCACTCGATCATCTCCTTGTCCGGGGTGCCGATCATCGGGAGTTGATAGAAGTGATCCATCACGAAGACGGTGTCGAAGCCGGATTCGTCGGCCTCTTTGGCCTGGGCGACGATCGTGTCGAACAGGCGGTCCGCGGGGACGCCGGGGTAGGTGAAGTTGGGAATCTGGTAACCGAGTCGAGTCACCCGGCCAACCCTACGCCCGACTCACCCGACACGACGGGCAAAGCTGCTGAGCGTGTCAATCAGCTTGTCCAGCAAGGCTTCTGAGTCGGCTGACGTCACGATCGCGGCATTGGGCTCGCCGGTCATGCCGCGTTCGTCGGCGACCGTCATGCCGCGGGTGTGGGTGCCGATCAGTTCGACGGTGACGCGGGCGGGGGTCGTCGAGACGAGCGACGGATCCAGCGCGACCATTGCCGCGAACGGATCGTGCACATGCGCGATGTACCCCTCGTTCATGTCCGAATGGAACTCGAAATAGAAGCGCAGGGCGTCGACGAGGTAGCGGACGAGCGCGTTCGAAGCGACTGAGCGAATGCCGCGTTCGTCGTCGACGTCGGGCAGTTCCAACGGCGTCGACTCGGCCGACGCGGCGAGTCGCACCAGATGATCCGGGGTCAGCATCATGGTTTCGGTGATGTCGAGGGCACAGACATAGGGGTTGGGTGCGTCGTCGGCGGAGAATGCGTCGAACACTTCGGCGGCCGCCTCGGGGTCGACGACGACATTCCATTCGCCGACCGGTGTGGTGTTGCCGTGGACGTGGAAGGCCCCGCCCATGATGACGAGTCGACGCAGTTTGGTCGGCAGGGCGGGGTCGCGACGGATCGCTTCGGCCAGCGAGGTCATCGGGCCGGTGACGAGTCCGACGAGCTCGCCCGGATGCGCGTCGGCCGCGGCGAGCCATGCGTCGGCGGCGTCGACGTGTGAGGAAAGGGTTGTGGGACTTGGCAGTTCGGCATAGCCGACGCCGAGTGGCCCGTGCGTGTCCTCGCAGGTGCGCAGCGGGACGGCCAGCGGCCCGGGGGCGCCCGGGTGTACCGGGATGTCGTCGCGGCCGGTGAAGTCGAGCCACGCGAGGTTGTTGGCGGTGACGACGTCGGCGGGAACGTTCCCCGCTGTCGAGGCGACGCCGACGATGACCAACTCGGGCTGTGCGAGCAGGTAGAGCAGCGCGAGGGAGTCGTCGATGCCGGTGTCGCAGTCGTAGAAGATCGATGCCGGAGACATGCCTCGAACTATAGGTGTTCACGTTGTCGCATCGACAAATTCTCAACGGAGAATTTGACAGAACGTCGCGTACGCGTGTGGGGGATGTGATTACCATTCCCGGTGACTGAGCCTTACAGGAACCTGAGACCGATGGAGTCGCCCCGCATGTCCGCTACGCAGACCGACCACCGCAATGGGGGAGCCGCAATTGTGGAATCTATTGCGGCACATGGTATCGACGTGATCTTCGGCATTCCCGGAACGCACAATCTCGAGCTCTATCGGCACCTGCGGTCGAGTGGTATCCGCGCGATCACGCCGCGGCACGAGCAGGGGGCGGGCTATGCCGCCGAGGCCTACTCGAGGGTGACCGGGCGACCGAGCGTGGTCATCACCACCAGCGGACCCGGATTGACCAACGCGTTGACGGCGGCCGCGACCGCGTGGGCCGAGTCGCAGCCCATGCTGATCGTGTCGCCCGGGCCGGAAGTCGGAACCGAAGGGACCGACATCGGGCGACTCCACGAAACGAAGTCGACGTCGAAGGCAGCCGACGCGCTGGTCGAATGGAGCCGCCGGGTCACCACCGCAGATGAGGCCGCAGACGCGGTCACCGACGCATTCGAGTTCTTCGCCACCGGCCGACCCCGACCCGTTCACATCGAGGTTCCCCTCGACGTGCTGGAACAACCGTGGACGGGTGTCGCGCGGGTGGCGCCGACACCCCCGCCACCGGTCGCCGGCGCCGACGACATCGCGCGGGCCGCCGGCCTTCTCGCCGCGGCGCGGACCCCGCTGATCGTCGCCGGCGGTGGCGCCGTCGACGCGGCACCCCAAGTCAGGCGACTCGCCGAGCTCCTCGATGCGCCGGTGGCCACCACCTGCAACGGCAAGGGGGTCCTCGACGAATCACATCCCCTCGCCGTCGGTGCGTCGGTGCGCCTACCCGCCCTGCACGCAGCGGCCGCGGCTAGCGACGGGTTACTCGTCGTCGGCAGCGAACTCGGCGACTCGGACCTCTGGGAGGGCCGCATCCAGGGCGCCGTCACCATTCGCCTCGACATCGAAGAGGGTCAACTGCAGAAGAACAGCGCGGCCGATGTCGCCCTGCTCGGCGATGCGGCCGCGACCCTCGAAGTGCTGTGTGACGCCATCGAGTCCGGTACTCGCGCCCCGGTCGAGCCGTCCGGGCGCGCGGGTGCGCTGCGCGCCGAGTGTGCAGCGCAGGCGCGTGCGGACGCCGGGGTCTACGCCGACATCAACCAGGCGGTCCGCGCCGCACTGCCCGCCGACGGCATCCTGACCGGCGACAGCTCGCAGGTCACCTACCTGGGCTCGGTGCACTTCTTCGACGTCCCCGCGCCGCGTCGATTCTGCTACACCGCCGGATTCGCGACCCTCGGCTACGGCCTGCCGGCCGGCATCGGCGCGCTGCTCGCCGAGCCGGCGCGACCGGTCGTGACCGTGCTGGGCGACGGTGCGTTCATGTTCTCCGTGCAGGAGCTGATCACGGCTGTCGAACTACGCCTGACCTTGCCGATCGTCGTCGTCGACAGCGGTGGATACGCCGAGATCAAGGGTCAGGAAGCCATTCGGGCCATCGAACCGATCGGTGTCGATCTGGCAGTTCCCGACTTCGCCGCGATGGCGATCGCCTTCGGCGCCAACGGTGTTCGGCTCACCGAACCGACCGACCTGACCGAAGCCGTGCGCGTGGCGTTGGCCGCCGACGGCCCGACCCTCATCCACCTCGACATACGGGCACTGATCTAGGCCGATCAACCCGTTCGACATGTCAAACAAAGGAGAGCAATGGATGTCGCAGTAGTCATCGTCTACTTAGCAGCTATGATCGCGTTCGGCTTCTGGGGAAAGAAGAAGTCCGCAACGAAATCGGACTTTCTGGTCGCCGGCCGACGACTCGGGCCGATGCTGTACTCCGGCACGATGGCCGCGATCGTGCTCGGCGGGGCGTCGACCATCGGCGGCGTGGGACTCGGCTATCAATACGGAATCTCCGGAATGTGGCTGGTGATCGCCATCGGTGTCGGAATTCTGGCACTGAGTCTGCTGTTCGCCGGGCGCATCCAACGGCTCAAGGTCTACACCGTCAGCCAGATGCTGGAGTTGCGGTATGGACCGGGGTCGTCGCTGGTCTCCGGCATCGTGATGTTCATGTACACGCTGATGCTGTCGGTGACGTCGACCATCGCGTACGCCACGATCTTCGGTGCCCTGTTCGGGACCAGCAAGGTCGTGTCCATCCTCATCGGCGGCGCGGTGGTGGTGGCGTACTCGACACTCGGCGGCATGTGGTCGATCACGATGACCGATTTCGTGCAGTTCGTGATCAAGACGATCGGCATCTTCTTCATCCTGCTGCCCATGGTGTGGTCCAAGGCCGGTGGCCTGTCGGGTCTCAAAGCGCATCTGCCCGCAGACGCCATGTCGCTGACGACGATCGGCGGCAGCACGATCGTCACCTATTTCGTCGTCTACACCTTCGGCCTGCTCATCGGTCAGGACATCTGGCAGCGCGTCTTCACCGCGCGCAGTCCCGGGGTCGCCAAGTGGGCGGGTGCCGGTGCCGGCGTCTACTGCCTGCTGTACGCGGTCGCGGGTGCGCTGATCGGTATGTGCGCCAAGGTGATCCTGCCGCGCCTCGACGCCAAGGACGACGCATTCGCGCAGGTGGTCGAGTTCACCATGCCGTCCCTGCTGGCGGGCCTCGTTCTGGCAGCAGCTCTGGCCGCTGTGATGTCGACGTCGAGCGGCGCGCTCATCGCGACTGCGACGGTGTTCGGTCAGGACATCTGGACTCGTATCCGACGCACCGGCACGCCCGCGAAAGACGCTGCGGCACAAGGTGATGCCGATGATCACGTCGGCGGCAACCGGCTGCTGGTGGCGATCTTCGGCGCGGTGATGATAGCGATCGCCTGCGTGCTGCAGGATGTGGTGGCGGCCCTCACCGTCGCCTACGACATCCTGGTGGGCGGCTTGCTGGTGCCGATCATCGGCGGCCTGGTATGGCGGCGGGGAACCAACACCGGTGTCGTCGCGGCCATCGCGGTCGGCGTGGTCGGAACGCTCGGCACAATGATCGTGATGGGCGACATCTACGCCAACGAACCGATCTATGTGGGCCTCGTCGGCGGGCTGGCAGCCTATCTGATCGGCAGTCTGGTGACCGAGCCGACGCCGCCGGAGGTGATGAACGTATGGATTCGGCGATCGACAGGAGCCGAAGAACGAGCGGTGCCCGAGCAGGTTGATCAGCCGACGCATTGATCGCATCGGTCGACCGGCTCTGGTAGACACGGACTCCCCGGTCGAGGTTCCTCACCGGGGAGTCCGCGCATCGCGGGTCATGTTCCTGCCGTGTCACCGCCGAGGCTGACGTTGCGCCTGGTCGAGACACCGGCCGGAGTGCGGCTTGCGGGCCCGGCATTGGTAGTGTCCCACCAATCGGGAGAGTGGGACGCAACACGTCGCAGACGTTCAAAGGAGGTCCGCCAGTGCCGGATCGCCGCGCGACTGCCGGCTGGACCGATGCCGAGTATCGCAAGGTCACGCGCTGGGTGGTCTACACGATGCTCCTCGGCGCGATCGTCGCGCAGATCTGGTCGTGGGCGCCGTCGCAGTTTCCGATGAGTGGAAAGCTGATCGTCGCGATGTGCGGTCTGGCGATCGCACTCGTCGCCGCATGGTTGTGGCGGATCGCGAACTCCGGTGGTCGCTGGCCGCTCGAGGTCGCGATGGGAACGGTCCCCGTCATCGTGTCCGCCGGCCACATGGCCTTTCCTCGCGCGTATCTCCTCGACGCCTATGCGAGCGGCACCGCGGCCTTCTATTTATGGACGACACCCGTCGTCGTCATCGTTTTCGGTGCCGCGGCGGGAATCCGGCACACGGTGGTGTCCTCGTTGTGCATCGGTGTGTCGTTGGTCGTCACCGTCGGCGCGATCGGCCAGTGGACGTCGATCCGGATCTGGACCATGGTCACCGCCACGATGATCGGGATGACGCTGTTGGGCCGCGTTCTGCACGACGTCGCGGTCGAGCGGATCCGGGTGCAGGCCATCCACGATCCCGTCACCGGGCTGCCCAACCGACGCCATCTCGAAGCCGTCCTCGACTCACTGATCGCGCGCAACGTCGCGGTCGTCGTCATATTTCTTGACCTGGACAATTTCAAACTCGTCAACGACACCCTCGGACACCATGCCGGCGACGACATCCTCGCGGCGGTCGGTGAGCGACTGCGGGACTGCTTGCCGCGTGCGGCTGCGATCGGTCGCTTCGGCGGCGACGAGTTCGTCGCCGTCGTCGACGCCTCCGTCAACGACGTCGGTGATCTGCGGCAGCGCGTCGAATCCCTGTGGCAGGAACCGTTCGCCACCGGCGGGCAGCTGTTCCACCTGCGTGGGTCCGCGGGGCTGGCGCTGTCGCGCGGGCGCGCCGACGAGGCGCGTCTCATCATGCGCGAAGCGGATCTGGCCGTGCTCGCGGCGAAGTCGCGGGGTCGGGCACAGTCGGTGGTGTTCGAACCCTCGATGGATTCAGCCGGCGACGACCTCGACTTCGCGCAGGCACTCCACGCCGCGCTCAGGTTCGAATCGGACGCGCTTTGGGTCGGCTACCAGCCGATCGTCGATCTTCCGACGCGCCGGATCGTCGGCGTGGAGGCTCTGCTGCGGTGGACGCATCCCGAACTCGGGACCGTGTCGCCGGTGCGCGTCGTGAGCGTCGCCGAGCGCGTGGGACTGATCAACGAGTTGGGCCGGACCGTGTGCGACATCGCCTGCCGGGACCTCGCACGGCTCCGCGCGGAACTCGGCGTCGACGATCTGTACGTCAGCATCAACGTGTCGCCGATGCAGATACTCAACGACGACTTCGCCGCGCTGATCTTGGCCACCATCGACGACGCGGGCATCCCCCGGTCGGCGGTCCGCATCGAGATAACCGAGCATCTTCTCGTCGAAGACATGGATCGGGCGCTGCGTTCACTGACGACCCTGTCGGAGGCGGGAATCCGGCTCTCCCTCGATGACTTCGGCACCGGCTACGCGTCGTTGGGATATCTGGGCAAACTGCCCGTCGACACCCTCAAGATCGATTCGTCGTTCGTCCGCGACGTTGAGACCGACGCCCGCGTGTTCGTCGAGGCGATCATGGCGCTGAGCAGGGCGTTGGCGGTCGACGTCGTCGCCGAGGGAATCGAGTCCGAGGCGGAGGAGGCGGCCCTGCGTCAACTCGGCTGCCAGTACGGCCAGGGTTACCGATACGGCAAGGCGGTCTCGGTCGACGAGCTGTGGGACGTTCTGATCCGGCACTACCTGACCGCGGGCGACGCGCCCGGCGGCTGAGCAGGAGATTGAGAGCGTGTCTCCCAGAACGAAAAGAACCGCATACGAGAGAGTTCTCGTATGCGGTTCTCGTGGTGTCCGAGGGGGGACTTGAACCCCCACGTCCGTTAATAGGACACTAGCACCTCAAGCTAGCGCGTCTGCCATTCCGCCACTCGGACGAGCGCTCGACAACATTAACCGAGGATGCGGCGATAACCCAAATCGGCAGGTCGGAGGCATGTTTGCGGTCGTGGTTGCGTATCGGTGCTCCCGGTGTCGGACCGATGGGGTAAGAATGACAACCGTGAGCACCCCAACGGCAGTCGACGAAGTGGTGGACCTGGTGAGCCGACTCATTCGGTTCGACACCTCGAACACCGGCGAGCTCGCCACCACGCGCGGGGAAGAGGAGTGCGCCAAGTGGGTGGCCCAGCAACTCGAAGAGGTCGGCTACACCACCGTCTACGTCGAGTCGGGCCAGCCCGGCCGCGGTAACGTCTTCGCGCGGCTCGCCGGAGACCCGGCGTCGACGCAGGGCGCGCTGCTGATCCATACGCACCTCGACGTGGTGCCCGCCGAGCCCGCCGACTGGAGCGTGCACCCGTTCTCCGGCGCGGTGAAGGACGGCTATGTCTGGGGCCGCGGGGCGGTCGACATGAAGGACATGTGCGGGATGGTGCTGGCGCTGGCCCGACAGTTCAAACGCGACGGCACCGTGCCGCCCCGCGATCTGGTGTTCGCCTTTCTCGCCGACGAGGAGGCGGGCGGAACGTGGGGATCGCAGTGGCTCGTCGCCAACCGGCCCGACCTGTTCGAGGGCATCACCGAGGCGGTCGGCGAGGTGGGTGGATTCTCGCTGACCGTCGATCGACCCGACGGCGGGCAGCGGCGCCTGTATCTCGTCGAGACGGCTGAGAAGGGGCTGTCGTGGATGCGCCTGACCGCCACGGCCACCGCCGGGCACGGTTCGTTCCTGCACGCGGACAACGCGGTCACCGAGGTCGCCGCTGCGGTCGCGCGTATCGGGCAGCACACCTTCCCGCTCGTCATCTCCGATTCCGTCGCCGAATTCCTGGCCGTGGTGTCGGCGGAGTCGGGGATGGATCTCTCGCCCGACGCCCCCGATCTGGAGACGAGCCTGTTCAAGCTCGGGAACCTCGCCCGCATCATCGGTGCCACGTTGCGTGACACCGCCAACCCGACGATGCTCTCGGCGGGCTACAAGGCCAACGTCATCCCGCAGACCGCGACCGCCGTCGTCGACTGCCGGGTCCTGCCCGGACGCCAGGCGCAGTTCGAGGCCGAGATCGACGAATTGTTGGGGCCCAACGTGACTCGGGAGTGGATCACGCACCTGGACTCGTATGAGACGACCTTCGACGGTCACCTCGTCGACGCGATGAACGACGCGATCCTCGCCCACGACCCCGACGGTAAGACGGTGCCGTACATGCTCTCCGGCGGGACCGATGCCAAGGCCTTCGCCAAACTCGGGATCCGCTGCTTCGGCTTCGCGCCGCTGCAGCTGCCGCCCGAACTCGACTTCGCCGCGCTGTTCCACGGCGTCGACGAACGGGTGCCGGTAGACGCAGTTCTGTTCGGTACCAAGGTGTTTGAGCATTTTCTCCTTCACAGCTGAAAGTTCAGGTGATTGACCCAATGGCCTCCTCGTTCGATCCGTACGCGGCGCTGCCTGCGCTGCCGACCTTCACACTGACCTCCACGAGCGTCACCGACGGTGCGCCGCTGGCGAACCCGCAGGTGTCCGGGCTCATGGGGGCCGGCGGCAACGACGACTCACCGCAGCTGTCGTGGAGCGGATTCCCTTCGGAAACAAAGAGTTTCGCGGTGACGGTGTACGACCCCGACGCACCTACGGCGTCGGGCTTCTGGCATTGGGCCGTCGCCGACATCCCGGCGTTGGTGACCACGCTGCCGGAGGGCGCGGGCGATGAGACGGGCTCGGGCCTGCCCGACGCCGCCGTGACGCTCGCGAACGACGCGGCGCTCAAGCGCTACGTCGGCGCCGCTCCGCCGCCCGGGCACGGCCCGCACCGCTACTTCGTCGTGGTTCACGCGGTCGACGTCGAGTCGCTCGGCCTGCCCGACGGCGCGACGCCCGCGTACCTGGGTTTCAATCTGTTCTCGCACGCGATCGCCCGTGCGGTGATCGTCGGAACCTACGAGCAGACCTCCGAGGACGTCTAGCTCGCCTGGGCGGGCTTCAGGTGCTGATTGAGCGAGCGGAGCTCGGTGCGCTCGTTTGCTCTGGGAAACTCCGCCCGCTCGTCGAGTGCCGTAGCGATGCACGAGCTACGGTGTATCGAGACGTCTGTCGGCCGAAGTCGGCACGACGGCCACCATAGCCGGCACTTGAAAGCCGCACGGGTTCAGTGGGATTGGGTTGCTTTGTGGACGTCGTCTCGCCAGACCCCTCGTTACACCGAAGCTCGTGCCTCGCTTCGGCACTCGGGGAGCGGGGTTAACCGATGCTCATGCCTCGCTTCGCCCTCCGTTGGTTGAGCCGTGAGGAGCGTTAGCGACGAGCGTGTCGAAACCATGGTGAGACAACGGATTTCGCTGAGTCGTGGCTGAACGGTCGCGCGAAACCTGTTGTGTCATCGTGATTTCGACTCGCTGCGCTCGCTCAATCAGCGGGTGGTGTTCGCTCCATCAGGGGCCGAGGTGTATTCGCTCCATCAGAGGCTGGGCGGCACTCGCTTCGGCCGCTAGCTCCCGCTGCCCACCGCGTCGGAGATCGAGGTGAACCCCGCCGCCTTGACGCGCCGGGCCAGGCCCGCGTGGATCAGGTGTGCCCATAGCGGGCCGCCGTAGATGAACGCGGTGTAGCCCTGCAGCAGGGTGGCGCCGGCGCGGATGCGTTCCCACGCGTCGTCGGCCGTCTCGATCCCGCCGACGCTGACGAGGACGAGGTCGTCGCCGACGCGCGCGTACAGGCGACGCAACACCTCCAGGGAGCGTTCCTTGACCGGCGGCCCCGACAGTCCGCCCGCACCCGCGGCCTCGACGTCGGCGTCGGGTGTGACCAGACCGTTGCGCGAAATGGTGGTGTTGGTGGCGACGATGCCTGCCAGTCCTAGTTCGACGGCGAGGTCGGCGACGGCGTCGACGTCGGCATCGGCGAGGTCGGGGGCGATCTTCACCAGCACCGGCTTCTGCGTCTCGGCGAGGACCGCGGACAGGATGGGCCGCAACGAATCGACGGCCTGCAGGTCACGCAGACCGGGGGTGTTGGGGGAGCTGACGTTGACGACGACGAAGTCGGCGAGTGGCGCGAGGAGCCGTGCGCTGAACCGGTAGTCGTCGGCGGCATCGGCCGGCTCGACCACCTTGGTCTTGCCGATGTTCGCGCCGATCGGCACCCGGACCGGTCCGGGACGTAGCGCCGACAGATTCTTCGCGGCCTGCTCGGCGCCGGGATTGTTGAATCCCATCCGATTGATCAGTGCCTTGTCCGCCGGCAGACGGAAGAGCCGGGGTTGCGGGTTGCCCGGCTGCGCGCGGCCGGTGATCGTCCCCACCTCGGCGTAGCCGAAACCGAGCTGTCCCCACGAGTTGGCCGACGCCGCGGTCTTGTCGAAGCCCGCGGCCAGTCCGAGTGGGGCGGGAAAGTCGACGCCGAAAACACGTTGTGCGAGAACCGAATCCGGGCGGGCCAACAGCGCGGCGGTGAGCTGGCGCAGGCCCCACAGGTTGCCCGCGATGCGGATCGCCCGGGCGGCGACGCCGTGGATCGTCTCCGGTGCCGCCAGGAACATCATCTTGAGCAGCGGGGGATAGAGGATCGCGTTGAGTACCTTGAGGATTCGGTCGATCGCGAGGTCGACGCCGGCCCGCGGTGACGGGGCGCTCATCGAGTCACCACCGCGAGTCCCGCGCCCGTGGCCGACGCCACGTACAGGGTGCCGGTCGCCTTGTCGATCGCGATCGAATCCGGTTGTGCCACAGTCGCAATCCGCTTCTTCTCGATGGGTTCGCCGCTGCCCAGGTCGTAGGCGACGACTTCGTTGCGGCCGGTCACGCTGACCCACAACAGGTTTGCCCTGTCGTCGTAGGCGAGGGCGTACGGGCCGTCGGCGACGGGGCCGCGAAACCGCATCACCAGCGGGTCGCCGAAGAATCCGACGATCTCGTTGTCGCGCGTGTTAGCGCTGATGAAGCGGCCGAAATGGTCGCTGATCAGGGTGGTGGCGCCGTCGCCGACGCGCAGCGACAGGCCGAGGCTCGAATCGCCGAGTTTGAGTTGTGTCACCGACGACTGCGCACGGTCGAGGACGACGATCTGGTCGTCGTGCACGGCGATGTCGTCGGCGCGGACCAGTCCGCCGATGTCGCGGACCTGCTTGCCCGCGGCGTCGAACTCGCGCACGTGCCCGTCGGCCGAGCCGACCAGGGCGTCGCCGCCGCTGATGGTCGCGATCGACAGCGGTGCGGCGACGTCGATCTCGTGACGTGTCAGCGCGCCGTCGTCGGCGATGGCGACGAGCCGCTTGGGTCCGACGCCGAGGAACCCGCCCGACGGTGCTGCGATGATCCGAGTGAGGCCGTCGACCGCGACCACGCGCGGCTGCGCTGTGAGATCGCTCACCGGCTTCAGCCACACCGTCGTGCCGTCCGAGCTCAGGATCGCCATCGTGTGCCCGGTCGTGTCGAGCGTCACGCCGACCGCGCCGGCGGGAAGCGGAATCAACTGTCCGGCAGGGGCTTTCGTAGAGGTGACGGGTGCCTGAACGGCGGTGGCGGGGGTCACGGTCTCGACATCGGGGGTCGTCGACTTGTCGTTGCCGCATCCGCTGATCAACCCGACCGCCGCTAGCGCGGCCACCACCGCATAACTCACTCGCACCGCAGAACGTCCCATGGCTCTATCTTGCGGCACTGAAAAACCATGCCCGATTCCAGGTAGCATCTGCGGCCGTGACTGACACCATGAACTGGGCGCAGGCGATCGTTCTGGGCGCATTGCAGGGGCTGACCGAATTCCTGCCGATCTCGTCGTCTGGCCATCTGCGCATCGCATCGGAGGTGATGTTCGGCGGCGATGCGGGCGCGTCGTTCACCGCGGTGACCCAACTCGGGACCGAAGCGGCGGTGTTGCTGTTCTTCGCCAAAGACATCGGCCGGATCATCGCGGCCTGGTTCCGCGGACTGTTCGACGCCGATCAGCGCGACCTCGACTACCGGATGGGCTGGTATGTGATCTTCGCGACCATCCCGATCGTGGTGCTCGGGGTGTTGCTGAAGGACGAGATCCGTACCGTGGCCCGGAATCTGTGGATCACCGCGACCGTGTTGATCCTGTTCTCCGGCGTGTTCTGGCTGGCCGAGCGGTATGCGACGCAACGTCGGGGCCTGGAGCAATTGACCCTGCGCGACGGCCTCATCATGGGACTGGCCCAGTGTCTGGCGCTGGTGCCGGGCGTGTCGAGGTCGGGGTCGACGGCGAGCGCCGGCCTGTTCCTCGGACTCGATCGCGCGGCGTCGTTCCGCTTCTCGTTCCTGATCGCGATTCCCGCGGTGCTGGGGTCCGGGCTCTACAGCCTCAAAGACGCATTCGCGCCGGAAGAAGGGGTGATGGCGGCGAGCGGGCCGCAGATCCTGGTGGCCACCTTCATCGCCTTCGTGCTGGGCTACATCTCGATCGCCTGGCTGCTGAAGTTCGTCTCGCACCACTCGATGAACTGGTTCGGCGGCTACCGGGTTCTGCTCGGCGCCACTGTCCTCGCGCTGCTCGGGGCGGGAGTCATCAGCGCCACCTGATCCGACGCACTACTCTGGAACACCATGACCGTCATTCTGCTGCGGCACGGACGTTCGGTGGCCAATGCGCGCGCTCAACTGGCCGGGCGCACCCCGGGAATCGGACTCGACGAGACCGGGCGCGCGCAGGCCGCCGCACTCGTCGAACGCCTATCGGCGTGCCGCGACAAGATCGTCGCGGTGGCGCGCTCGCCGTTGCAGCGTTGCGCCGAAACCGTCGCGCCCTTGTTGGCGTCGATCGACGTGCCGGAAATCGTCGTCGACGACCTGGTGGAGGTCGACTACGGCGAGTGGACCAATCAGCCGATCAAGGATCTGTTGGCGCAGCCGTTGTGGAAGACCGTGCAGCAGCATCCGTCGGCGGCGGTCTTCCCGGGCGGCGAGGGGCTGGCGCAGGTGCAGAACCGGGCGGTCGCCGCGATTCGGCGTCTCGATCGTGAACTGGGCGGCCCGGACGGCGACCAGATCTGGGTGGCCTGTTCGCACGGCGACGTCATCAAGAGTGTCATCGCCGATGCGATGTGCAGCCACCTCGACAGTTTTCAGCGCATCGTCGTCGAACCGGCGTCGATGAGCGTCATCCAATACCATCCGACCCGACCCTCGGTGCATACCGTCAATTCGACCGCGGTGGTGGCCGTGCCATTGCCGCGGCCGCCGAAGACCGAGGAGGCTGCGGCCGCGACCAACGGCCACCACGCCGACGCGATCGGCGGCAGCACCGGCAGCGAGATACTGACTGGAGCCACGGAGGTCTGATGCCACGCGCCATACATGTGTTCCGAAGCCCCGACCGATTCATCGCGGGCACCGTCGGCGAACCCGGCGATCGATCGTTCTTCCTGCAGGCGGTCCACGAGTCGCGGGTGATCAGCGTCGCCCTGGAGAAACAGCAGGTCGCCATTCTGACCGACCGCATCGACACGCTGCTCGACGAGATCGCCCGGCGCTTCAACGCCGACGTTCCGCCGCGCACCCGCACGGTCACCGACCTCTCCGGGCTGATCACCCCGATCGACGCGGAGTTCCGGGTCGGGACGATGGGGCTCGGCTGGGATGCCGATGCGCAGTCGGTGGTCGTCGAATTGCTCGCCGTGACCGACGGCGACTTCGACGAGAGCATCGTGCTCGACGACGCCGACGAAGGCCCCGACGCCGTGCGCGTGTTCCTGACCACCGAAGCGGCCCGCGCCTTCGCCGCGCGGTCGTTGCGGGTGCTGTCGGCCGGGCGTCCGCCGTGCCCGTTGTGCGGTGATCCGCTGGACCCGTCGGGGCACCTGTGCGTGCGTACCAACGGCTACCGGCGCGACGTCGGTTTCAGCCCCGCGGGCGAGTTCATCGATCCCGAGGTCCTCAACCGGCTCGCGCAGCAGGTGGATACGGGTCTGTTCGACACCGACGAGGAGCCCGACGACGACACCGACGACCCGGACGCACCGCCGCGTGGCTGACGTCGAGACGATCCTGCGTGACGGCGACATCGAGATCCTCGGCCGAGTGCCGCACGCGAGCAACGCCACCCTGGTGTGCGAGGCACGGCTCGGCGACGGCGAACCGGTGCGCTGCGTCTACAAGCCGATTCGCGGAGAGGCTCCGCTGTGGGATTTTCCCGACGGCACCCTGGCCGACCGCGAGGTGGCGTCGTATGAGATCTCGCAGGCGCTCGGCTGGGGACTGATCCCGGAGACCGTGCTGCGCGTCGAGGCGCCCCTCGGACCGGGCATGGTGCAACGCTGGATCGACCTGCCCGACGACGAACCCGACGTCGACGTCGTCGACTTGGTGCCGGTCGACGCCGTGCCCCCCGGGGTCAAGGTGATTCTGCGCGCCTACGACGCCGCCGACCGCCCGGTGGTGCTCGTTCACCAGTCGGCCGACCGGCTGCGTCAACTGGCGGTGCTCGACGTGATCATCAACAACGCCGACCGCAAGGGCGGCCATATCCTGCGCACCGACGACGGGCGGCTGTACGGCATCGACCACGGCATCTGCCTGCACGCCGACGACAAACTGCGCACCGTGCTGTGGGGGTGGGCCGGCGAGCAGATCCCCGCGACGCTGCTCGCCGACGTCGAGCGGCTCGCCGCCAGACTGCGCGACGTCGGGGATCCGCTGCGCGCGCAACTCGCCGCACACCTGACCGCCGTCGAACTCGATGCGCTCGCGGCCCGCTGCGCGGTGCTCGCGGCCGGTGCGATCATGCCGGTGCCGCCGCCGCATCGGCCAATACCGTGGCCGCCGTTCTGAGCGTTGCGGCCGGGTCATACAGTGGAGATCATGCAGTCGTGGTCTTCTCCAACGATTCCCGAGATCACCGGTAATCCACCAGCTCTTCGCCTCTACGACACCGCCGCCCGTCAGGTGCAGCCGGTCACTCCCGGTCCCGAAGCGACGATGTACGTGTGCGGAATCACCCCGTACGACGCGACGCACATGGGCCACGCCGCAACCTACGTCACCTTCGACACCGTCAACCGGGTACTGCGTGACCTCGGGCACGAGGTGCACTATGTGCAGAACGTCACCGACGTCGACGATCCGCTGTTCGAACGCGCCGAACGCGACGGCATCGACTGGCGTGATCTCGGTACCCGGGAGATCCAGCTGTTCCGCGACGACATGGAAGCCCTGCGCGTGCTGCCGCCACGCGAGTACGTCGGGGCGATGGAGACGGTCGGCGAAGTGGTCGAGATGGTCGGCAAACTGCTCGCCAGCGGTGCGGCCTACATCGTCGACGACGCCGAGTTCCCCGACGTCTATCACCGCACCGACGCCACCGAGACCTTCGGCTACGAGTCCGGCTACGACCGGGCGACGATGGAGAAGTTCTTCGCCGAGCGCGGCGGCGACCCGGATCGGGCAGGCAAACGGGACACGCTCGACGCCGTGCTGTGGCGTGCGGAGCGGCCGGGTGAGCCTTCGTGGCCATCGCCGATGGGTCCCGGCCGGCCCGGCTGGCACGTCGAGTGTTCGGCGATCGCGCTGAACCGGCTCGGTATCGAGTTCGACATCCAGGGTGGCGGCAACGACTTGATCTTCCCGCACCACGAGTTCTCCGCCGCGCACGGTGAGGCGCTGCACGCCGACCGGCGCTTCGCGCGGCACTACGTGCACACCGGCATGATGGGCCTCGACGGCGAGAAGATGTCGAAGAGCCGCGGCAATCTGGTCTTCGTTCACAAACTGCGCGAGCAGGGCGTCGACTCCGGTGCCGTGCGGCTGGCACTGCTCGCCGAGCACTACCGCGGCGACCGGATGTGGTCCGACGAGGTGCTCGACGCCGGGGTGGCCCGGCTGGCACGGTGGCGCGCGGCCGTCGCAGCGTCGTCGGCGCCCACCGCCGACGCCGTGATCGCGCGGGTGCGCCAGCACCTCGCCGACGATCTCGACACCCCGAAAGCTCTTGCGGCCATTGACGGTTGGGCCGCCGACGTCGCGCTGGGCATCGGATCGGACCCGGATGCGGGTGCCGCCGTCGCGCAGGTCGTCGACGCATTGCTGGGTGTGAAGCTCTGACACGCTGGCACGCGCCGACGTCGGGTGGATAAAGTCTTTCCGTGGCCCAAGCGACCGAGATCGATCCCGACACCAAAGACGGCGTGTGGACCGTGGTGACTCGCACCTCGACCTACCTGCTCGACTTCGCCGAGATGACATTGCTGCGCGCTCCCGGAGTCGGCAGCTCCGACGACGAGAACTGGTCGGTCTCCCGGTTGCGCCGCGACTCCGAAGACATTCCGCTGCTGGGCGTGAAGTCGTGCCGGGTCGGCGAGTCGGCGCAATTCTGGGTCCGCGCCGCCGACGACCCCGACGTGCGAACCTGGCGGATCACGACGCCGGTGGTGTCGATCGAGAAGATCGGCTAGGTCGGCAACCAGCGCAGTGTGAAAGGTTACCGCCGCGGTAGCCGAGTGGCCTACCTGCGCCTGATGTCGATCGGCAGGCCGTCGGCTGGGGTAGGGCCGGTGCCGTAGGTCATCGCGGGGAAGTAGCCGGCGGGGACCGTCCACTCGAACTGCTGCACCATCTGGTGCATGATCGCCTTGACTTCCATCCCGCCGAAGTACAGGCCGATGCATTTGTGCGCACCGCCGCCGAACGGCGCCCAGGCGAAGCGGTGCACCTTGTCTTCGCGGCGCTGCGGCGCGAAGCGATCCGGATCCCACGTCGTCGGGTTGGGCCACCACTGCGCGAGTTGCATCGTCGCCCAGGGGTTGATCGAGATGACGGTGCCCTTCGGAATGAACTGCCCGACGAGTTCGGTGTCCTTGATCGCCTTGCGGAACAGCATTCCGACCGGCGCGTTGTAGCGCAGCGTCTCCTTGAAGGCGAGGTCGAGACTCGGCAGGGCGTCGAGATCGTCGTAGTCGAGCGTCTTCTTATCGAGTGCCAATGATTCGGCGCGCACGCGGTCCTGCCAGGCCGGATCGCGGCCGAGGAAGTAGGTCATCATCGACACCGCGATCGTGCTGGTGTCATGCGCCGCCATCATCGCGAAGATCATGTGGTTGACGATGTCTTCGTCGGTGAACGTCTCACCTTCCGCACTTTCGCTGTGGCACAGAACACTGAACAGGTCGTCGCCCGCCCCGGCGCGGCGGCCGGCGATCTCCGAGCGGAAGAATTCCTGCAGTCGCTCGCGGCCCCGCAGGCCGCGGGCCCACGTTCCGTACTTGACGTCGGCGCGGATGATGGCTTGCCCGCCGTGGACGGCGGCCTCGAACGCCTGCGCGAGCTCGGCTGCCTGATCGCCGATCTCCACGCCCATGAAGACCTCGTTGGCGACGGCGAGCAACATGTCCTTGGCGCGCGTGTAGACGGGGAACGAACTGCTGAGTTCCCACCCGTCCAGCGTCGCGGAGATGCGCGGATTCATCAGGTCGAGATAGGCGAGCAACCGCGGGCGACTGAAGGCCTGCTGCAGAATGCGGCGGTGCGCCATGTGCTCGTCGAAATCCATCAGCATGATGCCGCGCCGAAAGAAGGGGCCGATGATCGGTTCCCAGCCCTGTTCGCTGGAAAAGGCCTTGTCCTTGTTCATCCAGGCCTGCTCGACGGCGGCCGGCCCGACGACCTGCACGATCTTCATGCCCAGCGACCCCGACCACGACAGCGGGCCGAACCGCTCATACCGCTCGAGCATGGTCGGCAGCGGATCGGCCAGCGTCTCCAATGTGTGCCCGAGAAGTGGCATTCCGTAGTCGCCCATCACCGGCTTGAGATCGGACCCGGCGGGCGGCGCCGCCAGTGGCTCTACCTGCGAGGGATACCGGGCCGACGCCGCGCCGAGAGTGGTTTGGAATGTCTTCTTCATGTCGGGTAACAGCGACTTCGTCACGGTCGGCAACAGCACGGCGACTCCTCGGTTCACGGTGTTGGCACAAAAATGAAAACTTGTTTCTTTTGGCGACCATACCGAAATTCTTGCGTGACGGATAGATCTCCGCGAGTGTGTTCTGTCGGGTTCTCACCGCGCCGGTGGGTGGGCGAGGACCGGCCGCGTCGCGGTTGCGACGGATGAATAGTCTGGACTCCGACGTTGCGTACGCCCGCGGGTGCGGGTGTGGCGCTGGTGAACATTCTCGGGGCGTGCGGCTGACCGCCCGCGTCGAGGCAAGGAGCAGGAGTGGACATGGCGATCGGTACGACTGGCCGGCAGCCATCGACCAAGCAGAGGGCCGGCGCCCGTGCCGAGCACAAGCAGCGCACTCGCACCGCGATCCGCCAGGCCGCGATGAAACTGTTTGCCGCGCAGGGGTATGCCAAGACGACGGTGGAACAGATCGCCGAAGAGGCGCAGGTCTCGCACACCACCTTCTTCCGCTATTTCGGATCAAAGGAACTGGTCGTCATCTCCGACGACCTGCACGATGAGGTGATTGAGGCATTCGAGTCGATCGAACCTGGGCTGTCGCATTTCGACCTCGTGCGCCGCATGGTCTCGACGATGTACACCACGGCGGCCAACGACCCGTGGGCCAGCGACCCCGCGCGGATGGCGCTCATCCGCTCCGAACCGGCTTTGCACACCCGCTACAGCCTGGAGGCCGATCAATCGATTTCCGATGCGGCGCAAATGATTTCGGACTACACCGGCGTCGGCGTGGACGACCTGCGCCTCAAAACGTTCATCTGGGCGGTCGCCGGAGTTCTCTTTCACATTTCCGAGGACACCGCCGACCCGATGGAGCCGGGCACGCTGGACACCCTGATGGCGGCCATCGACCTGTTGGAAGCCGGGCTCCCGCTGCGCTGAGCTCGGCCGGAGTGAAACAGGCGCAGCCACGTCATTGCAGGACGTGGCGGCCCGGCTGGTAGTGCTCGGCGATGGCCCGCCGCGCGATGCGCAGGAGCGCGGCGTTCACCTCGGTCGTGAGAGCTGCCGGCTCCGTGGGGCTTTCGGCGGGCAACCAGTCCCGGACCTGGTCGACCAGCCAGTCGCGCCACGCTCCGAAGATCCGCTCGATCTCCACCCGACCGGCCTCGGTCGGTGCGAGAACCGTGCCGCGCCGCACGAGATACCCGGCGTCGACGATCTCGTCGAAGAACGACGTCAGGACACCGTCGGGGATACCGAGGCGCCGCTCGATGTCGGCCTGTCCGACCTCGGTGTCGAGGTAGCGTTCGGGCAGTCCCACCCGGAGCAGTCCCCACGCGGTCGCGACACTCAGCGGACTGCCCGCCGCAGCCAGGGCGTCGCCGAGTGCGCCGCGCCCGCGTTTGCGCAGGACCCGGCCGATGATCGTCTCGAGCTGCGTCTGCGACGACGACGAGTCGGGCATGCCGAAGCCTTCGGCGGGGCTGCGGGCGACGTCTTTGGCGTCTTGTCGCATCGCCACCTGCGGCAGAAAGAACGCGAGAATCAGCCCGACGACGGCTACCGGGACCACCCAGAGGAAGACATGCGACAGGGTGTCCGCATACGCTTCGACGATCGGTGCCCGCTGCGGTGCGGGCAGTGCATGCAGCCGCATCGGCTCGGCGGCCACCGACGGGTCGGTGACTCCGGCCTGCCGCATCGCGGCCGGCAACTCGGAATTGAGTTGATTGGAATACAGCGTGCCCATCACCGCCGCGCCGAACGAACTGCCCAGTGTGCGGAAGAAGGTCACCGCCGACGTGGAGGTGCCGAGGTCGGCGTAACTCGACGTGTTCTGCACCACGAGGGTGAGGATCTGCATGATCAGACCGATTCCGGCACCGAGCACGAACATGTACACCGACGTGACGACGATGGAGGTGTCCTGATCCATCAGCGACAGCAGGTACAGCCCGACCGCCATCACCGCCGACCCGGCGATCGGAAACACCTTGTACTTGCCGGTCCGCCCGACGACGGCCCCCGAGAACACCGACGTGAGCAGCAGACCGACGACCATCGGCAGGGTGCGCAGGCCCGACATCGTCGCCGACGTCCCCTGCACGTACTGCAGAAATGACGGCAGGAAGGTCATGGTGCCCAGCATCGCGAATCCGACGATGAACGCGAGAGTCGACGCGATGGTGAACACCGGTCGGCGGAACAGATGCATCGGCAGGATCGGCTCGGCGGCACGTGTCTCCACGACGACGAAGATCGCCAGCGCCACCACCGCACCGACGAACAGGCCGATGATGACCGGCGATCCCCACGCGTACTCCGAACCACCCCACGACAATGCGAGTGTCAGCCCGACGCTGCCCAAAGACACGAACACGACGCCCAGGTAGTCGATCCGGGCCCGGATCTTCTCGCTGGCGCCGGGAATGTAGCGGACGGCGAGGATGACGACGACGACCGCGATGGGGACGTTGATGTAGAACACCCAGCGCCAGCTGAACGTGTCGGTGAAGAATCCGCCGAGCAGCGGGCCGATGACGGTGGCGACACCGAAGACCGAACCGAGGCCGCCTTGATATTTGCCGCGTTCGCGCAGCGGAATCACGTCGCCGATGATTGCCGTCGCGGTCACCGTGATGCCGCCCGCGCCGATGCCCTGCACTGCCCGCGCGATGATCAGCATCTCCATGTTCAGCGCGAGTCCGGAGAAGAACGACCCGGTGATGAAGACGATCACCGAGAACATCAGGATGGCCTTGCGGCCGTACAGATCTCCGAATTTGCCGGCCAGGACGACCGAGACGGTCTCGGCGAGCATGTACGACGTCACCACCCAGCTCATGTGTCCGGCACCGCCGAGGTCGCCGACGATGGTCGGCAGGGCGGTCGACACAATGGTCTGATCCAGCGCCGCGAGCAGCATGCCGATGGCGATCGTGCCGAAGATGATATTGCGCTGCGAAACTGAAATCGATTCGGCGGCAACGGGTTCCGCGTCTGCGAGGGTCGTCGACACTGCGTTCTCCATCTGCTGGGGCATCGGTGTGCCGCGCGAGGGGACTTTTCGGGCGTATCTCACAAGCGAGTCGAACTGTACTACCGCTCGACTTCCCCGGCGGGTGACTTGGACGGTTGTGCACAGCGGCGCGGCGCAGCGCGGGTTATCCACCGGGCGCACCGACGCGATGGTCGTCACACCCGCGGCACGTGGCAAGATCGTCGGGTCCGATGAGAACTGCGAGTCGTGCGGAGGCGGCCATGGAGAACTTGACCCAGTCGGCGCTTTCCGCTGCTTGGGAAGCGAATCGCACCATTGCCCGCTCGGCCGCGGTGCGGCTGTTCGCGGCCACCAACTCGGCGCTCTACGTCACATTGATGGAGCGGCACCTCGATTTCGGGACCCGCCTCAACGAGACCGAACTCGCCATCCGCCTCGAACGCGACCTCGCCGAACTCGGGGCTCCCGATCAGTCCGGCGGCGCCGACCTGGTGAAACTGTGGGCCCGGCAGGGGTGGTTGCACCGCATCACCGACACCGGCGGTTCCGCGCCTACGATCACTTGCTATCTGACGAGCGAGGCCCGCTCGGTGCTCGACTACATGCGCCGCCTGCGCCGCGAGGACAGCGTCGCGACGGGTGGGTCGATCAACGGCGTCGCGGCCGGGCTACGCCGTGTCGCGGGCCAGGTGATCAGCGATCCGGACCTCATCCGGGAGGAGATCGAATCGGCACGCCACGAACTCGATCTCGAACTCGCCGACCTCGACGCCGGTGTACGCCCCGAGCCCGACATGTCCGCGGCGCACGATGAGGCGCGGGCGATCGCCTACCAGATGGAACAGATCATCTCCGACATCGGCCAGTACGGCGCCCTGCTCGACCGGATCACCACCGCGCTGCTCGACGACCCCGGCGACTCCGACCTCGCTTACCGCGACCGGCAGCGCCAGATGTTCGACGACTACGAGGCGCTGTTGGAATCGCCGCAGAGTGCGTCCTATCACGCGTTCAGCCAGATGGTTCAAGATCCCGCCGCGCGTGCCCGCCTCGTCGCCGACATCGACACGCTCACCACTGCGCTGCCCGACATCGAGCCGGGTCTGCGCTCGGTGATGGACAACTTCTTCGCGCTGGTCACCGAGCAGATGGGGGAGGTCGGCCGGACCAGGCAACGCTGTGCCCGTCGTATCCGGCGATTCGTCGCGGCAGGCACGCTTGAACAGAGCCGGGGCATCGCGCGACAGCTCAACGACGCGCTGGCCAGTGCCAACGAGATGCTCAAGACATCCCTCGCCGATCGTCGCATCGGTTACGAACTGCCCTTGGCCAAACCCGCCGTCACCTCGGTGGGGAGGCTCGCGTTCGAGATCCGCACCCCGGCGCCACCCGCTCCGGCGCTCGCCGCCGGCGGCGGCGCCGATCTGTCCTCCTTCGCGTCGCTCACCGGGCAGGTAGACACGGTCGAGCTGACCGAGTTCGTCAACTCGGCGGTGGCCCAGGGGCCCATCGCATTGGCCGACGTCATCGACCGACTCGACGAGCCCTACCTGGCACACGTCATCGTGCTGTGGTCGTGGGCACTGAAACAACCCGCGGGTAGTGGCGAGCGCTCGACGCAGGTCCGTTTTCGGTCGATGGCCGGCGCCGACCGCGCCATCGAGATACCCGACCTGTTGTTCACCGAACCCATCCCGACCGCGGAGGCGCAAGCACTGTGACCACCGACCTCGATGCGATCAACGCCGACGGCTCCGATGCCCCTGACTCCGCTGACGCGGCGACGCGTGATGCCGGCACGTCGGTGACGCCGACGCCCGAGGAGTTCGCCGGATACGACGATCTGCCGTCGGTGGCGAAGGCAGGCTCCGACGGCCCACGGCTGCCGCGGTTCGACGGTGACGTCTCGGCGCTGCCCGACCGCGCCTGCTGGGCGCTGCAGAATCTGCTGACCCGCCGCCACATCAGCGGCGAACAGCAACCGCAGCTGTGGAGCTGGGTCAGCCAATACCGCGACGAACTGCGGGTGCGACTGTCCGAGCTCGACCTGCGGCTGCGCGTCGTCGACGAGCTCGAGGTGGCGTTCGTCGAGCAGGCTGGATATGAATCACGTTGGGGCCGAAGGATTCTCAAGCGCGAGACGATCCACACCTATGACGCGATCCTGGCGCTGCACCTGGCCAAGTACCTACGCGCCGCACGCAACGAGCACGTCCTGATCACTCGCGAAGACATCCACGAGATGTTCGCCGGCGTCACCAACACGATCGATCGCGACCTCGCCCAGTTCGACAAGCGCATCGACCACGCCATCGACAAGATGGTGGAACTGGCCTTCCTGCGCGGGCACCGTGACGACCCGGACACCTTCACCGTCAGTCCGGTCATCTCGGCGGTCATGACGGCGTCGGTGATCAGCGATCTGCAACGGGAGTTCGAGCAGTTCATCGGCTCCGGCGAGGAGGGGGCGCAACCGCCGGACGGCGTCGACGCCGAGCGCTACGAGGACGACGCCGATTCGGAGGACGCCGACTCCGACTCCGACGACGCCGAAGACGAGGAGGACGAGTGGTGAGCAGTGCGCAGCGCGGCTCCGACGTCGATCAATACCGGTTGTCCAGGTTGCAGTTGATCAACTGGGGCGTGTTCGACGGCTATCACACGATTCCGTTCAGCGCGGGCGGCTCGTTGATCACCGGGTCGTCGGGCAGCGGCAAGTCGTCGTTGCTCGATGCCATTTCGCTGGCATTCCTGCCCGATCATCGACGCAATTTCAACGCCTCCGGCGATGCGACGGCGGCAGGGTCGTCGAGCGGGAAACGCACCGTCGGAAAATACGTCCGCGGGGCGTGGGGGGAGCGTCGCGACGGCACTAATGCGACCCGCGAGGTGATGTATCTGCGTGGCACCGGACCGGCGTGGGCGGCGATCTCGGTGACGTACACGTCGACGTCGGGTACGGCGATCACGGGTCTCGTGCTCAAATGGCTCGCGGCCGGGAAGATGACCGACGCGCACAGTTCGTACTTCATCTACGACGGCGACGCCGACATCGTCGAGGTGTGCAATGCCTGGGCCGCGGGCAATTACAGCCCGTCGATCTTTCGGGAGCGAGGGTGGCGCGGCGGCCCGGGCGAGGGCAAGTACCTGGCGACGCTGTACTCCTTGATCGGCATCCGCGGCTCCGACGCCGCCCAGCAGCTCCTCGGCAAGGCCAAGTCGCTCAAGAGTGTCGGTGGGCTGGGACAGTTCGTGCGGGAATTCATGCTCGACGCCCCGACGAGCATCGTCGGGATCAAAGACGCGCTCGAACAGATCGACCCGCTCGTCGAGGCCCGCGAACTGCTCGACGTCGCCCGTCGCAAACGAACGATCCTGGGAAATATCGCGGCGGTGCAGGAGCGCTACGCCACCGAGGCGGCCACCTTCACCGTCCTCGACACGATCGATTCCGGCACGGTGCGCTCCTACATCAACAATCTTCGGTTGCTCAACGCCGAGCCCGAGGTCGCGGACCTCGACGAGCAGATCGCCCGTCTCGACGGCGAGTTGGCGGCGCTGACCGCGCAACACGATCAGCTGCGGTCGGACCATTCCCATCTGCTGTCGCGGATCGCGACGTCGACCGGCGATCTTGCACCGCTGCAGGAACAGTTGTCTACGGCGCAGCGGACCGCCAGCGAGACCTCCGCGCGGCGATCCTCCTACGAGGACAAGATCACCGCGCTGGGTTTCGCCGCACCCGACGAGGCCGGGGAGTTCTGGTCGCTGCGCGAGGAGCTGATCGGCGAGGCCACCGTGATCGACGGCCAACTCGACGCGGGCAAGGGACATTTCGCGGAGCTGCTCGCCGCCGAGGTCGCCGCACGTAGTCGCCGCGACGGCGCGCGAGACGAGATGAGCCGGGTACAGCAGGCCGGTTCGGCGTTGCCGCGCGCCGAACACGAGATGCGACGAATCCTCGCCAACGCCTTGCAGATCGACGAGTCGGAACTGCGCTATGTGGCCGAGCTCGTCGAATTGCATCCCGACGAGGAACGTTGGCGACTGGCCGTGGAGAAGGTGCTGCGCGGCGCCGGACTGCGACTCCTCGTGCCGGACAGGCATTTTCGGGCCGCGCTGCGCTATGTCAACAATCACGACATGCGCGGTCGCATCCAGATTCACCATGCCGAGCACCGCGCCATGCCGGTGCCCGAGGCGGGCACCCTGGGCGCCACGTTGCGTGCCGTCGACCCCGACCATCCTTGTGCCGCAGAGGCATTGACGATTCTGGCCAAGCTCGGCAACTATGTCTGCGTCGATTCACCCGCCGACTTCGTCGGCCACCCCAAGGCTGTCACCGATCAGGGGCTGCGCAAAGACTCGGCCAAGTTGGCCGTCAAGGACGACCGGCAGCCGCTGCGCGCGTCGCAGTACATCTTCGTCGGGAACGTCGAGGCGAAGATCACCGCATTGCGCGAGGAGCTCGAGGCCGACCAGTGGGCCTACGACGTCGCCCGTGAGGCGACGGCGGAACTCGACGCCGACCGCACGCAGAAACAGCAGCGGCGCGATGCGTATCGTCGCGTCGGAGAACAGTTCACGCAGTGGAGCGAGATCGACACCGACACCGCCGACGAGCGCCTCGACCAGTTGACCGAGCAGTACGAGCTGCTGATGGCCGACAACCCCGACGTCGAAGCGTTACAGCGCAAGGCCGAAGACATCTGGGAGCAGGTGCGGGCAGCCATTTCGCAGGCGGCACTGGTGCGCGACAAGATTTCGCGTCACGACGACCGTCGCACCCAGTTGCTCGACCTGATGGACCGGATCACCTTCGACGAGATCCTGCCGCAGACGCAGGGCACACTCGACGGCTTCCGCGCGGAGACCACGGCGTCGCTCGACGTCCTGGCGCCCGAGCCCTACCGCCAGGAAATGCTGAAAGCCGTTGCGAAAGACCGAGATCGGATGCGGTCGGATGCTCGACGCTCCCGTGACGAGCTGACTCGCATCCTCGACACCTACGACGACGAGTTCCCCGACGCCATCCCGAACGACGGTGAGGACTTCGACGAGCGGGTGTACGACTATGTCTCGGTGAGCCGACGGATCGACGAGCGCGAGCTCCCGGCCGCCTACGAGCGGATGCGGCGGTTGATCACCGAACAGGCACCGGGCGCGATCCTCGGTCTGCACATGGCGGCCGACGCCGAAGAGCGGCGGATCGTCGAGCAGATCGAGCGCGTCAACACCGGGCTGTCGTCGGTCGCCTTCAATCGGGGAACCCGGCTGCGCTTGGTTCCCGGGCGCAAACACCTTGCGGCCGTCGCCGAACTGACCGAGCGCGCGAAGCTCATCTCAGCCCGAACCACGGCGGTGAGTTTCGGTGATGAGCAGGCGATCCTCGAGCAGTACGCCGACATCCTGCTGCTGCGCGAACGCCTCGCCGGCGCGACCCCCGAGGACCGCAGCTGGACCCGCGACGCCCTCGACGTCCGCAACCGATTCGACTTCTACTGCGAGGAGCACGACGCGTCGAGCGGCGAGGTGATCCGCACCTACAGCAATGCGGGCGACAACTCCGGCGGCGAGCAGGAGAAGCTGATGGCGTTCTGCCTGGCCGGTGCGCTGAGCTTCAACCTGGCCAGCCCGAACGGTACCGACAATCGGCCGATCTTCGCGCAACTGATGCTCGACGAAGCGTTCTCGAAGTCGGATCCGCAGTTCGCCCAGCAGGCGCTCAGCGCCTTCCGCAAATTCGGTTTCCAACTGATCATCGTTGCGACAGTACAGAATACGAGCACCATCCAGCCCTACGTCGACAACGTGATCATGGTGTCCAAGAGTGAGGCCGGTCAAGATTGCCAGCCGGTGGCGACGGCGATGTCGACGTCGATCCGAGAATTCTCCGACCTGCGCCGGGGGAGCGGATCACAACTGCCGGTGTAGCGGGTGGGGTTTCCGAGCTGAAGCGAGGAACCCCGCTTCTCCGAGTGCCGAGGCAAGGCGTCGTGCTGAAGTAAACGAGCGCGGGTGTGAGTTCGCGGGGCCGGTGACCGCGAGGAACGAGTTAGTCGGGTTCACCAGTCGCACCACCATCGGAGCTACGCCCGCTGCGCGATCCCGCCGCCGACAACGACCTGCCATGGCAACAGCAACGTCCCACTTACCAGTATTCAAAATGCAATCGTTTGTAATACATTGGAGTACGTGGCGGAACTCTTCGATCTGGACCTTCTTGATGGAGACGACCCGTTCGAGATCGACGTTCAGGCCGCGCACCTGTTCAAACATCCCGCTTGGGCATCGAAGACATCCGCGACGCCTGGGCTTCTGACCCCATATTTTATCCCGCGAAACCGCCCGCACACTGGCTGATGGTCGCCGAGGTTCACGGCCAGGTCCTCATGGTGCCCCTAGCCCCATCCCGAGACGCGGACCTGACCAAATGCCGGCCCATCGGCTGTTACCAAGCGTCCAAACACCTCGCCGACCAGTACCGGAGAGACCGATGAATCAACCCATGACCCCCGACGAGGAATACAACTTCTACGCACGTCCCGAGAACCAGGAACCGCAGGGCCCCGGACGGCGACGGCTCACGGCCACCGTACCCGTCCGCGTCTCGGCCGACCTCCTCGAGAAGATCCGCGCAGCAGCCGCCGCAGACGACCGATCCGTCTCGGCTTGGATTCGACGCGTCGTCGAGCACGAACTCCGCGATTCCGCCTGAACGTCGTGCGTAAAGCGAGACATTGGCCCCCAGCTGGCCCGACGCTCGACTTACGGTGCCGATGTGACCTACTCCCACTGGAACGTCGCATCTAGGTTATCGGGTACAACTGCCGAGGTTTGGGTGTTGTGGTTGTCCATGACCGCCACGTCCACCTCGTTTCCTCGCACACACCCGCCGTCAACGGCGAGGTGTCCGCGAGTACACGAGGTGAACCGTTCACGGGCGTTTCCACTCACCCGCGAGACGTTGACACGCGCGCACCTGGTGTTGAGGTTCTGCTGAGTGTGATCCGCCGGGCCGACTGCACTGACGCTGAAGTCTGCCTGCTCAGCGGTGGTGGGGTGAATGTTCCCTCGGCGCCGGTGACGGGGCAGAGTGCAATCACCCGAGTGCGGCCTGTCTTTCTGGCGGCGAGTCGTCGACCCTCACCCCATCACCAACCGCACCGCCAGCACGCCCATCACGACCGCGATCGCGGCGTCGAGCACCTGCCATGCTCGCGGCGAGGCGAACAGGGGGCGCAGATATCGGGCGCCGAATCCCAGTGCGGCGAACCAGCTCAGGCTCGCGAGCATCGCCCCGACGCCGAACCACCACCGGCCCGCTCCCTGCGCGGTCGCGACCGAGCCGAGCAGCACGACGGTGTCGAGGTACACGTGCGGGTTGAGCCACGTCAGCGCCAGGCAGGTCGCGATCACCGCGCCGGCCGATCGCACGGTCGACTCGGCCGCGTCGACGAGGGCCGTCGGCCGCAGCGCCCGGCGGGCGGCGAGCAGCGCATATCCGGCCAGGAACGCGAACCCGGCCCAGCGGATCGCCACCATCATGGCGGGCGCGTGGTGCAGCAGCGTCCCGACGCCGGCGACGCCTGCGGCGATCAGCACGACGTCGGACAGCGCGCACACCACGACGGTGTGCGGCACATGGGCTCGTACTAGTCCCTGCCGAAGCACGAAGGCGTTCTGGGCGCCGATGGCGACGATGAGCGACAAGCCGAAACCGAAGCCGGCGAAAGCGGAAATGAGCACGACCTTCACGCTAGGTCGCCGACGGTATGAAGACCAGTTAATGTTTCTGAATAACCATTAGCAGTTCTGTAGAAGGCGACGGACCGGGAGACGATGGACTTCGAACTCGCGCACCTGCGCGCACTCACCGCGGCGGCCGACCTCGGCACATTCGACGCCGCCGCGCGGCATCTGCACATCACCCCGTCGGCGCTGAGCCAGCGGATCAAAGCGCTGGAGACGGCCACCGGTCGGGTACTGCTGGTGCGGTCGCGGCCGATCCAGGTGACCGACGCGGGCGCCGCGGTGCTGCGGTTGGCGCGGCAGGTCGACGCTCTCGCCGCCGACGTCGTACGCGACCTCGGAGCCGACGCCCAGACGGTGATCCCGCTGGCGGTCAATGCGGACTCCCTGGCCACCTGGGTGCTACCCGCTCTGGCGCGGGTGACAGCCGACTGGCCGACGATCTGCATCGACATCCACCGCGACGATCAGGAGCACACCGCGGACCTGCTGCGCGCGGGCACCGTGATGGCTGCGATCACCTCGCAGTCGCGTGCCGTGCAGGGCTGCACGGTGACCCGACTCGGCGTCATGCGTTACCGGGCTTGTGCCGCACCGGATTTCGTCGCTCGCTGGTTCGACGGCCCGATCACCTCCGCTGCCTTGGGTGCGGCGCCGTATGTCGACTTCGACCGCAAAGACGAACTGCAGAACGAGTTTCTCCGACGTCGCGGAGTGGACCAGGCGAGGCGTCACCAGGTGCCCGGGTCGTCGGAGTTCATCGATGCGATCCGACTCGGCATGGGCTGGGGGATGGTGCCGAGCGGCTGGCGCAGGCGACTCGGCGACCAACTCGTCGTCCTCGACGTCGACGACCCCGGCGTCGAGGTTGAGCTGTACTGGCAGCAGTGGTCGCTGCGCACGCCCGCACTCGACGCCGTGGCGTCGGCGATCGCCTCTGCCGCGGCCGGTCAGCGGTGAACCGCCGACCCGACGCGCCCGAGATCAGCGTTCGAGCGCCCGCCGGATGAATTCGTCGCGGACGTTGATCGACGCCTGCGACAGCGCGGGCTGGCGGATCCCGATGTCGAAGCCGTGGAAGCCGCCTCCCCACATGTGCAGATCGACCGACACGCCGGCCTGCGACAGCCGTTGTGCGTAGTCGACGGCCTCGTCGCGGAAGCTCTCGACCGAGCCGACGTCGATGAAGGTTCGCGGCAGTCCGGCCAGGTCATCGGCGCGCGCGGGCGCGGCGTACGGACTCACCTCGTCGCCGCCGCGGCGGTCACCGAGGATTCCGGTCCAGGCCCACAGATTCTCGGTCCGATCCCACACGCCTTCGCGGTCCATCATCTGTGCGCTGTGAGTCTGCAGACGATCGTCGAGCATGGGGCAACCCAGCACCTGATGGGTCAACGTCGGGAACCCGCGATCGCGGGCCATCAGCGCGACCGCTGCGGCCAGGTTGCCGCCGCCACTGAAACCGATGGTCAGGATGTGGTCGACGTCGATCCGCAGCCGTTCGGCGTTTTCGGCGGCCCACCGCAGGCCCGCGTAGCAGTCGTCGGACGGCGCGGGATGCGGGTTCTCCGGGGCGAGGCGATACTCGATCGAGGTGACGACCGCCTTGCCTTCGACGACGTAGGCAAGCATCTCGTCGAGCGCACTGTAGCGGTTCCCCGACACGACGCCGCCGCCGTGAATGTAGTAGATCAACGGCCACGGTCCCGAACCCGTCGTCGGAGTGAGGACGGTCATTTCGAGCTCACGGTCGGGCCCGGGGACGGTGATTTCGGCGACGTCGACCCGGCCGTCGGCGGTCAGGTCGGGGAGTGGCCGACCGGGCAGTCCTTCGACTGAGATCCGCCGGATCTCGGCGACGGTGTCGTCGGCGAGCCATGGAATCGTGCTGCGAAAGGCTCGCAGGACGGGGACGAGTTCGGCGTCGAAGGGCGGACGAACCGGGGTGATGTCGTCGAGTGCGGGATTGGTGCTCATGTTTCCTTCCAAGGTGGGGCGGTGTTTCGGTCACCGCGTGGCGCGGCGTCGGCCTAACCGCGCAGCGCGCGCCGAATGAAGTCGTTGCGGGCGGATGCGGATGCCTGGGAGACTGCGGCCGTCGAGATGTTCTCGAAGCCGTGAAAGCCGCCCGCCCACATGTGCAGATCGACGCTGACTCCGGCCTGACTCAATCGCGCGGCGTAGTCGATCACTTCGTCGCGGAACCCCTCGGCCGAGCCGACGTCGAGATAGGCCGGTGGAAGGCCGGCGAGGACGGTCGCGCGCGTCGGCGCCGCATAGTAGGACACCTCGTCGCCGCCCCGGCGGTCGCCGAGCAACGCGGTCCAGCCGAATAGGGTGCCGATGCTGTCCCAGCTTCCGTCGTCGTCGAGCATCACCGAACTGTGTGTCGCGTAGCGATCGTCGAGCATGGGGCAGATGAGGATCTGGTGAGTCAGAGCCGGCGTACCCGCATCGCGCGACATCAGCGCGACGCCCGCGGCCAGGCCACCGCCCGCGCTGGTGCCTGCGACGATGACGTGCGAGGCATCGATGCGCAGATCGTCGTGGTGCTCGACGCACCAGGTCAGGCCGTTGTAGCAGTCGGTGACGGGCGTGGGATCGGGGTGTTCGGGAGCGAGGCGGTAGTCGAGGGATGCGACGACGGCGGTGCCGTCGGCGACGTGCGAGAGAAAGTCGTCGAGGCCGAGATGCCGTCCGCCGGCGACCATCGCACCACCGTGGATGAAGTAGATCAGCGGCCACGGACCGTCGCCCTGCGCGGGGGACAGCACGACCATGGGCAGCTCGGCGTCGGGTGTGGAGATGGTGAGCTCGTCGACGACCACCCGCCCGCCCGCGGTGAGGTCGATCGGCGGCGCCCCGGGGATGCCGTTCTTAGTGAGCGCCCGAATCTCCTCCAAGGTGTCAATCTTCAGGGCCGGCACGATGGTTCGCATCGCGGCGAGACCGGCAACGAGTTCCGGATCGTACGGCGGCCGCGGCAGCGGCACTCCAACGGGTGTGGCGATATCTGTCATGACATTCAGTGAACGGCGTGCGGGGCTGCGGTCCCACCCGCCAAAGCGACGAGAGCGGCGCGCGATTCCCGCCGACCGGCGGGTCGTCGACGCCGACGTCGTTCGCGTCGACGACCATCGCGGCGCGGGACGACTACAGTGATCGGCGAACGCCAGATCGAGAAGGAAACACATGACTTCGACGACCCTGACCCGGGGACAGAACACCGACCTGCCTGCCGTCGCCCCGCTGCGCATCGAACTCAGCGGCACCGGAGTCGACGTCCTCGCCTTCCAACTCGGCGCCGACCGCAGAGTCCGCTCCGACGCAGACCTCGTCTTCTTCAATCAGCCGCGCTCGCCCGAGGGGGCCGTCGTGCTGGCCGGGCCGTCGACGGTGACCGTCGATCTCGCCGCGCTGCCCGACGACATCGAGCGTGTCGCAGTCGCCGTGGCGGCGGAGTCCGATCTGGGCGCCGTCGCGTTGACGACGACGGTCACGGCGGGAACGTCGGTGATCGTCGCACCCGCCGAGGGCCTGTCCACCGAGCGAGCGGCGGTGCTCGTCGAGATCTACCGCCGCAACGGCGTCTGGAAGATCCGCAGCGAGTCGGCCGGCTGGGATGCCGGCTTCGCGGCGCTCGTGCGTGAGCACGGCGTCGTCGTCGATGAGGAACCGCAAGCCGCGCCTGCCGCGAATTCCGTTGGCGCGCCGACCATCCGGATGGTCAAAGGCGAGGAGAAGTTGTCACTGGAGAAGCGCAAGGTGCTCAACCTGCGCAAAGAAGCCGTGCATAAGGTGCTGCTGACGAAGGGAGTGGCCGGGGTGCGTGCCCGGGTGATCCTCGTCATCGACAAGACCCTGTCGATGCGGCCGCTGTTCGACCAGGGCACGGTGCGCCGCGTCGTCGAGCGGATGATCCCGGTCGCCACTCAGCTCGACGACGACGGCAGCCTGGAGACCTACTTGTACGGGTCGGGGTATGCGAAACTGCCCGACGTCACCGTGGAGAACGCCGAGGAGTGGACGGATACGTTCATCCACCTGACCGGGGTGCACGGCGGACGGCTGTCGCCGCCGATCGATTACGGGCGAGTGATCGGCGGCTACAACAAGGAACTGCCGATCATGACCGCCGTCGTCGACGACGTCGCGGGCACCTCGCCGGTCCTCGTGCTGTTCTTCACCGACGGCGGCTTTCACAGCAAGGTGCCCGCCATCCGCAAACTCATCACCGACGCGGCGTCGCGTCCGATCTTCTGGCAGTTCATCGGGTTGGGGCGCAACAACTTCGGGGTGTTGACCCAACTCGATACGATGACCGGCCGCGTGATCGACAACGCCGGCTTCTTTCCGATCGACGACGTCGACGCGCATTCCGACGAAGAACTGTACAAGGACGTGCTCTCGGAGTTCGGCAGCTGGCTCACCGAGGCGGGTCGGCTCGGCATCGTGCGCTGACCGGGCTTCTGTGTCGATTGCGCGACGGGAGCGAGTCGAAGGAGCGCTCGTCTACTTTGCAGGCGCTCTCCGCTGGTTGAGCTGGGTTGAGCTGGGATTCACCGATGGCACCCGTCCGCTGGTTCAACCTGGTTTCACCGGTCGGGCCACTCCGCTGGTTGAGCCGCGAGGAGCGTTAGCGACGAGCGTGTCGAAACCCCTGTACCACAATGCATTTGATGGTAGCGCACGTGTCGAACTGCGATGGTATCGAACATCGAGGCGTGTGCATCCGAAGGGTGCACACGCGACACTTGCCGGGTGAAAGTCGTCGATATTGGCGCGGACCGTCGAAAGTCGTTGTGGCTGAGAGGTTTCGACACGGACTCGGCTAGCGCCTCGTCCGGCTCAACCAGCGAGATGAGTTCTCCATCGGTGAATCCAGGCCTCAACCAGCGAAATGGTCATCCAGGCCTCAACCAGCGGCAGATTTCACAGATGACGACCGCCGGTCACCTCGGCGACCGTGCCGGTCATGTACGACGACATGCTCGACGCGTAGAACAGTGCGACAGAAGCGATCTCAGACGGTTCGCCGGCGCGCTGCATGGGAATCTCGGTCATCTTGGAGTCCCATGCCTTCTGCGGCATCGCCTCGGTCATCGCGGTACGGATCAGCCCCGGCTGGATGGCGTTGATCCGCACGCCGAGATGTGCGACCTCCTTCGCCGCGGCCTTGGTGAGACCCACGATGCCTGCTTTGGCGGCCGAGTAGTTGGTCTGCCCGACCATACCGACCTTGCCGGAGATCGACGACATGTTCACGATCGAGCCGCCGCCGTTCTCGCGCATGATCCCGGCGGCGAGCCGGGTGCCGTTCCAGCAGCCGCGCAGATGGACCGAGATGACCGCGTCGAAGTCTGCTTCGGTCATCTTGCGCATCGTCGCGTCCCGGGTGATCCCCGCGTTGTTGACCATGACGTCGAGCGAGCCGTACGTCTCGACGGCCGCGGCGAGAAGCCGCTCGACGTCGGCGGAGTCGGATACGTCGCAGCCTACGCCGATGGCGTCGGGGAGTGTCGCGGCGGCGGCCTTGGCGGCTTCTTCGTTGAGGTCGCCGATGACGATCCGCGCCCCGTTCTCGGCGAAGGTCTGGGCGATCGCCAGACCGATGCCCTGCGCGCCGCCGGTGATCACAGCGGTCTTGTCCTGCAGCATGAGTGTCTCCTCGTTGGTCGAAGCGGTGTCGAGCGGATGGTCAAATAGTCTGTGCCGTAACTGTTTTCGGTGGTGCGCCGACGACGCCGGCAGCGAGCAGCGCATCGATCTCGGTCGGCTCGAGCCCGATCTGCCTCAGCAGTTCGACGCTGTGCGCTCCGAGCGCCGGGACGTCGCCCATGGCGGCGTCGTGGTCGGCGAAGGTCGCGGGCGGGACCAACGCCGGTACTTCGGCGTTCTCGGTGTTGATCGTCCGCCACCGGTCGCGGGCCCGCAGCTGTTCGTGGTCGACCATGTCGGCGATCTGGCTGATCTGGGCGGCGGGGACGCCGGCGCGGGCCAACCGGGAGTCGAGTTCGGCGGTGGTGAACCGTCGGGTGAGCGCGGCGACTGCGGCGTCGCACTCGTGACGATGCCGGACCCGCTCGACGTTGGTGAGAAACCTGGCGTCGGTTGTCAGTTCGGGGGCGCCGAGTACATCCACGGTCAGCGCCCGCCAGCCGTTCTCGCTCTGCACGCCGATGAGGATGTCGCCGTCTGCGGTGGGGTAGGAGTCATACGGCGCAATGGCGCTGTGGCTCACGCCCATTCGCGCCGGCTGCGTACCGGTGTACATCTGCGTGTACATCGAGTGTCCCATCCACTCGACGGTCGACTCGAACATCGATACCTCGATCTCGGCTCCCTCACCGGTGCGGAGCCGTCGCAGCAGGGCTGCGAGAACCGCTTGCGCGCAATACATTCCGGCGGCGATGTCGGCGGTGGGGATCCCTGTCTTGACCGCGTCCCGCGTGGTGCCGGTCAGTGAGATCAGGCCGGACTCGGCCTGGATGAGCATGTCGTAGGCCTTGCGCTGCTCGTGCGGACCGCCGGTGCCGTAGCCGGACAAGTTCACGACGACCAGTTCGCGATGGTCGGCGCGCAGACTCGCGGCGTCGAGGTTGAGCCGCGCCGCCGCGCCGGGCGCGAGATTCTGCACGAAGACGTCGGCGTCGTCGATGAGCGTGCGCACGATCTGTTGTCCCCGTGTCGATTTCACGTCTACCGCGAGTGACTCCTTGCCCCGGTTGAGCCACACGAAATGCGCGCCGGTGCCCGCGACCACATGATCGTAGTCGCGGGCGAAGTCGCCGCCGTCGACGCGTTCGATCTTGATGACGCGGGCCCCGAGGTCGGCGAGGTTGCGGGTCGCCAACGGTGCCGCGACCGCCTGTTCGAGCGACACGACGGTGAATCCGTCCAGCGGAGCGGTCACGAAGACTTCTTCTTCTCGGCGCGGATCAAGCCGCCGCCGATGATCAGGCGCTGGATCTCACTGGTGCCCTCGTAGAGCCGGAGCAGTCGCACGTCGCGGTAGATGCGCTCGACGGGGACCTCGCGCATATAGCCCGTGCCGCCGTGGACCTGGACGGCGAGGTCGGCGACTTTGCCGACCATCTCGGTGCAGAAGAGTTTGGCGACCGACGGAGCGATTCGGCGGTCGGTGTCGTGTACCCAGGCCTTGGCGGCGTCGCGGACCAGCGCCCGACCGGCCATCACTGAAGTCTGCATGTCGGCGATCATCGCCTGAACGAGTTGGAAGTCTCCGATCGGAGTGCCGCCCTGCGTCGCGGCCGCGGCGTAGGCGACGGATTCGTCGAGTGCCCGCTGCGCCTGTCCGACAGCCACCGCGGCGATGTGCACGCGACCACGAGCGAGGATCGTCATCGCGGCTCGATAGCCGACCGCGGCGTCGCCGCCGACGAGTGCTTCCGGTCCGACGCGAACGTCGGTGAAGTTGACGTCGGCGGTCCGCGAACCCTCCTGGCCCATTTTCCGGTCCTTGACCCCGACCTGAAGGCCGGGCGAATCCGCGGGGACGAGAAAGACTGCGATGCCGTTGCCGGTCGCCGGCGCGGGGTCGGTGCGGGCGAACACCACGAACAGGTCGGCTTCGGTCGCGTTGGTGATGAATCGCTTGCCGCCGTTGATGATCCAGGCGTCCCCGTCGGCACGCGCGGTGGTCTTCAAGCCGGCCGGATCCGAGCCCGCGCCGGGCTCGGTGAGCGCGAACGACGCCACGACGTCGCCCGCGGCGATGCCCGGCAGCCATCGCGCTCGCTGCTCGTCGGTGCCGAATCCGACGAGAACCTGACCGGCGATGCCGTTGTTGGTGCCGAACATCGACCGCACACTCAGCGAGGTGTAGCCGAGGGCCATGGCGACCTCGACGTCCTGCATCAGGTCGAGGCCCAGCCCGCCCCATTGCTGGGGAATCGCGAATCCGAACAACCCCATGTCGGCGGCCTGCGTGCGCAGATCCGCCGGAATGGCGTCGGTCGCCATGATCTCGTTCTCGCGGGGCACCACCCGGGAACGAACGAATTGATTGATCTGCGTGAGGATCTCGGCGAACGTGTCGTCGTCGACTTCGGGCGTGTAGGTGACCATGGTCATAACTATGGTCGATCTATTATGATCAGTCCAATATCTAATTGGTCGTGCTGCGATACTCATGTGGTCTGAATTGGAGAACTCGGATGGAACTGTCCGACATCCGAGCCTTCCTGGCGGTCGCCGAGGAACTGCACTTCGGGCGGGCCGCGGCTCGCCTGCATATGGCCCAGCCACCACTGAGCCGAACGATCAAACAGCTCGAGCGCAAGCTCGGTGCGACGCTGTTCAACCGGAACACCAGATCGGTACAGCTCACTTCGGCGGGAGCGTCGCTGGTGGCTCCGGCTCGCGACGTCCTCGCCGCCGTCCATCGTGCCGAAGCCGCGGTGAGCGCCGCGGCCGGAGCGGAAGTAGGCGAGGTGCGCATCGCGTTCGCCGGATTGTCGACGCACATGCTGGTCGCCGAACTCGCACGCGCGGTGCGCGCGGAGCACCCCGGCGTTCACCTCGAATTGTCGAGCCAGAATTTCGCTCAGCCGGCGATGAAGAAGGTCGCGATCGGCGACACCGATCTGGCACTCGGCCGCTGGGACATCGTGCCCGCCGAGATCGCGACCGACGTCGTGATGAGTGACTCGCTCGTCGTCGCGCTGCCCGACACGCATCGCTTCGCCTGCGAACCGCAGGTGTCGATCGGGCTCCTGTCCGACGACGGGTTCGTCTCGCTCCCGCTGCACGAAGGTGCGATCATGCCCGACCGACTCCTTCGGCTTGCTCAGGTCAACGGTTTCGTGCCCAACATCATCCAGATCGCGCCGGACACCCAGACCGCCCTCGCGCTGGTGAGTGCCGAAGTCGGGGCGCACCTGACGTTGGCGTCGGTGGCGCGCAACGTCCGCGAACCCCACGTCTCGTTTGTACCGCTCGCCGACGACGCCCCCGACGTCGACCTACGTGCGGCCTGGCGCCGAAACGATGCGAATCCCGCCTTGCGGGCGGTGCTGGAGGCGTTGTTCGCGCTGAAGAGGTGACGGATTCTGTGTTCAGGCCTACCCGTCTACGAACGTGCGGATGGACTCGGCGACGCCGGCCGGGTCCATCAGATTCGCGAAATGGCCGTGGCCCTCGAAGACCACCTCGGTCGCGTTGGGCAGGTTGTTCTTGAGGTAGGTCGACGCCCCGACGAGGTGGCTCGGGCTCTCTCCGCCGACGAGTAGCAGTGTGCGGTCGGGGAGGGCCGCGTATTCGCCGATCAGCGAGTCGGTCGCGTCGATTGCCGCCAGCTCGCGCGTCCAGGTGGGGGTCAGCGCGAGGAATTGCGGCCACAGCGGCGTCGCCGCGAGTCCGTCGGTCTCGTCCTGGGAGATGCGTAGAAAGTGTTGTGCCGCAACGCGCATCGCACGGTCGTAGTCGCCCGCGTCGACGGCGTCGGCGTAATCGCGCAGATGGACGCCGGCGGTGGGGCCGTCGACCGGCAGCGGCGGCTCGTAGAGTACGACCGATGCGACGTCGGCTCCCGTGCGCACGGCCTCCAAGACGCAGATCGCCCCATAGGAATGGCCGAGCAACGCGGGCGTGGCACCGGTCTGTTCGGCCGCGACCGCGAGTACGGCGTTGATGTCCTCGGTCTCGGTGGTCAGGGTGTAGGCGTCGGCGTCGCCCGAGCGTCCGCGACCCCGGCGATCGAAAACGTACACGGCGTGGTCGGCGGCGAGTTCGGCCGCGACGGCCAACCAGGTCTCCGCGGTCGAGATGCTGCCGTGAACCAAGACGATCGGGGCGCCGGAGCCGAGCTTGAGGTAGCCGATCGACGTGCCGTCGGCGGATTCGACGGTTGCGGTCGTGGGTTCGGGAACGGCGGGTGCGTCGGTCATCGGGACCTCCAAATGGTCGTGATCGCGCGGTGGCGCGGCTGGGTCGGCGCGCTCCGGGGCGCACCGATGAAAGGGATGAGCGTGAGTGATTTCACTATGTAACATGATCATCTATTGCGTCAAGATCAATGTCACATAATATTGAGACCGGCTCTGGAATAGTGCGTCGAGCTGATCACTCAATACTCCCGAGCCCGAAAGGGGTTTGCGATGCGGCCACGATCGATCGTCTTCGATCTGTACGGCGACTACTTCCGCTACACCGGCGGGGCCGCCCGACTCGCCGTGCTCACCGAGCTGATGTCGGTGTTCGATGTCGAGCCGGCAACCGTTCGGGTGGTGATGACGCGGCTGCGCAAGGACGGCTGGTTCGACTCCGACAAGGATGGCCGCGCCGTCACCTATCGGCTCAATGCGAAGAGTTGGCAACTGCTCGACGAAGGGCGCGACCGGATCTTCGACCGCACGTTCGCCGACTGGAATCGCACGTGGACTCAGGCGTTGCTGCGCGACGACGACTTGTCGCGCGACGGTCGAAAACGCATCGAGACGTCGCTGAGCTGGTGTGGATTCGGCTGCTATTCAGGCGGGACGTGGTTCTCGCCGCACGATCGCCGCAAACGACTCGGCGAGATGCTCGCCACCGACGACGAATCGAGTGTCACCTTCCTGCACGCGGGCACGCCGAGCCTGACCGACGATCGGCTGATCGCCGAAACCTGCTGGGATCTCACCGATCTCGGCCACGACTATCGCGATTTCATCGACCGCTTCCGTCCCAATCTGGCCGCCTATCGGCGCGGCCTGTCGGGCCGGGCGGCGCTGGTCGAACGGATGAGGCTCATCGGCGACTATCGCCGGTTCCCCTTCCGTGATCCCGATCTGCCCGACGTGCTCCTGCCCGCCGGGTGGCGCGGACGCGAGGCCCACGAGGTGTTCCTGGAGGCCCATGACGCGTTGCGGGCGTCCGCCGAGGAGGCCGTCCGGACCGTCGAAAGCGGGCGAGAGCTTGATATGTAACAAATTGCTTGACGAAATTAGATCTACTGTTACATAGTTGAGGAGTCCGGTCGCCGGCTCGTGGGTCGGTGGCAATCCACCTAAGGGGCGTTACGTCACATGACTTCTGACAACTTCTCAGTCGCCTGCATCGGGGGTGGGCCAGGCGGGCTGTTTGCCGCGATCACCCTCGCCACGCGCCTGCCCGGCACGCATGTCGACGTCTTCGAGCGCAACCGCGCCGACGACGTCTTCGGGTTCGGGGTGGTCTTCTCCGACGCCACCCTCGACAACATCGACGCGGTGGATCCGGTGCTGCGCGATACCCTCGCCGTTCAGGGAACTCATTGGGACCGCATCGACGTGCGCGCACACGGTCAGTCTCATTCGGCGGGCGGCAACGGCATGTCGGCCGTTCACCGTCGGGTGCTGCTCGACGCGTTGCGTGCGCGGGCAACCGAACTCGGCGCGCACATCCACTACGACACCGCCGTCGACGTCGACGCGCTCGCGCGTAGCGGCGGCTACGATCTCATCGTCGCGGCGGACGGAGCGAACTCGGCCACACGCGAGCGGTTCGTCGACTCGCTCGACCACTCGGTCGAGGCCGCGTCGGTGAAGTTCATCTGGTTCGGCACGACCTTCCGGTTCGACGGCCTCACCTTCTTGCATCGCCAGTCCGCACACGGCAACTTCGCCGTGCACGCCTACCCGATCGGTTCGGGCCTGTCGACGTTCATCGTCGAGACCGACGAACAGACGTGGCGCGCCGCGGGACTCGACGAGTTCGACACATCGGCACCACCCGGGGTCTCGGATGAGAAGACCCAGCGTTACCTGACAGATCTCTTCGCCGCCGACATCGACGGACATCCCCTGGTAGCCAACAACTCTCGGTGGGCCAACTTCCGCACCCGCCGGACCCGACGATGGCACGCGCGCACGGCGTCGAACATCCCCGTGGTGCTGATCGGCGACGCCGTGCACACGGCGCACTTCTCGGTCGGGTCCGGAACCAAGATGGCGATGGAGGACGCAGCGGCACTGGCTGATTCGGTGGCCGCGCACCCCGACGACCTCGATGCCGCGATCGCCGACTTCGAATCGATCAGACGTCCCCGAGTGGCCCACATCCAGGACTCCTCGGTGCCGAGTCTGTCGTGGTGGGATCACTTCGGCGAGTACTACCGGTCGCTGTCGCCGTCGCAGTTCAGCTTCCACTTCTTCAGCCGCGCCATCTCGGCGGAGAAGATCCGACGCCGCGATCCGGGGTTCGTCGCCGACGTCGAGTCCAAGTGGCGGGAGGAACACGGCAGCGACCCACTCGACACGCCTCTGCCACTGGGGGACGTCCTCCTGCGACGTCGCCTGCTCGCGACGACGGCCGTCGCCGAAGATCGACTGGTGCTCAGCGACGGAGCCGCCGAACTCACCGCGACGGCGGGCCCGTCGTCCGAACCCGGCCGGGTAGTCGACGCGCCTGCGGCCGACGTGATCACCCTGGCCGCCGCGGACCGACGTCGACTCGACGAGATCGCCGCGACCACACCGGCCGTCGTCGCGGTGCGCGGCGGGACGCCGTTGACCCGGGCGCTGTCGTCGGAGTACGTGCGGTTGCGGCACCGCATCCCGACGGTCATCGTCGATTCCGCCGCGTCGATCCGTGCACGACGCGCTGTCGACGAACGTGACAACGCGGCAACCATCGTGCTGTCGGGCCGAGCCGACGCGCTCGCCTACGAACCGGAGGCGCGACGATGACACGACGCGTTCCCCTCGAGATCGACGGCGTCGTGCGCTGGCCCGACGCCGATGCTGCCGCATTCCGCGCCGAAGGCTACTGGGCGGACCGGTCGGTACCCGAATACATCGCCGATCGGGTTGGTGCGCAACCGGATTCGACGGCGCTGATCGACGGCGACTGCACACTGACCTACCGGCAGTTGTGGGATCGCTCGTCGGCGGGTGCCGCCGGACTCACGCGGCTCGGTCTCCGGCCGGGTGATCGAGTGGTGGTCCAATTGCCGAACGGATGGCAGTTCGCGGCGTTCCTCCTCGCGTGTATGCGGACCCGCGTCATCCCGGTGATGGCGATGCCCGCGCATCGGCGCAGCGAACTGACCCACCTCGCCATCCTCAGCGACGCCCGTGCGCTCGTCGTCGCCGACCGGGACCGCGATACCGACCTGCGGGCCGTCGCACAGCATGTCGCGGCGGACGCGCCGTCGGTGGAGTTCGTCGTTCTGCACGGTGAGCTGTCGTCGGGGCCGACCGGCGTCGCCGAATACTCGCTCGCGGACTGCTTGGCCGCTCCGTCGGGCGGCGATCCCGTAGACGGGCTCCCGTTGCCGGCCGGAGGCGACGTCGCCTGCCTGCTGTTGTCGGGCGGCACCACCGGACTGCCGAAGTTGATCGTGCGGACCCACGACGACTACGCGTACAACATCCTCGCGTGCAATGAGACATCCGAATTCGATTCGGACACCGTGTATCTGGGTGCGCTGCCGTGCAGCCACAATTTCGCGCTCGCGTGCCCGGGAATCCTCGGCACCTGGTTCGCCGGTGGCGTGGTGGTGTTGCTGGCCACGCCGTCGCCGCGCAGGTCATTGGAGGCGATCGAGGCGCACGGTGTCACCGCGACCGCCGCGGTCCCCGCCGTCGCCCAGGCCTGGATCGAGTACCAGCGCGAACATCATGTGTTGCGGGCGAACTCACTGCGGGTACTGCAGGTCGGCGGCTCACGCATACCCGACGAACTCGCGGCGCGCGTCGAGCCGGTGCTCGGGGCGCGGTTGCAGCAGGTCTTCGGCATGGCGGAGGGCTTGATCAACATGACCAGGCTCGACGACCCGGCCGACGTCATCGAGACGACGCAGGGGCGTCCGGTCAGCGTCGCCGACGAAGTACGAGTCGTCGACGAACGCGGCGAGGATGTGCCCGAGGGCGCCCCCGGCCGGCTGCTGACGCGCGGACCGTACACGCCGCGCGGCTACTTCCGTGCGGCAGAACACAATTCGCGGTCATTCACCCCGGACGGGTGGTATGGCAGCGGAGACATCGTGGTGCGCCGACCCGACGGAAACCTCGTCGTCGCGGGTCGCGACAAGGACATGATCAACCGGGGCGGGGAGAAGATCTCCGCCGAGGAGGTGGAGAACTTCGCCTATCAGGTCCCCGGCGTCGAAATGGCCGCGGCGGTCGCCATGCCGGATCCCGTGCTGGGGGAACGGCTATGCCTCTACGTCACCCCGGCGTCGGGTGCCGACGTGACGCTCGACGAGATCATCACCCTGATGGAATCGGCGGGCGTGGCACACTTCAAGATTCCCGAACGGTTGGAGCTGGTCGCGCAGATACCGACCACGAAGGTCGGCAAGATCGACAAGAAGGCACTTCGCGACGACATCCGCGCCCGGCTCTCGCGCGCGACGCCGGGCGCGTGATCGAGCGCTACAGGCCCAGGTCGCGCCCGATGATGTCCTTCATGATCTGCGTGGTTCCGCCGAAGATCGTCTGGATGCGGGCGTCGGTGTAGGCCTTGGCCACCCGGTATTCATTCATGTAGCCGTATCCGCCGTGCAGCTGCAGGCAGTTGTCGATGACCTTCTTCGCCAGCTCCGTGCACCACCACTTGTTCTTCGACGCGTCGACCGCGGTGAGTTCGCCATCGACCGCGGCACGCAGACAGCGGTCGATGTACTGCTCGGCGATGTCGAGTTCGGTCGCCATCTCGGCCATGGTGAATCGGTTGGCCTGAAACGAGCCGATCGGCTGGCCGAATGCCTTGCGGTCCTTGACGTATTGCAATGTCTCGTCGAACACGGCGCGTGCACCGCCGATGGCCGAGATGCCGATCGAGAGGCGTTCGGTCGGCAGGTTGTGCATCAGGTGATAGAAGCCCTTGTTCTCCTCGCCGAGCAGATTGGCCCGCGGGACGCGGACGTCGTCGAAGTGCAGCTCCGCGGTGTCCTGAGCCTTCTGGCCCATCTTGTCGAGATTGCGTCCGCGTTCGAAACCCGCCATCCCGCGCTCGACGACGATCAGGGAGAACGCCTTGTGCCCCGCGGCCGGTTCGGGATTGGTGCGGCACACCACGACGACGAGGTCGGAGTTGATACCGGCCGAGATGAACGTCTTGGAACCGTTGACGATGTAGTCGTCACCGTCGAGCTTGGCCGAAGTCTTGATGCCGGCGAGGTCGCTGCCCGCACCGGGCTCGGTCATCGCGATGGCGAGAATCGTCTCGCCCGACGCCATGCCGGGCATCCACCGGGCGCGCTGCTCGTCGTTGGCCAGATGCAGGAAGTAGGGGACGATCACGTCGTTCTGCAGGGTGAATCCCGGTGCGCTGCCGCCGAATCGGCCCAGCTCCTCGGCGACGATCGCGTTGAACCGGAAATCGTCGGACATGCCCGCGCCGCCGAATTCCTCGGGCACGTTGAAGCCGAGCAGCCCCGCCTCGCCGGCTTTGCGGTAGACGTCACGGTCGACGACCCCGGCCTTCTCCCAGTCCGCGGAATACGGTGCGACCTCACGGTCGATGAAGGCGCGGACGGACTCGCGGAACTGCTCGTGCTCGGGCTCGAAAACGGTGCGTTTCATGGCTTTCACTGCTCCTGGGAGATGGGAAGGGGTTCGGCTGGTTGGCGCGCGCCGACGGCGCGCAGGGAGGTCTCGACATACGACGCGGCGACGTCGGCCGGTGTGAGTTCGCCGCCGGGCCGGTACCAGTCGGCGGCCGACCGGCACGCGCCCAGCAGATAGCGCAGCAGGTTCTTCACGTCGCCGTCGAACTGGAAGTCACCGGCGTAGAGTCCGCGCAGCAGGACGTCTTCGAGTTGATCCTGCAGGGTCGTTCGCATGCCGATGTACTTGTGGCGCAACGGATTATCCGACTCGATGTAGCGGATCTCGTCTTCGCTGGTGGCCAGCTCGCGGTCGGTGGTCATGTGCAGGACGACCGCCTCGATGCCGTTGGAGAACTGCTCGATCACGGTGTCGCCGTCGTCGATCGCGGCGGTCACTCGGCGCAGCGCCGAGTCCATCGCGGTGAGCAGGACGGCCAGGAGGATGCCCTCCTTGTTGTCGTGGTGGTAGTACAGCGTCGGCAGCGACACCCCGGCCCGCGACGCGATGTCGCGGGTCGAGGTGCCGTGGAAGCCGCGCGCGTGAAATGCCGCCTTGGCCGCCGCCAGGATGGGCGTCAGCGGTACGGGATCGGTTGTGCGCCAGTCGGTCACGAGGACTTACAGGCGCTCGATGATGGTCGCGTTGGCCATTCCGGCGCCCTCGCACATGGTCTGCAGTCCGTAGCGTCCGCCAGTCGCCTCGAGGTGGCTGACCAGCGTCGACAGCAGCCGGGTACCCGACGATCCGAGGGCGTGGCCCAGGGCGATCGCGCCGCCACGGGGGTTCAGTTTGGCGGGGTCCGCGCCGAATTCGTGTGCCCACGCCATCGGGACCGGCGCGAACGCCTCGTTGACCTCGTAGGCGTCGATGTCGTCGATGGACAGTCCGGAGCGGGCCAGCACCTTCTGCGTCGCCGGGATCGGCGCGGTCAGCATGAAGATCGGGTCGTCCCCGGCCACCGAGAAGGAATGGAAGCGCGCACGTGGCGTGAGGTTGAGCTTCGATGCCATGGTGTCGCTCATGATCAGGGCGGCCGACGCGCCGTCGGTCAGCGGCGAGGAGTTGCCCGGCGTGATGTGCCAGCCCAGGTCGGGGAAACGCTGCGCGAATTCCTCGGAGTAGAACGACGACTTCAAGCCACGCAGCCCCTCGGCGGTGGTGCCCGCGCGGACGGTCTCGTCGGCGGTGTGCGGGTGGGTGCTGCCGTCGGGTCCGACGACGTCGATCGGAATGATCTCCCGATCGAAGAAGCCGTCGGCGATCGCCTGCGCCGCACGACGATGCGACTCGGCGGAGAAGGCGTCCAGCGCGGCACGGTCGAACTTCCACTTCGCGGCGACGAGTTCGGCTGAAATACCTTGTCCCACAAGCCCTTGTGGGTAGCGCTGGTCGATCGACGGGCCGTAGGGACGCTGTCCGACGGTGGTGAAGCCCATCGGGACGCGACTCATCGATTCCACGCCGGCCGCGATGACGATGTCGTACGCGCCCGCGATCACGCCCTGTGCGGCGAAGTGCGCGGCCTGCTGGCTCGATCCGCACTGGCGATCCACGGTGGTCGCCGGCACCGACTCGGGAAAGCCGGCCGACAGCGCCGCGGTCCGCGAGATGTTGAGCGCCTGCTCGCCGGCCTGTCCGACGCAGCCGCCGATCACATCGTCGACGAGTGCGGGATCGAGGTCGTTGCGCTCGACGATGGTGCGCAGTACGTGGGCGAGGAGCTCGACGGGCTTGGTACCCGACAGGGCGCCGCCGGGCTTGCCTTTTCCGGAGGCGAGTCGGGCGACGTCGACGATGACGGCTTCGGTCATGGTTGTGCGACCTTTCGAGGGCGGGGTGATGACGCGTCGATGAGCAGTTGGCGATGGGCCGATCTAACGCTCGTTCTATTGGTTTAGCATGCGGAAACGGCGTGCGGCAAGAGGCTCGGGGCAAAACGAAACCCCCAGGCCGGTGGCCTGGGGGTTTCAGTGAGCGTGCGGGTGAGTCAGTGACTCACGCGGGCGTCGGCGAAGCGTGCCCCGCCGGCGTCGGAATCGTCCGACGGCGGTTGGCTCTTGCGCTGCTGGCGGCGGACCAGCATGCGTCCGACGCTGGCGCCGGCGAATGCGGGGATGAAGATGATGAGGGCGGTGAAGAACGCACCCGCGGTCATCTCGATCCAGAAGCTCGCCTCGCCGATACCGGCGAAGACGAACTTGCCGAGCAGCCAGCAGACCAGTCCGGCGACCCAGCCGGCGAACAGGCCCGCCCGCAGCCAGCGGATGGTGAGATCCTCGTAGTCGTCGGGGTCCTCGTGGGCCTGCGCGTCACGCAGACCGTCGATGCCACCGCCGATGATCGCGATGAATACCACGATGGCCACGCCGACCGTCTTCCACACCGTGCCGTGCAGCGGGGCGTTCACCATGAGGATGCCCAGTACGACCCGGGTGACGATATGTGCCGCGGACATGATGACACCACGGAGCAACCACGAATTCATGGGGTTAGCGTACTCAACGGTAATCGTGAAGGGAATCACAACCCGCATATTCGTGTAGTGCGGCGTAAGTTGTCAGCCATGGCAGAATCGATATCCACAGGTCAGCGGGTTCGTCGTGACAAAGTCCGCACGGCACTCGCACCGCTCGACGTCGACGCGATCGTCGTCTCCGACCTGATCAACGTCCGATATCTCAGCGGATTCACCGGATCGAACGCCGCATTGCTGTGCCGCGCCGACGCCGCCGGCGACCCGGATTCCATCGCCACCGACGGCCGCTACCTCACCCAGATCGCCCAGCAGAGCCCCGACCTCCCGACCACCATCGAGCGCGACGTCGTCGGGGCGCTGCTCGACGCGGCGCGCGATGAGGGGCTGCGCAGGATCGCCGTCGAAGGCGACGCGCTGTCGGTCGCCGCCTACCAGCGTCTCGCCGAGCGATTCGACGGGCGACTCGAGTTGATCCCGACGTCGGGCGTGGTGGAGGCGCTGCGCGAGGTCAAGGACTCCTCCGAGATCGACCTGCTCACCCGCGCGTGCGCCGCTGCCGATCAGGCACTGGCCACCATCATCGCCGACGGCGTGCTGTCACCCGGCCGCACCGAACGCGACGTCGCCCGCACGCTCGAATGGCAGATGTACGCCCACGGCGCCGACGCGATCGCCTTCGAGACGATCGTGGCGACCGGGCCCAACTCGGCGATTCCGCATCATCGGCCGACCGAGGCGGTGCTCGCGCCGGGGGACTTCGTCAAACTCGACTTCGGGGCGGTGATCGGGGGCTACCACTCGGACATGACCCGCACCTATGTGCTCGATCACGCCGCCGACTGGCAGACCGACATCTACGACTTGGTCGCACAAGCCCAGGCGGCCGGTCGGCACGCCCTGAAACCCGGTGCTGACCTGCGTGGAATCGACGCCGCCGCACGTGAGGTGATCGCCGCCGCCGGGCACGGCGAGCATTACGTGCACGGCCTCGGCCACGGCGTCGGCCTGCAGATACACGAAGCGCCGGGAATCGGATCGCTGGCTACCGGTACACTGCCCTTCGGCGCAGCAGTAACTGTGGAGCCTGGTGTTTACGTGCCCGGCGCAGGTGGCGTCCGCATCGAGGACACCCTTGTCGTCACCGACGGCGACCCGCTTCTGCTGACCACTACCGACAAGACGTTCACCGTCCTGTGACGATGGCACACGCCGTGCTGCCCGACGACGTCGGGCGGCGCCGGCAGTGCCCTCGGCACCGGCGCGACGGTGTCAACAGGAAGGCGACGCCGATGGCGACTACCTCAGATTTCAAGAACGGCCTCGTGCTGCGCATGGACAACCAGCTGTGGCAGATCCAGGAATTTCAGCACGTCAAGCCGGGTAAGGGACCCGCATTCGTGCGCACCAAGATCAAGAACGTGATGTCGGGCAAGATCGTCGACAAGACCTTCAACGCCGGCGTCAAGGTGGAGACCGCGACCGTCGACCGGCGCGACATGACCTACCTGTACAACGACGGCTCCGACTTCGTCTTCATGGACACCGAGACCTACGAGCAGCTGCCGCTGTCGCCGGAGACCGTCGGCGACGGATCGCGCTTCCTGCTGGAGAACATGACCGTCCAGGTCTCGCTCAACGAGGGACTTCCGCTGTTCATCGAGCTGCCGGTGACCATCGAACTCGTCGTCGCGCAGACCGATCCGGGCCTGCAGGGTGACCGCTCCACCGGCGGCACCAAGCCCGCGACGCTGGAGACCGGCGCCGAGATCCAGGTACCGCTGTTCATCAACACCGGCGACAAGCTGAAGGTCGACTCGCGCGACGGCAGCTACCTCGGCCGCGTCAACAGCTGACGCCCGCCGCACGTGAAGCATTCGGGAACCCGGCACAAGGCCCGCAAACGCGCCGTCGACCTGCTCTTCGAGGCCGAGGCCAAAGGCGTGTCGCCGCTGTCGCTGATCGCCGAACGCCGGGAGCTGGTGCTCGACGACGAGAGCGTCGGCACCGTGCACGACTACACGGCGACGGTGATCGAGGGGATCGACGCCGACTACCCGCAGATCGACGCCGTCGTGGCATCCCACCTCAAGGAGTGGACGCTGCCGCGGCTGCCCGCCGTCGACCGGGCCATCCTGCGTCTGGCGACGTGGGAACTGTTCAACTCCTACGACGTCGACCCCGAGGTCATCGTCGACGAGGCCGTCGAGTTGGCCAAAGAACTGTCGACCGACGACTCGCCCGGATTCGTCAACGGGGTGCTCGGCACGATCGCCGAACTCGCCCCGCAGGTACGAGCCGCCGCACAGGCCGGTGGAACTCGTGAGGACAGGCAAGCGTAGGATTGCCACTCGGCAAGACATCCTTTAACGGACCGTCCAGTGAGGCGGGGAAGGAGGTCAGATGGTGAATCGAAGCGACGCGCAGGCGACTGGGCCTTCGCGCGTACTGCTCGATGCCGCTGACGTCGGACGGACCATCGCACGGATGGCCCACCAGATCATCGAGAAGACCGCGCTCGACGCCCCCGGGGCGAAGCCGGTCGTCATCGTCGGAATCCCGACGCGGGGAACATTCCTCGGTCGGCGGCTGGCCGAACGCATCGCCGAATTCTCCGGCGTCGACGTTCCCACCGGCTACCTCGACATCACCCTCTATCGCGACGACCTGCGCGACAAGCCGCACCGCGCGCTCGAACGTACGGTCGTCCCGCGCGGCGGCGTCGACCACGCCCGCGTGATCCTCGTCGACGACGTGCTGTTCTCCGGCCGCACGGTGCGCGCCGCCCTCGACGCACTACGCGACCTGGGGCGCCCGGCGAGTGTTCAGCTGGCGGTCCTCGTCGATCGCGGTCATCGTGAACTGCCGCTGCGCGCCGACTACGTCGGCAAGAACATCCCCACCGCCCGCGAGGAACTGGTCGCGGTGCACCTCGCCGAGCACGACGGCGTCGACGAAGTGGTACTGACGTCACCGCTGACCGACACGGCGGGGGAGAACTGATGCGCCACCTGCTGTCCACCGCGAGTCTCTCGCGCGACGACGCCACCGCGCTGCTCGACGATGCCGAACGCTTCGAGCAGGCGCTCGCCGGCCGCGAGGTGCGTAAGCTGCCGACCCTGCGCGGCCGCACCGTGATGACGGTGTTCTACGAGAACTCCACCCGCACCAGGGTGTCCTTCGAGGTCGCGGGCAAGTGGATGAGCGCCGACGTCATCAACGTGAGCGCCTCCAGTTCGTCGGCCAGCAAGGGCGAGTCCCTGCGCGACACCGTCAAGACCCTGCACGCCGCCGGTGCGGACGCGCTGATCGTGCGGCACCCGGCGTCGGGCGCGGCCCACCAGATCGCGGCCTGGACCGCGGAGACGGACGGGTCGGGTCCCTCGGTCATCAACGCCGGCGACGGCACCCACGAGCATCCCACCCAGGCGCTGCTCGACGCCCTGACACTGCGCCAACGCCTCGGATCGCTCGACGGACGACGCGTGGTGATCGTCGGCGACGTGCTGCACTCGCGGGTCGCGCGATCCAACGCGTTCCTGCTCTCGACCCTCGGCGCCGACGTCACCCTGGTCGCGCCGCCGACGTTGCTGCCCACCGGCGTCGAGCAGTGGCCGGTGAACATCAGCACCTCGCTCGACGCCGAACTGCCCGCCGCCGACGCCGTGATGATGCTGCGGGTGCAGGCCGAACGCATGAACGGCGGCTTCTTCCCGTCGTCGCGCGAGTACGCGGTCCGCTACGGGCTCAGCGAGAAGCGGATGAAAGCGCTGTCCGACGACGCCGTGGTGCTGCACCCCGGCCCGATGCTGCGCGGTATGGAGATCGGCTACTCGGTGGCCGACTCGCCGCGGGCAGCGGTGCTGGAGCAGGTCCGCAACGGCGTGCACGTGCGGATGGCCGTGCTGTTCAGACTGCTCGTGGGGACCGATGAAGGAGAGATTTCGTGAGTGCGGGCCAGTCCATCCTGATCACCGACGTCCGGCCGTACGGTGAGGGCGAACCGGTCGACATCCTGGTGCGCGACGGGGTCATCGCCGAGATAGGCACCGGGCTGAGCGCGCCCGACGACGTCGAACGCCTCGCAGGCGAGGGCGCGATCGCGCTGCCCGGCTTCGTCGACATGCATACTCACCTGCGCGAACCGGGGCGCGAAGACACCGAGACCATCGCGTCCGGGTCGGCCGCCGCCGCACTCGGCGGCTACACGGCGGTGTTCGCGATGGCCAACACCGACCCGGTCGCCGACAACTCCACCGTCACCGACGGCGTCTATCGCGCCGGCCGCGACGTCGGGCTGGTCGACGTCCACCCGGTCGGCGCGGTCACCGTCGGCCTGCGGGGCAAACAGCTCGCCGAGATGGGCATGATGGCCGCCGGAGCGGCGGGCGTGCGGATGTTCTCCGACGACGGCAAGTGCGTCGACGACCCGCTGCTGATGCGGCGGGCGCTCGAATACGCGACGGGCCTCGACGTGCTCATCGCCCAGCATGCCGAAGAACCGCGGCTGACGGTCGGGGCCGTCGCCCACGAGGGTCCCACTGCCGCGCGCCTGGGGCTGGCGGGCTGGCCACGGGCCGCCGAGGAATCCATCGTGATCCGCGACGCACTGCTCGCCCGCGACGCCGGTGCGCGTGTGCACATTTGTCACGCATCCACCGAGGGCACCGTTGAACTGCTGAAATGGGCTCGCGCACAAGGGATTTCGATTACGGCCGAGGTGACGCCGCATCACTTGCTGCTCAACGACTCTCGGCTGGAAACGTACGATCCGATCAACAAGGTCAATCCGCCGCTACGCGAGGAGAGCGACAATCTGGCCCTGCGTCAGGCCCTCGCCGACGGTGTGATCGACTGCGTCGCAACCGATCACGCACCGCACGCGAGCCAGGACAAGTGCTGCGAGTTCGCGCAGGCCCGCCCGGGCATGCTGGGCCTGGAGACCGCGCTCGGCGTCGTCGTCGAAACGATGGTGACGACCGGTCTGCTCGACTGGCGCGGCGTCGCACGGGTGATGAGTGAACGGCCCGCCGAGATCGTCCGGCTACCCGACCACGGGCGTCCGATCGCGGTCAACGAACCGGCGAACCTCACCCTGGTCGACCCGAACCGGTCGTGGGTGGTGGCCGGTGACGAACTGGCCAGCCTCTCCGACAACACACCGTATGAGGCGATGACCATGCCGGTCACCGTCACCGCGACGCTGCTGCGCGGTGCGGTCACCGCACGCGACGGCGTCGCCGCAAACCAGGGAGCCGAGAGCGGACCCGATGAACATGGGGTGATCGCATGAACGAGGTCTTCTACAACATCATCATCGTGATCGGCGTGCTGGCATTGTGGCTGCTGCTGATCTCGCTGGTCATCAAGGGCTGGCGCAACCGCGGCCGGCGCCAGCTCGACCTCGTCGGCGACTTCCCGGTTGCTCCCGAGGAACTCGGCGAAGTGCTGATCGGACCCGACAGCGGCCTCTACGTCGGCTCGACGTTGGCGCCGAGCTGGCAGGACCGCATCGCGGTCGGCGACTACGGCGATCGCGCCACCACCGATCTCGTCGGGTTCGCCTCGGGAATCCTGTTCGTCCGCAAGGGGGCGTCGGAGATCTGGATTCCCCGCGAATCGCTGACCGCGGTGCGCACCGAACGCGGTCTGGCCGGCAAGGTGATGACCGCCGACGGGCTGCTGGTCTTCCGCTGGATCCTGCCCTCGGGCACCGAGATCGACTCCGGGATCCGCGCCGACGACAAGGCCGTCTACGCCGAATGGATCGCCGAGTACGCACCGGCGCAGCCGTCGGCCGACGCGACGGCGGATGCGGCCGACGCACCCCACTCCGACATCGACGCAAGCTCAACGCAGGGAACCGATAAATGAGTACAGCACTGTTGGTGCTTGAGAATGGACAAGTCTTCACCGGCACCGAATTCGGCGCCGTCGGCGAGACCCTCGGCGAAGCGGTGTTCTGCACCGCGATGACCGGCTACCAGGAGACCCTCACCGACCCGAGCTACCACCGGCAGATCGTGGTGGCCACCGCCCCCCAGATCGGCAACACCGGTTGGAACGACGAGGACGACGAGTCCCGAAACGATAGGATCTGGGTGGCCGGTTACGCCGTGCGCAACCCCACCCGCCGGGTATCCAACTGGCGCGCGACGACGTCGCTGCAGGACGAACTCGTCAGCCAGGGCATCGTCGGCATCGCGGGTATCGATACGCGCACCGTCGTGCGGGTGCTGCGCGATCACGGCTCGATGCGCGCGGGCGTATTCTCCGGAGCCGCACTGGCACCGGTCGACGAACTGGTGGCCCGCGTGCGCAACCAACCGGCGATGGCCGGTGCCGACCTCGCCGGTCAGGTGAGCACCGACGACACCTACCTCGTCGAACCGCACGGCGAGTCGCGCTACACCGTCGCGGCGATCGACCTCGGCATCAAGACCAACACGCCGCGCATGTTCGCCCAGCGCGGCCTGCGGGTACACGTGCTGCCGTCGTCGTCGACCTTCGCCGACATCACCGCACTCGGCGTCGACGGAGTCTTCCTCTCCAACGGCCCCGGCGATCCGGCCACCGCCGACGCCGCGGTGAACCTCACCCGCGACGTTCTCGGACAGGGACTGCCGCTGTTCGGCATCTGTTTCGGCAACCAGATCCTCGGCCGCGCACTCGGGCGCGGCACCTACAAGATGAAGTTCGGCCACCGCGGCATCAACATCCCGGTCGTCGACGCCGCCACCGGCAAGATCTCCATCACCGCCCAGAATCACGGCTTCGCCCTCGAGGGCGAAGCGGGCGAGGAGTTCGACACCGACTTCGGCCGGGCGCGGGTGAGCCACGTCTGCGCCAACGACGGCGTGGTCGAAGGCGTGGAACTGCTGGGCGGACAAGCCTTCTCGGTGCAGTACCACCCGGAGGCCGCCGCCGGGCCCCACGACGCCGCCTACCTCTTCGACCGATTCGTCGACCTGCTCGACGCCCGCCACTCCACCACTCCCACCAACGGAGCCGATGCCTGATGCCACGCCGCAGTGATCTCAACCACGTCCTGGTGATCGGGTCCGGCCCGATCGTCATCGGCCAGGCCTGCGAGTTCGACTATTCCGGGACCCAGGCCTGCCGGGTGCTGCGCAGCGAAGGCCTGCGCGTCAGCCTGGTCAACTCCAACCCGGCGACCATCATGACCGACCCGGAGTTCGCCGACGCCACCTACGTCGAGCCGATCACCGCCGAGTTCGTCGAGAAGGTCATCGAGGCGGAGCGCGACGCGGGACATCCGATCGATGCCGTACTCGCCACCCTCGGTGGCCAGACGGCGCTGAACACCGCTGTCGCACTGCATGATCGCGGTTCGCTGGAGAAGTACGGCATCGAACTCATCGGTGCCGACTTCGACGCGATCCAGCGCGGCGAGGACCGCCAGATGTTCAAGGACATCGTGGAGAAGGTCGGCGGCGAATCCGCCCGCTCGGCCGTCTGCCACACCATGGACGAGGTGCGCGCCACCGTCGCCGACCTCGGCTACCCCGTCGTCGTGCGCCCGTCGTTCACCATGGGCGGCCTCGGCTCGGGCATGGCCTACAACGAAGCCGACCTCGAGCGGATCGCCGGCGGCGGCCTGGCGGCGTCGCCGACCGCCAACGTCCTCATCGAGGAGTCGATCCTCGGCTGGAAAGAGTACGAGCTCGAACTGATGCGCGACAACCGCGACAACGTCGTGGTGGTGTGTTCGATCGAGAACCTCGACCCGGTCGGCGTGCACACCGGTGACTCGGTGACCGTCGCACCGGCGATGACGCTGACCGACCGCGAGTACCAGAAGATGCGCGACCTCTCCATCGACATCCTGCGCGAGGTCGGCGTCGACACCGGCGGCTGCAACATCCAGTTCGCCCAGGATCCGGCGGACGGCCGGCTGGTCGTCATCGAGATGAACCCGCGCGTGTCGCGGTCGTCGGCGCTGGCGTCGAAGGCCACCGGCTTCCCGATCGCGAAGATCGCCGCGAAGCTGGCGATCGGCTACAGCCTCGACGAGATCGTCAACGACATCACCAAGGAGACGCCCGCCTGCTTCGAGCCGACGCTCGACTACGTCGTCGTCAAGGCACCGCGGTTCGCGTTCGAGAAGTTCCCCGGCGCCGACGACACGCTGACCACGACGATGAAGTCGGTGGGCGAGGCGATGAGCCTGGGCCGCAGCTTCGCGGAGGCGCTCGGCAAGGTGATGCGGTCGCTGGAGACCAAGGCCGCGGGCTTCTGGACCGAGGCCGACCGCCCCGACCCGGCCAGCGTCGACCTGCCCGCTCTGCTCCAGGAATTGTCGGTGCCCAAGGACGGGCGGCTCTACGGCGTGATGCTGGCGTTCGACGCGGGCGCGTCGATCGAGGACCTGTACGAGGCCACCAAGATCGACCCGTGGTTCCTCGCCGAGATCGCCGGAATCGGCGCACTGGGCAACGACCTCCGCGACGCTGACGTGCTCGACGAACCGTTGCTGCGGCTCGCCAAATCGAGTGGCTTCTCCGATCGTCAGATCGCCGCGCTGCGCAGCGATTTCGCCGACGAGGCCGCCGTTCGCGCACACCGGGTAGAACTGGGCGTGCGGCCGGTGTACAAGACCGTCGACACCTGCGCCGCGGAGTTCGAGGCGCGCACACCGTATCACTACAGCAGCTACGAGCTCGACCCGGCGGCAACGAGTGAGGTTGCGCCACAGCACGATCGGCCGAAGGTACTGATTCTGGGCTCGGGCCCCAACCGTATCGGTCAGGGCATCGAATTCGACTACTCGTGTGTCCACGCGGCTATGACGCTGTCCGAGGCCGGGTACGAGACGGTGATGGTCAACTGCAACCCGGAGACCGTCTCGACCGACTACGACACCGCCGACCGGCTGTACTTCGAGCCGCTGACCTTCGAAGACGTGCTGGAGGTGTACCACTCCGAGTCGACGTCGGGGACGGTCGCCGGTGTCATCGTGCAACTTGGCGGGCAGACGCCGCTGGGGCTGGCGCACCGGCTCGCCGGTGCCGGTGTCCCGATCGTCGGCACCAGCCCGGAGGCCATCGACCTCGCCGAAGATCGCGGCGAATTCGGCAAGGTGCTCACCGCCGCGGGCCTGCCCGCGCCGGCGTTCGGCACCGCCACCACCTTCGAGGAGGCACGCGACACAGCGTCGCGCATCGGCTACCCGGTGCTCGTCCGGCCGTCCTACGTCCTGGGCGGGCGGGGTATGGAGATCGTCTACGACGAGGCGTCGCTGGGCGACTACATCTCGCGCGCAACGGAATTGACGCCCGACCACCCGGTGCTGGTGGACCGCTTCCTGGAGGACGCGGTGGAGATCGACGTCGACGCGCTGTGCGACGGCACCGACGTCTACATCGGCGGCGTGATGGAGCACATCGAGGAAGCCGGCATCCACTCCGGCGACTCGGCGTGCGCGTTGCCGCCGGTCACGCTCGGCCGCGCCGATCTCGAAGCAGTGCGGCGCTCGACGGAATTGCTGGCCAAAGGCATCGGTGTGCGCGGTCTGCTCAACGTCCAATACGCGCTCAAGGACGATGTCCTGTACGTCCTGGAGGCCAACCCACGCGCCAGCCGGACGGTGCCGTTCGTGTCCAAGGCCACCGCGGTACCGCTGGCGAAGGCATGCGCCCGGGTGATGCTGGGGACGTCGATCGCCGAGCTGCGCGGTCAGGGCATCCTGCCCGCGACCGGCGACGGCGGTGAGGCGCCGGTGCAGACACCGATCTCGGTCAAGGAGGCCGTGCTGCCGTTCAACCGGTTCCGCCGACAGGACGGGACCGGCGTCGACTCGCTGCTGAGCCCCGAGATGAAGTCGACGGGCGAGGTGATGGGCATCGACGCCGACTTCGGGCGGGCGTTCGCCAAGTCGCAGACCGCGGCCTACGGAGCGCTGCCGCTCTCGGGGGCGATCTTCGTCTCGGTGGCCAACAAGGACAAGCGGGCGCTGCTGTTCCCGGTCAAGCGGCTCGCTGATCTCGGATTCTCCATCCTGGCGACCGACGGCACCGCGAACATGTTGGCGCGCAACGGCATCCAGTGCACTCGCGTTCGAAAGTATTCGGAGGCAAGCGAACTGGAGGCGGGGGAGACGACGATCGTCGACACCATCCGCGCCGGTGAGGTCGCCATGGTGATCAACACGCCGTTCGGTCAGTCCGGGCCGCGCGTCGACGGCTACGAAATCCGTTCCGCCGCGGTGTCGGTGAACATTCCGTGCATCACCACCGTGCAGGGCGCGGGGGCCGCGGTGCAGGGCATCGAAGCGGCACTGGACGGCGACATCGGCGTGCGATCGCTGCAGAGCCGCCACGCGGCACTGGTGCAGGGCCGATGACCGAGCCGGGCTACGCCACGCGCTACCGCGACGCCGTCGCGGCGCGTGGCCGCCTGTGCGCGGGCATCGACCCGCACCCGCCGCTGCTGGAGAAGTGGGGGCTGCCGGTGTCCGCGGCGGGCGTCGCGCGGTTCGGCGAGATCTGCGTCGAGGCGCTCGGCCCGGCGGCGTCGGTGGTCAAACCGCAGGTCGCGTTCTTCGAAGCCTTCGGCTCGGCGGGCATCGCCGCTCTGGAGTCGGTGATCGCGGGCTGCCGGGCCGCCGGAGCACTGGTGATCGCCGACGCCAAGCGCGGCGACATCGGCTCGACGATGGCCGCCTACACCACCGCGTGGCTCGACGACGAGTCGCCGCTGTGCGCCGACTCGGTGACCGCGTCGCCCTACCTGGGCTTCGGGTCGCTCTCGCCCGCCCTGGACAAGGCCGGGGCCACCGGCCGCGCCGTGTACGTGCTGGCCCGGACGTCGAATCCGGAGGGCGCCGAACTGCAGCGGGCCCAGCGCGGCGACGGCGCCTCGGTGGCGCAGGGGATAGTCGACGCCGCGGCCGCGGTCAACGCCGACGGGCGCGCGACCGTCGGGCTGGTCGTCGGGGCGACCCGGGCGCACGGACTGGACCTGTCCGCCCTGCGGGGTTCGATCCTGTCGCCCGGTCTGGGGGCGCAGGGCGCGACGCCCGCCGATCTGCCCGAGGTCTTCGCCGGCGCCGACCGCGACTGGGTGCTGCCCGCCAGTTCCCGCGGACTGTTGGCGCAGGGACCCGACGTCGGCGCACTGCGGGCCGCCTATGAGCGCGTCCGCGACGAGGTCGAGGCCGCCTTGGGGTAGCGACCGGCGTCGCTACACCTGCACTCGATTGGGTCCCTGGCGCTTGGCCCGGTACAACGCCTGGTCGGCATGGGAGAGTGCATCGTCGAGGCTGTCGCTGCCCGGATCGACCGGTGTGACGCCGATGGCGACGGTCGTCGAGATCGTCGCGCCGTCGACATCGAGGCCACCCGCGCCGGGGCTCAGGTCGCCCGACAGAACGGCGCGAGCGACATTCACCACCAGCGCACCCAGTAGGGCGAGGACTCCTGTTCGAACGCTCCGTGATCCAGCCTCCCTTTAGCGTGCGCACCGCTGAAACCCGAGGTCATCCGGCCGCGGCGGCCGATGTCGACGGTGCGTCGCGGTGCGACACGCGGATGTGATGGATTTCGTCGCCGGGGATCGTCGAGCGGTTGCGCACACAACACGCGCCACACCAGTATCAGCGCAGAATCGCCTGTGTTGACCCACTTCTTCCCTCTGACCTGCGCAGATCGGTACCGGCCCAGGGGTGTGGCCCACTCGTCCGCCGATGAGAATCCGCAGGAAGCTACAACACCGTCATCTGGGCGTTTTCGTGGGGTCCTCCTCGAAATGCCTGCTCACGTTGGGTACGGTCGAGCACGCGCCGCATTCAATCGCGGCCAGGCGGACACCACCGTGCGCCGCCGACTCAAGACGAAGAACACGATTACGGAGGAACCCGTGGCACTTCCCCAGTTGACACCCGAGCAGCGCGCCGCAGCGTTGGAGAAGGCAGCTGCTGCTCGCCGTGTCCGCGCGGAGCTCAAGGAGCGCCTCAAGCGTGGTGGCACCGACCTCAAGCAGGTCCTCACCGACGCTGAAAGCGACGAGATCCTCGGCAAGATGAAGGTTTCGGCGCTGCTCGAGGCCCTGCCCAAGGTCGGCAAGGTCAAGGCACAGGAGATCATGACCGAACTGGAGATCGCACCGACCCGCCGCCTGCGCGGACTCGGCGACCGTCAGCGCCGCGCGCTGCTGGAAAAGTTCGACCTCGCCTGAGTGAGCGAGCAGAATTCGACGGCCCCGCAGGGGACCGCTGATACTCCGAGGGGCCGACTGATCGTTTTGGTCGGCCCCTCGGCCGTCGGCAAGTCCACCGTCGTCAAACGAGTACGAGAGCGGCTGCCCGAACTGTTCTTCAGCGTGTCGGTCACCACCCGCGCCGCGCGTCCCGGTGAAGTCGACGGACGCGACTACCACTTCATCTCCGACGCCGAGTTCGATGCGATGATCGCCGATGACCGCCTCCTGGAGTGGGCGGAGATCCACGGCGGGCTGCAACGTTCGGGAACCCCCCGACAGCCGGTGCTCGACGCGCTGGCGGCCGGCAAACCGGTGCTGGTGGAGGTCGACCTGGAGGGTGCGGCCAACGTGGTCGCCCAGCTGCCCGAAGCCCACACGGTGTTCCTGTCGCCGCCGACGTGGGACGATCTGGTGGCCCGGCTGACCGGACGCGGCACCGAGACGCCCGAGAAGATCGCCCGCCGACTGGAGACCGCACGGATCGAAATGGCGTCGAAAGACGACTTCGACCGGGTGCTGGTGAACCGCGAAGTCGACCAGGTGGCCATCGAGTTGGTATCCTTGCTGGTTGGACCTGCCGACGTGGCGGGCGGAGAGCACTAGATACCGTCCGCGCCACGCCCCACCAGTACCGATTCGCCATAAGCACTGCAGCAGAACTTGAGGAGCTCCGTGAGCAACCCGACCGACTTCGACGTGACTGAGATCGCCGACGCGCCGGCCTACGACACCCCGCTGGGTATCACCAACCCGCCGATCGACGATCTGCTCGACCGCGCATCGTCGAAGTACGCCCTGGTCATCTACGCGGCCAAGCGGGCGCGCCAGATCAACGACTACTACAACCAGCTCGGCGACGGCATCCTCGAATTCGTCGGCCCGCTCGTCGAGCCGGGTCTGCAGGAGAAGCCGCTGTCGATCGCGATGCGCGAGATCCACGCCGACCTCCTCGAGCACACCGAAGGCGAGTAGCGGGAGACGCCGCGCATGAGCAGCTCGCAGTCCGGCGCAGGCGATGCCCGTAAGCGCATCCTGATCGGCGTGGGCGGCGGAATCGCCGCGTACAAGGTGTGCTCGGTCATCCGCCACTTCACCGAGTCCGGCGCCGACGTCCGGGTCATCCCGACCGATTCGGCGCTGAACTTCGTCGGAGCCGCGACCTTCGAGGCACTGTCCGGGCACCCGGTGAGCACGACGGTGTTCGACGACGTCGACGAGGTCGCGCACGTGCGGCTCGGCCAGCAGGCGGATCTGGTGATCGTGGCCCCGGCGACCGCCGACCTGATGGCCCGCGCGGCGTCGGGTCGCGCCGACGATCTGCTCACCGCGTCGCTGCTGACCGTTCGGGCGCCGGTGCTGTTCGTGCCCGCGATGCATACCGAGATGTGGGAGCACCCCGCGACCCAGGCCAACGTCGCAACGCTGCGCAGCCACGGCGCCACCGTGATGACCCCGGCGTCGGGGCGGTTGACCGGTACCGACAGCGGCGCCGGTCGGCTGCCGGATCCGCAGGAGATCGCGCTGATCGGCGAACTGCTGCTCGACAGCGCGCACGCACTGCCCTACGACCTGTCCGGGATTCGGGTGCTGGTCAGCGCGGGCGGTACCCGTGAGCCCCTCGATCCGGTCCGTTACCTGGGCAACCGCTCATCGGGCAAGCAGGGCTACGCCCTCGCCCGCGCCGCGGCGCAGCGTGGCGCGCAGGTGACCCTGGTGGCCGGTGCGACCGACGAGCCCGGCGACCCCGCGGGCGTCGACATCGTCCGGATCGAGACCGCGACACAGCTCGCCGTCGAGATGAACAAACGCGCCGCCGACGCCGACGTCGTGATCATGGCCGCTGCCGTCGCCGACTTCCGGCCGCTCTCGGTCGCCGACGCCAAGATCAAGAAGGGCGCCGACGGACCGGCCCCGATCGAACTCGACACCAATCCCGACATCCTGCGCGGCCTGGTCCGCAGTCGCGAGGCCGGTGACATCCCGGCGTCGACGGTGATCGTCGGATTCGCCGCGGAGACCGGCGACGAGCGCGGTGGAGTTCTCGATCACGGCCGAGAGAAGTTGCGGCGCAAGGGAACCGATCTGTTGGTCGTCAACGCGGTCGGCGAGGGAAAGGCATTCGGCACCGCCGACAACACCGGCTGGCTGCTCAGTTCCACGGGAACCGAGACCGCGTTGCCGCTGGCGTCGAAAACACTCATGGCGAGCCAAATCCTTGACGAAATCGCCACTTTGGTCCCAGATAGGGACGGACGTACCGACTGACACAGCCAGCCGAGCCACGTCGGATCGACGTGTGTAGGTTGGATGCCATAGGGGGTAGCCGCGCGCACCCCGCTCACTGACTGTTACTCCCGAGAGGACCCGATGACCATCTCGTCACGCCTGTTCACCAGCGAATCGGTGACCGAAGGCCACCCGGACAAGATCTGCGATGCCATCAGCGACTCGATCCTCGATGCTCTGCTCCAGAAGGATCCCGGCGCGCGCGTCGCGGTCGAGACCCTCGTGACCACCGGTCAGGTGCACGTCGCAGGCGAGGTCAACACCACCGCCTACGCCGACATCCCCACCATCGTGCGCGAGAAGATCCTCGAAATCGGCTACGACTCGTCGACCAAGGGCTTCGACGGCGCGTCGTGCGGCGTCAACGTGGCGATCGGGGCGCAGTCCCCGGAGATCGCCGGCGGCGTCGACAATTCGCACGAGGCGCGCAGCGGCAGCGTCGAAGACGAACTCGATGCGCAGGGTGCCGGTGATCAGGGCCTGATGTTCGGGTACGCCACCGACGAGACCCCGGAGTTGATGCCGGTCCCGATCGCGCTGGCGCACCGGCTGTCGCGGCGCCTGACCGAGGTGCGCAAGAACGGCACACTGCCGTACCTGCGGCCCGACGGCAAGACCCAGGTCACCATCGAATACGTCGGTGACCAGCCGGTCCGCCTGGACACCGTCGTCGTCTCCACCCAGCACGGCGAGGGCATCGACCTGGCGTCCCAGCTGACTCCCGACGTGCGCAAACATGTCGTCGACACCGTGCTCGCCGAACTCGATCTGCCCAGTCCGCTCGACGTGTCGACCTACAAGCTGCTGGTCAACCCGAGCGGCAGCTTCATCCTCGGCGGGCCGATGGGCGACGCCGGGCTGACCGGCCGCAAGATCATCGTCGACACCTACGGCGGCATGGCCCGCCACGGCGGCGGCGCATTCTCCGGCAAGGACCCGTCGAAGGTCGACCGCTCGGCCGCCTACGCCATGCGCTGGGTCGCGAAGAACGTCGTCGCGGCCGGACTGGCCAAGCGCGTCGAGGTACAGGTCGCCTACGCGATCGGCAAAGCGGCACCCGTCGGACTGTTCGTCGAGACCTTCGGCACCGAGACCGTCGATCCGGCGCTGATCCAGAAGGCCATCGGCGAGGTCTTCGACCTGCGGCCCCTCGCGATCATCCGCGAACTGGACCTGCTGCGTCCGATCTACGCACCGACCGCGGCGTACGGCCACTTCGGCCGCACCGACGTCGAACTGCCCTGGGAGAACACCGACCGTGCGGAGAAGCTGAAGGCGGCCGTCGGCGCCTGACTAGAGTCGGGTCATGTCGCAGCCGGCCCGGTCCTATTCTCGTCGCGGACTGGTCGACTACACGCGATTCGCGGTCGACCTGCCCGCGTTGGACTCCCGCCTGGCGGTACGTGTTCTGCGGGAGACTGTCTTGCAGGCACGTGATCTGACACGTCAGGACGAACTGGACCGATTTCACCGCGAACCGCCGCCGACAGGCTCCCGTGGTTGGGACAGCCTGCTCGCCGGGGTCGCCTGTATGACTGGCGTGCGAGCCGCCGCCGGGGTGCTCGACTGGTGTTTCCGCCCGGAGAGATACTGCGTCGAATTGTTCGATCCGCTCGACACAGGCAAGTATCGGTGGCTCGACGCGCTGCGCACCCCGGTCGAAATACGTACACGGAACGTCATTCTGGCGGCCGGGAACCTCGAAGGGGTGTGACGGTGGCGACGACGTTCACCGCCGATGAGATCCGGGAGCTTCTCGGTGTCCTCGAATTGCGCCTGCGCTCGGTCGGCGTGGAGGCCAAGCTGTTCGTCGTCGGGGGCGCCGCGATGGCCCTGGCCTATGACGTCACGCGCGTGACGGGCGACATCGATGGGCAATTCGTGCCGCGCGATCTGGTCCTGGAACAGGCGAGATCGGTGGCGCGCGAGCGCGGATTGCCCGATGACTGGCTCAATGACGCGGTTACGCAGATGCATATGCCGCCGACTGCCGACTCGCATCCGCACAGTATGCGAATAGGACAGGCGTTGACAGTCGAGATCGCCTCGGCGGATTACCTGCTTGCGATGAAGGCGATGTCGTCGAGGTTCTCCGGCGGTGACCTCGACGATGCCGTCGTGTTGTGTCGACGCCTCACGATTACAACGACGGACGAGATCGAAACGATCGTGCGGCGCTACTTCGGGACCATCGGGTACTTCGGAGCTCAAGAGCTGTGGTTCGAGCGGATCATCGACGCACTGTGACCGCTGAGACGAGATCGCGATGGTAGCGGGTGCGCGGGAACGTGCGGCGGTCGATCCCATCGCGCGGGTACTGCCGCTGTTAGGCCTGACTCATCTGGACCGCCCGTTCGACTACCTCGTCGACGCCGAACAGGACGCCGCCGCTGCCCCCGGCGTGCGGGTCCGCGTGCGGTTCGCCGGCCGGCTCGTGGACGGCTTCGTGCTGGAACGGATTGCGACCAGCGACCACTCCGGTAAATTGTCCTGGCTCGACCGCGTCGTGTCGCCCGAGCAGGTGCTCCCGCCGCAACTGGCGACGTTGTGCCGGGCGGTCGCCGACCGCTACGCGGGCACCATGTCCGACGTCATCCGCCTCGCGGTGCCGCCGCGGCATGCGCGGACCGAGGCCGAAGCGGTCTCGATCGTGCCGCTGCCCGACGTCGCACCTCCGAATCTCGATGCCTGGCAGCAGTATTCGGGCTTCGACGGGTATCTCGGCGCGGTCCGGTCGGGCGGCGCCCCCCGGGCTGTGTGGCAGGCCGCGCCGGGGGAGGACTGGCCGGCCCGGCTCGCCGAACTCGCGGCCGCGACCCTCGCCGCGGGGCGGGGGGTGATCATCGTCGTGCCCGACCAGCGCGATCTCGACAAACTCGAGGCCGCGTGCGAGCCGCTCGTCGGCGACCGTGCCGTGAGTCTCGCCGCCGGGCTGGGGCCGACCGCCCGCTACCGCCGCTGGCTCGCGGTCCTGCGCGGGCGCGCCGACGTCGTCCTGGGCACGCGCAGTGCGGGGTTCGCGCCGGTACGCGACCTGGGACTGGTGGTGGTTTGGGACGACGGAGACGACAGCCTCGACGAACCGCGCTCGCCCTATCCCCACCCGCGGGAGGTGGCGGTGCTGCGCTCCTACGGTGAGAAGGCGGCCCTGGTCATCGGCGGGTTCGCGCGATCGGCGGAGGCGCAGGTCCTCGTCGACGCCGGATGGGCACACGATCTCCTCGCCCCCCGCGCGGAGATCCGCGCTCGCGCACCGCGGGTCGTCGCACTGTCGGGCGAGGACGCGAGCGTCGCGCATGATCCGCTGGCCCGGTCGGCGCGGATCCCCGCGGTCGCGTTCAAGGCGGCGCGCACGGCGCTCGACGCCGACACGTCGGTGCTCTTCAGCGTCCCGCGGCGCGGCTACATTCCGTCGGTCGCGTGTGAACGCTGCCGCACCCACGCCCGCTGCCGCGCCTGCCACGGGCCGCTGCAGCTGGATTCCAACGGCGAGTTGAGTTGCCGCTGGTGCGGACGCGGCGAGCGCAACTTCAACTGCGTCGCCTGCGGCGGCTCGCGGATCCGGGCCCTGTCCACCGGCGCGGGACGAACCGCCGAAGAGCTGGGGCGCGCCTTCGCCGGCGTACCCGTCACGACGTCGGGCGGCGCGAGCATCGTCGACGCCGTGAAACCCGGCGCGCGGGTGGTGGTTGCGACCCCGGGTGCCGAACCGGTGGCACCACAGGGGTACGGCGCCGCGATCATCCTCGACACCTGGGCGTATCTGGATCGGGAGGATCTGCGGGCCGCAGAGACCGCGGTCCGACGCTGGCTCGCGATCGCGGCTCTGGTCCGCCCGGCGTCGTCGGGCGGAAGTGTCATCATCGTGGCCGACGCGGGAGTGCCCGCGGTCCAGGCGATCATCCGGTGGGATCCGGTGGGCTTCGCGTCCGCCGAGCTCGCGGACCGCGCCGAACTGGGCTTTCCGCCCGCGGTGACGATGGCCGCCGTCGACGGCGGCGCCCACACGATCACCGCCTTCGTCGACTCGGTCACCCTGCCGACGTCGGGGACGGTGCTCGGACCGGTGCCGCTGCCGTCGGGGGTTCGGGCCCCGGCCGGGTCGTCGGACGTCGGCCGCGACAGCGGACCCTTGGAACGCATCCTGTTGCGCGTCGACCGCGGCCACGGGCGGGAGTTGACCCGCGCGCTGTCGGCGGCGCAGATTCTGCGCAACGCTCATCACGAGACCGGGCCGATCCGCGTGCAGGTGGACCCGCCTACTATCGGATGATCATGCGTGTCATCTTCGCCGGTACCCCGGCCCCCGCGGTCCCCAGCCTGCAAGCCCTGCTCGATTCGCCGAACCACGAGGTCGTGGGAGTGCTCTCGCGTCCCGACGCCGTGTCGGGCCGCGGCAAGAAGGTCACCCGATCACCGATCGCGCTGCTCGCCGACGATCACGGCGTCGAGGTGTTCACGCCGCGCCGCCTCACCGACGACGGTGTCCGCGACGTCCTCGACCGCTGGGCACCCGACGTCGTCGCGGTGGTCGCCTACGGCGCGTTGGTGCCGCCCGATCTGCTCGATCTGCCCGAACACGGATGGATCAACCTGCACTTCTCGCTGCTGCCCGCGTGGCGGGGGGCGGCACCGGTGCAGGCCGCGATCGCGGCCGGGGACACCTCCACCGGCGCCAGCACCTTCCGCATCGAGGCGGGCCTCGACACCGGACCGGTCTTCGGGCACGTGACCGAGTCCATCCGGCCCACCGACACCAGCGGCGATCTGCTCGGCCGGCTTGCCGAGACCGGCGCTCAGTTGCTCGTCCAGACGCTCGAAGGCCTTGCCGCGCAACGGTTGTCGGCCGTTCCGCAGCCCCCCGACGGGGTATCGCTGGCGCCGAAGATCACCGTCGACGACTCGCGCGTGCGCTGGGATCTGCCCGCCCACATCGTCGATCGGCGTATCCGTGCTCACACGCCCGCGCCCGGCGCCTGGACCGAACTCGACGGTGCACGGATCAAGGTCGGGCCGGTGCGTCAGGTCGACGACGCCGAACCGTTGGCGCCCGGTGCACTGCGCGTGACGAAGAAGGCGGTGCACGTGGGAACCTCGACGCTTCCGGTTCAACTGGGTTGGGTCGGGCCGCCGGGGAAGAAGCAGATGCCTGCCGCCGACTGGGCGCGCGGCGCACGACTGGACGACGGGCAGGTACTGGCATGAGTGAACAGCGTCCCGCGCATCGACGGTCCGGCGGCGAGCGCGTGAACCGGCCGAGCCGCCCGGGTCGGGCCGAGCGTCGGGGCACGACGTCGGGGATGGTGCGCGACAAAGCCATCGACCCGGTGCGGGCGACGGCGCGCGATGTCCTGCGGGCCGTCCGGGAACGCGACGCCTACGCAAACCTGTTGCTGCCCAAGCTGTTACGGGAACGTCGGATCACTGGGCGCGACGCCGCGCTGGCCACCGAACTGACCTACGGCACGGCCCGCGCACAGGGCGTGCTCGACGCTATCATCGCCGCGGCCGCCGGGCGCGCGGTCGCCGACATCGACGGCCCGGTGCTTGACGTACTGCGACTGGGTGCTTATCAGCTGCTGCGTACCAGGATCGGCTCGCACGCGGCGGTGTCGACGTCAGTCGACCTGATCCGCTCGGAAGCCGGCCAGGGGCCCGCCGGGTTTTGCAACGCCGTGCTGCGCAAGATATCTCAGCGCGACGAAGACTTGTGGATCGACGAGTTGGCGCCGTCGATGGCCGACGACCTGATCGGCAACATGGCTTTCCGCTACGCGCATCCACGGTGGATCGCCCAGGTCTTCTTCGACGCGCTGGGCGGGTCGGCGGGACAGTTGCAGGCGGCGCTGGCGGCCGACGACGCACGCCCGCCGGTGCATCTGGTCGCCCGGCCGGGACTGATCTCCGCCGAGGAGCTCGCCGCGATCAGCGGCGGAGACGAAGGTCGCTGGTCACCGTACTGCGTGTACCTGCCCGGCGGCGACCCAGGCGACCTCGAACCGATCCGAGAGGGCCTCGCGGGCGTGCAGGACGAGGGCAGTCAACTCGTCGCGCGCGCCGTCGAGGTCGCACCGATCGACGGCGACGACGGCGGACGCTGGCTGGACCTGTGTGCGGGTCCCGGCGGCAAGGCCGCTCTGCTCGGAGCTCTTGCCGACATCGACGGTGCTCGGCTCGATGCGGTGGAGGTCTCCGAGCATCGCGCCGAGCTGATCCGCAAGGTCACCGGGGACTTCCCGGTGACCGTGTACGTCGCCGACGGCCGTGACAGCGGGCTGGAGCCGGGATACGACCGGATTCTGCTCGACGCTCCGTGCAGCGGACTGGGTTCGCTGCGTCGACGCCCCGAGGCGCGTTGGCGGCGGACTCCGGCCGACGTCACCGAACTCGTCGTGCTGCAACGGGAATTGCTCACCGCGGCGTTGCGGCTGGTGCGTCCCGGCGGCGTGGTGATCTATTCGACGTGTTCGCCGCACCCGGCCGAAACGACCGAGGTCGTGGCCGCGGTGTGCGCGCAGACGGGTGCCGAGCAACTCGACGCTCGCGCTCTGGTGAGCGTCGACGGCCGCGAGGTACCGGGACTGGGGGACGGCCCGCACGTGCAGCTGTGGCCGCATCTGCACGGGACCGACGCGATGTTCTTGGCGGCACTGCGCCGCGGGTGATCGAACGTGCGTCGATCGGCGTGCGTGGGTCCGTTGGTAGGTGACTGTGGTGGCAACGGATGATGTAACGGCGCTCAGACAATGGTAGACAATAATGTTATGAATACTTTTTCGCGTTTTAGCGCTGCTGTGCTCGCGGCCGTCGGAGTCGCTGTCGCCGTGCCCGCGGTCGCACAGGCCGACATGTACACCTTCCCGGGTATCGGCGGCTGGTACTCGTCGCCCGGCGCCGGAACACAGGTCCGCTACGTCTTCTACTCGGACTCCGCTAGCAACGACATCAGCTGGATGGATGCCAATAACGCGCCCAAGGTGCAGCACGTGGTCTTCACCGGACGTACCCCGGACGGCAAGTTCGTCGGCGAGCGCGTCGTCCGTCTGGGCGGCGGCACTCCGGTGATGTCGTCGTCGATCCACAGCGGCGGCAGCTTCGCCCAGTGCAAGGTCCTCGTCGGGGGACAGCAGCAGAAGCTGTACACGATGTCCGGCCCGGGTGCCACGGCATTCTGCTGATCGATGGCTGCCAACGAGGAAGCCAAACGCAAGTTTCGTGAGGCGCTGGACCGCAAGACCCAGCAGGGCAATCACGGCGAGCAACATCTGAGCGGCAAGTCGAAGGCCCGTGGCACCCACGGGTCTGCCAGCCACCAACAGCAGTTCCGCCGCAAGAGCGGCTAGCGGCGCCGCTGGTTGAGCCGTCTCTTCGGCTGGTTGAGCCGGTCCGGAGCCGTCTCTTCGGCTGGTTGAGCCGGTCCGGAGCGTTCCCGTCCGCTGGTTGAGCCGGACCGGTGCGTCCCCGTCCGCTGGTTGAGCCGGACCGGTGCGTCCCCGTCCGCCGGTTGAGCCGGTCCGGAGCGTTCCCGTCCGCTGGTTGAGCCGGTCCGGAGCGTTCCCGTCCGCTGGTTGAGCCGGTCCGGAGCGTTCCCGTCCGCTGGTTGAGCCGGACCGGAGCGTCCCCTTCCGCCGGTTGAGCCGGACCGGAGCGCTAGCGAAGGCCCGTGTCGAAACCACGTAAGCCGACGATGCCAGCGCACCAAACACCTTGCGCCAGAGGGTAACTCATCTAGCTTTGGTTTCGACACGGGCGCGTCTCGCTGCGCTCGTCGGGCCCGGCTCGACCATCGGGGAGGTGTGTCTCGCTGCGCTTGTCGGGCCCGGTTCAACCAGCGGGGGAGGTGCGTCTCGCTGCGCTCGTCGGGCCCGGCTCAACCAGCGAACGGCGGTCGCCGGCGGCATCGATCAGCATGGGTCCTGATGAGTGGGGTGCGCGGTCCCGAATAGACTGATCGCCATGTCTGTCGCTCCCATGATCGCGCCGTCCATCCTGTCCGCCGACTTCGCGAATCTCGCGGCCGAGTCCGCGGCGGTGGGGCCGGGGCGCACGGCAGGCGATCCGGGCGCCGACTGGCTGCACGTCGACGTGATGGACGCGCATTTCGTGCCGAACCTGACGCTCGGTCTGCCCGTCGTCGAATCGTTGCTCAAGGCCACCGACATTCCGCTCGACTGCCACCTGATGATCGAGGATCCGGGTATCTGGGCGCCGCCATACGCCGAGGCCGGCGCCTATAACGTCACCTTCCACGCCGAGGCCACCGACGATCCGACGGCCGTCGCCCGCGACATTCGTGCGGCGGGTGCCAAAGCCGGGTTGAGCATCAAGCCGAATACGCCGCTCGAGCCCTACCTGGAGATTCTGCGCGACTTCGACACGCTGCTCGTGATGAGCGTCGAGCCTGGGTTCGGCGGTCAATCGTTCATCGCCGAGGTACTGGAGAAGGTGCGCACGATCCGCAAGGTCGTCGATTCCGGTGCACTCAACCTGATCGTCGAGATCGACGGCGGAATCAACGCCGACACCATCGAGCAGGCGGCCGAAGCGGGTGTCGACTGCTTCGTCGCCGGTTCGGCGGTCTACGGCGCGACCGATCCGGGCAAAGCGGTCGCCGGTCTGCGCGCCCAAGCGGCCGCGGCGCGCGCGCATGTCCACTGAGCTCTCCCCGCAACGACTCCGCGCGACGCTCACCGCGGCCGTCGACGCCTCCCTCGAAGCGCAGGGACTGAGCTCACCGAATCCGCCGGTCGGCGCGGTGATCCTCGACGCCGACGGAACCGTGGCGGGTGTGGGACACACCCAGCCGGTCGGCGGTCCGCACGCCGAAGTGATGGCGCTGCGCGTCGCGGGTGAGCGGGCACGCGGTGGTACCGCCGTCGTCACCCTCGAGCCGTGTAACCACACCGGCCGCACCGGGCCGTGCAGTCAGGCGTTGCTCGACGCCGGGATCGGGCGCGTGTACTACGGCGTCGCCGACCCCAATCCACAAGCCGCGGGCGGTGCCTCGACGCTCGTCGCAGCCGGCGTTTCGGTACACGGGGGAGCCGACCTAGATCCCACCCTGACCGACATCGTCGAATCCGGTCCGCTGCGCACCTGGCTGCATCGCCAACGCACCGGCCGCCCACTCGTGACGGTCAAGATGGCCGCTACCGTCGACGGCCGCATCGCCGCACCCGACGGAACCAGCCGATGGATCACCGGCCCGCGGGCCCGTGCCCACGCGCATGAGCAGCGCGGCCGGATCGACGCGATCATCGTCGGGACCGGAACCGTCGTCGCCGACGATCCCGCGCTCACCGCACGCACCCCCGACGGTGACCTGCGTCCGCACCAGCCCACCCGCGTCATTCTGGGGACACGTGAAATCGGTTCCGGCGCAAAGATCTTCGACGACGCCGCACCCACGATCCAAGTTCGCAGCCACGATCCGCGGGCCGTTCTCGACGCGCTCGACGACGCTTTGTGGGTCCTCGTCGAAGGTGGACCGTCGATCATCGGTGCCTTCTTCGACACCGACCTGGTCGACGAGGTCGACCTCTATCTGGCGCCGGCGGTCCTGGGCGCCGGGCCGGCCGCGGTCGACATGGCCTCGACGTCGACCATCGCCGACCTCAGACGCTTCGTATTCGGCGAACCGCAACGGCTCGGCGACGATCTGCTGATCACTCTGCGTCGCTGATCCTCAGCGCGTCTCCGCGCAGCGGCGCGCGGCATGCCGCACAACACAATTCGCCGGTGAACCGTTCGCCGCAGGTATGCATGAACGGCACGGGGTCGGCGCCGTCGTCGAGGTAGCGACTGCCCCACTGCTTGAGCGTGAGCAGCACCGGCGACAGCGCGCGCCCCGATGCGGTCAGACCGTATTCGTACCGCGGCGGCCGCTGCGAGTACTGCGTGCGGCTGATCACGCCGTGCTCTTCGAGTTTGCGCAGTCGGGTCGCGAGGATGTCGCGCGGTGCCCCGGTGTTGCGTGCGATCTCGGTGAATCGCCGCTGGCCGTAGAACAGTTCGCGCACGACCAGCAGGCTCCATCGATCGCCGACCACCTCCAGGGCGTCGGCGATGGTGCAGGGACGGGGGGTTTCGACGGGTGGGACCGATATCACAATTCCAGTATGCCGAAGTCTGTTGGCAAATCAAACTGACTGGGCCTATCGTCGGGTTAGTTGGTAAATCCAACTCACTGTTCAGCCTCGCTGTCTCAAAGGAGAGAACCATGAGGGACGCAGTAATCGTCGACGCCGTACGCACCCCGGTGGGCAAGGGCAAGCCGGGCGGCGGACTCGCCGGAATTCACCCCGTCGACCTGCACGCACACGCGATCCGGGAGCTGGTGACCCGCACCGGAATCGACCCTGTGCTCATCGACGACGTCATCGGCGGAGCGGTCGGGCAGATCGGCGAACAGAGCGCCGACACCACGCGTTGGGCCGCACTGGCCGCCGGCCTGCCGGAATCGGTGCCCGCGGTGACCGTCGACCGGCAGTGCGGCAGCAGCCAGCAGGCCATCGCCTTCGCCGCCGCCAATGTGATCAGCGGCGTCAACGACGTCGTCATCGCCTCCGGCGTCGAATCGATGAGCACCGTGCCGATCGGCAGTCAGACCGCCGGACGAGATCCGTTCGGTCTCGGCGTCGCGCAGCGTTACCCGGAAGGCCTGGTGCCGCAGGGAATCAGCGCCGAGCTGATCGCCGCGAAATGGGGACTCTCGCGCGAGCAGCTCGACGCCTTCGCCGCGGAGAGTCACCGGCGGGCCGCGCAGGCATGGGCCGACGGCAAGTTCGATGCCGAGGTGGCGCCGCTCGCCGGACTTCGAACCGACGAGACGATCCGGCCGGGAACGACCGTCGACGTCCTCGCCGGCTTACGTCCCGCGTTCCGTGCTCCGCAGTGGGAGCGTCGCTTCCCCGACCTCGGCTGGCACGTGACCGCGGGCAACTCCTCACCGATCAACGACGGCGCGGCGGCCACGTTGGTGACGTCGTCGGAGATCGCCGCCAAGCTCGGGCTGCGCCCACGAGCGCGTATTCATTCGCTCGCCGTCGCGGGCGACGACCCGATCTTCATGCTGACCGGGGTCATCCCCGCGACCGAGAAGGTGCTGGCCCGCGCCGGACTGACGATCGCCGACATCGACGTCTTCGAAGTCAACGAAGCGTTCTCCAGCGTCGTGTTGGCCTGGCTCGCCGAGACCGGAGCCGACCCGGCGAAGGTCAACGTCAACGGCGGAGCCATCGCCATCGGCCACCCGCTCGGCGGCAGCGGCGCCCGCATCGCGACGACGATGCTCTCGGTGCTGGAACAGACGGGCGGACGCTATGGCCTGCAGACGATGTGTGAGGCGGGTGGTCAGGCGAACGCGATGATCATCGAACGGCTCGGCTGACCATTCTTCCGCCGGCCGGGCATCTCGCGGCCCCGTGGTGCGTGTCGGAGGGCATATTTCCCTTCGACGCCGATGAGGGGGACGCGAGATGCACACGGCCGCATCCGGTTTCGAGTGTCGTGCGGCTGACTTCGAGAATTAGAGTCTGGTGCCCGGATCGGGCGACCACATCGCAGCTTGGTGTGTCGCGGCTATTGGTATTGATATCTTGTGCGCACCCTGCTTCGCCGCGTCCTGCTGGTTGAGCGAGGCGAAGCCGAGTCGAAGCCACTGTGCCGCTGTGGGTTTCGTCTGAATCGACTGGGCTAACTCGCCGACCCCCGCGCGATCTCCCATACCGCCTCGATGAACGTGTCGATCTCTTCGGTCGTGTTGTAGAACGCGAAGGACGGCCGGACCGTCTGCTCCAGCCCCAGCCTGCGCAGGATGGGCTGTGCACAGTGATGGCCCGCGCGTACCGCGATCCCCTTGGTGTTCAACGCCTTTCCCACTTCGAGCGGCTCGTGGCCGGCGAGTACGAAGCTCAGCACGCTGGCTTTGTGCTCGGCGGTCCCGACGATGCGCACCCCCGGGATCTCTGCCAGCCGCGGCGTCGCGTAGCTGAGCAGGTGGTGCTCGTACTCCGCGATCCGCTCGATACCGAGATCGCTCACGTAACGCAGCGCCGCACCCAGTCCCACGGCGTCGGCGATATTGCCGGTGCCCGCCTCGAACTTGTTCGGCGGACCCTGGTAGATCGCCCGTTCGAGGGTGACGTCGGCGATCATGTTTCCGCCGCCCTGCCAGGGCGGGGTCTCGGCAAGCGCCTCCGACGTCCCGTAGAGCACGCCGATGCCGGTGGGGCCGAAGATCTTGTGGCCGGAGAACACGAAGAAGTCGGCGCCGAGTTCCTGCACGTCGATGCCGATGTGCGGGATCGACTGCGCGCCGTCGATCAACACCCGGGCACCGTACCGGTGGCCGATCTCGACGATCTGTTTGACCGGGGTGACCGTGCCCAGTGCGTTGGACACATGCGTCGCCGACACCAGCTTGGTGCGCGGGCCGATGAGGCGTTCGAGCTCCGCGATGAGCACATTGCCGTGGTCGTCGACCGGTGCCACCTTGATGACCGCACCCGTCTGCTGGCTGATGAGCTGCCAGGGAACGATGTTCGCGTGATGTTCGAGGTGGGTGATGACGATCTCGTCGCCTTCGCGCAGGTGCTTGCGTCCCCATGACTGAGCCACCAGGTTGATCGCCTCGGTGGTGCCGCGGACGAAGATGATCTCGTCGGACGACGCGGCGTTGATGAACTTCGCGGTGACGTCGCGCGCGTCCTCGTAGGCGTCGGTGGCGTGGGCGGCCAGTTCGTGCGCTGCCCGGTGAATGTTCGAGTTCTCGTGTTCGTAGAAGTAGGTGAGCCGGTCGATGACCCGCTGCGGCTTCTGCGTCGTGGCGGCGTTGTCGAACCAGATCAGCGGGCGGCCGTTGACTGTCTCGGACAGGATCGGAAAGTCGGCGCGCGCCGCGGCCACGTCGAACGGCTTCGACGAATCCGGTTGCGCGACATGCAGACTCGCCGGAACCGTGTGCGTGGTCGCGGCGCGCTCGGGTTCGCTTCGCCCGAGGCCGGCGCCGTCGAGGAAGTAGAACTCGGGCTCGGCGGGAATGTCGAACGGCAGCGCCGGGGGGACCGTCGACGCCGGACTCGGCGGCGTCACCCGGCCCGCCGCCGGACTCGGAGCAGCCGGACTCGCCGGCGCGGCCGGGCTCGCCGACACGGGCGCGGTGGGGATCTGCGGTGCCCGCGGGTACGACGGTGCTCCCGATCGCGCCGTCGCAGCGGCGTAGAGCTGACCGGCCAGCGCCGCCAGTTCGGCGGTGCTCACCGGCAGCTCGCCGTCGGCGCCGGCCGATCGCAACTCGTGCGTCCCGGCAGGCACCGCTGGGGGCTCAGGAATAGTCATGGAAGTTGTCCACCGCGACGTCGTCGAGGACGGCGAGCGAGTCGTCGGTCAGCGCGGCGAGCGAGGTGTAGAGCGTAACCAGATATGATGCCACGCCCGCCCGATCGATTCCGGAGAAGCGCACCGACAGACCGGGCGTCTGCCCCTCACCCTCGAGCCCGGGCTGAAACAGCCCGACGACGCCCTGCCGCTCGACGCCGGTTCGGATGAGGATGAACTTGGTCGTCGCGTCGGTCACCTGAACCTTGTCGGACGGGATGATCGGAATGCCCCGCCAGGTCAGGAACTGTGAACCGAACAGGCTCACGGTGGCCGGTGGTACACCGCGGCGGGTGGCTTCGCGTCCGAAGGCGGCCACGCCCAGCGGGTGGGTGAGGAAGAAGCCGGGGGACTTCCACACCTTGGTGATCAGGCCGTCGAGATCGTCGGGTGTGGGCGGGCCGGTGAGCGTGGACACTCGCTGTTCGGGAACCGCCTGGGCGAGCAACCCGTACTCCGGATTGTTGATCAGCGCCGACTCCTGATGCTCCTTGATCGTCTCGATGGTGAGCCGTAGCTGCTCGGCGACCTGGTTGTGCGGACTCGAATACAGATCGGCCACTCGGGTACGGACATCGAGAATGGTGGAGATCGGCCGAAGGGTGAACTCGCGGGGACTGGTCTCGTAGTCGACGAAGGTCTGCGGCAGATCGTCGTCGAGGCCGGCCTCGCCCTCGGCGACATGAATAGACACCTGGTCGGGGTTGACCACCCGGTTGACGCGGTAGATGCCGGCTTCCACCGGGACCCACTGCAGCAGGTCGAGCAGCCAGCGCGGCGTGATGCTCGGCAGCTGCGCGTTGGTCTTGGTGGCGTTCGCCAGTTGGCGGGCGGCGAGATCGCCGAGCGCCTGGGATTCGTTCAACGGGTCGGTCATGTCACTCGCCTTCGGTTCGGGGGCCTGAACTCGCCTGACGCGCAACAGTAGCCCCGCGCGAACCCCGCGGCAGGGTTTCGCCGCGGCGTGATCGAAACCCCGCGATCGGGCCTTTTGCGCGGCCGTGGGCGCAAGGGTAGGCACGGGACCACGCGCCCGATAGATTGCCGCCCGTGAGGATCGCCAGCACCGCATCGACGCCGACTTCGACCGCTGTCCCGGGCAGCGAGCCCATGCCGCGGTTGATGCGCTACCGCGGCGGCACCTACTCCTCGACGATCCATCGGATCATCCTCGCCGACGGCGCCGCGGCGCGTACCGATCTGGTCCGACTCAACCCGGGTGTGCGGGCCTACTCGCTGGACTTCGACGGCAAGGTCGCGGCGACGCCGGTGACCTACCGGGCCGCCGGCCCGGCGCATCCGCACGTCGCGAGTCTCGTCGCGGCGTCGTATCCGCGCGTCGACCTTGCGACGCTCACCGCTCGCGTCCGGGCGGCGGGCCACGCGATCGGCGCCGCCAACATCCGCGACGACGAAGCGATCGCCGCGACACAGGCGGCGATCTGGCACCTGACCAACGGTCTGCACCTGCATACGACGCCGCGCAACACGCCGGTGTCGGTGCGGGCGCGGGCGGGCGGCGACGCGGTCGCGGCGTTGCGCAGCTCGCACGGCATCACCCTCGATGCCGGCGTCGTCGAGGGGCGGCCGCTGAACGTCGACGTCGACTTCGCACATCGACCGGTCCTGGCATCGGTGTCGCTCGACCTCGACTCGTCGGGGCCGTCCGACGACCTGCGTCTGGAGCTGTTCAAAGCCACCGCGACCGGATGGGCGCCGGTGCGGGGCGTGCGCTACACGCCGACCGACGGCCCGCAGACGCTGCGTCTCCCGCCGCTGGCGACGGTCAGCGATTCGCGCCACGGGGTGAGTCAGGGCCATCGCCGTTACCGGGTGGCCGTCTCGTCGGCGAGTTCGGAGCCGCTGGCGGTATCGGTCAGCGGGCTGCGCTTCGGGCTGTCGGGGGAGTCGGCGTTCCGCAACGCGTCCAACGTCGTGGCGCTCTACGACTACCTGCTGGCCCGAGTCGGGCAGCGGCGCGCGACACCGGCGCACGACGCCGTCGTTCTCGTCGCCGACGGTGCACCCGGGCTGACCCCGCTGATCGCGGCGATTCCCGCCGCGGCGGGGATCGCCGGGGATTCACTCAGCGTGCGCGCAACCGGGTCGCCGCGGCGACCGCGCACGTCGCTGGGGACGCGCGCGCCCCGGTCGGGAGACGCGCGTCTGCCGTCGGTGTGACCGATCGTGCTAGCGTCGAATACGTAGTTCTCGGGGCGGGGTGAAATTCCCCACCGGCGGTGATTGGCGGCGTCGAAGATTCGGCGCCGGCACAGCCCGCGAGCGCCCGCCGTCAGCGGCGGGGACAGCAGATCCGGTGTGATTCCGGAGCCGACGGTCATAGTCCGGATACGAGAGAACCGGTAGGCCAGAACTCTGGTTGCCGTTGTCCCTCGGTCCGCCACGGGGCAGGCAACGAAGGAGTTGAGGGTGTTTACCGGGATAGTCGAGGAGCGCGGCACCATCGTGGCGCGCGAAGATCTTGCCGAGGCCGCGCGGTTCACCGTGCGCGGCCCATTGGTGACCAGTGATGCGAAGTTCGGCGATTCGATCGCTGTGAATGGCGTGTGCCTGACCGTCGTCGAACTCGACGACGGCGCGTTCACCGTCGACGTCATGGCCGAGACGCTGCGCCGCAGTTCGCTGTCCGACGCGCAGTCGGGCGCGGCGGTCAACCTCGAGCGCGCCATGCCCGCGGGTGGCCGGTTCGGCGGGCACATCGTGCAGGGGCACGTCGACGGCGTCGGCACGGTCGTCTCCATCGCACCGTCGGAGAACTGGACCGTCATCCGCATCGCCCTGCCGCAGACGCTGCGACGCTACGTGGTGGAGAAGGGGTCCATCACCGTCGACGGTGTGTCGCTGACCGTCTCGTCGGTCGGCGTCGACGACGGGCGCGACTGGTTCGAGATCTCGCTGATCCCGACGACGTTGTCGGAGACCACGCTGGGTAGTCTCAGCGACGGTGACATCGTCAACCTGGAAACCGACGTCATTGCCAAATACGTGGAGCGCATCGCCGGTCCGCACGCGGCCAACAGCGCAGAAGGTAAGTGAACACGATGAGTGAGTCGATTAGCGAAACCGCTACGGGCGCAGTCCGATTGGATTCGGTCGAGCGCGCGATCGCCGATATCGCCGCGGGCAAGGCGGTCGTCGTCGTCGACGACGAGGACCGCGAGAACGAGGGCGACCTGATCTTCGCCGCCGAGAAGGCGACACCCGAACTGGTCGCGTTCATGGTCCGCTACACCTCGGGCTACCTGTGCGTGCCGCTCGCCGGTCCCGACTGCGACCGGCTGGGTCTGCCGCCGATGTATTCGACCAACCAGGACAAGCACGGCACTGCCTACACCGTCACCGTCGACGCCCGCGAAGGCATCGGCACCGGCATCTCGGCCGCCGACCGCGCCACCACGATGCGGATGCTCGCCGACCCCGGCACCACCGCCAACGACTTCACCCGCCCCGGGCACGTGGTTCCGCTGCGCGCCAAGGAGGGCGGGGTGCTGCGCCGGCCCGGTCACACCGAAGCCGCCGTCGATCTGGCCCGGCTCGCCGACCTCACCCCGGCGGGCGTGATCTGCGAGATCGTGTCGCAGAAGGATCCCGGTGCGATGGCGCAGAGCGACGAGCTGCGGGTCTTCGCTGACGAACACGAACTCGCGATGATCTCCATCGCCGATCTCATCGCCTGGCGCCGCCGCCACGAGAAGCACGTCGTGCGCGTCGCCGACGCCCGCATCCCCACCAATCACGGCACCTTCCGCGCGGTCGGCTACACCAGCATCTACGACGAGGTCGAGCACGTTGCGCTGGTGATGGGCAACGTCGCCGGCGATGACGGCGCGGGCAACGACGTCCTGGTGCGCGTGCACTCGGAGTGTCTGACCGGGGACGTCTTCGGGTCGCTGCGCTGCGATTGCGGACCACAACTCGACGCCGCGCTGGAGATGGTCGCCGCCGAGGGGCGGGGCATCGTCCTCTACATGCGCGGGCACGAGGGCCGCGGCATCGGACTGCTGCACAAGCTGCAGGCATATCAATTGCAGGACAACGGCTCTGACACCGTCGACGCCAACCTGGAACTCGGTCTGCCCGCCGACTCCCGCGATTACGGACTGGGCGCGCAGATCCTCGTCGACCTCGGCGTCAAGTCGATGCGGCTGCTCACCAACAACCCGGCCAAGCGGGTCGGCCTCGACGGCTACGGACTGCACATCGTCGATCGGGTGGCGATGCCGTTGCGCGCCAACGCCGAGAACCTGCGCTACCTGCAGACCAAGCGCGACCGGATGGGCCACGACCTCGCCGGGCTCGACGATCATCTCGCCGCACAGTCGAATGCGACGTCGGCCACCGATCAGCAGGGAGCGGGCGCATGAGCGGTCACGGCGAACCCACGCTCGATCTCGCCGACGCCGCCGAGATCCGGCTGGCCATCGTCTCGTCGCAGTGGCACGAGACCATCTGCACGGCGCTGCTCGACGGCGCGGTGCGCGCGGCGGCGGCCAACGGCATCGACGAGCCGACCGTCGTCAAGGTAGCGGGCGCCATCGAGTTGCCGGTGATCGTGCAGGCGCTGGCCCGCACGCACGACGCCGTCGTCGCGCTCGGCGTCGTGATCCGCGGTGAGACACCGCATTTCGAGTATGTGTGCGATGCGGTGACCGCCGGGCTGACGCGTGTGTCGCTCGACGAATCCACCCCGGTCGGCAACGGTGTCCTCACCACGCTGACCGAGGAGCAGGCACTCGCCCGGGCCGGACTGCCCGACTCGTCGGAGGACAAGGGCGCCCAGGCCACCACCGCGGCGCTCGCGTCCGCGCTGACCCTGCGCGCACTCGCCGCGTCGTGACCGTGTCCGATTCGACGACACCGGACACGGTCCAGACCGCGTGGACCTATGAGTACAAGCCGCGGCTCATGCCGCGCGCCGCGATCACGGTGGCGGTGCTGCTCGTCATCGTGCATGCGGTGTTCGGTGCGCTCCTCACGATCTCCGACACCGGACCCGACGTCGGGCTGTCGGATCAGATCGGCATCGCGCTGATCGGTGTCGTCGAGGCGGGGGCGGTGCTGTTGTTGACCCGTGCCCGGCTGCGCGTCGGACCGTCGGGCATCGCGGTGCGAAACCTGGTGTCGGAGCGGATCTTCGGCTGGGACGAGATCGGGGGACTGGTGTACCCGGAGGGCAAGTTCTGCGCCCGGCTGCTGCTGCCGTCCGACGAGTACGTACCCGTGCTGGCGGTCCAGGCGCGCGACGGCGATCGCGCGGTCGCGGCGATGGAGAACGTCCGCGACGCCGAGCAGCGCTACGGTCGGAGCACGTCCTAGTGTCGCGTAGGCTGTTCTGAGTGGCCGACCCGACGACATACCGCCCCGCTCCAGGGACGATTCCCACCGATCCGGGTGTGTACAAATTCCGCGATCAGCACGCACGCGTCATCTACGTCGGCAAGGCGAAGAATCTCCGGTCGCGGCTGACGTCGTACTTCGCCGACATCGCCTCGCTGCATCCGCGGACCCGGCAGATGGTCACCACCGCCGCATCGGTCGAGTGGACCGTCGTGGGCACCGAAGTCGAAGCGCTGCAACTGGAATACAACTGGATCAAGGAATTCGATCCGCGATTCAACGTCCGTTACCGCGACGACAAGACCTACCCGATGCTGGCGGTCACGCTCAACGAGAAGTACCCGCGGCTGTTCGTCTACCGTGGTCCGCGACGGCGCGGCGTGCGCTACTTCGGTCCGTATTCGCATGCCTGGGCGATCCGCGAGACGCTGGACCTGCTCACCCGGGTGTTTCCGGCGCGGACGTGCTCGGCGGGAGTCTTCAAGCGGCACAACCAGATCGGGCGTCCGTGCCTGCTCGGCTACATCGACAAATGCGCCGCACCGTGCGTCGGGCGGGTCACCGCCGAACAGCACCGCGACATCGTCGACGATTTCTGCGACTTCCTGGCCGGCCGCACCGATCAGCTGATCCGCAATCTTGAGCGCGAAATGCATTCGGCCGCTGAGGAACTCGACTTCGAGCGGGCCGCCCGGCTGCGTGACGACATCACCGCGCTGCAGCGTGCGCTGGAGAAGCAGGCGGTGGTGCTCGGTGACGGTACCGACGCCGACGTCATCGCCTTCACCGGCGATCAGCTCGAAACGTCGGTGCAGGTGTTCCACGTGCGTGCCGGGCGCGTCGTCGGGCAGCGCGGCTGGGTGGTCGAACGTTCCGACGACGAATCGCGCAGCGAGGAGGTCGGGCAGTTCCTGACCCAGTTCTACGGGGCGCAGGTGGACATGGACGCGACCGTGCGGGTCGAGACCGGACACGTCGGCAATCAGGCGATACCCCGGGAAGTGCTGGTGCCGGAGCTGCCGCCGTGCCCGGCCGACGTCGCGCAGTGGCTGTCGGACCTGCGAGGCAGTCGCGTCGACCTGCGGGTGCCGCAGCGCGGCGACAAGAAGGCGCTCGCCGAGACCGTCGAACGCAATGCCGGTGAGGCGCTCGCCCAGCACAAACTCAAGCGGGCCGGTGACCTCACCACCCGCTCGGCGGCACTCACCGAGATCCAGGAGGCACTGGCACTCGACCAGGCGCCGCTGCGCATCGAATGCGTCGACATCTCCCACGTGCAGGGCACCGACGTCGTCGCGTCGCTCGTGGTGTTCGAGGACGGGCTGCCGCGAAAATCCGACTATCGACACTATTCGATCCGGGAGGCGGCGGGCGACGGGCACTCCGACGACGTCGCGTCGATCGCCGAGGTGACCCGGCGGCGATTCCTGCGCCACCGCGCCGACGTCGACTCCGGTGCCGCCGATGCGTCGAGCGTCGATGCGAACAACGGCGGCGACCTGGCACCCGAGGCGGCGATCGATCCGAAGACCGGCCGGCCACGCCGTTTCGCCTACCCGCCGAACCTGTTCGTCGTCGACGGCGGCGAGCCGCAGGTGCGCGCCGCCGCCGCCGTGCTCGACGAATTGGGTATCACCGACGTCGCCGTGATCGGCATGGCCAAGCGGCTGGAAGAGATCTGGATTCCCGACGACGACGAGCCGGTAATCTTGCCACGGAGCAGTGAGGGACTGTTCCTGCTGCAGCGAGTCCGCGACGAAGCACACCGTTTCGCCATCACTTTTCATCGGAGCAAACGCAGCAAGCGGATGACCGAGTCGGTGCTCGACGGCGTGCGCGGCCTGGGCGCGAGCCGACGGTCCGCGCTGGTGGCGCACTTCGGATCGGTGGCGCGGCTGCGCGAGGCCTCGGTCGAGTCCATTGCGGAGGTACCCGGCATCGGACTGGCGACGGCACAGGCGGTCAAGACCGCATTGGACAGCGAACAGAAGCAGGTGAAGGGCGCATGAGCGAGGACATGTCGGTGGTCTTCATCGCGGGGATGTCGGGTGCCGGCATGACCACCGCGGCGGACATCTTCGAAGACGCCGGTTGGTACGTCGCCGACAACGTGCCGGTCGGGCTCATCGGCACCATGGTCGATCTCGCGCGTGCCGGGCAGCCCAAGACGTCGCGGCTGGCGATGGTCGTACGCGGCACCGACGCCCAGGTCGGCGGTGATCTGGTCGATCTGCGCGAGCGGCTCGACGCCAGCGGTGCGCAGACGTCGATGATCTTCCTCGACGCCAGCGACGACGTTCTGGTGCGCCGGTTCGAGCAGGTCCGCCGCCGCCACCCGCTGCAGGCCGACGACACGCTCGTCGACGGCATCGTCCGCGAACGCGACTACCTGGCCGGGGTGAAACTGCGCGCCGACCTCGTCGTCGACACCTCGACGCTGCCGGTGGCCAAGTTCCGCGAGATCATCGAGACCACCTATCCGTCGATCGGGCGGACCGGGTTGTCGGTGACCATCAAATCGTTCGGCTTCAAGTACGGGCTGCCGATCGACTCCGATCTCGTCGCCGACGTACGATTTCTGCCCAACCCCTATTGGATTCCCGAGCTGCGGGCGGACAATGGACTCGACGCACCGGTCCGCGACTACGTTCTCGGACAAGAAGGGGCGTCGCAGTTCATCGATCTGTACGTCGACCTGATCTCGCTGGTCGTCGACGGTTACCTGCGAGAGGGTAAGCGCTATATGGCGGTCAGCGTCGGATGCACGGGCGGCAAACACCGCAGCGTCGCGATGGCAACGGAACTGGGCAGGCGGCTGTCGGATGCGGGCATCGCCGACGTCGACGTCCGGGTCAGCCACCGTGACCTGGGGCGCGAATGACGGCCCAGCCCAAGATCGTCGCACTCGGTGGGGGACACGGTCTATATGCGACGCTGACCGCGATGCGCTACCTGTCCACCCGGGTGACCGCGGTGGTCACCGTCGCCGACGACGGCGGATCGTCGGGCCGGATCCGGGCCGAACTGGGTGCCATCCCGCCCGGCGATCTGCGCATGGCGCTGGCCGCGCTGGTGTCCGCGCCGGCCGCGTTGGAGGGTCTCGTCGACTCCGCGCAGCGGACCCGGGTCACCATGTGGGCGCAGACCCTGCAGCATCGGTTCAGCGGTCACGGTGCGCTCGCCGGACACCCGGTGGGCAACCTGCTGCTCGCCGGGCTGGCCGAGGTGATGGGTGATCCGGTCGCCGCGCTCGACGAGTTGATGCGGTTGTTCAACGCCCATGGTCGGGTGCTGCCGATGGCGCGGGTACCGCTGATGATCGAGGCCGACGTGTCGGGGCTGGAATCCGATCCACGGATGAGTCGTGTCATCCAGGGCCAGGTGGCCGTCGCGACCACGCCGGGCAAGGTACGTCGGGTGCGCTTGGTCCCCAACGAACCGCCTGCCTGCGCAGATGCCCTGACGGCGATCGCCGAGGCCGATCTCATCACGCTGGGGCCGGGATCGTGGTTTTCCAGCGTGATTCCGCATGTCCTGGTGCCCGAGCAGTTACAAGCTCTGACCCGGTCATTAGCGCGACGAATGTTAATTGTTAATCTTGAGCCGGAGCTTGGTGAAACTACAGGGTTTTCGTTAGAGCGACACCTGCATGTGTTACACGCACATGCGGACACTCTACGGATAGACGACGTCGTCGTCGACGAGCGCTCGGTGCCCATGGGCCGGGAGCGAGAACACGTCGAACGTGCCGCGGCGTTGTTCGGAGCGACACTTCGGATCGGGGACCTCGCGGTACCCGGAGCGAATGTGCACGATCCGCGCAAGGTCGCCGACGTCGTGTCGGCACTCGTGCAGTCTCCCCGCTGAGTACGGCTCCGGGAACGACACGCATGAGGTACGGGCGCCGGCCCGGGCGAGCATCGGAGGGCGAATGACTACAGCAAGAGCAACAGGAGGGATGCCACCAGTGGCGATGACAGCAGCGGCCAAAGACGAGCTCAGTCGTCTGACGGTCACGACGACGAGCGCGCGCAAAGCCGAGGTGTCGGCACTGCTGCGGTTCGCGGGCGGGCTGCACATCGTCGCCGGACGCGTCGTCATCGAGGCCGAAGTGGACATGGGCAGCGTCGCGCGCCGCCTGCGCCGGGAAATCCTCGACCTCTACGGCTACAGCTCCGACGTACACGTGCTGCGCAGCGGCGGACTGCGCAAGACCGCGCGCTACATCGTGCGGGTCACCAAGGACGGGGAAGCGCTCGCCCGCCAGACCGGACTGCTCGACATGCGCGGCCGACCGGTCCGCGGCCTGCCCGCCCACGTCGTCGGCGGTAGCATCGTCGACTCCGAAGCCGCCTGGCGCGGCGCCTTCCTCGCGCACGGATCGCTGACCGAGCCGGGCCGATCGTCGGCACTGGAGGTCAGCTGCCCCGGCCCCGAGGCCGCGCTCGCCCTCGTCGGCGCCGCCCGGCGCCTCGGCGTCGCGGCCAAAGCGCGCGAAGTCCGCGGCGCCGACCGGGTGGTCATCCGCGACGGCGACGCCATCGGCGCACTGCTCACCCGGATGGGTGCCCAAGACACGCGTCTGGTCTGGGAGGAACGACGCATGCGCCGCGAAGTCCGCGCGACGGCGAACCGGCTCGCCAACTTCGACGACGCTAACCTGCGCCGCTCCGCCCGCGCCGCCGTCGCCGCCGCGGCCCGCGTCGAACGCGCCCTGGAGATCCTCGGCGACGAAGTGCCCGACCATCTCGTCGCGGCCGGTCATCTCCGGGTGACGCACCGCCAGGCCTCACTGGAAGAACTCGGCCAGCTTGCCGACCCGCCGATGACCAAAGACGCCGTCGCCGGCCGCATCCGCCGCCTGCTGTCCATGGCCGACAAGAAGGCCCGCACCGAAGGACTCCCCGACACCGAATCGGCTGTGACCGCGGAGTTGATGGAGGAAGAGGAGGAGTAGGGGAGGCCGCTGCGTCCCCTTCGCTCCCGAGCGCGGCCCCGCTCCCGAGCGCACCTTCTTCGCTCTCCGAGCGCACCCCCGCTCTCCGAGCGCCCCTCTCGCTTTCCGAGTGCACCTCTCGCTCCCCGAGTGCGCGGCGCGCATCCCCTCGCTCCCCGAGCGACCCCCGCTTTCCCGCGCGCACCCCCTCGCTCCCCGAGTGCGCCGCGCGCACCCTCCTCGCTCCCCGAGTGCACCTTCTTCGCTCTCCGAGTGCGCCGCGCGCACCCCCTCGCTCCCCGAGTGCCGAAGCGAGGAACGAGCTTCGGTGTATCGAGGGGTCGCAAGCCGAAATGCCAAGCCGCCCAAGGATGTATGGTCACGCAGGCGCGCTGCGGGTGGGGCGTCGGGCCGTCGTCAAAATGGGCAAAACAGGGCCCCCGCGTGTCTTCCGCTCCGCCAGGGCTCCGCTGCAGCCACGCGCCCCGATCCCATTTTGACGACGACCCGCCACCCCACCCGAAGAGCGCCCTGTCAGCCTGCGCTGGTCAGCGTCGCGTTCTCTCGCGTCATTTCGACGCTGCGCGTTGGTCGGTGCGCTATGCGAACACCGCGCGTACCGATCGGTATATGAACTCGAATCAAGGGAGCCCACGGCCCTGTCAGCCCCGTCACGCGATGGCGAGCCTCTACCACTAAGCTGTAGGGCAACCGTAACCGGCGCCTGCGCGCACGAGCGGGGCCAAGGGTTACGTCGGTAAGTTCCGCCACCACCTCACGGCGGGCACCACACAAGGAGAACACCAGTGACAGTTCGCGTTGGCGTAAACGGATTCGGCCGGATCGGCCGCAACTTCTTCCGCGCAGTCGAAGCGCAAAAAGCTTTGGGCACCACCGACATCGAGATCGTCGCAGTCAATGACCTCACCGACAACGCGACGTTGGCACACCTGCTGAAGTTCGACTCCATCCTCGGTCGCCTGCCGCAGGATGTGTCGCTGGAAGGCGAAGACACCATCGTCGTCGGCGACCAGAAGATCAAGGCCCTCGAAGTCAAGGAAGGTCCCGCCGCGATCCCGTGGGGCGATCTGGGCGTCGACGTCGTCGTCGAATCCACCGGCATCTTCACCGCGCGCGCCAAGGCTCAGGGTCACCTCGACGCCGGCGCCAAGAAGGTCATCATCTCCGCGCCTGCGTCGGATGAGGACATCACCATCGTCATGGGCGTCAACGACGACAAGTACGACGGCAGCCAGAACATCATCTCGAATGCTTCCTGCACCACCAACTGCCTCGGCCCGCTGGCCAAGGTCCTCAACGACGAGTTCGGCATCGTCAAGGGCCTGATGACCACCATCCACGCCTACACCCAGGACCAGAACCTGCAGGACGGCCCGCACAAGGATCTGCGTCGTGCGCGCGCCGCCGCGATCAACATCGTGCCGACCTCCACCGGTGCCGCCAAGGCGATCGGCCTGGTGCTCCCGGAGCTCAAGGGCAAGCTCGACGGATACGCGCTGCGCGTGCCGATCCCTACCGGCTCGGTCACCGACCTCACCGCCCAGCTCGCCAAGCCGGGCACCGCTGCGGAGATCAACGCCGCGCTCAAGGCCGCCGCCGACGGACCGCTCAAGGGCATCCTCAAGTACTACGACGCTCCGATCGTCTCCAGCGACATCGTCACCGACCCGCACAGCTCGCTGTTCGACGCCGGCCTGACCAAGGTCATCGACGACCAGGCCAAGGTCGTCTCCTGGTACGACAACGAGTGGGGCTACTCCAACCGCCTCGTCGACCTCATCGGCCTGGTCGGCAAGTCGCTGTAGGGACGGCATTTCGACTCGCTGCGCTCGCTCAATGAACGGAAATCGCAGCGTTCGCAATGAACGGGAATCGCTGCGCTGCTCAATGAACGGAACTTGGTGCGCTCGCTCAATGAACGGAAATCGCAGCGCTGCTCAACGAACGGGAATCGCTGCGTTCGCAATGAACGGGGATCGCTACGCTCGCTCAGTGGGCGGGCGATCGCCGTTCCCCGCTCGGTAGGCAGGTGCTCCGCGGTCGCTCAACTGAGCAGGTTTCGACTCATCACCGGCCGGCTCAACGGTCGACATTCGCTAGGAGACTAACCACATCATGGCTGTACCAACTTTGAAAGACCTTCTCGCCGAAGGTGTTTCGGGTCGGGGTGTACTCGTTCGCTCGGACTTCAACGTTCCGCTCGACGACGAGGGCGCCATCACCGATCCCGGTCGTATCCTGGCCTCGTTGCCGACGCTGCGCGCGTTGATCGAGGCCGACGCCAAGGTGATCATCACCGCACACCTGGGCCGGCCGAAAGGTGAGCCTGATCCCAAGTTCTCGCTGGCGCCGGTCGCCGCGCGACTGAGCGAGGAGCTCGGCCGCAACGTGCAACTGGCCGGTGACGTGGTCGGTTCCGACGCGCTGGCACGCGCCGAAGGTCTCACCGACGGCGACGTACTGCTGCTGGAGAACATCCGCTTCGACCCGCGCGAAACGTCGAAGGACGAGGCCGAGCGCGCCAAACTCGCCGCGGCCCTCGTCGAACTCGTCGGCGACGACGGCGCGTTCGTCTCCGACGGTTTCGGTGTGGTGCACCGCAAGCAGGCGTCGGTCTACGACGTCGCCAAGCTACTGCCGCACTACGCCGGTGACCTCGTCGCCGCCGAGGTCGACGTGCTGTCCAAGCTCACCGAAGAGGTGCGTCGCCCGTACGCCGTGGTGCTCGGCGGCTCCAAGGTCTCCGACAAGCTCGGCGTCATCGAGGCACTCGCACCCAAGGTCGACACCCTGGTCATCGGTGGCGGCATGGCATTCACTTTCCTTGCCGCCCAAGGACATTCGGTAGGCACCTCACTGCTGCAGGAAGATCAGATCGACGTCTGCAAGGATCTGCTCGAGCGGTTCGGCGACGTGATCCACCTGCCGGTCGACGTCGTCGTCGCCGACCGATTCGCCGCCGACGCCGAGGCGAACACCGTTGCGGCGGATGCCATTCCGGACGGCTGGATGGGCCTCGACATCGGCCCCGAGTCGGTCAAGCGGTTCGCCGCCGTCCTCGGCGGCGCGGAGACCATCTTCTGGAACGGCCCGTCGGGTGTGTTCGAGTTCGAGAAGTTCTCGGCCGGTACCAAGGGCGTCGCCGAGGCGATCGCCGCGACCACCGGCCGCGGTGCCTTCACCGTCGTCGGCGGTGGCGACTCGGCCGCCGCGGTGCGCGTCCTCGGCCTGCCCGACAGCGACTTCTCGCACATCTCCACCGGCGGCGGAGCATCGCTGGAATACCTCGAGGGCAAAGAACTGCCCGGACTCACCGTTCTGGAGGCCTGATCATGAGCCGTAAACCTCTCATCGCGGGCAACTGGAAGATGAACCTGAACCACCTCGAGGCCATCGCGCTGGTTCAGAAGCTGGCCGCCTCGCTGCCGGCGAAGTACTTCGACAAGGTCGACGTCACCGTCATCCCGCCGTTCACCGACATCCGCAGCGTGCAGACGGTCATCGACGGCGACAAGCTGCTGATCACCTACGGTGCGCAGGACGTCTCTGCGCACGACTCCGGTGCGTACACCGGCGAGATCAGCGGCGCCTTCCTGAAGAAGCTCGGCGTCACCTTCGCCGTCGTCGGCCACTCGGAGCGACGCACCTACCACAACGAGACCGACGAGGTGGTGCTCGCGAAGACGAAGGCCGCGCTCAAACACGAACTCACTCCGATCGTCTGCATCGGTGAGGGGTTGGAGATCCGCGAAGCAGGCGACCACGTCGAGTACAACGTCGCGCAGCTCAAGGGTTCGCTCGCGGGCCTGTCGGCCGACGACATCGCCAAGACGGTCATCGCCTACGAGCCGGTGTGGGCCATCGGCACCGGCCGGGTGGCCAGCGCGGCCGATGCCCAGGAGGTCTGTGCGGCCATTCGCGGCGCTCTCGAAGAGATCGCCGACGCCGCAACCGCGGCATCGGTGCGGATCCTCTACGGCGGATCGGTGAACGCCAAGAACGTCGGCGAGTTGGTGGGGCAGGCCGACGTCGACGGCGCGCTGGTCGGCGGCGCGTCGCTCAAGCCCGACGAGTTCGCGACGCTGTCGGCGATCGCCGCGGGCGGCCCGCTGCCCTGACCCGCGCGGCCTCGCGTAGACTGTCACAGGTTGTGCGATCTATTCGCGCAGCCTGTGACTTTTTTCCCTGTCGACCCGCCGTAAGGACCTGAGAACAAGTGACGCTCGCACTCAACATCGCCATCATCGTCGCCAGCGTGATCCTGGTGATTCTGGTGCTGCTCCACCGCGGCAAAGGCGGCGGCCTGTCGTCCCTGTTCGGTGGCGGTGTTCAGTCCAGCCTGTCCGGATCCAGCGTCGTCGAGCGCAACCTCGATCGGCTGACCATCTTCGTCGGCTTGGTGTGGTTCATCTTGATCGTCGCCGTGGGCGTCAACATCCGACTCAGCTGAACTGGCCCAGTCAGGTCCTATTGTTCGGACAAATCCGGGGTCAACTCTGCGGGGTCGGACGACACCAGCGATACTTGACCGATGACAACGCCGACTCCCGGATCAGCTGACTGGCGCCCCGCCACCTCCGTCGTCGACCACATCGTCGTCGACGACGCGGGACGAGCGCTCACCGAACCGCTACGCGACGACATCCGGCTGCTGGGCACGATGCTCGGCGACGTGGTACGTGAACATTCGGGCGCCGACACCTTCGACCTGATCGAGGGAGCACGCAAGGCGGCCTTCGCGATCCGGCGATCGGAGATCGACCGCGACGACCTCGCCACCATGTTCGTCGACCGCCCGGCAACCCAATTGCTTCCGGTGGTGCGCGCCTTCAGCTTGTTCGCGTTGCTCGCCAACCTCGGCGAAGACCAGCACCGCGAGCGCAGGCGTGCCATCCACGAGCGCGCGGCCGACGCCCCGCAGGCGAGCAGCCTCGCCGCCACCTATGCGAAGTTGCGGGCGGCCGGCCTCACCGACGCGCAGGTCGGGGCGGAGTTGGCACATGCCACCGTCGTTCCGGTGATCACCGCCCACCCCACCGAAACCCGACGGCGCACGGTTTTCGACGCACAGAATCGGATCACCGAACTCATGCGGCTGCGTCGCCGCACCGAGTTGACCCCGGCCGAGGAGCGCGCCGCCATCGACGCCATCGGCAGGCAGATCCTGACCCTCTGGCAGACTGCCCTCGTCCGCGTCGAGCGCCTGACGATCAGCGACGAGGTGGCGTCGGGGCTACGTTACTACGACGCCTCATTCTTCGACGTCGTGCCGGTGATCAACACGCAGGTGCGGCGCGCGCTGCTCGACCAATACCCGGACTCCGGCATCGAAGACGCGCCGATGGTGCGGATGGGCTCCTGGATCGGCGGCGACCGGGACGGCAACCCGTACGTCACCGCCGACATCGTCGCACTCGCGACGTCGAGCGCCGCGCGCACCGCCGTCCGTCATCATCTCGATGAATTGCGTTCCCTCGCACAAGAATTGAGCATGTCCGCGCGACTCATCACCGTCCCCGACGACCTCGCCGTCCTGACCGCGCGCACCCGCTCCGGCGGCGACGACGAACCGTTCCGTGTAGCGCTCGGCCACATCCGGTCGCGGCTCGCGGCGACGGGCGAGGCGATGTTCGGCGCCGACTTCCGCACCACCGACGACGCGGCGAGTACCGGTTTCGACGCCTACGCCACCGCGGACGAGCTTCGCGCCGACCTCGACGTCATCGACGCCGCGCTGCGCGCCAACAACGACGACACCATCGCCGACGACCGCCTCCTGCGGCTGCGTGAGGGAGTGCGCACCTTCGGATTTAACCTGTCCGGACTCGACATGCGGCAGAACTCCGACGTCCACGAGGAAGTGGTGGGGGAGTTACTCGCGTGGGCCGGCGTCCACGACGATTACGCGTCCCTCGACGAAGCCGACCGGGTAGCCATCCTCTCCGCAGAACTGACCGCGCGCCGGCCTCTACTCAGCCCCGACGCGGAACTGTCGGAGCTGGCGGCGAAGGAACTCGCCATCGTCCGAGCGGGCGCTACGGCCATCAAGACCTTCGGCCCGCAAGCGGTTCCGAATTACATCATCAGCATGTGTACCTCGGTGAGCGACATGCTGGAGGCGGCGATACTGCTGAAGGAAGCCGGCATTTTCGACCCGGACGGCGGGGTGCCCCGCTGCAGCGTCCGGATCATCCCGCTCTTCGAGACCATCGAGGACCTTCAACAAGGTGCCGCAACGCTGCTCGCCGTGCTGGACGTGCCGATCTACCGAGCCCTGGTCGACGCGCAGGGCGGCCTGCAGGAAGTGATGCTCGGGTACTCCGATTCCAACAAAGACGGCGGATACCTGGCGGCGAACTGGGCGCTCTACCGCGCAGAGCTCGATCTCGTCGATGCCGTGCGCACCGCCGGGATCAGGTTGCGGCTGTTCCACGGCCGCGGCGGAACAGTGGGCCGCGGCGGCGGCCCGAGCTACGACGCGATCCTGGCGCAGCCGCCGGGCGCGGTGCAGGGTTCGCTGCGGATCACCGAGCAGGGCGAGATCATCGCCGCCAAATACGCCGAACCGGTCACCGCACGACGCAACCTGGAGACATTGCTCGCCGCGACCATCGAATCGTCGCTGCTCGACGTCGAAGGACTGGGCGACGACTCCGCCGAGGCCTACGCGATCCTCGACGACGTCGCCGCGTCGGCCCGCGACGCCTACAGTGAATTAGTTCACCGCACACCGGGTTTCGTGCAGTACTTCACCGAGTCGACGCCGCTGTCGGAGATCGGCGAGATGAACATCGGCAGTCGCCCGGCGTCGCGCAAACAGACCAAGGCGATCTCCGACCTGCGCGCCATCCCGTGGGTACTGTCCTGGAGTCAGTCGCGCGTCATGCTGCCCGGCTGGTACGGCACCGGCACGGCGTTCGAGTCGTGGATCGGCGACGATCCGCAGCGGCTCGCGACCTTGCAGCGCTACTACCGGTCGTGGCCGTTCTTCACCAGCGTGCTGTCGAATATGGCACAGGTGATGGCGAAGTCGGATCTCGGTGTCGCACAGCGCTATTCGCAACTCGTCGCCGACGATGAACTGCGCGAACGGGTTTTCGGCAAGATCGTCGACGAGCACGAGCGATCGCTGCGGATGCTTGCCGCGATCACCGGCAGCGCCGACCTCCTCGCCGACAACGCAGCGCTGAAGCGGTCGGTGTACAACCGATTCCCCTACCTGGAGCCGCTGAACCTGCTGCAGGTGGAACTGCTCAAGCGCTACCGCAACGGCGACGAGTCGCGAGAGGTGCGCCGCGGAATCCTGTTGACTATGAACGGATTGGCGACCGCACTGCGTAACAGCGGATAGCGCAAATCGTCGATGTAAATTGTGTCAACTTCCTGAATGACAACCATCAGGGCGCTTTAGGGTGACGATGTCTGTAGTTGATCACGGTCGCCCGGCGCGCGGTAGTCTTCGTCAGGCGATACCAAGCAGTCGATGAAAGGCGGACGCAGCGTGCACGACGAGACCCCGAACGACGGGGCCGATGTCCCATCGTCGTCGCGGGACGTCTCCGATGCGGCCATGGTGGCGTCGCTGCGGCTAGTTGCCCATTTCGCCGCTGACGCCATCGTGGTGCACCAGGAAGGACGCATCGTCTACGCGAACGCCCTGGCCGCGGCCCTCGCGAAGGTGTCGTCGGAGGACGCGATGATCGGCGCGTCGATCATGGATTTCGTCCCACCGGACGGCGCGGCGGCGTTGTTCGAACGGCTCACCGGCATCGGACCGGAGTTGGGTGCAACGAGCGAGCCGACATTGACGACGATGCGCGACACCTCGGGCGGCGAGGTTCCGGTGCGATCTGCCACCGTGCGCACCGAGTGGAACGGCGGCCCGGCCTTTCAGACGATGTTCCGGGTCGAGTCGATCGGATTGTTCGGTTCCGCCATCCGCTTGCATCGGCCGTCGTTTCCAGACCCGATGATGGCGCGGCTGGAGTCGGTGCTGCCGTCGCTGCAGCAGGCGGTGATCGTCATCTCGGCAGACGGCATCATCGAGTTGGCCAATCCCGTAGCGGTCGCGCTGCTGTCATTGCCCGCGGAGCTGATCCCGGGCATCCGCGCCGAGTCACTCGCGATCGCCTTCCCCGGAGGAGAGTCGCCGATCGACGAGTGCCTGCGGTCCGGCGCATCCGCGACCGATCGTCGCGCCACGGTCGTCGGGCCGGTGGGCGAGCGCACCCTGTTGTGCAGCTGCCGACGACTCGACGCAGCGCCCCACTCGCCGCTGATCGTGACGCTCGTCGATGTGACCCTGCACGGCGGAGCGATCGGAGCCGAGCGCGACGCGCTGACCGGACTGACCAACCGGACCGGAGTCGTCGCCGCGATCGACGCGCTCGTCGGTGCACTAGACGGCGCGGCGGCGTCGGTGCTGATCTGTGTCATGGACGTGCGCGACCTCGCCACCGTCAACGACGTCGTCGGGCACGACGCCGGCGACCAGGTGCTACGCACCATCGGGGCACGTATCGCCGCGGTGGCTCCAGCCGGTTCGATCGTCGGCCGCACCGACGGCGACCAGTTCGCGGTGGTGACCCGGATGAGTGGCGCGGCCGCCGAGATCAGTGGACTGGTCGACCGACTCCACACCGTGGTGGTGCAGCCGATCACCTATGGCCTGCGGAGTCATCGGGTGACTGTCGGCGTCGGATTCACCACGGCGTCGGTCGACGACGCGCGGACGGCGCCGAATCTGTTGCGCGACGCCGAGGTCGCCCTGCGCTACGCCAAACGCAGTCCACGGCTCCCATTCGTGGAGTTCGAGGCCGACCAGCGCGACCAGCTGCACCGCAGGCAGCACATCGAGCACGATTTGCGCGACACCCTGCTCAAACACCCGGACCGCCTATACGTCGTCTACCAGCCGATCGTCCGATTGGGCGACCGGCGAGTGGTCGCCGTCGAGGCGTTGATCCGCTGGGAGCATCCGATCCTCGGTGTCATCGGTCCCGACGAATTCATCCCGATCGCCGAAGAGTCCGACCTGATCGAACTGATCGGCGCCTTCGTGCAGCGCACCGCGGGGCGGGAGTTCGCGGCTCGGCCGTGGACGGCCCAGATGATCCTCACCGTCAACGCCTCGCGCCGCGAACTCACCGACTGGAATTACCCCAGTCGGCTGCGAACCACCCTGCGCGACGTCGGGTTGCCACCTGCACGCCTCTGCATCGAGGCGAGTGAGAGCATGATCGCCGACGGCGGGGACGTGGTGCCCATCATCGCCGAACTCCGCAGCACCGGGGCGCTGGTCGCACTCGACGACTTCGGGACCGGGGCGTCGTCGTTGAGCCAGCTCAACGACCTTCCGCTGGACTTCATCAAGACCGCGAAGGGATTCACCGATGCGCTCGACGGCAGGGACGGCCCGCAAGCCGTGCTGGCCGCCATCGCCGCGATCGGTGTCGCCAACGGGCTTCGCGTGGTTGTCGAGGGCGTCGAGACGGCCGTGCAGGCCGCGGCCGTGGCGAAGTCGGGTGTAGCGCTCGCCCAGGGCTTTCATTTCGCCCGGCCGATGTCGCTCGACGACCTGGAGCGGCTCATCGACATCGACGCCCCCGTCGACCCCGCCGATCCGCTGGGCGGCCGCCCACTACGGCCATAGAACGACGCCTTCGTTGGTCGAGGGGGGACACGGTCCCGTCCGCTGGTTGAGCCGGGACTCGCCGACGACGGTCCCGTCTGCTGGTTGAGCCGGTCCGAGGCGTTAGCCGAGGTCCGTGTCGAAACCTCGGCGCGACGAATCAGCAACTGTCACACAGTGTTTGGTTGCGTTGACGCTGTTGGCTTGCGAGGTTTCGACGCGGGTCTGCGCTTGCGCTCCGACCCGGCTCAACCGGCGGGGTTGGCTCAACCTGGTTGAGCGACGGTGCGCCCGTCCGCTGGTTGGGCCGGGACTCGCCGACGACGGTCCCGTCTGCTCGTTGAGCCGGTCCGAGGCGTTAGCCGAGGTCCGTGTCGAAACCTCGGTGCGGCGAATCAGCAGCTGTCACAATGTGTTTGGTTGCGTTGACGCCGTTGGTTTGCGGGGTTTCGACGCGGGTCTGCGCTTGCGCTCCGATCCGGCTCAACCGGCGGGTGGTGGCTCAACCTGGTTGGCCGACTACGGTTCTCGTCCGCTGGTTGAGCCGGTCCGAGGCGTTAGCCGAGGTCCGTGTCGAAACCTCGGTGCGATGAATCAGCAGCTGTCACAATGTGTTTGGTTGCGTTGACGCTGTTGGTTTGCGGGGTTTCGACGCGGGTCTGCGCTTGCGCTCCGATCCGGCTCAACCGGCGGGTGGTGGCTCAACCTGGTTGGCCGACTACGGTTCTCGTCCGCTGGTTGAGCCGGTCCGAGGCGTTAGCCGAGGTCCGTGTCGAAACCTCGGTGCGGCGAATCAGTAACTGTCACACTGTGTTTGGTTGCGTTGAACCTGTTGGTTTGCGGGGTTTCGACGCGGGTCTGCGCTGGCGCTCCGACCCGGCTCAACCGCCGGGGTTGGCTCAATCTGGTTGACCGACGGTGGGTCCCGTCCGTTGGTTGGGCCGGGACTCGCCGACTACGGTCCCCGTCCGCTGGTTGAGCCGGTCCGAGGCGTTAGCCGAGGTCCGTGTCGAAACCTCGGTGCGATGAATCAGTAACTGTCACAATGTGTTTGGTTGCGTTGACGCTGTTGGTTTGCGGGGTTTCGACGCGGGTCTGCGCTAGCGCTCCGACCCGGCTCAACCAGCAGGGGGTGGCTCAACCAGACGAGACCCCGACTACGTCCCGACGAACACCTGCCGCGCCGCCGTCGCGATATTCGCTGCGACGCGCGCGGTGTCGCCGGTCATCACCAGGTCGCTGACGCAGGCGATCAGGACGTGACCCATGGTGAGTGCGCGGGCGTCGTCATGCCACTGCGGGTCGTCGAGGCAACCGCCGACCAGTTTGGTGAACATCGGCAGCCAGCCGTTGACGCCGGAGTCGGGGCCCGCGGCCGAGTCGGCTCGCGTGATCGGATTGAGCGCGCGCAGACCGGCCGAGAGGAGATTGCGATCTGCGGCGGCCCACTCGATGATGTTGGCGAAACCGGTGGCCACCGCCGAGGGCGTGTCCGCGGCCGGCGTCGAACGCTGGTAGTCGGCCAACCGGGTGATGGTCGCGTCGGCCCACTCCACCATCAATTCGCTGAGCAGACCCGACTTTGAGCCGAAGTAGCGATAAATGGTCACCGGCGTGGTGTGCGCCTGGGTGGCGACCGATCGGATGGTGACGCCCTCGTAGCCGCCTGCGATGGCCTGGCGTCGGGCGACCGCGACGATGGCGGCACGACGCTGGGCTGCCTCCGGCGAGGTTCTCGTCGCGGTATCGCTCACGAGGCATCAGACTAGCAGGCGTCGTAGAACGTGTTGCACCGACGAAGTTCGCCCGGTCACGACCTTCGACGACGCCGTGTCACGCGAAGTGCACGATGCTGATGACACCGGCGACGAGGCAGTAGGCCGCGAACGGGTAGAGGGTGCGGGTGTGGAAGAAGCGGGCGAGGAACGCGACGGCCGCGATCGCCGCGACGAATGCGCACACCGAACCCACCGCGACCTGACCGCCGATACCGTGACCGTCGGGCCCGAACAGCTCGGGGATCTTCAACACTCCGGCGGCGAGGATCACCGGCGTGGCCAGCATGAACGCGAACTTCGCCGCCCGCTCGTGGTCCAGCCCGGTCAGAATTCCGGCGGAGATCGTCACACCCGAGCGCGAGATCCCGGGAAACAGGGCCGCGATCTGCGAGGCGCCGATCACGGTCCCCTTGGCGTAGGTGAGGTTGGTGATCTCGCTGTCGCCGTCGGGTTCGGCGCGATGGCGTCCACCGGCGTCGCCGCGGCGTCGAATCAGTTCGGCGGCGATCAGGATCAGCCCGTTGAGGGCCAGGAAGATCGCGGCGGCCAGCGGTTTGGCGAACAATTCGCGCAGCGGCTTCTCCGCGACCAGCCCGACGATGCCTACCGGAATCGTTCCGGCGATCAGCAGCCAGGCGAGCTTGGCGTCGGCGGTGTCGACCCTGCGCCGGCGGATCGAGTCGACGAATCCGACGATCACCCTGATCCAGTCGCGCCAGTAGAAACAGATCAGCGCCAGCGCGGTGGCGACGTGCAGCGCGACGATGAACGCGAGGAACGGGGTGTGTCCCTTGCTGGCCGACTGGGTGACCAGGGTCTCCCAACTGCCGCCCAGCCAGGCGGGGAGCAGGATCGAATGCCCCAGACTCGAGATCGGGAACAGTTCGGTCACGCCTTGCAGCAATCCCATGACCACTGCCTGCGGGTATGTCAGATCCGCCAACACCATCTCCTCGTCGGTGCCCCGCGGCGTCGGCGGAGCGTCAGTCGAGCAGGCTCGCGGCTTCCTCGTCGAGGAACCACACCGTCGCTTCGGTCCCGTGTGCACCGGCGCAGGGCCAGTCCTGGGCAGCCGCGCCGGTGACGCCTGCGGCAACGGCCGATGCTCTGTCGGCACCGGCCACCAGGAACCATACCTGCCGCGAACGATTCACGGCGGGCAGCGTCAGGGTGACGCGCCGAGGGGGAGGTTTGGGCGAATTGTCCACTGAGACAACAATTTTGATCGACTCTGCGGTTGCCGGGGTGTGGGGGAACAGCGAGTTGACGTGGCCCTCGCCACCCATACCGAGCAAGTGGACGTCGAACCGCGGCGACGCCTCGCCGGGGGAGATCGCCGCCAGTACGGATGCGTAACCCGCGGCGGCGGCGTCGATGTCGTCGCCGAACTCACCGTCGCTCGCAGCCATCGCGTGGATGCGGGCCGGATCGATGTCGATGTGGTCGAACAGCGCCTCACCGGCCTGCCCGACGTTGCGGTCGGGATCGTCGGTCGGGACGAATCGGTCGTCGCCGAAGAAGAACTCGACCTTCGTCCAGTCGATCTCGGTGCTGCGCTCACGGAGCACCTCCAGCAGCGCGATACCGTTGCTTCCACCGGTGAGCACGATGAGCGCCACACCGCGAGCGGCGATCGCGTCGCTGATCGCGCCGATCAGTTGGTCGGCCGCGGCGTCGACCAGCTCGGGTTTCGTCGGGAAGATCAGCGTCGTTGCCATGAGATCACCTCTGGTTGCGGATGAGTCGGTTGGTGCCGTGCAGCGCGAGTTCATAGATCTCGTCGGAATCGAGTCGGCGCAGTTCCTCCGCGAGGCATTCGCCGGTGGTGCGGATCTGCCACGGCACCCGCCCCGGTGGGCGCCCCGGCGTCGTGACGACGGTGTCTTTGCCGTCCGCGGTCAGTGCGACCTGACCCTGCTCGCACTCGACGCTGATGACCAGCTCTCCGGTGACGCGTTCCACCGGGACGTCGAGGAGCGCCTGCAGCCAGCCGCCGAGCAGATCGAGTCCCACCGAAGGGCCGGGTGCGCTCACCCGGGCGCTGGTCGCCCTCAGCCCGTCCCGGTCGAAGACGGCGGCGAGGATCGCCCGCCACGGCGTGATCTGTGCCCAGGCGATGTCGGTGTCACCGGGGGAGTAGGACTTGATCCGCTTGCTGAGCAGCGCGGGCGAGTCGAATCGGTTGGTGCCGTCGAGGATTCGACGCTGGCTTAGCCGCCCGAGCCGGTCCTTGGCGGGATTGGCCGGCGCGGTACCCGGCCACCAGGTGACGACCGGCGTGTCGGGCAAGAGGAACGGGATCACCACGGCGTGCGCGTGATTGGCGAGTTCGCCGAACAAGTTGAGTACGACCACCTCCGACGCCCCGGCGTCGCCGCCCACGCGGATCTCGCCGTCGAGGCGCGTAGCGCCCTTGCGGTCGTCGGCGGCGACCACGATCACGCGGCACGGGTGCTCGCGACTCGCGTCGTTGGCGGCGACGATGGCGGCTTCGAGGTCGTCGCCCTTCTCCACCTTGACGATCAGGGTGAGCACTCGGCCCAGGGTCACCGCCCCGCCGGTCTCGCGCATCTTGACCAGTGTTTTCGACACTTCGGTGGTCGAGGTGTCGGGAAGTCTCTTGATCATGGTCGCCGCCAAACTCGCCCGGTGCGGGCCATCATCGCGTCGGCGCCGTGGGGTCCCCACGTACCCGACTCGTACTCTTCGGGCTTGCCACCCGCCGCCCAGCCGTCGAGCACGGGATCCAGGATCTCCCACGACAATTCGACTTCGTCGTTGACCGGGAACAGCGACGGCTCGCCGAGCAGGACGTCGAGGATGAGCCGCTCGTAGGCCTCCGGCGACGACTCGGTGAACGCCTGACCGTAGCTGAAGTCCATGTTGACGTCGCGCACTTCCATCGACGATCCGGGGACTTTCGAACCGAACCGCAGTGTGACGCCTTCGTCGGGCTGCACGCGGATGACCAGCGCGTTCTGCCCGAGTTCGTCGGTCATCGTCTTATCGAACGGCAGGTGCGGAGCACGTTTGAACACCAGCGCGATCTCGGTGACCCGACGTCCCAAGCGCTTACCGGTGCGCAGGTAGAACGGCACACCGGCCCAGCGTCGGGTGTCGACCTCCAGTGCGATCGCCGCGTAAGTCTCCGTCGTCGAGGTCGACGAGAATCCCTCCTCGTGGAGCAGGCCGCAGACCTTTTCGCTGCCCTGCCAGCCCGGGCCGTATTGCCCGCGAGCCGAATTGTCTTCCAGTGGAAGGATGTTGCGGGTCGCGGAGAGGACTTTGATCTTCTCCGCCTGCAACTGACTCGGCTCGAAGGAGACCGGCTCCTCCATGGCGACCAGCGCCAGCAGCTGCAGCAGATGGTTCTGGATGACGTCACGGGCGGCGCCGATGCCGTCGTAGTAGCCGGCGCGACCACCCAGGCCGATGTCCTCGGCCATGGTGATCTGCACGTGGTCGATGTAGTGCGCCGACCACAGCGGGTCGAACAACTGATTGGCGAACCGCAACGCCAGGATGTTCTGCACCGTCTCCTTACCGAGATAGTGATCGATGCGGAACACCGACTCCTCCGGGAACACGCTGTTGACCACGGCGTTGAGCTTGCGCGCCGAGTCGAGGTCGTGGCCGAAGGGCTTCTCGATGACGACCCGGCGCCAGTGCCCGTCGTCGGGCGCGGCGAGTCCGGATCGCTTGAGCTGACCGCAGACCACCGGGAACGCGTCCGGCGGCACCGACAGGTAGAAGGCGTGATTGCCGTCGGTGCCCCGTTGCGCGTCGAGGTCGTGCAGCGTGGCGGCGAGCCGAGCGAAGGCCTCGTCGTCGTCGAAGGTGCCCTGCACGAAGCGGAACCCCTCCGACAGCTGCCGCCACGCCTCCTCCCGGAACGGTGTGCGCGCGTGGGCCTTGACCGCGTCGTGCACGATCTGGCTGAAATCCTCTGTCGCCCAATCTCTTCGAGCGAACCCGACGAGCGAGAAACTAGGCGGCAGCAGGCCGCGGTTGGCGAGGTCGTAGATCGCCGGCATCAGTTTGCGACGTGCGAGGTCGCCGGTCACGCCGAAGATCACCATGCTGCACGGCCCGGCGATCCGGGGAAGCCGTTTGTCGCGCGGGTCGCGCAGCGGGTTGGTCCGAGTGTTGTTGCGGTTGGCTGGCATCTTCGCTCAGGAGCGGGCCGCGGTGAGTTGCTCGTCCGTGGCGGCGATGAGCTCGTTCCAGGCTTGTTCGAACTTCTCGACGCCTTCGGTTTCGAGAACCTCGAAGACGTCGGCGAGGTCGACGCCGGCCGCGGCGATGGCGTCGAACTCGGCCCGCGACGCCGCTTCGGTCCCGACGATGGACAGGTTGTTGACCCAGCCGTGGTCGGCGAAGGCCTCCATCGTCTTGCCCGGCATGGTGTTCACCGTGTGCGGGGCGACGAGTTCGCTGACGTAGAGGGTATCGGGGTAGTCGGCGTTCTTGGTGCCGGTGGAGGCCCAGAGTGCGCGTTGGGGGCGGGCGCCGTGTGCGGCCAGGTCGGGGAAGCGGGTCTCGACCTCGAACACGCGCTGGTAGGCGGCGTAGGCCAGGCGCGCGTTGGCCAGTCCGGCCTTGCCTTTGAGCGCCACCGCCTCCGGTGTGCCGATCGCGTCGAGGCGCTTGTCGATCTCGGTGTCGACGCGTGAGACGAAGAACGAGGCGACCGAATGCAGGGTCGAGATGTCCTGGCCGGCCTGGTGCGCGGCGTCGAGCCCGTCGAGGTAGGCCTCGATGACCTCGAGGTAGCGCTCGACGGAGAAGATCAGCGTGACGTTGACGCTGATGCCTTCGGCCAGCACGCGGGTGATGGCGGGCAGCCCGGCCCTGGTCGCCGGGATCTTGATGAACAGGTTGGGCCGGTCGACGATCTTCCACAGTTCGACGGCCTGCTCGACGGTGCCGTCGGTGTCGTGGGCCAGGCGCGGGTCGACCTCGATCGACACGCGGCCGTCGACGCCGTCGGAGGCCTCGTACACGTGGGCGAGGACGTCGCACGCGTCGCGGACGTCGTCGGTGGTGACCGCGCGAATGGCGGCGTCGACGTCGGCGCCGCGCAGGGCGAGTTCACTGATCGGCCCGGCATAGGTCGCGCCGTTGGACAGGGCGGCCTGGAAGATCGACGGATTGGTGGTGACGCCGACGACCGATCGGGTCTTGATGAGTTCTTCCAGGCGGCCGGTGGCGATGAGGTCGCGGGACAGATCGTCGAGCCAGACCGATACGCCTGCTTGTGACAATGCGGCGAGTTTGTCGTTCTGTGTCATGGTGGTTTCCCTTCGGCTGGGGTGGTGCCTTGTTGGGGTGGGTTACCCGGTGTGGTGGGTGGTGAATCGTCGGTCTCGTGCGGCTAGTGTCCCAGGGCGCGATGAGCTGCGGCGACTACGGCATCGGCGGTGATGCCGAACTCGGTGTAGAGGACTTTGTAGTCGGCTGAGGCGCCGAAATGTTCGAGCGACACGATCTGCCCGCCGGCGACGATCCGGTACCACGGCATCGCGATACCCGCTTCGACCGACACCCGGGGGACCGACGGCGGCAGCACCGAGTCGCGGTATTCGGGCGTCTGCTCGTCGAACCATTCGATCGACGGCATCGACACGACGCGTGCGGCGATCCCGCTCTCGGCCAATGTGTTCTGCGCCTCGACCGCGAGCTGCACCTCCGAACCGGTACCGATCAACACCACCTGCGGGTCGCCCGAGGCTTCGGAGAGTACATAGCCGCCGGCGGCGACACCGGCCAGCGAGGTACCCACCAGAACCGGGACGTTCTGTCGGGTCAGGGCCAGCCCGACCGGGCGGTTGCGGCGGCCGAGCAGGGTCTGCCACGCGTATGCGGTCTCGTTGGCGTCGGCCGGGCGCACGACGTCGAGGTGGGGGATGGCCCGCAACGCGGCGAGCTGCTCGACCGGCTGGTGGGTGGGGCCGTCCTCGCCGAGGCCGATCGAGTCGTGGGTCCAGACGTAGATCGGGTCGATCTCCATCAGCGCGGCCAGGCGCACCGCGGGGCGCATGTAGTCGGCGAACTGCAAGAAGGTACCGCCGTACGCCCGGGTCGGGCCGTGCAGGGCGATGCCGGAGAGGATCGAACCCATCGCGTGCTCGCGGATACCGAAGTGCAGGGTGCGACCGTAGGGTTCGGCCGACCACGTCGACGTGCTGATCGACGTCGGGCCGAAGGACTTCGCGCCGGCCATCGTCGTGTTGTTGGAACCGGCCAGGTCGGCGGAGCCGCCCCACAGTTCGGGCAGGATCGGTGCGAGCGCGCTGAGCACCTTGCCCGACGCGGCGCGGGTCGCGACGCCCTTGGCGTCGGGCTCCCACGACGGCAGCACTTCGTCCCAGCCCTCGGGGAGCTGATGGGCCTGCAGGCGGTCGAAGAGCTGCTTGCGTTCGGGGTTTGTCGACGCCCAGGCGTCGAAGTCGGCCTGCCAGGCGGCCTTGGCCTTGGCGCCGCGCTCGCCGAGCCCGCGGGTGTGGGCGATGACCTCGTCGGCGACGGCGAACGACTGCGCGGGGTCGAAGCCGAGGATCTCCTTGGTGGCGGCGACCTCGTCGGCGCCCAGCGCCGATCCGTGCGCCGCGCCCGTGTTCATCTTGTTGGGAGCGGGGTAGCCGATGATGGTGCGCAGCACGATGATCGAGGGACGGTCGGTGACCGCCTTCGCCGCGGTGATCGCCTCTTCGATGCCGGTCACATTCTCGCCGCCGTCGACGTGCTGCACATGCCAGCCGTATGCCTCGTAGCGTTGCGCGACGTTCTCGGTCAACGCGATGTCGGTGTCGTCTTCGATGGAGATCTGGTTGGCGTCGTAGAAGACGATCAGGTTGCCCAGCTGCTGGGTGCCGGCCAGCGACGACGCCTCCGACGTGACGCCCTCTTCGATGTCGCCGTCGGAGGCGATGACGTAGATGAAATGGTCGAACGGGCTCTGGCCGGGCGCGGCGTCGGGGTCGAACAGGCCGCGCTCGTAGCGGGCGGCCATCGCCATGCCCACCGACGACGCCAGACCCTGCCCGAGCGGTCCGGTGGTGATCTCGACGCCCTTGGTGTGGCGGTACTCGGGGTGGCCCGGCGTGAGCGATCCCCAGATGCGCAGCGCCTCGAGGTCGGCCAGCTCCAGCCCGAAGCCGCCCAGGTAGAGCTGTACGTACAGGGTGAGGCTGGAATGTCCGCACGAGAGGACGAAGCGGTCCCGGCCGACCCACTCGGTGTCGGCGGGGTCGTGGCGCAGGGTCCGCTGGAACAGCGTGTAAGCCAGCGGTGCGAGACTCATCGCGGTACCGGGGTGTCCACTGCCGCATTTCTGCACGGCGTCGGCGGCCAGCAAGCGGGCCGTATCGACAGCGCGCGTGTCGGTATCAGTCCAATCGGCCGGATGAGCAGGAACGGTCAAAGTGCGGATCTCGGCGGAATCGACCACGATGGTGCTTCTCTCCTGTGCAGTGGTGGGCCTGGCAGTATCTTCAAGCCTAGTCGGAGGTGTCGGGCCGCACTGCGCGGAGTACCGGTGAGCGTGCCCACGCGATTACGGGTGTCGTACCGCCACCGTCTACCATGCTTTGTAGTAGTTCGTCAGATGAGGAGATGTAGTGAGACTTGGGGAACGCGTGACCAGCGGGGATTCCTCGATTCCCGCAAACGCCGACCCGGCCGCTGCGGGCTCCGTGGCTTCTCGCATACGCGGGAGCGTGCTCGCCTACATCGCTCTGACGAAGCCCCGCGTCATCGAATTGCTGCTGGTCGCAACGATTCCGGTGATGTTGCAGGCACATCGCGGGCACGTCGACATCGGCCTGATCGCGGCGACCCTCGTCGGCGGATGGCTCGGCGCGGGCAGCGCCAACACGCTGAACATGGTCGCCGACGCCGACATCGACCAGAAGATGCGACGCACTCAGCGTCGGCCGTTGGCCCGACATGCGGTGAGCACTCGCAATGCGCTGATCTTCGGCATCGTGCTGGCGGTTGCGTCGTTCGCCGTCCTATGGAGTGCGGCCAACCTGCTCTCGGCCGTGCTCGTCATGGTCACCATCGCCTTCTACGTCGGCGTGTACACCCTGATCCTCAAACGTCGTACTTCGCAGAATGTGGTCTGGGGCGGCGCAGCTGGCTGCATGCCCACGCTCGTCGGCTGGGCCGCTGTCACCGGCAGCATCAGCTGGCAGCCGATCGTGTTGTTCGCGGTGATCTTCTTCTGGACGCCGCCGCACACCTGGGCCCTCGCGATGCGCTACAAGGAGGACTACAAGGCAGCGGGCGTTCCGATGCTGCCGGTGGTCGCCACCGAGATCCAGGTGACGCGTCAGATGGTCTTCTACACGTGGGCCACCGTCGTCGCGTCGCTGGTGCTGGTGTGGGGGGCGAGCTGGATCTACGCCGGCGTCGCGCTGTTCGCCGGACTGTGGTTCCTCAACCGCGTGCACAAGCTGTACCGCGACACCAAGCGCGGCGAAGAGGTGGCACCGCTGAAGGTGTTCCTGCAGTCCAACGAGTACCTGGCCATCCTCTTCTGCGGCCTGGCGATCGACGCCGTGGTGAACCTGCCGACGGTGGGCAGCTACTTCTAGCGGCGTGTCGCGGCTAGTGGTATTGATATTTTGCGCGCACCGTGCTTCGCCGCATCCTGCTGGTTGAGCGAGGCTAAGCCGAGTCGAAACCACTGTGACGCTGCGGGTTTCGTCCATTGCACGGCCGGCGGGGGTTTCGACTCGCTCCGCTCGCTCAACCGGCAGAGGAACGCAACGGTCATACAACTCTTTAAGTGCGACACCCTAGTAGTACTTTGTTAGCTCGGCGTGTCGGCTTGACACTCGAGCGCGGTCTCGAGAACCTTTGAGAGTGAAGGACAGTGAACTCGCCGATGTCCAGTCCATGCTGGAATCTTTTGTGGCTGAAGTATTTTCGTCGTTGCCTCGATCGGATCAACGGGTGAAGGCGCAGTTGTACACGCGTGGGTTGCTGATGGACGGGCAACGCAAGTCGATGCAGCCGATGGCGCACCGACTTGACGTCGATCATCAACAAT
>NZ_JABBNB010000030.1 GCF_012933505.1 Gordonia asplenii
ATCCACTCCGCTGGTTGAACCGGGCCGGAGCGTTAGCGTAGGCCCGTGTCGAAACCACGCAACCCGACGATGCCAGCACACCAAACACCTAGCGACAGCTGGCAATTCATCTCACCATGATTTCGACACGCTCGTCGCTAACGCTCCTCACGGCTCAACCACCGGACGGGCACCACGGTTTCGACACGCTCGTCGCTAACGCTCCTCACGGCTCAACCAGCGGAGGGCCTGCCGCAGCGAATCCCGGCCCCAACACCGGGCCCTAAACCGGCTTCACCAATGGGAATGCGAGCGACTCGCGGATCGACTGGCCGGTGATCAGCATCGCGATGCGGTCCACCCCGAGTCCCAGACCGCCCGTCGGCGGCATCGCGTATTCGAGCGCCTGCAGGAAGTCCTCGTCGATTTCCATCGCTTCCGGGTCACCGCCCGCGGCCAGCAACGACTGTGCCGTCAGCCTGCGGCGCTGTTCCACCGGATCGGTGAGTTCCGTATAGGCGGTACCCAGCTCGACGCCCCAGGCGACCAGATCCCAGCGCTCCGACACGCCGTCGATGCTGCGGTGCGGTCGGGTCAGCGGCGACACCGACGACGGGAAGTCGATGTAGAAGGTCGGCGTGGTGGTCAGCGCCTCGCCGAAGTGCTCGTACAACTCCTGCACGATCTGCCCCGCATCCCACGTGGGGCGGATCGGAACGCCAACGCGCGCGCTGTGTTCGCGTAGTTCCTCGACGGTCGTCGACGGCGTCACCTCGACTCCGACGCCGTCGGTCACGACGTCGTAGACCGAACGCACCGGCCACTGTCCGGAGATGTCGACCCACTCCCGTTCGCCCGCATCGTCGGTGCGCACGATCTTCGGCGATCCGTGCACGGCGGTCGCCGCGTACTGGATCATGTCCCGGGTGAGGTCGAGCATCTTGCGGTAATCACTGTGCGCCTCATAGGCTTCCAGCGAGGTGAACTCCGGATTGTGCGAGAAGTCGACACCCTCGTTGCGGAAATTGCGGCCGATTTCGAAGACCCGCTCGACGCCGCCGACACAGAGTCGCTTGAGGTAGAGCTCGGGGGCGATACGCAGATACAGGTCGAGGTTGTAGGCGTTGATGTGCGTCAGGAACGGCGTGGCGTTGGCGCCGCCGTGAATCCGTTGCAGGATCGGCGTCTCCACCTCGATGAAGTCTCGGTTGTCGAGGAAGTCGCGCAGCGCGCGCACCACCGTGCTGCGGGTCTTGAGCAGGCGCCGACTGTCGGCGTTGATCGCCAGATCCACATACCGCTGCCGCACCCGCGACTCCGGGTCGGTGAGCCCACTCCACTTGTCCGGCAACGGATGCAGGCACTTTCCGATCATCGTCCACGACGTCGCCAGCACCGACGTCACGCCGGTTCGGCTGGTTCCCATCGGTCCGGTGACGCTGATCAGGTCGCCGAGATCGACGCTCGCGGCGAAGTCTTCAGTTCCGGGCCGCAGCGCGGCGGGCTCCACCAGGACCTGTACCTCGCCCGACCAATCGTGCAACTGCGCGAAGACCACCCCGCCGAAGTCACGCACCCGGGTGACGCGCCCCGCGACGACGACCCCGGTGCCCGCTTCGCTCGACATCGCGTCGACAACCGTGTGCGACGGCGGATCGGCGACCGGGTAGGGATCGATTCCCTTGTCGCGCAACGCTTGCAACTTCGCCATCCGCACCCGGACCTGTTCCGGGCGACGCGAGGTCTCCTTGTCGGCGACGCGCTCGACGTCGAGCTGAACGAGCAATGCACCGAGGTCCACACCCGCGGGCACCGACGATTGGCCCGCTACGTACTGGCGGCGCCGCCAGGTCAACGACGGCAATGTGATGAAGCCTTCGGCCACCACGCTGGCCAGACCCACCCGCGGGATCATCCGCGAGTCTTCGTAGCAGAGGTAGCGCGGCACCCAGTCCGGGAAGTATTTCGCGTTGGACTTGTACAGCGATTCCATCTGAAAGAACTTGGAGCCGAACATCAATACCGAGTACGACAGCCGCATCACCGGTCCCGCGCCGATCTGGCTGCCCTGTTCGAAGAACGCGCGGAAAGTCGCGAAGTTCAGCGAAATATCGGTCACGCCGACGTCCTCGGCGTTGCGGGCCAGCTCGCTGACCATCAGCTCGACGATGCCGTTGACCGATTCGCGGTCGCGCCGCATGACGTCGAGTGACACTCCGGTGCGCCCCCACGGCACGAAGGACAGCATACCGACCACCTTCGGATGGTCGGTCTCCAACCCCGAAACCGCCTCCACCAGAAGGCAATTGCCGTCTTGATCGTCGCCGAGCCGGCCGAGTGCCATGGCGAAGCCGCGCTCGTCCTCGGTGTCGCGCCACTGGTCGGCAAGGGACACCATCTCGGCGCGCTCGGCGTCGGACAGTTCCGAATGACGTCTGATCCGCACGCCGATACCGGCCCGTTTGGCGCGGGTCACCGCCTGTCGCACACTCTTCATCGTCGGACCGTTGAGGCTGAAACCCGCGGTGTGCAGAATCGCCTCGTCGCCGATGCTGAGACTGCTGAACCCGGCGAGATGGTAGGCCTGCGCGCCGCGGGAGCTCGCGCCCATCGCAGACGGATGCCATCCGTAGCGGTCACACAGGGTCAGAAAAGCCTCGATGGCGGCCGGCCACGACTGCGGGTCGCCGATCGGGTCACCACCGGCGACGCCGACGCTGAGTTCGACGCGGTAGGTGATCGCTGCCCGACCGTCCGGCGCGAACACCACCGCCTTGTCGCGCCGCGTCGAGAAGTACGCGAGCGAATCGTCGTCGTTGAACGTCGTGATCAGGGCCCGGACAAGCCGCTCGTCGTCGACTGTCATGAACGACTTGAGACGCTGCGAGCGCAGTAGTACGACGGCCGCGGCCATCAAGGCGAGCGCCCCGAACAAGCCGAGCAGTCCGTTGATCGGCGGATAGGTGTGGTGACCGTCGAAGGTCCGCGAGTCGACCGACCCGAACGCGACCACCCGGTTGAGGGCGTAGGCCAGGCGCTCACCGTGCTGCAGGTCACGCGGGAACAGCATCACCAGTCCCCAGCCGATCAGGGTGGCGACGGCAAGCCCGCCGAACAGCACCGCGAGCGCTGCCAATCCGGCGCCGCGCCGCACGCGCGTATAGAACTGGCGGTAGGTGACGATCAGAAAGGCCAACGCGACGACGTCGAACCCGAGACCCACGTAGATGCTGATGCGTTCGGTGTCGTCGACGTCGAACTGCGAGGCGATCGGGTCGAACAGGTACACGACGTTCGACGCCATGAAGAGTACGAGATAGCCGACGAAGATCCACCAGGCCATCCGCTTGCGCCGACCCAGCGCGATGGCGACCATGGCGAGCACGAACGCCCACGCGAAGCTCGTGTCGGGCATCGAGATGATGAAGCTGTCGATGAAGTCGCGCGGCACATGGATGAGACGCCGAAACGGCGGCAGGATGCTCGACGCCAGGGACAATCCCGCGAGCACGCCGAGAACCGTCGCGGCGATACGCGGGGCGTCGGCGCCGAACCCGCGGGGACGTCGAATATGTTCGATCAGGTCATTCGAGCGCCAGTTCGCCTCGCGCGCCCGCACCGTGTCCACTGCCATGGGTCAACGGTAGCCTCCGGGTCGGACAGGCACGGCAGTCGACACTACAATCGCAGCGGTGAGCGATATTCCGATCCGCGACGACTCAATTCGCTTGGGACAGTTCTTGAAACTAGCTAATCTGATCGACTCGGGCGCAGACGCCAAAGCTGTCATCGCCGACGGAATGGTCAGTGTCAACGGGGAAGTCGAGACCCGGCGGGGGCGGCAACTGGTCGTCGGCGACACGGTCGAGTTCGAAGGCGAGAGCGCCCGCGTCATCGGCGAGTAGCGCACGCCCCGCCGCTATGAGGTGAGGCTCTTGAGCTCCGCGCTCGTGATCAACCGCTCGGCTTCCTCGGGAAACAGGCGGGACACGCGTGGACGACGCAGGCGTCCGGCCGCGATGGTGGTCAACGACAACGACTTACGATGACTGAGACGTGCGGATGCGTGCCTCATATCAATCACTCCCCGGGAGTTACTCTGCTGCGGGTTGCAGCTGGCGGTCAATCTTCTACGTTCAACTGTAGTGGCAATTCTCGATGGCGCACTTCCAATGGCGAAGAAGTGGCCAACGACACTAGGCACTGCCCAGCAAGCGTTACATATGAACTATCGAGTAGGGCATCGACGCCGTTACCCGTGTAGGACGAACGGATGAACGCACGTGCGTCGACATGCGAGTTGCGAGCCTTCGGTTACCGCAGCTTCGCGAGGAAGTTGTGGGCCCAGGCCACCGCGGTCACGCCGGGCTTCACTTCGAATCTGGTGTAGTCCGAGTGGGCGCCCGACTCGAGGAACCGGTTGAACTCGATGATCTGCTCGCGTGCCTTGGCGTTGCTCAACTCGCCCGGAATGGCGCCCAGCCCGCCGCGCAGCGTCAGGTCGACGAAGATGGCTGCCGCCTCACCCTGATACTGCGCGATCTGACTGGGCGTCGGATCACTCGTCTCGGCCAGGTAGCCGACGATGCGGGTGACGTAGTAGTCCCGCGGAACGTTGCAGTAGAGGTCCTGCGGTGCGCAGATGGTGAAGGTCTTGTTGCTGACCCACCCGAATCCGTTGAGCCGCGCGCCGCCGCTTCCCTGACCGGTCAGCGGCGGCCCGACGAGCGCGTCGCGCCGCGACCGCCGCGGATCTGAGATGAGCACCGCCCCCGCGAACTGGCTCGGTCGGATCACGCCCTGGCCGGTTCCGATCTCCGATGCGACGTCACCCGCGGCGTCGGCGCCCTGGCTGTAGCCGGTCAGCGCGATCCGGGCGCCGGGACAGCGACGCAGCATGGCGAGCGCGAGTCCGCGGGTATTGGCGGCGGCCTGCGCCTTGGAATGTCCGTAGATGGCGCCGCCGTTCTCCCAGGGGAAGGCGGTCGCGTTGTATCCGACGATCTCGACCTGCGTCTGCGGCCCCAGTCCGGAGATGACCGAACCCAACACACCCGGGCCGGACGCCCACGTGCCGGGCACCGCGAGAACGAAGATCTTCGGGCATCCCGACGTGGGCTGCGCCTGAGTCGCCGCGGGCATGACCAGTCCCCCGGTGAGCGCCGATACCACTGCCGCCAACACGATAAGGCCGCGTCGCATGACCACGTTCATCTCCTTCCGAGCCCGCCGAGTGTTCTTCGGCGCGTTCGACGGTGCAAGTGTAGTTATCTTCGCCTACGTCGGCGAACCCGTCTTTTCCCGCAAAGACCGCGAGCCCGGACATATGTCCGGGCTCGCGACTGCGTTGCGTCTGACTATCTAGCGCTGTGCGACCTGAGTCGGAACGATCGGTGCGGGCAGATCCGACGATCCGGTCAGGAATTCATCGGCGGCAGCCGCGGCCGATCGGCCCTCGGCGATCGCCCACACGATGAGCGACTGACCACGGCCCGCGTCACCCGCGACGAACACACCGGGGACGGTGGTCTCGAATTTGTCGTTGCGCTTGATGTTGCCGCGAGCGTCGTATTCGACGCCGAGCTTGTCGAGCAGGTCGCCCCGCTCCGGCCCGACGAAGCCCATCGCGAAGAGCACGAGGTCGGCCTCGATCTCGAAGTCACTGCCTTCGACCTTCTCGAACCGTCCCGCGTTCATCTTGACCTCGTGGGCCTTGAGTGCGGTGACCTTGCCGTCGCTACCGACGAACTTCTCGGTGTTGACCGAGTAGACGCGATCGCCGCCCTCTTCGTGCGCCGACGACACGCGGTACATCAGCGGGTAGGTCGGCCACGGCGTGGACTCGGCGCGCTCGGTCGGCGGCTTGGGCATGATCTCGAACTGGTGCACCACCTCGGCACCCTGCCGCAGCGACGTGCCGAGGCAGTCCGCGCCGGTGTCGCCGCCGCCGATGATGACCACCTTCTTGCCGGTCGCGGTGATCTGGTCGACCACCTCGTCGCCGTGCTGGATGCGGTTGGCCTGCGGCAGGAACTCCATCGCCTGATGGATGCCGTCGAGCTCGCGGCCCGGCACCGGCAGGTCACGCGCGATGGTCGAACCGTTGGCCAGGATGACGGCGTCGAAGTCGCCGCGCAGTTGCTCGACGGTCACGTCGACGCCGACGTTGACGCCGGCCCGGAAGACGGTGCCCTCGGCTTCCATCTGCTCCAGGCGGCGGTCGATGTAGTGCTTCTCCATCTTGAACTCGGGGATGCCGTAGCGCATCAATCCGCCGATGCGGTCGGCCCGCTCGAAGACGGTGACGTCGTGTCCGGCACGCGTAAGCTGCTGCGCCGCAGCCAATCCGGCCGGACCCGACCCGACGACGGCAACCTTCTTGCCGGTCTTCTCGGTGGCCGGCAGCGGTGTGACCCAGTTACTCGAGTAGGCGTTCTCGATGAGCTCCACCTCGACCTGCTTGATGGTCACCGGCGGCTGGTTGATGCCCAGCACGCACGACGCCTCACACGGAGCCGGGCACAGGCGACCGGTGAACTCCGGAAAGTTGTTGGTCGCGTGCAGCCGGTCGATGCCGTCGGCCCACCGGTCGCGGTAGACCAGGTCGTTCCACTCCGGAATCAGGTTTCCGAGCGGACAGCCGTTGTGGCAGAACGGAATACCGCAGTCCATACACCGGCTGGCCTGCGTCTTGAGGGCGGACTTGTCGAAGTCGGTGTAGACCTCTTTCCAGTCCATCAGGCGCAGGTCGACGGGCCGGCGATCCGGGGTCTCGCGGTCGGTGTGCTTGAGGAATCCACGTGGGTCAGCCATTGTTTGCAGCCTCCATGATCGCGTCGTTGACGTCGCGGCCGGTCCGTTCGGCGGTTTCGATCGCCAGCAGGACTCGCTTGTAGTCGCGGGGCATCACCTTGCGGAAGGCGGCCTTCGCGGTGTCATTGAGCCCGCTCGCTCCGCTCCCGGCGCTCGTGTCGAAATTGTCGAGAATCGCTGCGGCGACAGGCGATTCGGTCTCGTTGCGGTGCTGGGCGATGATGTCGGTGAGGAACGCGACGTCGTCGTCGTCGAGTTCCTCGATGTCGACGAGCTCGCGATTCAGGTTCTCCGACAACACATTGCGCGGGTCGTAGACATAGGCCACGCCACCGGACATGCCGGCCGCGAAGTTACGTCCGGTGTCGCCGAGGACCACCACCCGACCACCGGTCATGTACTCGCAGCCGTGGTCGCCGACGCCTTCCACGACGGCGGTCACGCCCGAGTTGCGGACGCAGAACCGCTCACCGACGACGCCGCGCAGGAAGATCTGCCCCGACGTCGCGCCGAAACCGATGACGTTGCCCGCGATGATGTTGTCTTCTGCGACAAAGCCTTCCGGTGTGGCAGCCGCCGGCCGAACGACGATCCGGCCGCCGGAGAGTCCCTTGCCGACGAAGTCGTTGGCGTCGCCCGCCAGCCGCAGCGTGATGCCCTTGGGCACGAACGCACCGAAGCTGTTGCCCGCCGACCCGGTGAAGTCGATACGGATGGTGCCGTCCGGAAGTCCGTGGGCGCCATAGGCTTTGGTGACCTCGTGGCCGAGCATCGTGCCGACGGTGCGGTTGACGTTGGTGATCTTCGACGTGAACGACACCGGCTTCTGGGTGTCGATCGCCTCTCGCGCCTGCGCGATCAGCTGGTTGTCGAGGGCCTTGTCCAGACCGTGGTCCTGGGTGCCGGTGCAATACAGGTCCTGGTTCATGAACGGCGAAGCCGGGAAGGCCAGGATCGGCGACAGGTCGAGCTTGCCGGCCTTCGCCGAACTCCAGTGCGCCAACGCCTTTGCCGTGTCGAGCGCCTCGACCTGGCCGACAGCTTCCGCCAGGGTGCGGAAGCCCAAGCGCGCCAACAGTTCCCGAACCTCTTCGGCGATGAACAGGAAGAAGTTCTCGACGAACTCCGGCTTACCGGCGAACCGCTCACGCAGCAGCGGGTTCTGGGTGGCCACACCGACCGGGCAGGTGTCGAGGTGACACACGCGCATCATGATGCAGCCCGACACGACCAGCGGCGCGGTCGCGAAACCGAATTCCTCGCCACCGAGCAGCGCGGCGATCACGACGTCGCGGCCGGTCTTGAGCTGACCGTCGACCTGCACCACGATGCGATCGCGAAGTCCGTTGAGCAGCAACGTCTGCTGGGTCTCGGCCAGACCGAGCTCCCACGGTGCACCCGCATGCTTGAGCGAGGTGAGCGGCGTGGCTCCGGTGCCGCCGTCGTGACCGGAGATCAGCACGACGTCGGCGTGTGCCTTCGACACACCCGCGGCGACCGTTCCGACGCCCACCTCGGAGACCAGCTTCACGTGGACGCGGGCCTTCGGATTGGCGTTCTTCAGGTCGTGGATCAGCTGTGCGAGATCCTCGATCGAGTAGATGTCGTGGTGCGGCGGCGGCGAGATCAGCCCGACGCCCGGCGTCGAACCGCGGACCTCGGCGACCCACGGGTACACCTTGTGCGGCGGAAGCTGGCCGCCCTCACCGGGTTTCGCGCCCTGCGCCATCTTGATCTGGATGTCGGTGCAGTTGCTCAGGTAGTGCGACGTCACGCCGAAGCGGCCCGACGCGACCTGCTTGATCGCACTGCGCCGCCAGTCGCCGTTCTCGTCGTGGTGGAAGCGGCGCGGGTCTTCGCCGCCCTCACCCGAGTTCGAGCGGCCGCCGAGGCGGTTCATCGCGATGGCGAGCGTCTCATGGGCCTCGGCCGAGATGGAGCCATAACTCATCGCACCGGTGGAGAATCGCTTGACGATCTCGCTGGCCGGTTCGACCTTGTCGATCGGGATCGGGTCGCGGTCACCGAAGTTGAAGTCGAAGAGTCCGCGCAGCGAAGCCATCCGGCGAGACTGGTCGTCGACGAGCTTGGTGTACTCCTTGAAGATCGAGTACTGGCCGGTGCGTGTCGCGTGCTGCAACTTGAAGACGGTGTCCGGGTTGAACAGGTGGTATTCGCCTTCGCGACGCCACTGGTACTCACCGCCCACTTCGAGTTCACGGTAGGCGCGCTCGGCGGGCCGCTCGCTGAACGCCAACTGGTGGCGCGCGGCGACGTCGGCGGCGATCTCGTCGAGACCGATGCCACCGAGCTGGCTGTTCAGCCCGGTGAAGAATTCATCGGTGACTTCCTGCGAAAGGCCGATGACCTGGAACAACTGGGCACCGGTGTACGAACCGACAGTCGAGATGCCCATCTTGCTCATCACCTTCAGCACGCCCTTGCCGGCTGCCTTGATGTAGTTGGCACGGGCCTTGGCGAAGTCGGTCGCGAGGTCGCCGGTGGCGCCCGGCAGACCGAGTGCATCCCGTTCGAGCAGGTCTTCGATCGATTCGAAGGCCATGTACGGGTTGATCGCAGCCGCACCGAAGCCGACGAGGGTGGCCATGTGGTGCACCTCGCGGGCATCACCGCTCTCCACGACGATCGAGACATAACGGCGTGTCTTCTCGCGGACCAGGTGATGGTGCACGGCCGACATCAGCAGCAGCGACGGGATCGGCGCGAGAGTCTCGTCGGACTCGCGGTCGGACAGCACGATGATCCGCACGCCGTCGGCGATCGCCTTCGACGCCTCGGCGCGCACGGCGTCGAGCGCGGTCCGCAGTCCGGTGCCGCCCTCGGCGACCGGGTAGAGGCCGCGGATCACGATCGGTCGGAACTCCGGGTACTTCTCGACGTCGATCTCGACCAGACGCGCGAGGTCGTCGTTGGCGATGATCGGCGAGGCGCCGACGATCTGCCGGCACGACGTCGCGTCCGGGTTGAGGATGTCGTGCTCGGCACCGAGACGGATGCCGAGGCTGGTCACGACCTCTTCGCGAATGGCGTCCAACGGCGGGTTGGTGACCTGGGCGAACAGCTGCTGGAAGTAGTCGAAGAGCATCCGCGGGCGGTTGGAGAGAACCGCGATCGGGGTGTCGGTGCCCATCGAACCGATCGCCTCGGCGCCGGTGCGCGCCATCGGCGAGACGAGCAGGTTGAGATCTTCGGTGCTGTAGCCGAACACCTGCTGGCGCAACGCGACTCGGTCGTGCGGCATGTGGGTGTGCGGCGGCGACGGCAGATCGGCGAGGCCGACCTGGTTCTCGGCGAGCCACTGCTCGTACGGGTGTTCGGCGGCGAGCTGGTCCTTGATCTCGACGTCGTCGACGATGCGGCCCTGCACGGTGTCGACCAGGAACATCTTGCCCGGCTGCAGACGCAGCTTCTGCACGACGTCGGCGTGGTCGATGTCGAGGACGCCGACCTCCGAGCCGAGCACGACGAGGCCGTCGCGGGTGACCCAGATACGCGAGGGGCGCAGTCCGTTGCGGTCGAGCACGGCGCCGATCACGTCGCCGTCGGTGAAACACACCGACGCCGGACCGTCCCAGGCCTCCATCAGTGCCGAGTGGTACTCGTAGAACGCGCGGTGCTCGGGCTTCATCGACTCATGGCGTTCCCACGCTTCGGGGATCATCATCAGCACGGCGTGCGGCAGCGATCGGCCGGCGAGGTGCAGCAGTTCGAGCGTCTCGTCGAAGCGAGCGGTGTCCGACGCTCCCGGGGTGACGATCGGGAAGAGCTTCTCGCTGACGTCCTCGCCGAACACCGAGGTGTCCATGAGCGCTTCGCGGGCACGCATCCAGTTCTCGTTGCCGTTGACGGTGTTGATCTCACCGTTATGGGCGACCCGACGATACGGGTGCGCCAGCGGCCAACTGGGGAAGGTGTTGGTGGAGAACCGCGAGTGGACCAGGCCCAGCGCGCTCTCCACGCGACCGTCCTGCAGGTCGAGGTAGAAGTCGCGCAGCTGCGGGGTGGTCAGCATGCCCTTGTAGACGAAGGTCCGGCCGGACAGGCTGGGGAAGTAGACGGTCTCCGACGCTTCGGCGCCCTGACCCGCACCCTTGTTGCCGAGTTCGTGCTCGACGCGCTTGCGGATGATGTAGGTCCGGCGTTCGAGTTCCATACCCGACGCGCCGGCAATGAAGACCTGCTTGAAGGTAGGCATCGCATCGCGGGCGAGCGCGCCCAGGGAGGACTCGTCGGTCGGCACGTCACGCCAACCGAGGATTTGCAGGCCCTCTGCCTCGACGATCTTCTCGACGCCGGCGACCGCGTGGCGGGCGTCTTCGCTGCCCTGCGGCAGAAACGCGATGCCGGTCGCGTACTCCCCCTGCTCGGGCAGCGTGAAGTCGACGACCTCACGGAAGAACCGGTCGGGAACCTGGATCAGGATGCCCGCGCCGTCGCCGGTGTTCGGCTCGGCACCCGCCGCGCCGCGGTGCTCGAGGTTCACCAGCGCGGTGATCGCCTTTTCGACGATGTCGCGGCTGCGTCGTCCATGCATGTCGACGACGAACGCGACGCCACATGCGTCGTGTTCGTTGGCCGGATCGTACAGCCCCTGTGGGCCGGGAGCCTGCTTCATTATTGCCCCTACTCTGTGCGCGACGCTGCGCCGCGAAATTCAACGACAAGAATCATCCGGACATACTTCGCGCGAACCCAGGGGTTACGGGTGCGCTCGCTTGCGGCGGCTGGGCTGCAGTCGCCGTGATGTCGCGAGCGTCGCCCAGGTGTTTCTGGTAGCGACGTCCGGGCCAGCGTCGTTGCTGACCGAATTCGGATCGGAACACCGGGCTTGGTGGCCAGGCTTCTCGATGCCTACTGCCCACGAGAGCATTGGTTGTATTTTCGCACGCTTGGGCGCAACTATCGAAATCAATTGCCGAAGGCTGCCGCGGCTGGGCGCTGACCTGCGGTGATCGGGTCGGGAAAGTTCGCGATTCGGTGCGTGGCCCCAGCTTTGACATCTTATGGTGACTTTGTGTCAATACTTGCCTCGCCGCCGCTCCCGGCCGCCACCGGTCGGCCGACCATCAGCTGCGCGGCCCGTCGCTCGACGTCGCCGGCGGCCGCGCGCCACGACGACTGGCTGCGTCCACACGGATCAGTGCGTTCCCGGATGGTCAACGGCTACCTCTCGCTGGTCGCGCCGCGGGCGATGGCCGCGGTCGAGCTGATTCCGCCGGCATTCGCACCGGCGATGGTGACCACATTGCGTCCCGCGGTGAATTCGACGCTGGTCGCGCTCAGTCCGACACCTCGCGGGACCACTGCGCGCCCGGTATCGGTGTCGGTGCGCGGCACCCTGCCCGGCCGACCGGTCGAACATGTACGCGGCGAGTGGGTCTACGGACCCGATGTCGAAAGACCGGTGGACCCGGCGTCGGCGTCGATCATCTACTACCTGCACGGCAGCGGTTACGTCGTCTGCTCGCCGCGGACGCATCGCGGACTGGTGTCGAGACTGTCGCAGCGGACGAGTCGCGCCGTGTTCAGCCTCGACTATCGGCTCGGCCCCCGCTATCACCAGCCGGCGGGCGGCGACGACACCATCCGCGGCTACCACTGGCTGCTCGACCTCGGGTATCGGCCGGAGAACATCGTCGTCGCGGGCGATTCCGCGGGCGGGCATCTCGCGCTGGACCTACTCGCCGACAATCATCGGACCGGGACGGCGCAACCCGGCGGAATGGTCTTGTTCTCGCCGCTGCTCGACCCGACGTTCGGTCTCGCGGTGAACCGGCAGGCGCGCGGCGTTCGGGATCCGATCATCGATGCGGCGGCCGCCGCACGCTTCCTCGAGCTCTACACCGGTCGCGTCCAGCGCGACGACCCGCGCGTCATCGCGCCGATCACCGCGGGAATGTCGTTGCCGCCCACGCTGATTCAGGTCGGCGCGCGCGAGGTGATGGCCGACGACGCGCGTGGCATCTACGACGAATTGCGAGTCGCGGGCGGGTTCGTGCAGTTACAGGAGTGGCCGGATCAAGGTCACGTGTTCCAGATGTTCCCGTATCTCACGCCGGAGTCGAGGCGCGCGGTCAGCGAGGCGGCCCGGTTCATCCGCGGGTTGTAGTCCCCCGCCCCGCAACAACTGAAAACCCCCCGTCACGAGGAGGGATTCTCCTCGGGCCGGGGGATTGTTTTCAGAGTTGTGTTCGGCTGTCTCACGCGGTCTTGCGGACGATCGAGAGCTTCTCGACCGAATCGGTCAGCGAGATGACCTGCTTGCGAATCGACTCGATGTTCTTGTCGGTCGGGCGCACAGAGTCGCGGATGTCGACGACGCGGCGGCGAGTGCCTTTCTCGACGTCGGCGGCAGTGTCGATCAGGTCGTCGAGAACATCTTTGGTGGAGTCGACGAACGACGACAGGAAGTCAGCCAGATGAGCCGTCTGCTTGACGCTCTTCTTCTTGGTGCCCTTGGCCTTGGCGGTAGCGGCGGTCTTGGTGGTGGTCTTTGTAGCCATGTCAGTGTCTCCTTGGTTGAGGTGTTCCCGTTTGCGTAATCAATACTTTACGCATCGCGTTATTGATTACGCAATGCGTTGTGAGACAAGTCACGTGAGTGCCACCCGCCGGTTGAGCCGGGCCGGAGCGCAAGCGAAGGCCCGTGTCGAAACCACGCGACACACTCAAACTCGCGCGCCATGCCCGGGTTTCGACTCGGCTTCGCCTCGCTCAACCAACGGAAGAGGCGCTCGCTCAACAACGGAAGCAGTGGGCCCCGGACATGAAAATCCCCCGACGACGTGGAGAGATTCTCCACGGTCAGGGGATTGTTTTCAGAGCTGTGTTCGTCTGTCTCACGCGGTCTTGCGGACGATCGAGAGCTTCTCGACCGAATCGGTCAGCGAGATGACCTGCTTGCGAATCGACTCGATGTTCTTGTCGGTCGGGCGCACAGAGTCCCGAATGTCGACGACGCGGCGACGAGTACCCTTCTCCACGTCGGCGGCAGTATCGATCAGATCGTCGAGAACATCCTTGGTCGAATCGACGAACGACGACAGGAAGTCAGCCAGGTGAGCGGTCTGCTTGGCGCTCTTCTTCTTGGTGCCCTTGGCCTTGGTGGCGGTGGCGGTCTTGGTGGTGGTGGTCTTGGTAGCCATGTCAGTGTCTCCTTGGTTGAGGTGTTCCCGTTTGCGTAATCAATACTTTACGCACCGCGTTATTGATTACGCAATGCGTTGTGGCTGAGCTCACAGTTGAACCGGACCGCGCGAAACTCTCGACGATGTCGTACCCACGGAGTAGGCAGTACACATGACTACCCCCACCGACACCCTGCGCGGCTACGCCGACACCCTCCTCGCCCTGCATCAGCCCGGAAACCCCGTCGTCCTGCCCACCGTCTGGGACGCTTGGTCGGCAAAGCTCGCCGTCGACGCCGGATTCTCCGCACTCACCGTAGGCAGCCACCCGGTCTCGGACTCGATCGGCAAACCCGACAACGAAGGCCTTACCTTCGACGATCTGTTGACCCGGGTCGCACAGATCACCGCTGCCGTCGACGTCCCCATCTCCGTCGACATCGAGTCGGGTTACGGCGAGACCGCGCAGCGGTTGATCACCGGACTCCTCGACGCAGGGGCCGTCGGCCTCAATATCGAAGACACCGTGCACAGCGAGGGCGGACGCCTGCGAACATCGACCGAACACGCGGAACTCGTTGGCGAACTGCGAAAGTCAGCCGACGATGCCGGCGTGCACGTCGTCGTGAATGCACGCACGGACCTCTTCATCCGCAACGACGGCGACGATTCGGACCGAGTCGAACGCGTCATCGCCCGCCTCAACGAGGCCGCTGACGCCGGCGCCGATTCGCTGTACCCGGTCGGGCGCCACGACCCCGACACGCAACGTCGGCTCACCGGCGAACTGCGCCTGCCGGTCAATGCGATCGCGTTGCCCGGCGTCGACGATCCGGCGTCGTTCGGCCCGCTCGGCGTCGGCCGGATCAGCTTCGGACCGTTCCTACAGGGGGCGCTGGCCGGACACGCGACAACGCTGTTGGGTCGCTGGACCGACTGAGACATCGGCAGGCAGTGTTGCGGCCCCGAGGCGCGCAACTGTCGGTATCCGGTAGCAGCGTGGCGCCTGGAACACAGCGCGAACGAACTGGCGTGCCCGGCCACTTTCGCCTGCGGGTCCCGGCCGGCACTCCGTTACCGGCCAGGACGACTACGACCTTGTGTCCCAGCGGGATTCGACCGTCAGCACCAGTGCTGCCAACGTGGCATTGACCGGCGCATGCAATCCGACCTTGGCGGCCTCGACCGGCACGGCACCGTTTATCACCCCGATCTCGCTCGGGCGCAGCGCTTCATGATCGAGGAGTGCCGACGGCTTGGCGTCCGGCATCTGCCGGCCGAACGCGATCGCGAACTCCACTGGATCGGCGACGGTGATCGGGATCTCCAACGCACGGGCCGTAGTCCAGGCCTCTGTCGCTGCGTCCTGACTGATCGGGGCCATAACGGCATCATCGATCACCTCGCCGACCGTCATTCCGGTCAGCGCGCATGGTGCGCTGTACGCGACGTTGCAGATCAGCTTCTCCCATTGCATCGCAGCGATATTCGATACGGCTTCCGCATCGAAACCGCCAGCCCTCCAGGCCTGCGCAACCCGTTCGACGCGTTCTCCGCTGAGTCCCGCATAGCTGCCGAGTCGGATGGCTCGCATCGCGTTGTGGTGTGCACGGCCGGGTCCGGTGCGCGCGGCGCCGAAGCCGCTGGCGATCCCCACCGCCAGCCGATCCGCCCCGACATGTTCGGCCACGAGGTCCGCCGAACCCAATCCGTTCTGAATTGTCAGGACCACTGTGTCAGTGCCGAGGAGCGGCCCAAGTGACCGCGCTGCGGCCGCGACGCCCGCTGCTTTGACCGCGAGCACGACCAGATCGACTGGCACGTCGGGTACGGATGTGTAGGCAGGCAGTCGAATTCCGAATTCCCCGTCCGGGCCATCGACATATAGGCCCGCGGTGCTGATGGCAGCCACGTGATCGGCCCCTCGGTCGACCACGATCACATGGTGACCGGCACGAGCTAATCGTCCCGCATACACCGAGCCCATTGCACCGCAGCCGACCACGGCTACCGACATGGGTGCAGCGCGGTGTACCTGGCTCTCCTCGGCGTCGCTCATCCCAACAGTGCCCCGATCTCGACGTCCAGACCTGGTTTGCCTTCGAGTCCGAATCCTGGGCGCTGTCCCGGGGTGATGACGCCGTCGACGACCGCGCAGTCGTCCGTGTACCCGCCGAAAGGTGCGAATACACCCGGATACGCCTCGCAGCCACCGAGTCCCATACCAGTGACGATGTGCAGATTGATCAGGTGCCCACCGTGCGGCACCGCCTGCCTGCGATCAAACCCTCGCTGCTCCATCAGATCGATCATCGCGGCGTACTCGGTAAGGCCATAGCTCAGCCCCGCATCCATCTGCAACAGGTCGCGATCGGGCCGAAGTCCGCCGAAATCAAGGAGATTCACGGTATCGCCGACCGAGAAGAGGTTCTCACCCGTCGCGAGTGCGCCGCTATATGCCCCGGCGAGTTCACGATGCGACCGCAGATCCAGCGGGTCGACCGGTTCCTCGTACCAGCGCAGCCGATACGGCTCCAGCGCCTGGCCATACGCCAGCGCAGTCGCACAGTCGAAACGCCCGTTAGCGTCGACGGCCAGCCGTCCGCCATCACCGACGACGCTCAGCACTGCCTCGATGCGGCGTCGATCCTCGTCCAGCGGCGCGCCGCCGATCTTGATCTTCACCGCCTGATAGCCCGCATCGAGATAGCCGCACACCTCATCGACGAGTCCTCGGTCATCCCCGTCGCTGCGGTAATAGCCGCCCGCGGCATACACCGGAACTCCAGCGCTATTCGGTTGTCTGCCATGGTGATCGGCGATGATGGCATGCGCGGGTACATCGTCGATCTTGGCCAGCAGATCCCAGCACGCCAGTTCGATCGACGCGGCAGCCGCTGCGCGATCGCCGTGCCCTCCGGGCTTCTCGTCGCGCATCGCGGATGCCAGCACCCGCGCTGGATCGATCCGCCCGCTATCGGTGTCCAGCAATGTTTCTGGTGGTGCCGCAAGCACTCTCGGTATCATCCGGTCTCGGAGGATGCCGCTCTGAGCGAATCGGCCGATCGAGTTGAAAGCCACCCCTGCGACTGGGCGGCCGTCACGGATCACATCACTGATCACCGCGACCAGCGACACCGTGTGATCGGCGAAGCTGACCACCGAGTTGCTGATCGCTCCACGAAGCGGCACACTGCGCTCGCGAATATCGACGATGCGCATCAGGTGTCGGCCCGCTCTGCCACGAGGTCTGGTAGTCGGTGTTTGACGACCTTGCCGCTGGCCGTGCGCGGCAGCTCGTTGACTACCTCCACGTGTGTCGGGCATTTGTAGTGCGCGATCCGCTCCCGGCAGTACGCGATCAATTCCCTCGGGTCCGGGTCGGTTGCGTCGGCGGCGACAACCACCGCCACCACGGTCTCGCCCCAACGGTGATGCGGCATCCCGAACACGCCCACCTCACTGACCGCCGGATGCTCGGCCAGCACGTTCTCGATCTCGACCGGGTAGACGTTCTCGCCGCCGGTGATGATCATGTCCGACATGCGGTCGGTCAGATAGAGATAGCCGTCAGCGTCGAGGTGTCCGGCATCCCCGGTACGGAACCACCGATCCGCATCGAAGGCTTTGACGTTGTCCTCGTCGTTCTGCCAGTATCCGGGCGTGACCAGCGGGCTGCGCGTCCAGACTTCGCCGGTCTCCCCGATGGCGGCATCGCCAGCGGTTCCGGGTACCCGCACCGCGATCTCGACACCGGCGGCCGGCCGCCCGGCCGATGCCAGCCGCGCGCCGCCGGTCCGGTGATCCTCGATGTCGAGAAATGTGATGGGACCGCAGGTCTCGGTCATGCCATAGCTCTGGATGAAGTCGCAGCCGAGGACCGATTGCGCCTCGACGATCAACGCCGGCGGCATCGGTGACCCCGCATAGATGAGGGTCTGCAGTTGGGGCAGCTCGATGGTCGCCGCCTCGGGTACACGCACCATCTCCTGCAGGATTGCCGGCACCGTCAGCATGTGGGTGGCCCCTACCTCCACCATGGTCGCGAGCACGCTCGCCGGTGACGCGCCGCCGGTACCGACGAAGCGGGCGCCGCGACCCAAGCAGTAGAAGAGCCAACCGGTTCCGGACAAGTGGAACAGCGGCGCCGGAACGCAGATCACCGAGTTGTCGTCAATGACCCAGGGAGACGCGGCGGCCAGATTCGCCGCGATCTGGCCGTTGGTGACGCGTACCGCCTTGGGTGTGCCGGAGGTACCAGAGGTGTACATGAGAAGGACATCTTCGTCGGCCGGGTGATCGCGGGCGGGAACTTCAGTGGGCCCGTCCGCGCCCCAATCGGCATATTCTCCGACACGGTCTCGCTCTGCGTCGAACACCACGGTCACCGACTCATTCGACAGCGCCGGATTCACCAGCGCCGCAAACGCCACGTCGGCCACCACGACCGTCGGTCGGCAGTGACGGAGCAGACGATCGACCTCGCTCGGTGACAGCCGCCAGTTGATCGGGACCGCCGCGATGCCGGTCTTGCTGGCCGCGACCATGATCTCTGCCCACGTCACCGGGTCGGCACCGACATACGCGATCGGCCCGGGAATTCCGGCGAGAACGGTCGAGAGCTGCGACGCACGACGGTCCAATCCCGCGAAAGTCTGCCGATGGCCTGCGACACTTGCGACCGCGATCGCATCGGGTTGGACCACCGCCCAGTGCTCGGTCATCGAGGCGATCGATTCCCACATCCGTATGTCCATGTCGCCGTTTCTCTTTCGCGGAAGTCGGGTGAGGCTGGTGTCTCGTGTCGGAGCACTCGTGCCCCGGGTCGCTAGTTCAGCCGGTCGGCGATCCAGCCCGCGACGAGATCTGCCATCTCGACCCGGGCGCCGTCGTCGCCGTTCGGCCGCCGGAAGTAGTGGTCGGCCGAGATGACATGCTGCTGAATGTCTTTCGATCCCAAGGCGGCCACGATGGCTGCGGCATCGCTGGGAAACACACCGGTGTCGCCGTCGGCATTGATCACCAGTGCGGGTTCGGTGATCCGCCCGAGGTGGGGAGCCGCACTGGTCTGCGAATCCTGGAGACTCCAGAGCGAAAGCCAGGTGCGCAGACTATTGGTGCCGGCGATGCCGAAGATCGAGTAGTTGGCCCTTGCCGGAACACCGGCGTAGCAGGAATTCGGCTCTCGATTCGTCGGCTCGATCGACGGATCAACCATCCGCGGATCGGCCCACGCGCGGTACAGGTTGAAGAGCCGGTCGTGATATCCAGCCTCCTGCACGCGCGCGAGCTCCTTCTTGACCCAGTCGGTGATCCGATGATTGCGGGCCACCTGAGCCGCGCGGTACCGGTCGATGAACTCGGCGTCGAACGGTGGCGTGCGCCCATCTCGGAACAGGCTGAGCTCGGGATCGGTTGCCAGTGGATCGTTTTCGTCAGTTACCGACGGATCGAACCAGTTCGTCAGTACTTCTGGACGCCCCAGGTGCGCGGCGGTGGACACATAGAGATCGGCCGCGGGCAGGTCTTCCACGCCGGTCGCCGGGCGCATGCCGTCTAGCGGCCGGACATTCGCCTCCTTGGCCTGTGACTGATAGGCGGCCATCAATGAACCGCCACCCGAGTTCCCCAGCAGCACGACATTTTCCACACCCTGTTCGCGCAGCCAGCGCACCCCTTGTCCGATGTCGACGAGCGCGTGATCGAGCAGAAAGGTGTGCTCGTTCCCGCGGAAACGGGTGTTCCAGCCCAAGAATCCGATGCCCCGCTGGGCCATGTATTCGGCGAGATAGTGCTCGGAGAAGTCGATCGCATAATGCGCGGCGATCATCGCCGTCTTCGGCATCGCGCCGGCCGGCCGGTGATACACCCCCTGGCACGGATGGCCGCCCGCGCCGTGCCGCGCCGCCGTGGACGAATCGAGCGCGACCCAGTCGCGTTCGATTCTCACCGCTGATTCGCCAGGGCTCGGATCCGTCGCTCACTCGCTGTCCGCGGTGTATGCGCCACGTCGTCGGGCGTGAATTCCCGGAGCCAACAGGCGAATTCGAGGAGAATACCGTCAGGATCCTGGAAATAGAACGACCGCACGTACACGCCGGGATGCATCTGTCTCGCGACCTGGGTCTCGCTGTCGTCATGGTTGACCACCGGACCGACCGCGACTCCGGCCTCCTTGAGCTTGCGGCGGTACTCGACGAACTTCTCGGCCGGTACGTCGAACGCGATGTGGTTCATCGAGCTGACCGCGCTGATCCACTCGCCGAAACCGGGTTTCTCGACCGGTGCCGACGCACCCGGGATCCCGTCGGGGGCCTCGGTGAACCAGAAGAAGGCAAGCGAGTTGCCGTTACCGGCATCGAAGAAGAAGTGCTGTCCCAAGCCGCCGGGCAGCTCGACCGTCTTGGTCAGCGGCATCCCCAGGACGCCCGAGTAGAAGTCCACGGTCCGCTGCATGTCGGAGCAGACGAGTGCCAGATGGTTGAAGCCCCGGAATTCAAAGGGACGATCTGTGGTCATGGTCACACCTTTCGACAGACCTGATACTAACGTCAGATTCATATTTTGGAAACCCCTCGACCGGCGCGGACGAGTGTCCGGTCGGCGGCTACGGATACCAGTAGATGGCTCGATACCAGATGTCCGCGAGCGTGGACACGGCCACGTCCTCCGCCACCCCACGGCCGTGACGGCGGTCAGCCAGCTGCTCGTAGCAGAACTGGTTGAGCATTGCGACGATCGCCTCCGCCGTCACATCGGGCCTGATCCCCGGGCAGTATCCGTCCGACTGCGCGCGCACGATCGTCTGCGCGATGCCGTCGATCGCAACACCGCACAGGTCGTGCCAATAGTGGGCGAAATCGTCATCGACCATCGCCAGCTGACTGATCGCGATCATCTCCGCCAGCCGATCTCGGTAAGTGTCCCAATGCGCATGGGCAGAACGATCGATTCGATCACGCGCCGTGAGCCCGTGTTCGTACGCGGGAGCCACCCGCTCACGGACCTCGTCCTGGAATCCTTTCGCCCAGTACCTGACGAGATCTTCCTTGGAGTCGAAGTAGTTGTAGAACGACGCCGAGGACCGGCCCGACTCGGCAGCGATATCACTGACCGTCAGTCGCAGGAAGCCCTTGTCCTCGATGACCTTTCGCGCCGCCGCCTCGATCGCCGCCAGCGTCTCCCGCCCGCGCGCGGTCGGACGCGCAAGTGCCCTCTTCGGTTCCGGCTCCATCATCGGCGATGCCCGCCCGGCAGATCCCTCACGCGAGACACGTTACGACCCACCGGGCAACCGCACGTATGAAACATCGTGCGCTATCCGAGACCAGAGACCGCTATTTCAGCGCAGGTGAGTGACGGAGGCGTCGTGGTACGCGCGGCGAGCCGGCGTGGGAAAGTCGGCAAAATAGCAGGTCACCAAGGGCAGAATGCCCTTGCCGGAACAAATATCGACGGGTTTTCGCGAGCGGCCAGCCCCCCACGCAGCTGGCGTACACGCTCGGGTACCGGGCAGAATCTCGCCTGTGCTGAACATCCGGGTCATTGCGCCCGCTCACCTCTGCGACGCCGCCCGTGCACTCGTCGACGACGATCCCACCGTCGCCGACGTCGTGCAATTGGCCGGTACAGCCGACAACGGTCTGCTGCTGTTCGACGTCGCGCGCGAGAACGCCAATGCAGTCCTCGCCGGGCTTCGTGCGCTGGGCATCGAACGGTCGGGATCGATCACCCTCACCGAGCCGCTGACGACGATCTCCGACGCCGCGCACGCGGCCGAGGCCCACGCACCCGGCCATCCCGACGACGCCCTCGTCTGGGAGCAGATCGAAGACCAGGCCCGGGACAGTTCGCGTTGGTCGTGGTCGTTCATCGGATTTCTGTTGCTGGCGACGCTGATCGCCAGTGTCGGGCGGTACACCGATCAGCCCATCCTCATCGTCGGAGCGATGGTCGTCGGACCGGAGTTCGCCCCGATCAGTGCCGTCTGCATCGCCCTGGTGCGTGGGCGTCTATCGCTGATCCCTCGCGCGTTCGGCACTCTGCTGGGCGGATTCCTGCTGGCCTGCGCTCTGACGTGGATGCTGTGGGCGATCGCCTACGCACTCGGCTGGATCGACTTCACCAAGGCGACCACCGGCGAGCTCACCGAGTTCATCGTCGCCCCCGACATCTGGTCGTTCCTGATCGCTCTGCTCGCCGGGTGTGCGGGCGTGCTGTCGCTGACCTCGTCGAAGTCAGCGGCGTTGGTCGGCGTGTTCATCTCCGTCACGACCGTGCCCGCGGTGGCCACCCTCGGCCTGACCCTCGCGGTGGGCGCCTGGGCCGAGACCTGGTCGGCGTTCGTTCAACTGGCGGTGAACGTCGCCGGACTACTCATCGCGGGAACCGCGACGCTGCTGGCGCAACGGCTCGCGTGGCACCGGTTCGGCCGGCTGCCCAAGGCGATGATCACTCCCCGGTCTGCTGCTTGAGGAGCAGCGTCACCGCCTCGGTCAGCTGCGCGACCTGATCGCGCAGCTCCTGGATCTCGGCCTCCTGCCGCTCGATCTGGGCGTTGGCTTCGTTGAGACCGTTGGACTTGTCGGTATCCCCGCCGGCCAACGCTCGTGCGGCGTTCACCAGCGCGGCGATGTCGGCGGAGCTTGTTCGTTTTCCGGTCACCGCCTCCTCCTTCTTCTCCGAACCGATATCTGAAATGCGGCTGTCCAAACCCGTCCCCTCGACGACGGTCTTGGCGACGTCAGCCGGCGCCCGCAACAGATCGGCCAGGAAATTCGACGACCCCGGCGTCGACTGCGCTTTGCGCCGGAGCACCTGCGCGAGCACCTCGTCGGTACGATCGACACCCGAGTCATGGTCGCGCACAACGACTTTCTTCCCGTCGTCGAGTAACGCCGCCACCTCGTCGAGCGTCGTGAACTTGCGCCGGACCGAGTCGTACAGTTTGCGGTTCGAGTACCGCTTGATCAAATATTCTTCGTCGTCAGACATCTGCCGTCCTCATATCCGCGCCTGCCACGCCCGTTGCCGGCGTCATCGTCCCAGCCTAATCGTCGCCGAACACGACAAACGCCCGGACGCGGTCTTAGGACCTCGGCCGGACGTCAGCGCGGGAAAGCGCGTCGATCACTTAGTCGAAACGCGCAGGTTGGCGAGCTTCTCCACCTGATCGGACAGGTTGCGGACCTGCTTGCGCAGCGACTCGATGTCGATGTTCGACGGCGTGACCGTCTCGCGGACGTCGTCGGCGCGCTCACGAACGTCCTTCTCGACGTCGCCCGCGGTTTCGAGCAGGTCGTCGACGAGATCCTTGGTGGAGTCGATGACCGACGAGAGGAAGTTGGTGATGTGAGCTTCCTGGGTCTTCTTGGCCTTCTTGCCTTCGGTGGACTTGGTCGACTTCTTGCTGCTTGCCATGCTGATCACTCCTTGTTGGTGTTCGCGTTTGCGTAACTAAGACATTACGCAGACGCGTAAGTTTACGCAACGCGTTGTGATGCAGTTCACACCAATGGAGTTAGTGGACCAGGTTCTCCATCAGCACCACCTGCAGGTCACCGACGAGGAAGCCCAGGATGGCACCGACCATGATCAGGGTGTTCTCGTCGGCCTGGAAGGCCGGACGCAGCACGCCCTCGAACTCCTCCGGAGTCATGGCGACCATCTTCTCGACCATGGTCTCCTTAATGCGTAACGCCGAATCGAGATACTCCTCGGCCGGGCCGGCCATCAGCTTCGGCATCACATCGACGAGGTCTTCGGCCGCGGCCTGGCACATCGGCTGGATCTGCAGCACATCGAGCCCGACTCCGGTGACGCCCTTGAGCGGCACACTGGCCGCACCCGTGACCGCCCCCAACAGGTTGCCCACCGAGACCGGGCCCACGCCGAGCTCTTTGAGTCCCGACAAGTCGCCGACCTGGGATTCGACCATCTTGTCGACGTCGCCGACCTCGTCGCGCAGCGACTCTTCGATGATCCCCGCGAACAGGTCGACGAGCTTCTTGCGGTGCGGTCCTTCAAACAATCCGCGGACCAGCCGGTCAGCGGTAAGCACGCGCGTTGCGATCAGCACGCCGTATTCCTGCGAGACCGGGATCTTGTGCTTGAGGAACAGTCCGTGCCACTTGATCACGCCGAAGTACTTCTTCGGCTCCTTCGGGTTGAAGATCAGGCGCAGCGCGGCCCAGTCGGTGAACCAACCGGTGAACAGGCCGAACAGCGGCATCATGATCGGGCTGCGGAAGATCAGCCACACGCAAACCTGGACCAGACCGATGAGGAAACCGAAGAACAGGCCACTGCGCCGGATGAAGGCGAACTCGCGGCTGCCGACCTCCAGGAACATCTTCTCCAGGGTGTCTGGATCGGCAAGGAACTCCTTGGTCACCATCGCCTGCAGATCGAACACCTCGTCGATGTTTTCGGTCAGCGAATCCACCAGGGACACAACGGCATCGGGTGCGGCGCGCTGCGTCCTCTCCACGACGAGGTCGCGCGCCGGGCTGGGCAGGATGTTCCACGCCGCCGGCTGGTACTCCTCGGCGACGTCGCGGACGATCCGCGCCACTTCGGCACGCATCGGTCGATCGATGAGCGCCGCGAGTTCGGCGCCGTCGACGCGCTCGATGATCTCCTGGGACGAGATCAGCCGGCCGGTCAGGGTGTCGCAGAGCACCTCGACCATCTCCGGCGCCCGTTTGGGGATGATGCCCTGCCACCCGATCGGGCCGATGCCCTTGAACTTCTGCGGCCGGAACATCATCTTGATGGCCACGATCTTGGTGCCGTAACCGATGAGTGCCGCGATAATCGGCATCGTCGCGTACACCCACCAGTGATGTTCGATGTCGGTGATGATCTCGGGAACGGATTGAATCGTCGCCGTAAAGATGTCGGACCATTGCATGACAGCGATTGTTCCGCACATAACCGCGGTGATAGGCCGTTTCCCGACACACATGGTCGGTCGACCAGAATCTTGTCCCACGACTCGTAAAGGCGATGGACGCGCCGCTATCCGACGTCCAGCGCGTTGACATGTCCGATCGGACGAGTCGGGCAGTAGTGTGATGCCCGACTCGTCCAATCAAGGAGAAGAATGTCCGACCTCGATGAACTCTTGAAGCAGATTCCCCTCGACGACATCGCCGCGCAACTCGGCGTCGAACCCGCCGAAGCCGACGCTGCGGTCAAGCAGGCTGTGCCCGCATTGCTGCACGGACTGCAGAACACCGCCGAGGCCGGGGACGGCACAGCTGACCTGGAAGCGGCGGTCGGCGACGAGGACGGTGACCGGATCGTCGCGTCGCTGTTCGGGGACAAGACCGACGACGTCGCGCACGCACTGTCGGGTCAGGTGCCCGCCGCGTCGGTCAACCAGGATCTGGTCAAGCAGTTGCTGCCGATCCTCGCGCCGATCGTCATCGCGTTCGTCTTGAAACGGGTCGGCGGCGGGCACAATGACACGACCGAGCAATCGACACAGCCCGAGCAGCCCCAGCAGAACAACGGCGGCGGCGGTCTGGGTGACATCCTGTCCGGCGCGCTGGGCGGCAACGGAGGCGCGCTCGGCAGCATCCTCGGCGGTCTGCTGGGCGGCTCCAACAGCGGCGGCGGCAACGCCGGGGGCGCACTCGGCAGCATTCTGGGGAGCATCCTCGGCGGCAAGAAGTAGCCCGCTCCCGAACCCGACGAAAGACCCCGATGTGGTTGTACGACAACCACATCGGGCCTTCTGCCAGACTTCACTGCTCCAGTTGAGCACCCACCATCGGCGGATTCTGCGCGAGGATCGCGTTCTCCTCGGGGGTGAAAGTCCTTGAGCGGGAAAGGAACCGCACTCCCTCCGGCGCTTCGAGACTGAATCCGGCACCGCGCCCGGGCACGACGTCGAGGATCAGCTGGGTGTGCTTCCACAGATCGAACTGATCGCCGTTGATCCAAATCCGCACTGCCGGAAGCGGATCGGGCAAGCCGATCTCACCGACCAGGACGTCGCGTTGACCGATGCGATAGTCACCGACGGGGTAGCACATCGGTGCCGACCCATCGCAGCAACCGCCGGATTGATGGATCATGAGCCCGCCGTGCAACTCCGACAGTTTGGTCAGGAGCTGCACGGCGGAGTCTTTGGCGACAACGCGATCGGGAACCGCACCGGTGGATGTGTCCGTCACGTCTTGCGCTGTCATCGTTATCTCTCTTCTTTAGAAGAATCCCTTGGCGCTCTGGGCGTAGCCGACCAGCAGGTTCTTGGTCTGCTGGTAGTGCTCGAGCATCATCAGGTGGTTCTCGCGGCCGATGCCCGACTGCTTGTAGCCACCGAATGCGGCGTGGGCCGGGTAGTCGTGGTAGGTGTTGGTCCACACCCGACCGGCCTGGATCTCACGGCCCGCACGGTACGCGGTCGCACCGTCGCGGCTCCACACGCCGGCGCCGAGGCCGTACAGCGTGTCGTTGGCGATGCTCATTGCTTCTTCGTAGTCGTTGAAGCTGGCGACGGCAAGCACCGGTCCGAAGATCTCTTCCTGGAAGATGCGCATCTTGTTGTCGCCCGCGAACACGGTCGGCTGGATGTAGTAGCCGCCGGACAGGTCACCGCCGAGGTCGGCCGGCTCGCCGCCGGTGAGGACCTTCGCACCTTCCTGCTTGCCGATCTCCAGGTACGACTTGATCTTCTCCCACTGGTCGTTCGACGCCTGGGCGCCCATCATGGTGTCGGTGTCGAGCGGGTTGCCCTGCTTGATCGCCTTGACGCGCTCGATGGCACGGCCGAGGAAGTCGTCGTAGATGCCCTTCTGGATGAGCGCGCGGCTCGGGCAGGTGCAGACCTCGCCCTGGTTGAGCGCGAACATCGTGAAGCCTTCGAGGGCGCGATCGAGGAAGCCGTCGTCTTTCGACGCGACGTCGTCGAAGAAGATGTTGGGGCTCTTGCCACCGAGTTCCAGGGTGACCGGGATCAGGTTCTCCGACGCGTACTGGCTGATCAGGCGGCCGGTGGTGGTCTCACCGGTGAAGGCGATCTTGCGGATGCGGTTGCTCGACGCGAGCGGCTTGCCCGCTTCCACACCGAAGCCGTTGACGATGTTCACGACGCCCGGCGGGAGAAGGTCCGCGATGAGCGACATGACGTAGAGGATCGACGCCGGGGTCTGCTCGGCCGGCTTGAGGACCACCGCGTTGCCCGCGGCCAGCGCGGGAGCAAGCTTCCAGACCGCCATCAGAATCGGGAAGTTCCACGGGATGATCTGGCCGACGACGCCGAGCGGCTCGTGGAAGTGGTAGGCGACGGTGTCTTCGTCGACCTCGGAGATGCCGCCCTCCTGGGCGCGCAGAGCGCCGGCGAAGTAGCGGAAGTGGTCGATGGCCAGCGGAATGTCGGCGGCGAGCGTCTCGCGGACCGCCTTGCCGTTCTCCCAACATTCGGCCACGGCGACCTTCTCGAGGTTCTCCTCGATGCGATCGGCGATGCGCAGCAGCACCAGCGAACGCTCGGCGACCGAGGTCTTGCCCCATGCGGGTGCGGCGGCGTGCGCAGCGTCGAGGGCCAGATCGATGTCCTCAGCGGTGGAGCGCGCGACCTCGCAGAAGGTCTGACCGTCGACCGGCGACGGATTCTCGAAATACTGTCCCTTGACCGGCGGTACCCATGCACCACCGATCCAGTTGTCGTAACGGGACTCGTAGCTCATCACCGAACCCGGCGTGCCCGGCTTTGCATAAACAGTCATGTGTGCGCTCCTTCTCAAGGCGGAACTGAATGTGAACTGATTCACACCCTAGGGTCGGCAACGTTGCAACGAGGTTGCACGCGTGGTTGCACGGGTGCCGACGTCCCGTATTACCTGCTCAGACGCCGATCCAGCACGCGGATCCGACCGGTGACCAACGCGCGGTCGGGGTGGTCGGCGCCCAGGCGGCGAGCGAGCGCCTGCCACGCTTCGAGGTCTTCCCGGCCGTGCACCGATTCGGTCCAGCGGGTCAACGCCGCGACGTCCCGACTCGATATGGCCCGCGACCGAATGTCCTCACGGAGTTCCTCGAACAGATCGACGATGCCCGGTGCGATGGAATCGGCCAGCAGTCCGCCCCTGCCGAGCGCGTCTATCGCCGACGACAGCGGCAGCCCGGCCCGGACCTGAACCTGCACCTTGTGCCAATCGGACTCGACGTCGACGCCCAGCCGGTACGGGCGCGACGCGATGATGTCGGCGCCGAGGTCGCGCCGTAGTCGAGAGATCTCCGCGCGTACGGTCACCGCATCGACGCCGTCCTCGGCCAGAGCCATCGCCAATTGCTCGGTGTTCATTCCCTCCGGATGCGCCTGCAGCAATGTCAGGATCTCGGCATGCCGCCGCGACAGTTGACTGACCGAGCCGTCCGCGGGAATCCACGTGTACGGATCCCCGCCGAGGACGCGCAGTTCGGCCGTCGCCCGGGCAAACACTCTCGGATCAGCGAGATCGACACTGGGAGAACGTAATTCACGTTCCACCGCCGCGACGACGGACCGCACCGCGGCCAGCGCGAAGGGCGCCGCGGCCGCGCGGCCGCCGGTGACGTCGACGACGCCGATGACATGCCCGGTGATCGGATCGTGCACGGGCGCCGCCGCGCAGTTGAATTCCTGAACCGATTCGGTGAAGTGCTCGGCTCCGACGATCTGCACTCCGCGGTCGACGGCGAGTGCGACCCCGGGCGCATTGGTGCCGACGGCGTCCTCGCTCCAGATAGCTCCCTCGACGAAGTCGATCCGGGCGGCCTCGTCGCGCGCGGACCGGTCACCCTCGACCCACAGCAGACGGCCGTGTTCGTCGGTCAGCGCGACCACGACACCGGTGTCGGCGATGTCGTCGAGCATCAGCGATCGAACGAGCGTGCGCGCCGCCGACATCGGATGCGCCTGCCGGTACGCCTGGAATTCGGCGGCCGACATCGTGGCTCCGCCGGGATGCTGCCGGGCCGGGTCGACGCCGCGCAGGACCGATCGGCTCCAGGATTCACGAACGATGGTGCGGACGCCGGGATCATTGGGTGTGCCACCGGACCGCAATTTCTCGTAGGCAGCGCGGACTGCAGATGCCGCGTCGCCCATACCGCCTCCGGTTCCCGCGGGCCGCATCATTCTCAAGTGCCGACGGCCCGAATTCCAGTGTAGCGAGTGCGCTGTGACCTGGGTAACTACGGTCGGCGAGGTCGGCAGACTGCGAATCCATCGCCGCAGGTGCCCCTACGATCGCGCATAACCGAGTAACTTCGGCAATTACCGCACACGGAAGGCGACGATCATGAATGAATCGACCGCGACACTGGTGGTAGTCGGCGTGCTCATCGCCGCACTCACGATCCTCGGGATCGTCGCCTTCCGTAGGCTGCGACGCGCCGATCGCGCGACGTCGACGGCCCTGCGCGAGATCGACGCAGCGTTGCATCGACGCGCCGCCCTCGTCGACGAGATCGCCGCCCTGATGGACACCTTCGGCGCGCATGACGATCCCGCGCTGCTCCACGCGCGCAAGGCCGCGGCCTATGCCGTCGACACCGACAGCGTCGAGCACAAAGCCGCCGCCGACGACTGCACGCTTCGAGGTCTGACGAAGACGCTGGCGGCCACCGAGAACATCCCCGACCTCGCCGACTCGTCGGATCTGCGCCGAATCCGCGCCGAACTGTCCGACGCCACCGAATCGCTCGCCTTCGCCCGGCAGTTCTACAACGACGGCGTGCGGCAACTCAACGACCTGACGAAGACGGTTCCGTGGGTGTTCTTCGCCGGGTTCGCCGGCGTCAAACCACGCTGCTACTTCCAGGTGCCCCAGCGCCCCGGCACCGGACCCCGCGTCGAATCCTGACTATCTCGTGGTAGCCTACCTGCGAATTGAGACGCATTCGAATATCCGTCTCACCCCATTCGTCTCAGGAGGCGACGATGACCGACGCAGTTGAACTAACGGCCGACCAGACTGGCGACCGCATCGTCACGCGTCCCCGCCCCACGGCCTTCACCTGGCGGCCCGGCTATCCGGGCACCGCCCACGGTCGGGTGCGCGAGGCCGTGCTGCGCGCCGCCGGCTTCGACCTCGCGCCCCGCGACGACCTCGCCGCCGACTACTTCGACCGGCTCTGGCTGACCGATCCGCTCGCCGAACGCTTCGTCGACGAGGTCTATTACGGCGACATCGGCTTCGAACGCGGCAAACAGATGTTGGAGCAGGCGGCGCGGGACGGCATCGATTCGATGCCCGACGCCCCGGCGTCGATGCGTGCGTTGTTCGACGAGCTCGAGGCGGTTCCGGAGTGGGCCGACGTCGAAGAGATCGAGCGCGGCGCAGCCGTCTGGCGACGCTGGGCCTACGACATGGGTGCGATGGGCAACGCGGGCACCATCGACACCTACACCGAGGCGTGGCTGGCGGTTCCGTTGTCGCTGTCCGGTGGGTACGCCGGGGCCAGCGCGCTGAACCGCTATCTGGAGACGAGCCGCTGGTGGATCGAATGCGCACAGCCCTACGCGGTGACGACCGTCGGATCGATGGCCAAGTTGCTGTCGATCAAGGTCCGGGTGATGCATGTGTCGGTTCGACGCGGCGTCGCCAACCACCCGGAATGGGATGAAGCCAAGTGGGGCAAGCCGATCAGTCAGTCGGCGCAGATGCTCACGCTGCTCGGCGGCAGCGTGGCGCCGGGACTCGCGCTGTTCGGGATCGGCCATCTGTCGAGCCCCGCCGAGCTGCGCGCGGTGCTGGAGTTCAACCGCTACCTCGGCTACCTGCTCGGCGTGGACCCGCAACTGTGCCCGGCGACCGTCGCCGACGGTGTGCGGATGCTCTTCCACTTCGACGCCACGCGCTCGCTCGACTCCGGCGACGTCGGGTCCGAACTCGCCGCCTCGTTCGTGCCGTCCTTTGAGCCACAGCCGGATTGGTCGTTGCGCGACAAGATCCGCGGCCACTTCCACCTCCAGTTGCAGGCCGGTTTCTCGCGCCTGTACATCCTGCCGTGGAACCGCAAGAGATTCGACGGCCTGCCCGGCGGATGGCTGGGTACCGGGTACCTGCTGGCTCGCCTGCCGATCATCGTCGGCGTCGAGCTAGCTCGACGGGTGTTTCCCAGCGTCGACGCCGCGTGGCAGCGTCGTCGCACCGAGGCGTGGCGAGCATGGCTCGACTGGCAGACCCGCGACAACGAGCACTCGTTCAAGCCCACCACGCAGATGCGCCGCTGACGCCGACCCGACCGCGCCGCGCATACTGGAGGAATGAAGTTCATCCTCAACGTCATTTGGCTTGTGCTGTGCGGATTCTGGATGGCAATCGGGTATCTGGTCGCCGGAATCATCTGCTGCATCCTGATCATCACCATCCCGTTCGGGATCGCGTCCTTCCGGATGGCCAACTACGCGCTGTGGCCGTTCGGCCGCACCGTCGTACGCAAGCCGACCGCGGGCACGGCGTCGGCGATCGGTAACGTCGTCTGGATTCTTCTCGCCGGACTCTGGCTGGCCATCGGGCACATCTGCACCGGAATCGCCATGTGCATCACCATCATCGGCATTCCGCTGGGCATTGCCAGCTTCAAGATGATCCCGGTGTCTTTGATGCCGCTCGGCGCGGAGATCGTGTCGACCGACCAAATGTCGTAGGTTCACCGCGACAGAATTCTGCGAAAGCCTACTTCCGCAGCCCCCGCACCGTCTCGATGGTGTCGGCATCTCCGGCGTCCTTATCCGGTCGGTACCTGACCACCCGCGCGAAACGCAGAGCCACACCGCCCGGATATCGCGAACTCCCCTGCACTCCGTCCAACTCGATCTCGACGACGAGTACCGGCCGCAGATACACCGCCCACTCGTCCCTCGACGACTCGTGTTTCGGGAATTCCGCTGTCTGCCAACGCAATAGCTCGTCAGTCAGGCCTTTGAACGTCTTCCCGACCATGATCGGCAGGCCGCCCTGCGGATCACGTGCGCCCAGATGCAGATTCGACAGCCACCCCCGACGTCGCCCCGAACCCCATTCCGCACCGAGGACTATCAGGTCGACGGTGTGCGTCGGCTTGACCTTCTGCCACGTCTTGCCCCGGCGTCCCGCCGCGTACACGCTGTCGAGCGCCTTGACCATCACGCCCTCGTGCCCGGCGGCGAGTGCATCGGCGTTGATCCGCTCGGCATCGGCGGCGTCGACGGGCCGCGCACTGGGAATCCGATGATCCGGCGCCACCCGCCCCAACGCCGCGAGCCGCCGCGCCAGCGGATCGTCGATCAGGTCGACGCCGTCGACGTGCAAACAGTCGAAGAAGTAGGGGCGCAACACATCTGCGGCCGACGCCGCTCCCGACGATCCGAATCGACTCATCGTCTCCTGAAACGGCCGCGGCCGCCCGGCGTCGTCGAGCACCAACGTTTCGCCGTCGAGAATTACTGTATTGCAATCGAATCCGCGTACCACCTCGACGATGTCAGGCAATCGATCGGTCACGTCGTTGAGGGTTCGCGTGAAGATCCGCACCTCGTCGTCCCGACGGTGCACCTGAATCCGCGCGCCGTCGAATTTGTGATCGACGACGACGTCGGGCCCCAGCGCCGCATACGCGTCGGCCATCGACTCCGCCGGTGTGGCGAGCATCGGCGACAGCGGTCGGCCGACTTCGATCGTCAACGCGCCCAACGCCTCTGCTCCCCCGGTACGTGCGAGCACGGCGGTCTGCGGCAATGATCCGGTGAGCATCACCGCCCGCCGCACCACGTCGAGTTCGAGTTTCGACGCCACCGCGATCGCGTCGGCCATCACTCCGGCGAGCGCTCCCTGGCGCAGTTCGCCGGAGATCAACCGTCCCAGGAACTTCTGCTCGGCAGGCGATGCCGCGCCGAACAGCGCCTCGACCGCCTCGCTTCGCCGACCCGACGATCCCGACCCCGACAATCCCGCGATCGCGGTGAACGCGGCGTCGACGTCGCCGATCGTCAGCGTCGAATCCTCCACCGCCGCAATGTCTCGTGCTGCGACCAGCCCGCGCCAGCCGACGCCGATCCGCCCCTGCGGCAGATCACCCGCCAGCCACGCGACGACGACGGGGATCTCGTCGACGTCGGCGGCGGCTATCACCTCGGCGATCCCGTCCCGCTTGGCCCGACGCGACGACGTCGCCGCGACCGCACTCGACGCCTCGACCACGCGACTCAGTCTCACGCGCTCGCCCCGGTCGTCGATGCATCGTCGTCGTGCCGCTTGCCGCGATGTTTCCTCTTGTGCTGCTTGGGATGTCGTGGCTCATCGACCACCGGCGAATCCTGTCCGCCGGCGGACTCCCAGGCCCGGAAGCCGGCGACTGCGGCCGGGATGTCGGCGTAGACGTGGTCGGGATCGACGTCGCCGAGCACGCCGTTGGTGAGCAAGGCGTCGCGCAGTTCGGGGTCGACGCCGGCCAGCACGAAATGCGCGTGGTGGGAATGCACATAGTCGATGAGATCGTTGAGCACCTTCGACGCCGAGTAGTCGACGTCGGCGATGGCCGAACAGTCGAGGATGAGCCACCGGACCGGATCGGGGGCCGCCTCGATCAGCGACATCACGTCGTCGGCGAACCGAGAAGCATTGGCGTAGAACAACTCTGCGTCGTAGCGGAAGACGATGAGACCGGGCGCCGACTGGGTGCCGGGCTGCGCGGAGATGAACGTGGGTGCACCGTTCTCCCGTACGCCGATCACGAACCGATTCGGCGAGTATTGCCGCCGGATGATCTCGATCAACGACAGCACCATGGCGATGATGATGCCGTCGCGCACAGACATGAACACGACGACCGCGGCCGTGACGAGGGCGATCGCGAACTCGATCCTACGGACCTCCCAGATGCGGCGAAGGTCGTGAAAGTGGATGAGCCGCACCGCGATCAGTGAGACGATCGCGCCGAGGACGGCATGCGGCAGATAGGTGAGCTGGTCGGTCAGGAACAACACGACCGCCAAGGCCACGACAGCCATCGTGATGTTCGCGACCTGGGATCGACCATGTTGCTCATCGAGAAGTTCCGTCTTGGTGGGGCTGCCGTTGACGACGAACGTGCCGGTGAGCCCGGCCGCGACGTTGGCTCCGGCCAGGCCCAGCAGATCCCGGTTGACGTCGGGTTCCTGTCCGTGTCGCTGCGCGAAACTGCGTGCGGTCGCGGCACTTTGGGCGATGACGACCAGCGCGCAGCCGGCTGCGATGGGCAGCACGGTCACGACGTCGTGCCAGGCGAGGCCGCCGGGCCAGCCGAACTTCGGCAGGCCTCCGCTCACCGACCCGACGACGGGGAGCCGATCAGACCAATGCGCCAGTCGCACAACGACTATCGACCCGACGACGATGAGGACCGCGAACGGCACATGGCGCGCGAATCGGTCTCCGGCGAGGATCGCCCCGAGCGTGATGGCCGCAAACGCCACCGCCAAGAAGTTGACGTCGCCGAGATGCCGCACCACCGAGACGATCTTCTCCGCGGCGTTGCCGTGCTCGCCGGGCAGCCCGAGGATTGCCGCCAGCTGCCCGATGAACACCGAAACACCCACGCCGGTAAGGAATCCCGTCAACACCGACGTCGACAGAAAATCCCCGAGAAAGCCCAACCGCAACACCCAGGCGATCAAGAGCAGCACGCCGGTGACTATCGCGATCAGCGCGCACCAGTCGAGCCACCGTTGCGTACCGGAACTGAGCCCGGCGATCGCCAGTCCGGTGACGCCGGACGCCATCAGCGCCGCTGTTGCCGAGTCGGCACCGACGACGAGGAGTCGCGACGCCCCCAACAGCGCGAAGATCACGGCGGGAATGATGATCGTATAGAGCCCCGCGCTCACCGGAACCTGCGCGATGGAGCTGTAGCCCATGCATTCCGGAATCGCCACCGCCGCCAGCGTGACACCGGCAACGATGTCCGCCCGCAACCAATTTCGCTGATATCCGCGCAGGGCCGGCGGAATGACCGTCGACACCCAACCCGACGTCGCCAATGCGCTACACCTCGCTCAACTCCACATCGCGAGTCTCCCGCACGGCGAGGATCGCGATGAACGTCAGCGCACCCGCGATCGCGAGGTACACACCGACCCACGCTACGCCGTAACTGTGCACCAGCCACGTTGCGATGAACGGCGCCACGGCGGCGCCGATGATCGACGCGAAGTTGTAGGCGATACCCGACCCGGTATAGCGGACATTCGTCGGGAACAGCTCGGGCAGCACCGCGCTCATCGGCCCAAAGGTCAAGCCCATCAACGTCATTCCGACGATCAAGAAGGTCAGCATCACCGAGTCGGTGACGCTCGACGGGTCGAGGAACCAGCCGAAGGACACACCGAAGACGATGATGCCCGCGGTGATGATCAGCAACACCGGACGTCGGCCGAAGCGGTCGGCCAGCCAGCCCGAGACCGGCACGAAAGCCGCGAAGAACAGCACCGAGATGAGCTGCATCCCAAGGAAATCGGTGTACGAGATGGAAAGTTTCACTCCGGAGGCGTCGACCACCTTGCCGGTGCCGTAGGACGTGGTCCAGGTAGTCACCACGTAGAACAGCGTGTAGGTCGCGAGCATCACGAAGGTGCCGATGATGAGTTGGCGCCACGACGTCTTGACCACTTCGGCCAACGGGGTGCGCACCTTCTTGCCCTCGGCGACGGCCTGCGTGAACACCGGCGTCTCGGTGAGCTTCAGCCGCACGTAGAGTCCGACGACGACGATGATCGAGCTCGCCAGGAACGGCACCCGCCAGCCCCAGGTGAGGAAGGCGTGATTGCTCGCCGCGGTCTTGGCGTCGAAGTCGAGCCACTTCATCAACAGCAGGAACATGCCGTTGGCGAAGAAGAATCCGATGGGCGCACCGAGCTGCGGCCACATCGCGGCCCACCCGCGTTTACCCTTCTCCGCGGTCTCGGTGGCCAACAATGCCGCGCCCGACCATTCGCCGCCCAGTCCCAATCCCTGGCAGAAACGCATCAGCGCGAGCAGAGTGGGGGCCAGGTAGCTGACGCTGGTGAACGTCGGCAGCAGCCCGATGACGAAGGTGGCGATACCCATCGTCAGCAGTGAGCCGACCAGCGTCGCCTTTCGCCCGACCCGGTCGCCGAAGTGGCCGAACAGCATCGAGCCGATCGGTCGGGCGACGAACGCCAGACCGAAGGTGGCGAACGACGACAGGAGTGCGGCCGTGTCGTCGCCCTTGGGGAAGAACAGCGTCGGGAAGACGAGGACCGCCGCCGTCGCATAGATGTAGAAGTCGAAGAATTCGATGCTGGTGCCGACCATCGACGCGATGACGATACGACGACGTGGAACCGGCGGCGCGGACTCAGGTGTGCTGGCGATGTCTGTCACTGACTGAGATTACAACGCCGCGGACGGCCGAACCTGCGGGAACCGCAGATCAATCGTCGTGCGGCCGTGGGCAATCCAGTCTCTCCTCGACACCTGCCTACCACGCGTCGACGATGTGCAACGCCAGCTCGACATAGACGCGACGCTCGTCGACGCCGTGGCCCAGCAGTTCCTCGGCCTGGCGGATTCGATAGCGGATCGTGTTGGGATGGACCGTCAATCGCTCGCCCGCGACGTGTGCGTTGCCGGCCGACGACAGGTAGACGCGCAGCGTGTCGCGCAGGCGGGCGGTGGTGTCGTCGGCTGCGGCCAGTTGCCCCAGTTCCCGGCGCGCCATCCGCCGCGCTCCCTCCCGGCCGGTCAATCCATATGCCAGACAAGTCAATTCGACGTCGGCGTACGCGGTATACGGACGGCCGCGGGACACGCTCTGCGCGGCGAGCGCCTCGAGATGGCTGTCGCGGAACCCGTCAATCCCACGCGACGACGTACCGCTCGCGACCGAGGCCAACGGTTCGGTGCAGCACAGCCGTCCGTCGGCCGGTGCGGCCGTCGCCACCCAGCACCACATCGCCCTCGACCCGCTGCTCACCGCGAGCAGATTATGCGAACCGACGTCGCCGGCGACCGCGCGAGCCGTCGTGTCGAGGAGATGCTGCACGTCGGCGTCGGGCGCGTCGTCGGCGACGCCCACGACGAACGCGACGTGCCATTGGTCGAGAGGATAGGTCAGTGCCGCGCTCGCCGCCCCGACGTCGACCGTCTGCCCGCCGAGGATGGCCTGCACCACCTCGGATCGCCGCGCGAGTGATCCGCGCTGCCATTCTTCACGTTCGGCCGTGTAGGCCATGATCATTTCTTCGACGGCGGTGTCGAGCCAGTCCTGCATACGTCCCCAGAACTGCATCAGGATCGTCGATCGCAGCTCGGCGTCGACGACGTCGTCGGTGAGAATGCCGGTGATGTACGTCCACACCGCGCGTTGACCCACCCGGTATATCGAGAGCAGGACAGGCAGCTCGGCACCCCGCCGCGCGAGTGTGCGGGCCAGGTCGAACGCCTCCGAACCCAGCTGCACCTCGAAATCGTCGCGAGCCACCTTCGCCGCGAACCCACGCCAGTGCGCGCGGGTGCTCGCGTGGAGTTCGGCGAGGAACGTCGCGTCGGAATCGAGGTCGGGCAGCGTGCTGATGATCCGCCTGTTGACCATGTCGACGAGGCGATCGAGCTGCGCGCCGTCCTCGGACTCCTGCGCGAACCGATGCAACCATTCCTGCGGCGTCGTCACCGAATCCATCCTCACCACCCTCGTCGTTGCGTTTGTCGCCGTCGACAACGGTTCCGGAATTTGTTGTCGGCGACCATCAAGACCGTGCACGGCCTCACAGCCGATTCTGAATGCGGCCCAGTTCACACCCGATTCTCCACCAGGGGGTTCCCATGATCGAGCACCGCTCGCACTACATCGACGGCGCATGGCAGTCGTCACACGGCACCGGACGGCTCGACGTCGTCAATTCCGCCACCGAAGAAGTCATCGGGAGCGTCGCGGCCGGCGACGCCGACGACGCGAAGGCAGCGGTCGCCGCGGCGCGGGCCGCATTCGACGCCTGGGCCGCGACCCCGGTGACCGAACGCGCCGCGTACCTCACCCGCGCCGCGCAGGCGTTGCGCACCCGGCAGACCGAGGTCGCGACACTGATCAGTCAGGAGGTCGGGATGCCGTTCGCCTACAGCAACGTCGTGCAGACGGGGTTGCCGCTGCAGTCATTCGTGTCGATCGCGCAGGTCGCACTCGACTTTCCGTTCGAGGAACAGGTGTACAACTCGCTGGTCGTGCGCGAGCCGATCGGCGTCGTCGTCGCGATCACCCCGTGGAACTACCCGCTGCATCAGATCGTCGCGAAGGTCGCGCCCGCGCTGGCAGCGGGCTGCACCGTCGTCCTCAAACCGAGCGAGGTCGCACCCCTCAACGCCTTCGTGCTCGCCGACGTCTTCGACTCCATCGGGCTTCCGCCGGGTGTGTTCAACGTGGTCACCGGTACCGGCACCGACGTCGGCGAGCCACTCGTCGCTCATCCCGACGTCGACATGGTGTCGTTGACCGGCTCGACCGTCGCGGGGCGGCGAATCGGCGCGGTCGCCGCGCAGAGCATCAAGCGGGTCGCTCTCGAACTCGGCGGCAAGTCCCCCATGGTCGTGCTCGACGACGCCGACCTCGTCGCCGCGGTCGGGGCCGCGCTCAACGGCTGTTTCCTGAACTCCGGGCAGACCTGCATCGCCCTGACTCGGATGATCGTCCCGCGGGCCAGGCTCGCCGAGGTCGAGGCGATCGCCAAATCCGGTGTCGAGGCCATCGCGGTCGGCGACCCCTTCGATCCGGCGACCGTTCTCGGACCACTCGTGTCAGAACTACAACGCGACCGCGTCGTCGGGTACATCCGCACGGGCATCGACGAGGGCGCCCGCGTCGTCGTCGGCGGACCGTCGGCACCCGCCGGGCTCGATCGCGGGTACTACGTGCAGCCGACGGTGTTCTCCGACGTCACACCGGACATGACCATCGTGCGGGAGGAGATCTTCGGTCCGGTGCTGGTCATCCAGGCATACGACGACGAGGCCGAGGCGGTCCGACTGGCCAACGATTCGATCTACGGCCTCAACGCCGCCGTGTTCTCCGCCGACCAGGACCGGGCGGTGACGTTCGCCCGCCGGATCCGGGCCGGCCAGGTGCAGATCAATGAGGGCGCCTTCAACATTAACGCTCCGTTCGGCGGTTACGGCCAGTCCGGCAACGGCCGCGAATTCGGCAAGTGGGGCCTCGAAGAGTTCCTGGAGACCAAGTCGATGCAACTGCCCTGACCGACGCTCCGCCGCCCCCACTCCCTCCCATCTGGATCGCTCACTTCGCTAAGGACTTCAGCCATGACCAACACTTTCACCGCCCTGCAGCAGGCGACGCTGACCGCCGTCGTCGATACCTTCGTCGCCTCGGTCGATCGCGACGACGACCCCGACCGCTTCTACGCCACCAAGGGCAGCGACCTGGGTGCCGACGCCGCCGTCGCGCATTATCTCGCCAGTCATCTGCCCCCGGAACAATTCGCCGGCTTGGCCCAGCTCCTCGACACGGCCGCCGTCGTCGGCCTCAAGAATCAACCGCAGAGCGTGCGCGAGGTCATCGTCGGCAATCTCGCCGGCATCTCACCGGAGACCCGGGGCGCCGTTGCGGCGCTCTACCAGTTGTCGGTGTTGTTCTCCTACGGCCTGTTCGACGCCGAGGGGCGAAACCCACTGTGGACCGGAATGGGCTATCCCGGCATCACGCGGCAGCCACCGGCCACCCCAAAGACCCTGACGGTGATCACTCCGACCGAGGACGTCACCCTCACCGCCGACGTCGTGGTGATCGGCTCAGGCAGCGGCGGCGGCGTGGCAGCCGGGATGCTGGCACAGGCGGGTCGCAGTGTCATCGTGCTGGAATCCGGCGGATACCGCAACGAGTCCGACTTCGTGCAGTCTGAACTCGTCGCCTACCAGAACCTGTTTCTGCGCGGCGGCTTCTTCCCCACCGCCGACGGCATGGTGTCGCTCGCGGCAGGCGGAACCGTCGGCGGCGGCAGCACGGTGAACTGGTCGAACTCCCTGAAGACGCCCGACGCCGTACGAGCGGTCTGGGCCGACGAGTACAAACTGAGCGACGTCACCGGACCGGAATTCGACGAGCATCTCGCGGCGGTCTTCGAACGGGTGAAGTGCAACAGCGGCGTCGCGCTGCAGAACGAGCCGCACCACCGGCTCTCCGACGGCGCAGACGCGCTCGGCTACTCCTACGTGGTGGCCGACCTGAACATCGATCCCGATCGGTTCGACCCGGCGGTCATCGGCTACAGCGGCATGGGTGATCAGACCGGCGCGAAGCAAGGCACCCTGCGGACCTATCTGCAGGACGCGTCGGATGCCGGTGCCCGACTGATCCCGCAGACCCGCGCCGACAAGATCGACGTCGTCGACGGCCGCGCCGTGGGGGTCAGCGCGACGTATACCGCTGCCGACGGGCAGACCCACCGGGTCGTCGTCGAAGCCGCCGACGTGGTCGTCGCGGCGGGCAGCTTGGAGACCCCGGCAGTCCTGTTGCGTTCGGGTATCGGCGGGCCCGCGGTGGGCACCGGCCTCCATCTGCATCCGGCGACGCTGGTCAGCGGCGTGTACGACGAACCGCAGGATCCGTGGCACGGTCCGGCGATGGCGGGTGTGATGAACGAATTCGCCGAGAAGCACGACGGCCACGGCTATCTGATCGAATGCGTCCAGCATCTGCCCGGGCTGTTCACCACCGTCGTCCCGTGGCTGTCGGGCGCCGGCCACAAAGAGCTGGCGAAAACCTACAGCCGCCGAGCCGACTGGGTGATCCTCGTCAAAGACCGCGGTGCCGGGACGGTGACCCTCGACGACGCGGGCAATGCGGTGCACCACTACCCGTTCTCCGACGAACTCGATCGGCGCAACTTCCGCGAGGGCATCGAGACCGCCATCCGGATGCAGGAAGCCGCCGGCGCGCAGCAGATCTTCGCGGCGGGCCAGCCGTTCGCTCCGTGGACGCGGGGCGAGGATCTCGAGACGTTCATCGCCGCCGTCAGCGAGATCCCCATCGGCCCCGGCGGGATTCCGGTCTTCAGCGCACATCAGATGTCGAGCGCGAAGCTCGGCGCCGACCCCACCACCGCGGTCGCCGACACCGAAGGGCAACTGCACGACACTCGGGGCGTGTGGATCGCCGATGCCAGCGGCATGCCGACCTGCTCCGGCGTCAATCCGATGATCTCGACGATGGCGCTGGCCCGGCGCACCGCCGCCAACATGCTCGCGACGACCCACTGAGCGGACGCACCACTACGGTGCACGACGCCACCTGTGGTAAACCAAACAAGTACTTGCTTGGTTTGCTGGAGGTGGCGTCGTGCCGAGTTCGCAACAACATGGTCCGTGGGCCCTCGTCGTCGGCGGCTCGGAGGGCGTCGGTGCCGCATTCGCCGAGCAACTCGCCCACGACGGACTCAACGTCGTGCTGGTCGCGCGCACGGCGTCGACGCTGGCGGACACCGCCACCGGGATCCGCGCACTCGGTGTCGAGGTACGCACCATCGCCGTCGATCTGCTCGCCGACGACGCCACCGCACAGATCGCCGACGCCACCTCCGACATCGCGGTGGGGCTGCTCATCCTCAACGCGGGCGCGAACACCTACGGACACGACTTCGTCTCGGGCGATCTCGACCGGCTCAGCCAGATGGTCACCTTGAACATTTCGCGACAACTCGAACTCGTCCACCATTTCGGCGGACCGATGGCCCAGCGCGGTCGCGGCGGCATCATTCTGGTCGGCTCGCTCGCCGGCTACCTCGGCACCGCACACGAGTCGGTGTACGCGGGCGCCAAAGCCTTCAGTCGTGTATTCGCCGAAGGACTCTGGGCCGAACTGCAGCCGCACGGCGTCGACGTTCTGGAGTTGGTCCTCGGCGTGACCCGCACCCCCGCGATGGAACGCGCGGGTCTTCGCTTCGACCTGCCCGGCCTCAACGTGGCCGAACCTGCCGACGTCGCGGCCGAAGGGCTCGCTCACCTCGCCGACGGTCCCGTGTGGGTGGCCGGCGGCAATTACGAAGCAGCACAGAAACGCTCGCGATTTCCACGAAATATCTTGGTACGCAAGGCATCCGATGCCATCGCCGCGATGATGGGCCGCTGACGTGCGTCTCGGCGTCGCGCTGCCCGTCGTCACCGCGCACCCGGCGTCATCGAATGCGTGGGAGGCCGCTGCCGGAATCGGCGAGATATCGTCGATCGCCGCGGCCGCCGATGCCCTCGGCTACCACCACGTGACGTGCAGCGAACACGTCGCCATCCCCGCCGACGTCGCCGCCGAGCGTGGCGGCACCTACTGGGATCCGTTGGCCACCTTCGGTTTTCTCGCCGCGACGACGTCGCAGATCCGCCTCGCCACCAACGTTCTGGTACTGGGCTACCACCACCCGCTCGAGGTCGCGAAGCGATACGGCACGCTCGACCAGGTATCCGGCGGGAGACTCGTCCTCGGCGTCGGCGTCGGCAGCCTCGAATCCGAATTCGCTGTGCTGGGTGCACAATTCGCCGATCGAGGCGCGCGCGCCGACGACGCCCTCGCCGCGATCCGCTCCGCTTTCTCCACCGGCCGCCCCACCCACGACGGCCCGTTCTACTCCTACGACCACATCGTCGTCGAACCGCATGCTGCGCAACGCCGGGTTCCTGTCTGGGTCGGCGGCCGGACGCGCCGGGCGTTGCGTCGGGCCGTCGAATTGGGCGACGCCTTCTGCCCATTCGCGCTGTCGCCCGAGGAGATCGCGGCGATGCTCGCCGACGTCGAGCGGCCCGCCGGATTCGGCGTCGTGCTCACCACCGGTCGACTCGACCCGATCGCCGCCGCCGATTCCGCACTGCGCCAACTGAATCGGCTGCGCGACGCCGGAGCGACCGTCGTCTCGGCGACCATCGCATCGTCGAGCGCCGACCACCACATCGAACAGCTTGAGTCGCTGAAAAACCTTGCCACACAGCTTGATATCGAGTTCACGCCACCCGAGGAGAGCGTCACATGACCATCGAGGAACGCCTCGCCGCCCTGGAACGACGCCTCCAGGTCGCTGAAGATCAGCTCGCCATCACCCAACTCGTCTACAGCTACGGACCCGCCGTCGACACCGGTTCGGCCGATGCCTCGGCGGAGTTGTTCACCGCCGACGCCGTCTACGACGTCGACACCGGGATCATGCGCGGCCACGACGAGATCGGCGCGATGGTAAGCGGCGCAGAACATCAATCGATCATCGCCTCCGGCGCCGGACACGTCATGGCCGCGCCGCAGATCAGGCTCGATGGTGATCAGGCGACGGTCGTGAGCTATTCGATGCTGGTGCTACGACGTTCGGCGGGAACCTTCGTCGTCGCGCGGCTCACCGCGAACCGCTGGGAACTCGCACGCGTCGACGGCCGCTGGAAGATCTCCCACCGCACGGCACGGCTGGTCGACGACTCCGGCGAGGGGCGCACGGTTTTGCAGACGCTGACCCGCCCGGACACCCCAACCGCGACGGTCAGCTCCCGCGTTTGATCCACTCCTCCAGGTGCGGCGCCTCGGCACCGATCGTTGTCGAATCACCGTGGCCGGTGTTCACGACGGTCTCCGGCGGAAGGCCGAGCAGACGTTCGCGAATCGAGTCGATGATCAGGTCGAAACTGGAGAACGAGCGGCCGGTGGCACCGGGGCCACCGTTGAACAGCGTGTCCCCGGAGAACAGCGTCCGCAGTGCCGGCGCGTACACCACACACGACCCGGGCGAGTGCCCCGGCGTATTGATGATCTCCAGTTCGACGCCGCCGACGGTGATGCGCTGACCGTCGGACAGTTCGCCGTGCGCGACGTCGGGATGGGTTTGCTGCCACAGCATTTCGTCGCCCGGATGCAGTAGCACCGGGGCGCCGGTCGCTTCGGCGAGCTCAGGTGCGACGGTCACGTGATCGTTGTGCCCGTGCGTCAGCACGATCGCCTTGACGGTACGACCGGCGACGGCGTCGAGGATCGGTGCCGCCTGGTGCGCGGCGTCGATCACGACGACCTCGGCGTCGTCGCCGATGAGCCAGATGTTGTTGTCGACGTCCCAGGTTCCGCCGTCGAGGGAGAAGGTGCCCGACGTGACGACCCGATCGATGCGTGCGGTCATTTAGAGTTCCACCACCGAACGCAGGACGGTGCCCTTGTGCATGGCGTCGAACGCGGCTTCGATGTCGGTCAGCCCGACACGTTCGGTGACGAACTTCTCCAGCGGCAGACGCCCCTGCTGATAGAGGTCGATGAGCATCGGGAAGTCGCGTTCGGGCAGGCAGTCGCCGTACCAGGACGACTTGAGCGCCCCACCGCGGGAGAAGAAGTCGACGAGCGGCAGTTCGAGTTTCATCTCCGGCGTCGGCACCCCGACCAGCACCACCACTCCGGCGAGATCACGCGCATAGAAGGCGGTCTCGTAGGTCTCCGGGCGACCCACGGCGTCGACGACGACGTCGGCGCCGTTGCCGTCGGTGAGTTCCTGCACGGCGGCGACGATGTCGTCGACCGCCGAGCCGTCGATGGTGTGGGTGGCACCGAGGTCCTTGGCCCACTCCAGCTTGTTCGCGTCGCGGTCGATGGCGATGATCTTCGTCGCGCCGGCCAGCTTCGCTCCGGCGATCGCGGCGTCGCCGACGCCGCCGCAGCCGATCACCGCCACCGAGTCGCCGCGGCCGACGCCGCCGGTGTTCATCGCCGCGCCCAGGCCCGCCATGACGCCGCAACCGAGAAGGCCTGCGACAGCCGGGTCGACGCTGGGATCGACTTTGGTGCACTGCAATTCGTGGACGAGAGTCTTGTCGGCGAAGGCGCCGATGCCCAGGGCGGGAGTCAGTTCGGTACCGTCGGTCAGCGTCATCGGGGCCGAAGCGTTGAAGGTGTTGAAGCAGTACCAGGGACGACCGCGCTTACAGGCCCGGCACTCGCCGCAGACGGCACGCCAGTTGAGGATGACGAAATCGCCGACCGCGACATGGGTGACGTCGGAGCCGACCGACTCGACGATGCCCGCGGCCTCGTGGCCCAGCAGGAAGGGGTACTCGTCGTTGATGCCGCCCTCGCGGTAGGCGAGGTCGGTATGGCAGACGCCGCAGGCCTTGATGTCGACGACGACGTCGCGGGCACCCGGGTCGGGGATCACGACGTCGACGAGTTCGGTGGGTGCCTTCTTGCTACGCGCAATGACGCCGCGGACGGTCTGGGGCATCGAGACTCCTTCTGGGAGATACGTGGATCACGCTCGCCGGTTGTGGTGAGCTACCTGACAACCCTACTAAGTAGCACTGACATCGCGGGCCGAAGTGCGTGGGTCGCCTCAGCGTTGCGCACGTGTCGAATACGGCCGAAAGCCCCATCGACCGCCCGTCCGGCGTACCGTCGACCTCATGGCCGTTTCAGAATCGCAAGCGAAGGAAACCATCATCATCGCGGGCGCCGGGCTGGCCGGCGCGAAGTCTGCAGAAGCCTTGCGCGACAAGGGTTTCAGTGGACGAATCGTGCTGATAGGCACCGAACGCCATCTGCCGTACGAGCGGCCTCCGCTGTCGAAGGAGGTTCTCACCGGGCACAAACACCTCGCCGACTTCACCGTTCACGACGCCACGTGGTACCGCGATCACGACGTCGAACTGCGGCTCGGCGAGACGGTCTCCGGCGTCGATCTCGCGGACAAGCAGATCACGCTGGCCGACGGTGCGACCGTCGGCTACGACACACTGATCCTCGCGACGGGGTCGTCGTCGAAGCATCCCCCGATTCCCGGCGCCGACGCCGACAACGTGTTGTTTCTGCGAACCGTCGACGAGGCCCGCGAGATAAAACATGCGCTCAAGACCGGTTCGACGCTCGCCGTCGTCGGGGCGGGGTGGATCGGGCTGGAGGTGACCGCCGCCGCGCGAGCCGCCGGTGTCACGGTCAGCGTCGTCGAGTCGGCCGATTCGCCATTGCTCGCGGCACTCGGTCCGGAGTTGGGCGAGGTGTTCGCCGATCTGCACCGCGAACACAACGTCGACTTCCGATTCGGCAGCGGCGTCAAAGAGATCACCACCGCCGACGGCCGCGCCACCGGACTTCGGCTCACCGACGGTTCGCTGATCAAAGCCGACGCCGTGTTGGTCGCGGTGGGCGCTGCGCCGAATATCGAGATCGCCGAGGCGGCCGGGCTGGACATCGTCGACGGCGGCGTCGCGGCGAGTTCGTCGCTACGGACCAGCGACCCCGACGTCTACGCCGTCGGCGACATCGCCGCTGCCGATAATCCGTTCTACGACACCAGGATTCGTACCGAGCACTGGGCGAATGCACTCAATCAGCCGGCCGTCGCCGCAGCCGCGATCCTCGGCGACGACGCCGTTTACGACGCTCTGCCCTACTTCTTCACCGACCAGTACGATCTTGGCATGGAGTACGTCGGGCACGCGGCGTCGTACACGTCGACGATCATCCGCGGCAACCTCGCCACCCGCGAATTCATCGCCTTCTGGCTGGACGCCGACGATCGAGTACTCGCCGGAATGAACGTCAACGTCTGGGGCGTGACCGACGACGTGAAGGCCCTGATCCGCTCGCGAAAGTCGGTGGACACCGCGAAGCTGGCCGATACCGGTGTGCCGTTGGCCGACTTGGCGTGACTCCGACGCGGTTCGGCTGGGACGCTTTGGCGTCTCGATGAGCTTGTGGATTGAGCGAGCGCAGCGAGTCGAAATCGCGTGACCGCGGCTGCGGGACGCAACCACAACGAGCTACCGAGAATTCGGAACACCCCGCCCCCCGAGCACCCAAGCCAGGAACGAGCTTCGGAACACCCCGCCCCCCGAGCACCCAAGCCAGGAACGAGATTCGGAACACCCCGCTCCCCGAGTACCGAAGCGAGGAACGAGCTTCGGTGTAACGAGGGGTCTGGCGAGCCGCACGCCCATCTCTGGATGGGCGAGCCGCACAGACAAGCAACACGCCCAATCCTGGGTGGTCGAGGACGGGTCTTACAGCTAGCTGTAGCGACGAGGCATATCTCTGAGGTAGCTGGTCGAGACCCGTGGGGTGACCGCGGCAGCGCCGGAACGCGCACATCAGCGCTGCCGTCCCCCGCACAGTTCACCTCATACCGAGACCCGCGGCCCGCACGGCGTCGGCCGCGGCCGGAAGCTCGACAGCAGAGGTCACGCGAAACCTGTTGTCACCTCCAGGTCCGACTCGGACTCGCCTCTCAACCAGCAAGAAGTGGCAGCCCACCCCGGATCGACCGTGAATCCACACTGAAACCAGCGGTCTGCGGCCGCCGTCGGCGACGAACACGCGACCTGACGTGAACTGGCGTCCCCTTCGCGACGATCCGAGGGCAATATGCCCTTCGACCATCGTCAGGGGGACGCCAGTTGACGGCTCACTACTCCGGCATCGTGTACACCCCGTCGAGTGCCCTCACCTGCTGCCAGACGCGGTCGAAGCCCTCCGCGTCGACCGCGGGGCGTCGAACCGCCGACAAGGCCCAATCCTGTTGTGCCACAGTCGCCGACGGTTTGCCATACAGCGCGACGACGTAGCCGGAGAAGTCTCGGATCTGGAAGTCGAAGATGCGGTTGAGCACATCGTCGTCGAGCCCGATGATCTCGGCCTGCTCGAGGATCAGCTGACCGTAGACGACGAGTGAAAAGAGGTGCCCGATGGTAAGGACAAAGTCGAGGTCCTTCTGCTGCTCGGCACTCGGGGCAGCGGTCAGCAGCAGCTTCTGCAGCGCCTTGGCCTGCTCGTAGAACACCGCGACGTTGGCGAGGTCCGGACGCCGCTCGTAGGAGGCGGTCCAATCGCCGAATCGAACCTTGCCCGCACCGCCGACCGGGCCCTGCGCGAAGAAGAACGCATCGTCGGCGGCGTCGAGGCGAGTGCCGATCTGCGGATACTCCACCGGATTGAACAGGTAATTGGGCATGAACTTGAGGATCTGCGCGACGTTGACGTGCACCGTCCCCTCCAGCCGCGGCAGCCACCCGATGAACCGGTTGGCCTGGTGGAAATACGTGTTCTTCTCGTAACCCTTGGCGGCCATCACGTCGAGCAGCAGGGTCATCACGGTCTCGCCCTCGGAGGTGACCTTCGACTTGGTGACCGGGTTGAACAGGAGGTAGCGACGATCGTCGAGGCTTGCACTGCGGAAGTAGTCGACGGCGCGATCGCTGAACAACTTCATCGCGGTCAGACGCGCGTAAGCATCGACGAAGTTGCCCTGGACGTGGGAGAAGTCGGTGACCGGATTGCCGTACAGAATCCTGTTGTTGGAGTGGGTGATCGCTTCATACAGCGAGTGCTCGCACATGCCGACCGACCCGTGACACAGGTTGAACTTGCCGACGTTGACCGTGTTGAGCGCGGCGGCGAACGCCGCCGGACCGGTGTGCAGGATGTCGTCGGCGGAGACCGGGTACTCGTCGAGTTCGAACGTCGACACGAACATCTGCCCGTGCACGACGTTGTCGATCAACTTGTAATTGGGATGGCGGCTGTCGGCGGTGAAGAAGACGTAGCCTTCTGGGCCGTCGACGTCGGCGCGGCGGCCGAACACCGACACCATCCCCGCGACGTTGCCGTTGCCGATGTAGTACTTGGTACCCGACGCCGTGAAGCCGCCGGCGACATCCGACGCCGCACCTTCCTCGGCGGGGGTCAGGATCATGTCGGTGCTGTAGACGTCAGCGCCGTGGGCTCGCTCGGACAGCCCGAACGCCATCACTTCCCCGTCGACGAGTTGTTGTGCCGCTTTGGTTTTGGCGGTCTCGTTGGCCGACATCCAGATCGGTCCGAGACCGAGGATGGTCACCTGCTCGGCGTACCAGTAGGCCAATCCGAAGAAGCCGAAGATCTCGCTCAGCGCCGCATTTCGGGCGCCGTCCCAGCGACGATTCTCGTCCCCGTCGGCGTAGGCGGCGGGGGTGAGGAACGTCGCGAACAGTTTCTCGTTCTTCTCGAATTCCAGGAAGTCGGCGACCCACTCGGCATTGAGATCCGCCGTGAGCAGGCGCTCCTTGCCGTAGGACTCGAAGAAGTCGATGGTCGCACGCAGCAACCGGCGGGTCTCGGCGTCGAAGTGCGAGTAGTCGGCGGACGTGGGATTCAGGAGGACTCCAGACATGCGCCCACTGTAGGCGATTTCAGATACCGGCGGTCTGTGACCTATGCGATCAGGCCACCCCGGCGCGCGAGCACTACCGCTTCCCGGCGATTCGACGCCCCCAACTTGCGCATCGCGTCGCGCATGTAACTCTTCACCGTGTACAGCGTCAGGGTCAGTTCGGCGGCAATCTGAGAATTCGAATATCCAAGTGCGGCAAGGGAAATCACGTCCAGCTCACGTTGAGTGAGGGCGACGCCGGTTGCCTCCTCGCCGCGCAACAACTCCGCGAGCTCGGTGAGCTGCGCCGCGATGAGCGGATCGTCGACGTCGCCGCTCAGCTGCCGGATCCGCGCGAACGCCAACGCGACTCGATCGTGCAGCGCCGCGTCCTCTGAAGCCTGAGCCAGCGCGGCCCGACGAATGAGCACCTGCTCGACGGCGCGCGCCTCAGCGGCCAGGGAATCCAGCGTTCGCCCGCCGATGACGTCGTCGGTGTGCAGAGCCGCGTACAGCACGGCGACCGGCCGTCGGTCGACGATGATCGGCGCGGCAGCCATCGCACGCAGCCCTTCGGCTGCGATCACCCGGTCATAGCGATGCGTGATCCGCGACGTTCGCAGGTAGTCGTCGACGACGATGGGTCGCCCCAACGACACCACCTTCCCGCCCAGTCCGTGCCCGATGGCGACCGGGATGTCGCGTAATGCCCCCATCGTCGAACCGACGAAATGTCGCAGGCGCAGCCGGTCGGAATCCTCGACGACGCCCAGGAACGCGAGGGAGACGCCGCTGTCGGCACGTAGGCGGGTCAGTGCGTCGCCGACGTCGGCGCCCGACAATTCGACTGACATGGCGGCTGACCTTTCCCACCCTCTTCGGAGGGTGTCGCGTACCGGCGCAGGATGCGATCCTGTGACTCAAGTTACAGACTATCCGCAGGTGAGGAACCCATGTCGCAGACCCAGCCGCCCGCCGTCGACGCCGCTCTGACCGAGTGGCTCACGACCTTCAGTGCCGCCGACGCCAACGCAGCGCACCTGCTCGTCGACCGGCACGATCCGTCTGCCGTCGCGTTCACCCAGATCGACGTCGACGAGCAGGGCGAGTTGGCCATGACCGACCTGACCTACGGCGAGCTCGCGGCGGAGTCGAAGCGGCTCGCCACTGCCCTTGCCGCACAAGGTATTTCGCAAGGTGACACGGTCGGGGTGTTGATGGGCAAGCGAGCCGAGCTGGTGGTGTCGTTGCTCGCCATCGCACGGCTGGGGGCGGTGTACATTCCGTTGTTCACCGCATTCGCGACGCCGGCTATCGAGATGCGGCTCACCGGCGGCAACGCGAAGCTCGTCATCACCGAAGACAGCCAGGTGAGCAAGCTGGACGGGATCGAGGGAATCACCACGATCGTCGCGGGCCCGCAGTTTTCGGCGCTGATCGAGGAGAGTGAGCCGATCGCGACGTCCGTTGCGGCGGGTGGCGATGCTCCGTTGGTGCTCATCTTTACCAGCGGGACAACGGGTGCGCCGAAGGGCGTGCCGGTGCCGGTGCGATCGCTGGCGGCGTTCGTCGCATACCTGACTTATGGGCTCGACGTCCGCGCCGACGACGTCTTCTGGAACGCCGCCGACCCCGGTTGGGCGTATGGCCTCTACTACGGCATCCTCGGTCCGCTGGCCGCGGGGCGTCGAAACATCTTGCTGCACGCCGGATTCTCGGCTGCGGTCACCTCGAAACTGATCACCGAGCTGGGCGTCACCAACTTCGCCGCCGCCCCGACCGTCTACCGCAGCATCAAAACCGATCCGGCGATCTCCGGCTTCCACCTGCGTCGCGCATCGTCGGCGGGCGAGCCGCTGACCCCTGACGTCATCACCTGGTCGGTCGATGCGCTGGGTACCGAGGTTCGCGACCACTACGGACAGACCGAGCACGGGATGTTCGTCAACAATCACTGGCACGACGACCTGCGCAAGGATCTCATTCCCGGATCGATGGGCTATGCGATGCCGGGCTTCTCGGTCGACGTCGTCGACGGCCAGATCGCCATCGACACCACCGCGAGCCCGCTGATGTGGTTCACCGGCTACCTCGACGCTCCGGAGAAGACGGCCCAGCGTTACACCGACGACGGCCGCTGGTACCTGACCGGAGACACCGGCCGCAAGGACGAGGAGGACCGGTTCTTCTTCACCGCGCGCGACGACGACGTGATCATCATGGCGGGGTACCGGATCGGGCCGTTCGACGTCGAGAGCGTGCTGATCACACACCCCGCGGTGATCGACGTCGCCGTCGTGGGACGGCCCGACGAACTGCGCGGCGAAGTCCTGGAGGCATTCGTGGTGACGGCCGACGACGTAGAGGGCGACGCAGCCTTGGAAGCCGAGCTGCAACAACTTGTCAAGACCGGCTTCGCTGCGCACGCGTACCCGCGGACCGTCCACTTCGTGGACGCGCTCCCGAAGACACCGAGCGGCAAGGTCCAGCGGTTCTTACTGCGTCAAAGGTAGGGGCCGATTACAAACTGCCACCTCAGCGTCGGCGAGGGACCCGCTCCCCCGACGTCGGTGACGGGGCAGATTACACTCGGCTCGGCCAAGCCACCACGACCCCGGGGCTGATTACAAACTGCCACCTCACCGCCGGCAAGGGACCCGCTCCCCCGACGTCGGTGACGGGGCAGATTCCACTCAGCTCGGCCAAGCCACGACGACCCCAGGTCCGATTACAAACCGCCAACTCACCGCCGGCAAGGGACCGGCTCCCCCGACGTCGACCACAGGACAGATTCCAATCCGTCCCGCGCCGACTCAGAACACGGTCTGCCCGCCGTCGACGGCGAAGGCGGCGGCGGTGATGAATTTCGCCTCGTCGGACGCCAGGAACGCGACCATGTTGGAGATCTCTTCCGGCTCGGCGATGAACTGGTTGAGGAACGGCATACCCATCCCCTGCAGGCGAGGGTTGGTCGCGGCGGTGTCTTGCAGTCGCTGGACCATCGACCCGGACCCCATCGGCGACGCCACGGCACCGGGATGAACGGTGTTGACGCGGATGTTGTGGTTGCCGAGTTCCGCCGCGAACCCGCGTGCCATCCCGACGAGCGCGTGCTTGCTCGTCGTGTAGTGCACCATGAACGGCTGCATCTTGATTCCGGCGGCCGAACTGATCAGGATCACCGAGCCGCCGCCACGTTCGATGAGGTGTGACGCCGAGGCCATCACGGTATTCCAGGTTCCGGTGACATTGATGTCCATGACGTCGGCGAAGCTCGTCGGGGTGATCTCGTTCCACGCCTCGGGCACGCAGATACCCGCGTTCGCGACGACGACGTCGAGCCCACCGAAGAGTGAAACACCCTCAGCGACAATCGCATTGAGCCCATCGACGTCGCGCGTATCCATCTGCACCAAATGCGATCGCACCCCTTCGCCCTCGACCAGCGCACGCGTCTGCGCCAGATCCTCGGGTGTCGCCGAGTCATAGGGCACGGCACCGGGGAGCGGCCCGGCGATGTCGACGCCGATGATGTGCGCACCCTCCCGCGCGAGCCGGACGGCATGCGCGCGACCCTGCCCGCGCGCGACGCCGGTGATGAATGCGACTTTTCCGTCGAGGGTGCCCATGGCCAGGTGTCCTTGCTGTCGAGTCCGGCGTCGACGCCGGCGAACGTGTCCATATGTAGGGTACACACGAAGTTAAGTCGACTGACTGTTTCAGTGAATCCGGGAGTCGATCGGTTGCCTGAACGACTTACTAAATTCGCAGTCCGCGATAGCGTCGATTGTCGGCCAAAACGGCCACACCGAGTCGCGAACATCTCTGGGGAGACGCACCTTGATGCTGCTGAGATCCTTGCACCGGCGCGCAGCCTCCCCCGGGGTCGACGCGTTGAAGACCTTGGTCCCGCCGCCGGAAACAGCAACGTCGATCAATTGGACCGACGTGCGCAAACGCTTCGGACTGAACCTGCCCGACGATTACGAATTGATCGTCGAACGCTACGGCGCCGGACGATTCGACGGCGCGCTGACCGTTTGGGTGCCCGACGGTCGCGGCGGCGACGATCTCTTCGCTTTCGCCACCGCGGCAGCCGAAGAACTCGAAGACGCTCGCGACGGTGCCCCGACCCATTTGTGGACCGAGCCCGACGGCAGCGAGTGCGCCGTCGACCTCGGCACCGGCGCGATGATGTTCACACCTTGGGGCGCCGCCGTCGGCGGGTACTACGGCTACTGGCACCGCAACCACAAGGACCCCAACAAGTGGCCGGTCCTATTCACCGACCTCGACGGCGTGTGGCTCTACCACCGCCAAGGACTGGCGCAGTTCATGGTCGATCTACTGGACGGAAAGTTCCCCTGCGGACGGCTCCGCGGCGGCGTCGAACATCAGTTCCTCGCCGCGAGTCCGACCTGAAGGCCCAGATCCGACCCGAGAATTCTCGGATCGGATCTGGGCCTGTCAGTGGGATCGCGGAGTCAGTCGTCGCTCACCGTAATCGTGACCGGGATGTTGCCGCGAGTGGCGTTTGAGTAGGGGCAGACCTGGTGGGCCTTGTCGGCGAGCGCCTGAGCGGTGTCGTGGTCGAGATTCGGCAGAGTCACTTCGAGGGTGACCTGCAGGGCGAAGCCGCCCGCATCATTCGGGCCGATGCCCACCCGGGCGCCGACCGACGAGTCGGTGACGTCGGCCTTCTCCTGCCGCGCGACGAGCTGAAGCGCCGAGTGGAAACATGCGGCGTACCCGACGGCGAACAGCTGCTCCGGGTTGGTTCCCTGCCCACTGCCACCCATTTCGGCGGGGATGGCGAGGTCGAGGTCGAGGCGACCGTCCGACGTCCGGCCGTGGCCGTTGCGTCCTTCGCCGGTGGCCAGCGCTTCTGCGGTGTAAATGGCACTCATGACAGTTTCCAATCTCTCAGGGGACTTGCGAGGGGGTTTGGGGACCGACTACGACTCGTCGGGCGACTGCAGCGCCGCGGTGAGTCTCACCAATGAGCCATGCAACGCGGCCGCCTCATCGAGGTCGAGCTTGGTACGTGTGGCGAGGCAGTGCGGGATCTTCACGGCCTCGTCGCGCAGCGCGCGCCCGGCCTCGGTGAGGTGAACCTCGACCCGACGTTCGTCGGCGGCCAATCGTCGGCGCTCGATGAAACCAAGCGCTTCAAGCCTTTTCAGCAACGGCGACAGGGTTCCGGTGTCGAGGTCGAGTTCGGTCCCGATCTCGCGCACCCCCCTGCCGTCGCGTTCCCACAGCACCAGCAACACCAGGTACTGCGGATAGGTGACCCCGAGCTCGTCGAGCATCGGCCGGTAGACGGCCGTCATCGCCCTCGACGCCGCATACAGCGCGAAACACAGTTGCTTGTCGAGTGCGAGTTCGTCGGTCACAAGAAGGACAGTAGCCCACATTTAGATTGTGCGCAACCTAGTTGTGGGCAACTCATTAGACCCATCGCCCTCGCGTGAACACCCCGACGACCCCGGCCCCCTCGTCGACGACGACGAAGTCGGCACGCTTACCCGCCGCGAGCTCCCCGACGTCGGCCCGCCCCAGCGTGCGCGCGGGCGTCGACGACGTCATCGCCACCGCCGCGAGCAACGCATCCGAGTCGCTCAATCCGTTCGGCCCTTCGGTCAACAGCGTGGCCGCTCGCGCGAAAAGCACCCCCATCGTCGCGGTGCTTCCCGCGATCGCGCCCGTATCCCGCACGCGTGCAACCGAATCCACCACGTCGACGTCGAGAACCCCCAACCGGTACGACCCGTCGCGCATGCCGGCAGCAGCCATCGCGTCGGTGACCAGCGAAACCCGGTCGGGGCCCGCGGCCTCCGCGACGTAGGACACCAGGTCGGGATGCACGTGCACCCCGTCGCCGACGATCTCGATCGTGACCCGCGGATCCTCCAGCAGCGCGAGGATCGGCCCCGGCTCACGATGATGCAGCGGACGCATCGCATTGAACAGATGCGTCGCCACCCGCGCCCCGCGCTCGATGGCGGCCCGCGCCTGCGCATACCCCGACTCCGTATGCCCCACTGCGACAAGCACATCGGCGTCGACGAACTGTTCGACGGCATCCAGCGCGCCGGTCAGCTCCGGGGCCATCGTCACCATGGCGATGGCCCCGTCGCCTACCTGCAGCACACGCGTGATCTCCGCGGGGTCGGGATCACGCAGCGTGCCGGGATCGTGTGCGCCGCAACGATGATGGCTCAGCCAGGGACCCTCGAGATGGATCCCGGCGATCACATCGTCGGCGACCAGTCCGCGCAGCGCTTCGATCTGTTCGAGCAACGACGCCGGGCTCGAGCTGACCAGACTCGCGACCGACGTCGTCGTTCCGTGGGACCGATGAAATTCGACGCCGCGTCGAACCTCGTCGGCTACCCCGTCTGTGTAGGAATGACCGCCCCCGCCGTGGACGTGCATGTCGACGAATCCCGGAACTATTGTGTGCGAAGGGAATTCACGATCGGCGGGACGAGGGGGCTGCCCCTCGCCGACGCCGGTGAGCACACCGTCGGCCGCTTCGATCCAGCCCGGGGAGAGCACCTGCCCGTCGGCGACGACACGTGCGGCGGAGACGATCATCGACGTCACAGGGTTTCCGTGACCTTGCGCAGACCGCGCGGGGTGTCCGGGTCGCCGCCGCGTGCGACTGCCAGGTGCAGCGCAAGTTGTTGCAGCGGAATGATTTCCAGCAGCGGCGACAGAACGTCGGGCACACCGGCCGGCAACGAGATGCCGCCCGCGAGACCGGCGATGCGATCGGCGGCGCCGACGCCGAACACGTCAGCGTTGCGCTCCGCGAGACGCTCGAGCACCGGGATCATGGCTTCGCCGCCGGCACCGGCGGGGACCACGGCCAGTACCGGAACCTGCGGGTCGACGGTCGCGAGCGGACCGTGCAGCAGATCCGCACCGGAGAACGCCTGCGCCGAGAGGTATGACGTCTCCATCAACTTCAGCGCTCCCTCGCGGGCGGTCGGGTAGGAGTAGCCGCGGCCGGTGGCGATCAGCCGCTGCGCGAACCGATAGCGCTGCGCCACCTCGCGAACGTGCGCGTCGCCGTCGAGCACCTGCGCGGCGAGATCCGGAAGTGCTTGTGCGAGTGAGCCATCGCCACCTCGAACACGATCGAGCAGCAGGTAGAGCGCCAGCAGCTCCGAGGTGTACGACTTGGTGGCCGCCACCGACTTCTCGGCGCCCGCGAGCACGTCGATGTGCAACTCGGCGGCCTGCGACAGCGGCGACGACTCGTTGTTCGTGATCGCCACGGTCAGCGCGCCCTGGGCGCGGGCCACCTCGACCGACTGCACGAGGTCGGGGGATCCGCCCGACTGGCTGACCGCGATGTAGAGGACCTCGCGCAGGTCGGGCTGCGCGCCGTAGACGGTCATCGTCGACGGCGAGACCAGCCCCGCGGGCAGCTGATGCGAGATCTCGACGATGTACTTCGCGTAGAGCGCGGCGTGGTCGCTGGTGCCGCGGGCCACGAACTGGACGAAGCGCGGATTGTATTCGACGATGCGGGCGGCTGCGGCGGCAATCGCCTCAGTTCCATTGTCCAACAACGTCTTCCATGCCTGTGGCTGCTCCGCGATCTCCGCGGCCATCAAGGCTCCGGGCTGATTCGCCTGCGTGGTGGTCATGAAAGTCCTTTCGTAGGTGGCTTGCGCCGATTTCCGGAGAGGGTATGGATCGAGGATGTCACGACGCCGGCCGCGGGGCAGGCGAGTCGTCGTCGAGGAGTCGCCCCGCGAGTTCGACGGCGCCGCGCACCGGGTCGACCGACAGCACCCGGACGTCGGTGATGCCGCGTGCGCCGAGAACCCGGCGGACTCCGCGCTGCAGCGCGGGCTGATGAACGGCCAGGCCGCCGGCCATGACCACCGGGCCCTTCATCTGCAGCCGCGCGGCGACCTGCAGGACCAGCTCGGCGAGCGCCGTGGATGCGGCGTCGACGATTCCGGTGCTCAGCGGGTCGTCCGCCTGAGCCATCTCGAAGACGACCCGTGCGCGTCCGGCCCAGTAGCGGCGGTCGGTCTGCGCGTAGAAGTGATTGAGCAGTTCCATGGCGTCGGACAATCCGCAGTCGGCGGCGAGTTCCTGCCCGAGCGGCTGCCCGGGGTGGTTGTCGTCGATGCTGGCCAGGAGGCGGCGAATCGCTTCTCGCGCAACCCAATAGCCGCTGCCTTCGTCGCCGAGGAGGTAACCCCAGCCACCGGCGCGGGCGCTGGTGTCCCCGGCACGGCCCCAGGCGACCGAGCCGGTTCCGGAGATCACCGCGATGCCGTCGATCACTCCCGCCGCGGCGAGGATGATCTGACTGTCGTGGACCACGCGCACCCGGGCCTGCGGGATGCGTTCGGAGATCAAGTCACGCAGAACCTTCACCGACGACGGGGTGTCGACGCCCGCGGCGCCCGCGCACACCGCGCGGATTCCGTCAGCGCCACCGACACGTTCGATGACGACGTCGAGCTGGCGACCCGCTTCGATGACGCCGACCGACGAGACGTTGGCGCTTCCGACGATGGATTCTGCGACGACGGCGCCGTTGCGGGCGAGGACCGCGTGGGTCTTGGAGCCGCCGATGTCGAGGGCGAGGACTGCGTGCTGACTCATCGGATCACTTGGCCGTTTCGATCGGGGCGGCCGAGTCCGCGGGCCAGGTGCCACCGTTCTGCCAGAAGTGCTGGATGTCTTCGAGCTTGCGGCCCTTGGTCTCCGGAGCGAACTTGAAGACGAAGGCGAGCGCGCAGACGGTGAGGACTCCGAAGATCGCGAAGGTCGTCGAGCCGCCCAGGCCGTTGATCATGGTCAGGGTGAACTGAGCGACGATGGCGTTGGCGACGAGGTCGGCGGTCAGCATGGCGCTGGAACCGTAGGCGCGCAGCCGGGCCGGGAAGGCCTCACCCGCATAGACCCAGACGAGCGAACCGAAGCCGAAGGAGAAGCCGATGACGACCAGGACCAGACCGATGAATCCGACGATGCCCGCGGCGCCGCCGCCCTTGAACTCTCCGCCGGCCATCTGGTAGGCGACGATCATCGTGATGAACGCAACGACCATGGTGGAGATACCGCCGAGCAGGATGGGGCGTCGGCCGAAGCGGTCGATGGTGAACAGGGACACGATCACCGCGGCCAAACCGAAGAGCTGAACGAACGCGGGCAGCATGTACTTGCCGAAGTTGTCGTTGTAGCCCATGCCGGCGAAGATGTCGGGGCTGTAGTAGATGATCGCGTTGATGCCGGTGATCTGGATGAAGAAGCCGAGGCCGACGACGAAGAAGGTGGCGCGGGAGAAGGGCTTGCGGAACAGTTCGCGCAGACCGCCACCGGACTCGTCGCGCAGGGCCTGACGCATGTCGGCGAGCTCGTGCTCGATCTCGGCGGCGTCGGCGTCGGGCTCAACCCGCGAGAGTGCTTGGCGTGCTTCGTCTTCGCGATTCTGCGACATGTACCAGCGGGCAGTGTCGGGCAGGCGCATCAGGACCAGGGTGACCAAGACCGCCGGGATGGCGGCGATGCCGAGCATCCAGCGCCAGGCGCCCTGACCGCTGTCGGCGAGCATGAATCCGAAGACGTAGCCGAGGATGATGCCCACGATCGTCGCGAACTGGTAGGCGACGAGCATCGCACCGCGGCTCTTGGCCGGTGCGGATTCGGCGACGAAGACCGGAACCACCACCACCGAGACGCCGACGGTGAGCCCCAGCATGAACCGGGCGACCAGCAGAAGTGCGACCGACGGGGCGATCGCGCTGCACAGCGCGAAGACCGCGTACGACGCGCCGACCGTGACCATCGCGGTCTTGCGGCCGACCCGGTTGGCGAACCAGCCGCCGACGATGGCGCCGAGGATTTCGCCGACGACGACCACGGTGGCCATCGCCTGGGTCATCCCGTCGCCCAGTGTGTACTGCTCTTTGATGAAGTCCTTGGCGGCGCCGATGTTCGACGTGTCGTAGCCGTAGATGATGCCCAGGCTCGCCGCCGCGATGGCGACGAGCGCGGCCAAGCCGGTGGTCTTCACCGGTACTGGATTGGTCATGTCCTGCCTCTCTCGTGATCCAACATTGGTCTAGACCAATGTGTGATGGGAACTACATTGGCATATACCAATTGCGTGCGCAATAGGTATCGTGAAATTCATGACCACCGAATCCGCTGAGCAGCTCACCCGGTTGCCGCGTTACTTCCAGATCAAACTTGCACTCAGCGAACGGATCGCCGAGGCGGAACCCGGAACTTCGTTGCCCCCCGAGCGCCAATTGGCCGCTGAGCTGGGCACATCGCGCACGACGTTGCGCAAGGCGATCGCGGAGTTGACCGCCGAGGGCGTGTTGCGCCCCACGCAGGGCAGCGGGAACTACGTCTCACCGCCACGCTTGGTCCACGTCCGGCAGCTCACGTCGTTGACCCACGACCTCGGGGCGGAAGGCAAGACCGTCACCTCACGCCTGCTCTCCGCCGAGCGGATCCGCGCCGACGCCGAGCTCGCCGGCCACCTGGAGATCGCGATCGGCAGCCGTGTACACCAGCTCACCAGGCTGCGCATCGTCGACGACGAGCCGATGGCCATCGAGACCGCGCACCTGCCCGGCCGGCTGCCCGGCCTCGTCGAACGAGTCGTCGCCAACGGCTCGCTCTATGCCACCCTGCGCGACGACTACGGCATCGAGATCGACGCCGTCGAAGACAGCATCGAAACCGCACTCGCTACGCCGGTTGAAGCCGATCTCCTCGAAATACCTTCTGGCGCACCGCTTCTCCTCGTGCACCGACAGGCCCGCAACTCTGCCGGGGTTGTCGTCGAGTGGACGCGATCGGCCTATCGCGGTGACCGATTTCGTTTCGTCGCAAGAAGTTGACGGTTCTGTTTCATTGTGGACAGATCTTGTCCTATATAGGCTGTAACTTCGGTGATGCCCGCAAGAACCCGACAGGAAGAGGCATCCACCATGGCCGGCACCTACACCGCCGTCGAACTGTCCCCCGACCTCACCGGCGAGAAGCGTGACCTGCTTCTACTGCTCCGCGACCAGCGCGAACTGCTCAAGATCACCCTGCGCAATCTCACCGACGAGCAAGCGCGACAACGCTCGACGGTGTCGGAGTTGACGCTCGGCGGTCTGCTCAAGCACGTGGCGATCGGCGACGCCGACACGGCCGCCGAGATAGTGGCGCGCGACGAGACGTCGGTATTCGACCCGGCCGCGGGCGTCGAATCGTACCTCTTCCGCGACGACGACACCGTCGAGCACTGGCTAGCCGAATACGACCGTGCCGGAGCACAATTCGACGCCGTGATCACCGAAGTGGACAGCCTCGACGAACTGATTCCGATGCCGACGGCACCGTGGCAGCCCGAGCGTGAGTGGTGGCCGGTCCGCCGCCTGGTCATGCACCGCCTACGTGAGACGGCCCACCACTGCGGCCACGCCGACATCATCCGCGAAGCACTGGACGGTCAGACGACGATGGGCGCGCTGATCGAAGGGATGGATCTGGGTTAGTGGCCGGAGATGCCGACGGCTCGGCTAGTCGACGTCACGCCCGCTCCCGAATGCCTTCGGTGTCCCCCCGCTCCCCGAGTGAGGAACGAGCTTTCAGTGTCCCCCCGCTCCCCGAGCCTGGATCCACCGATGGCAGGCCCTATCCGCTGGTTGAGCCGTGAGGAGCGTTAGCGACGAGCGTGTCGAAACCACTGTGAAACAACAGATTTCGGTGATTCGCGGCTGACCAGGACGGCAGCATCAGCGCAACCGTCGAATGCACCTGCTGGGTGCCTGGCTGGAGATAATCACCATGATCACAGCGTGAGATGAACGGACGCACGAAACCTGTTGTGTCACCGTGGTTTCGACACGGGCCTCGGCTAGCGCCTCGGACCGGCTCAACCAGCGGAGCGGGTGCCATCGGTGGATCCAGGCCGAGTGCCGAAGCGAGGAACGTGCTTCGGTACCGCCCCGCTCCCCGAGTGCCGAAGGAGGAACGAGCTTCGGTGTAACCGCCGTGCTGAGTGACCGCGAGGAACGTGCTTCGGTTCCTCCCGCTCCCCGAGTGCCGAAGCGAGGAACGAGCTTTCAGTGTCCCCCCGCTCCCCGAGTGCCGAAGCGAGGAACGAGCTTCGGTGTAACGAGGGGTCTGGCGAGACGAAGAACCCAACCCAACCCGCTCCGCCCCATACACGGCTCCCACCGCGAGGTTACGCGCGCTCGGGTTTCTCGCACCCCCGACATCGCCCGACAGTTGCGGCCCTCGGCTCCCGGCGTAGAAGATGGGCGCGTGCGAATACCACTGAAACGCAATGGCCGGCGAGTCCGCGGGAAGGTCGTGGCGGTCACCGGCGGGGCGCGCGGCATCGGGCATGCCATCGCAACCGAACTGACCGAGCGCGGTGCCGCCGTAGCCGTCGGCGACCTGGGACTGGACCGATCGGGGCCGCTGGGAGCGGTTGGTTCCATCCGGCGGTATCCACTCGATGTCACTGATGAGGAGTCGTTCTCGACGTTCCTGTCCGACGTCGCCGCCGACCTCGGCCCCATCGACATCCTCATCAACAACGCGGGCGTGATGTGGGTCGGGCCGTTCGATGCCGAATCACCCGCGGCCGCGGAGAAGATGATCGCCGTGAACCTGATGGGTGTGATCCGCGGTGTGCGACTGGCCGCGCCGACCATGCGCAAACGCGGCCGGGGGCAGATCATCACGATCGCGTCGGCGGCGTCGAAGCTGGCTCCTCCGGGCGAATCCACCTATGCCGCAACGAAACACGGCGTCCTTGGGTACTTGACCGGGGTGCGCGAGGAGCTACGCGGTAGCGGCGTCGTTCTGTCGGTGGTGATGCCAACCGTCGTGGAAACCGCACTGGCCGTCGGGACTTCGGCCGGCTCGGTGCGCCAGTTGCAACCGGGTGATGTCGCCGGCGCCGTTATCTCGACCGTCGGGCGCAAGCGGTTTCACGTGTGGGTGCCCGCATCGGTCGGACCGCTGGTGGCGGTGTCGGGCCTGCTGCCACAGCGCGTGCGCGATCAGCTGCTACGCCGGGCCGTACCCAATCAGGTTGCGGCAGTATCTGATTCGACGATGCGCGCCGACTACGAGCGGATCCTCACGGAGGCGAACGAATGACCCTGATCTACGCGGAGGATCTGCGAGTCGGTGAACGACGCGAGCTCGGCTCCTATCACTTGACTGCGCAGGACCTGGACTCCTTTGCCCGACAGTGGGATCCGCAGGACCATCACATCGACTCGGAGCGCGCCACAGCCGGCGTCTACGGTGGCGTGATCGCCAGCGGGCTGCACTCGCTGGCCATCCTTCAGCGGCTGTCCGTCATCAACATGCTCAACGATGTCGCTGTGATCGCCGGCCGGGAGCTGGGTCCGGTGCGATTCGTGCGTCCGGTCCGGGCGGGTACGACACTCGTCGGGACCGCCCAGATCGACGCCGTCGAGTTCGACGATCGGCACCGCGCGCTGGTGAGTATGACCGGCCGCTTGTCCGACGAATCCACCGGAAAGACCCTCGTCGAAGTCGGCATGTCGTTCTACGCTCACGCGCGGTCCCAGCGGCCCGAGTAGCTTAAGACAGCGGCTACTGGGGTACCTCGATCTCGGTCGTACTCGTGTTCACGACATTGGTCACGGCGAACCGAGTGGTCTTGGTGGCCAGCAGGTAGTACAGGACAGACGCGACACCGCAGCCGATGAACCAGCTGTACTGTGCGGCGGTGTGCATGCCGTAAAGATTGGTGAACACCACCGGGAACACGGCGATCACCGCGCCGACGACGGTTGCGATCACCGCCGCGGGGTTGTACCCGCGCCGGTACCAGTACGTTCCCTTCGGCGACATCGTGAACAGATCGTCGACGACGACGTGCTGATGGCGCACCCGGTAATAGTCGGCGATGAGCACACCGAAGAGCGGTCCGATGAACGCGCCCAGCGTCTCCAGCGTGTAGTGGATGACGTCGGGATTGTTGTACAGGTTCCACGGCGTGATCAGGATTGAGCCGACTGCCGCGATCATTCCTCCCGCGCGCCAGCTGACTCGCTGCGGGCTGACGTTGGAGAAGTCGAACGCCGGCGAGATGAAGTTGGCGACGATGTTGATGCCGACCGTCGCAATGGCGAAAGTGAGTGCCCCCAACAGAATCGCGAAGGTGTTGTCGATGCGGGCGACGGTCTCCACCGGGTCGGTGATGAGTTCGCCGAAGACGGGAACGGTCAGCGATGCGGTCACCACGACCAGCAACGAGAACACCAGGAAGTTCAGCGGAAGTCCGAGGAAGTTGCCCTTCTTGACCGCGGCGAAACTCTTTCCATAGCGCGCGAAGTCGCCGAAGTTGAGCAGGGGACCGGAGAAGTACGACACGACCAGCGCGATCGCACCCAGCATCACCGGAATGGAGCTCCATCCGCTATGACTGACCTCGCCGAGGTTGAGGTTGATCGAGCTCCAGCCGGCCTTCGAGATCAGGTATCCACACAGCACGAACATGACGACGTAAACCGCGGGTCCACAGAAGTCGATGAACTTGCGAATCGATTCCATCCCACGCCAGAAGACACATGCCTGGATGAACCACAGCGCCATGAAACTGGCCCAACCGAGCGCGGACAGTCCGAGGAAGCCGTAGTCGGCCACCTTCGCGTACGGGGCTAGTCCGGGAAACAGCTTGATCAGGACCACGTCCAGCGCCGCGGATGCCAAGAACGTCTGGATGCCGTACCAGGCGACGGCGATCAACCCGCGAATGATCGCCGGCATGTTGGCGCCGAGCACCCCGAAGGCGCTTCTGCAGATCACCGGGTACGGAACGCCGGTCACTTGGCTGGGTTTCGCGACCAGGTTGCACAGGAAGTACACGATGCCAATGCCGGCGACCAACGCCAGGAGGACTTGCCAGCTGGCCAATCCGAGGGCGAACAGACTGCCCGCGGTGACGTAGCCACCGACGCTGTGCACGTCGGACATCCAGAAGGCGAAGATGTTGTAGGAGCCCCAGGTCTGTTTGCCCAGGGGTGCCAGATCCTCGTTGGTCAGCCTCGGGTCGTAGTCGGGTTCGATCAGTCCGCTGCCGACGGGCATGCCCGCCGCTTCGACGATGTCCCGTGCCGGACCCTGTTGAGTCGTTGCCTGATCGGCCATGGTCATTTTCCGTTCGTCTCGGGGGTGAGCAGAACGTTAAGGACTCAACGTTGCGCCGACGTCAACGACTGTTGCGGGGTGATTGCAGAATCGGCCGGCATGTTGCGACCGGCGTCTGCGAGCCCGCCCTAGAACGACGCCGGGTCGCCGACCGCGGCCAGCAACGCCAGCCGCTGGTAACTCTCACTGCCGGGAACGGCGGTGTAGACGAGCAGCGTGTTGGACTGTTCGGGATCGAGCAGGATCTGACAGTGCAGGTCCAGCGGCCCGACGCCGGGATGCAGGAGTCGCTTCTGCTGGCGAGGCACGATGCCCACCTCGTGCTTCTCCCACACCTCGGCGAACTCGGGGCTTTGCGTCGTGAGAAGGTCGGCGAGCTCAGCCGCCCGGGAATCCGGCCCGCGCTGAGCCAGCACGGTCCGCAGACCCGATGCGTACATCCGCGAATAGAACTCGTGGTCCTCAATCGGGTAGCGCTCGCGCGTGTGCGGATCGGTGAACCACCGGTAGCCGATGCTGCGCGACGCGCCGACGTACTGGGACATATCGCCCATGAGTGCAACGCTCAGCCTGGTCTGCCGCAATGTTTCGCCCAGCTCGGAGACGATCTCTGCCGCGGTGTCGTCGGTCAGCCGATCGAAGATCCGCATCATCCCGGGGCTGATGAATTCGCTGTCGCCCGCGCGCGACGGTGGCTGGTGTCCAGCGAGCCGATAGAGGTGGTCGCGTTCATCGCGCGTCAGATGCAGCCCCTGCGCGATCGCGGCGATCATCTGCTCTGACGGATGCGGGCCCCGTTCCTGCTCGAGCCGCGAGTAGTAGTCGGCCGACATGTGGCACAACGTGGCCACTTCTTCCCGTCGCAGCCCTCTGGTCCGACGCCGTCGCCCGCGTGGGAGCCCTACGTCTTCGGGTTGAAGAGCCTCCCGACGTCGCCGGAGGAACGCGGCGAGGCCCGTTCGATCGATCATGCCTGCAATTGTCGCGCGGCCCGCGGACACTATCCACGGATCAACGGTCCGTGGATACCTATCCCGACGTGGCGCAGAGTCGTAGATACCCATCGACTACTGGAGAGCCACGATGCCACGCACACCTGACCTACCCCTCCCCGACCTCACCGGCAAGCGGGCCGTCCTCACCGGCGGCAGCGACGGCATCGGCCTGCGTATCGCGATCTCATTGGCCGGCGCGGGCGCAGAAGTGATTCTGCCCGTGCGCAATTCGCGAAAGGGAACGGCCGCCGTCGAACAGATTCGGGCGCGGCACCCGGCGTCGAACGTTGAACTGCGGGCGCTGGATCTGTCGTCGTTGGCGTCGGTCGCGGCGTTCGGTGACGAAATGCGCCGCGCGGGCACACCGATCAATCTGCTCATCAACAATGCGGGCCTGATGACGCCGCCGGAACGCGGGATCACCGCAGACGGATTCGAGGTGCAGTTCGGAACCAACCATCTCGGCCACTTCGCCCTCACCGGCCACCTGCTGCCGTTGCTCCGAGCCGGGCAGGCGCGTGTGGTCAGTCAGACGAGCATTGCCGCGCGCAGCGGGCGGATCGACTTCGACGACGTCGACTCCGAACGCAGCTACGACGCCATGGCCGCGTACCGCGCGTCGAAGATCGCGTGCGGCCTGTTCGGTCTCGAGTTGAACCGGCGCAGCCGTACCGAGGGGTGGGGGATCACCAGCAACATCGCCCATCCGGGAGTGGCGCCGTCGAACCTGCTCGCCGCCCGGCCCGAAGTGGGTCGCACCCGCGATACCGCCGGAGCCCGGGCGATCCGCCTGCTCTCCTCATGGGGACTCGGGGTCGGAACGCTGCAAAGCGCGCAGCTGCCCGCGCTCCTCGCCGCGACCGACCCCGCCGACGGCGCATTCTTCGGCCCGCAGTGGCCGGGAAATGCGGGCGGCCCGCCCGGACCGCAGAAACTGTGGAAACCGTTGCGTGACAACGCCAGTGCGCAGCGCTTGTGGACATTGTCCACCGAGCTGACCGGCGTCGACTATCCCGCCCAACTCATCGGTCACGCCGGGTGAGCAGCCCTTTCGCTGGTTGAGCTCGGATCTACCGACCGCCACCCCCACTCCGCCAGCTGAGCCTGAACCTACCGACGGCCGCCCCATCCGCTGGTTGAGCGAGGCGAAGCCCAGTCGAAACCCCTGGTGACACAACAGATTCCGTGCGGGCCGCGCATACCGCGTGGCATCGTGGCGATCATCGTAGTCGCGCGCCCGCCCGCCAGGCGCATTCGGCGGTTCGGTTGTTGCCAAACCATCGCTACCACCGACGCGCCGACGTCGGCTATGTCACCGGCGATTTCGACTCGCTGCGCTCGCTCAATCAACGAGTCCCGACCCACGCTCACTGCTCAACCTGGTTCCACCGACGGCAGGCCCATTTCGCCGGTTGAGCCGGGATTCACCGACGGTGGGCCATTTCGCTGGTTGAGCCGGTCCGAGGCGCTAGCCGAGGGCCGTGTCGAAACCTCTCAGCCACAACGACTTTCGACGGTCCGCGCCAATTCCGGCGATGACACCCGGCAAGTGAGGCGTGTGCACCCTACGGGTGCACACGCGTCGATGTTCGATACCATCACAGTTCGACAAGTGCGCCACCATCAAATGCATTGTGGTACAGAGGTTTCGACACGCTCGTCGCTAGCGCTCCTCGCGGCTCAACCAGCAGATGGAGTGCCCGGACCGGTGGATCCAGGTTGAGCCGGGCCCGACGAGCGCAGCTCGCCGCGCCCGTGTCGAAACCGCGGTGACACAACAGGTTTTGCGCGACCGTTCATCTCGCAGTCCGTTCGCGGTGATCATCTCCAACCGCACACCCACAGGCGCATTCGACGGTCGCACTGATGCTACGGTCCTGGTCAGCCGCGACTCACCGAAATCCGTTGTCTCACCGTGGTTTCGACACGCTCGTCGCTAACGCTCCTCACGGCTCAACCAGCGAAATGGGTTGCACCGTCGGTGAATCCAGGCTCAACCAAGGCTCAACCAGCGGAGAGCGCCTGCCGGCGATGAATCCACTGCTCAACCAGCGAAAAGGGCACCGCCGTCGGTCAATCCGGAATCCGTCGACGACAGGACGTGAACGGCCAACGGCGCCACGTCGTCGGGGAAGGCGCCATCGGTTGCCTGCCAGCGCAGTTCAACGATCTCAGCCGCGGGTTGCACTGGATACACGGCCGGATCGATCGGCGGAGCGTACACGAAAACCGTTGCGACGACGTCGAATCCCGGCTCGTTGGCGGCCGGCGTGCGCACCACCCCAAGCTCGTGGAGACAGCTCTCGTCGATGTCGATCCGCAGTTCTTCACGACATTCCCGGATGGCCGCACGTGCCGCGGTCTCGCTCGGCTCGGGCTTTCCGCCGGGGAACATGAAGGTGTCGGTATCCCTCTTGCGGACCGTCAGAACACGACCCGCGGGATCCCTGATGACCACGGCGCTGACTCGGATGACGTTGTCGCTCAACCGTGTTCCCGCATCCATTCGACGAGCGTGGTGGCGTCTTCGTCGGGCAGGTCGATGCCGAAGGTGCCCGCCAGCAGTGCCGGGACGTCGGCGATCGCCACCTGGCGCGAGCTGCTCGCGCCGTCGGGAGTGGTTGTGGTCCAGACGGTTCCGTCGAGGACGTACTGGACGTCGGCCGAAAAGCACTGGACGAACGGTCGCGTCGTGAACGGTGACCGCGGCGACGTCGACACGAAATGATTTCCGACCGCCCAGTCGGCCGGGTACTGGGGGTTGAGGGTGAACTTGTGTCGGTCGAGCCACCCCACCTCGCCGTCGACGTCGCCGCGCTGCCAAAGAGTCCACTGATCGGGGTGGAACACCTCGGCGTCGGAGCCGAGCGGTGCGACCGACAATTTGTGTCGCCAACCCTGCTGGTCGGTCTCGGGTCCAGCCACGAGTTCGATCGGTTCCAGGGGACCGCGACCGAACCCGACGTCGCAGAGAAATCGGCGCCCGTCGTCGAACTCAACGACGATCAGCGCGTGGGTCGGCGGCCGGACGCCGTCGGCGCCGAGCGTGACCCGACCGCTGAGTGCCGTGAAACGGAACCCGAGCCGCGCCAGCACCGCCGCGAACAACGTCGCGTGTTCGAAGCAGTACCCGCCCCGGAGACGTCGAACGAGCTTGTCCTGCAGGTCTGCGAGCTGCAGGGAGATGGGTCGACCCAGGATTATCTCGAGATTCTCGAACGGGATCGACGTCGTATGGGCGCGGTGCAGCGCCGCCAGGGTCGTCGGGGTTGGGCGCAGATCAGCGTCGACGCCGATCCGAGCGAGGTATCCGTCGAGGTCGAGGTCGTCGCCGTGCCAGGTCACCTGCCCCACGCTACCCGCCGAGAAACTTTTTCCCGACGCGTGTCGAATCCGGGTTGCCTCGTTCGTCAACCATGTAGAGAGTGAAACCAGCCACGGTTCGCTCCACGGAAACGAAGGTCACTGTCATGAACTACTTCGCACTTCTCATCGGACCCCAGACCACCCGCTCCGATGCCGAGATGGCCGAACTGATCGGTCGATACCAGACATTCCAGACGGCGAACGCAGCAGCGCTATCGTCCGGTGACGCGTTGGGAGCGGCCGGCGACGGCGCTCGGATCGTCGGCGGCGGCGTCGTGACCGACGGCCCGTTCGCCGAAGGCGCCGAGGTGGCGGGCGGCTTCTACGTGCTCGACGTCGACGATCTCGATGCCGCGATCGACGTCGCCAAGCAGATTCCGGCGGCCACCGACGGTGCCGTCGAGCTGTGGCCGATGGCGTTCTCGAACCCGATCGCCGCCGACGAAGGCCCGCACTGGATCGCACTGCTGCGTGAACCCGCCGGCGAGACCCGGACCCCGGGCAGCCCGGAATGGGAGGCAAGTGTCGCCGAGCACAAGGTCTTCGGCGAGACTTTCGGCACGCATGTGCACGGAGGCGGAGCTTTGCACCCAGCGTCGACGGCCACGACGGTGCGCGTTCGCGACGGCAAGTCGGTCATCACCGACGGTCCGTACATCGAAGGTGCCGAGGTGGCCAACGGTTTCTACGTCATCGGTGCCGACGATCAAGCGGCTGCGGTCGAAATCGCCCGCCACATTCCGGCCTCGGGTGTGGAAGTCCGTGGGCTGCTCGGGATGTCGCCCAGCATCGTCGCCGCGCAGGGTGCATGACCGTACCCGCGAGTCTCGACGAGTTGACGCTCGTCTTCCGGCAGATCTGGGGCCCGACCGTCGCATCGATCGCGCGATGGTCGGGCGACCTCGCGGTCGCCGAGGACTCCGTTCAGGAGGCGTGCGCCGACGCCGTGGCGGCTTGGAGCGCAGAAGGACTGCCCGACGAGCCCGCAGCGTGGCTGCTGGTCGCCGCTCGACGACGGGCACTCGATCGCTTCCGTCGTGAATCATCTCGTGCCGGAAAGGAATTGACCGCCGTGACCGATCCCAGCTTGCGCCGGCCACCGTCCGAGCCGACCTTCGTCCGGGACGACGAACTGCGGATGATGTTCACCTGCGCGCATCCCGCGTTGGAACCACGATCACAGTTGGCGTTGACGTTACGGCTGGTGTCCGGGTTGACGGTCCCGGAGATCTCGCGAGCATTGCTCCAGTCCGAAACTGCTGTGGGGCAACGGATCACCCGGGCGAAGGCTAAGATCCGCGCTGCGAACATCCCGCTGCGAGTGCCCTCGGCCGAGTCACTGCCCGAGCGCACCGCCCACGTTCTGGCGTGCATCTATTCGGTGTTCACCGAGGGATACTCGACGACGGCCGGAGTGTCCGCGATCCGGGACGACCTGTGCGACGAGGGGGTGCGACTGGCAGGCGAATTCTGCTCGCTGGTCCCCGCGGATAGGGATGCCCATGCACTGTCTGCCCTTGTGCTGCTTCATGATTCACGACGTGATACCCGGGTCGACGCCTCCGGCGCACTGATTCCGCTCGACGAGCAGGATCGGACGCGATGGAATCGCGCGCGAATCCGGGCGGGCTGCGATCAATTGACGCGGGCCGCGGGGGCGTCGGGAATCTATCTGCCGCAGGCGATCATCGCGGCGTATCACGCGAGCGCGATGAGCTGGCAGACCACCGATTGGAACGGTATATGCGCGGCCTACGCCCATCTCGTGGAGCTGACGGATTCGCCGATTGCGCGTGCCAATCAAGCTCTGGCGCTTGGCTTTCGCGACGGATTCGACATCGGCCTGGCCGCGCTCGAACCGCTCGACGACGAGCGATCGCTCACGGCGTCGCCGCTGGTACCGAGTATCCGCGCCGATCTGCTGCGGAGGTCGGGACGATTCGCCGAAGCCGTTGGTGCGTACGAAGTCGCGCTGGAACGGGGCGGGTCGGAGCCGGTGCGCCGGTTCTGGGAGAAGAGAATCGCGGAGTGCGTGGGTTGAGCCGACGCGATGCGACGATCCACCCGAACCGTATTCCGGGTCAGGCACCCACGGTCGCCAACGTCGCCCGCGTCGCCTCATCCGCCGGGTAGAACGCCTCGATCGCCAGGTCCGCAACGGTCACGTCGAGCGGTGCGCCGAACACCGTCGTCGTTGACAAGAAGTTGAGCCGCCCAGCGGCAGTGTCGATTTGCAGCGGGACGATGAGTTCGGACGTGTGCGCTCGGGCGTGGTCGGCACCCGGGTACCCGGCAAGCTCTTCGGCCAGGCGCACCAGCTTGGGATCTCCGGTGACCGCGATCTGATGCTGCAGCCGGTCGAGGAGATGGGCGCGCCACTGCCCGAGGTTCACGATCCGTCGTGCCATGCCGGCGGGGTGAAGCGCCAGTCGCAATACATTCACCGGCGGCTCGAGCAGTTCGGCGGAACAGCCTTCGATGAGCAGGCCGACAGCAGGATTGGCATCGACCATGCTCCACTGTCGATCGACCACGACTGCCGGATTCGGTTGGTGCGCACCGAGAATCTGACTGATGGCCGACGCTACCGCCGCCATCGGGACGTCGGAGATCGAGTGCTCGGGATAAGCCGGCGCAAACCCACCCGCGAGCAGGATCTCATTGCGCTCGCGCAGAGGAATATCGAGGTGTTCACTGAGGTTCAGCAGCATTTCACGTGTCGGCCGCGACCGACCGGTCTCCACGAAACTGACGTGCTTGGCGGAAACGTCGGCGCGCAAACCCAATTCGAGCTGGCTGAGGCGGCGTCGGGTGCGCCATTCGCGCACCAACGACCCGACATCGGGGTGGACGGTGGTCATCGTCGTCACGATAGATCACCGGTCCCCGTGGACGTGCGAGGTCGGCGGTATCTCGACACCGGATTCGAAATGGCTTCGGTACCAGTCGAAGTCGATGTCGTCGGGGTTGCGCGACGCCAAGCCCAGCCCGATCGCCATGCACATTCCCAACGCGGCCAACGCGATTGCGCCGAAGATCAGGCTGAGCCAGACGGCGATCCGGACGGCGGGGTCGTCGACGAGCGTGAGGACCGGCGGCGCGACGACCAGTGCGTAAACGACGTAGGCGTCGGATCCGACTTTGTCGGCATGAACGGCGAGCCACAACAGTCGATGTTTGACGCCGACGGGCGGTCTGGGCATGTGCGCCTCCTCATGGCTGGGGACGCTTCGACCGTATGACCCGCGCAGATACGAGTCGATTACCTGCGGGGTAATGAAACACGCGTAAGCTCGCCTGACATGAGTTTCATCGCGCCGTGGCACGTCCTGCTGATGCTGGTCGTCCTCGTTGCACTGGTCGCATCCGTCGTCGTTGTCGTTCTCCTCGTCCGATCCCGCGGCCAGTCGCAATCGCAGCCGACACCCGCGACGTACCCGGCCACGCCGCCCGGCTGGTACCCGGCGCCCGACGATCCGCGACTCCTGCGCTGGTTCGACGGCCGGCAGTGGACTGAGCACACCCAGCCCCGGAGCCAGGGATAGCCGATCCGACATCGGGATCGGGCGGGGCCTGGTCACTTCGGACAATGTCGTGTCGAGCAATAGTCCAAAGTGCGCAGTTCGCCGGGTCCGCCGCTGCGCGACAGTGAGGGGACCTACTCCCCGACAAGGACTTCCCATGACTCCCCTGCGCTCGTCCATCCTGCTCGACCACGACGCGACGTCGGTATGGCAGGTCATCCGTGACGTTCCCAACATCAGCCGCTGGTTCCCCGGCATGGTGTCGTCGACCGGTGACCAGCGTCGACGCACCGTCGTGTTATCCGACGGCAGCGCCCTGATCGAGGAGATCGTCACCCTCGACGACGGCTTGCGCCGTATGCAGTACCGCGCCGTCGACGGCGACCTGCCCATCGACGATCATCTCGGTACCGTCGACGTCTTCGAGATCGACGCCGCACGCACGCTGGTCGCCTACAGCACCGAGATCGAGCCGCCCGAATTGGCCGACGCCTTCCATACCGCAATCGAAGAGGCAGTACAGAATCTGCCGAAATATCTGAGCACTTAGTTCCGCCGCCGGTTGAGCCGGGCCTGACGAGCGCAGCGAGACGCAACTCCCCGCTGGTTGAGCCGGGCCCGACGAGCGCAGCGAGCGCCGTGCTGAGCGAGCGCAGCGAGTCGAAGTAACGCGCCCGTGTCGAAACCACGGTGAGACGAGTTGCCAACTGTCGCGAGGTGTTTGGTGCGCTGACATCGTCGGCTTGCGTGGTTTCGACACGGGCCTTCGCTAGCGCTCCGGCCCGGCTCAACCAGCGGGGTAACGCTCCGGCCCGGCTCAACCAGCGGGGTAACGCTGCGGCCCGGCTCAACCAGCGGGGTAACGCTGCGGCCCGGCTCAACCAGCAGAGAGCTCAACTCAACCAACGGACAAGCAATCTACTCGAGCTTGAGGGCCAGCCACAGCTCGGCGCGTACCGTCGGATCGTCGAGGTCGCGGCCGAGAGCTTCACCGATCTTGGTCATCCGATATCGCAGCGTATGGCGGTGAATGCCGAGCGCCGACGCCGATGCGTCGGCCTGTCCGTTGTTGGCCAGGAAGGTACGCAGCGTCGACGTGAAGTCGACTTTGGATCCGCTCGTCAGATTCGCGACCGGAAGGAGGGCCGATTGCGCCCACGCTCGTACGTCGTCGCCGCCGAGGTGGCGGAGCAGTCCGGCTTCCGAGACGTCACTGGCGAGATACAGGTGGCCGGGCTCGTCGGACGCCGCTTGCAGCACCGCGCGGACGCGCCGCCAGGCGTCGGGGAGGTCGTCGACGGACACCGGATCACTCGCTGCGCCACGGCAATTGGGGACGCGACGCAGAATGGATTCGATGGTGCGCAAGTCACCTTCGGCGGTCGGCAGGATCATGGCGACCCGTCCGGGCCGCAACGCGGCACTGACGGTGTCGATGCGACGCAGGGCTTGATCCTCTTCGACGGCCTCCAGCAATTCGGTTGCGTTCTCGCGGGAGGTGGTCAGCACCGCCGCACGCACCGGGCCGTCGGGAACTTTGACTCGCAGTATCTCACCCGTGGTTCGGGCGACGCGGGCGTTGCCGCCGAGCAACAGTCGAAGCACCGCGTGCCGATTGTTGCGCGCCGCCTGCCGGATCTCGTCGGCGCGGCGCAGGTCCTCGGCGATCAGGTATGTCGCGGTCTCCACCAAAGTGTGTTCGGCCGCGCTGAGATTCGACGTCCGGCCGACGGCAATGTAGCCACGGACCCGCCCGGCGACCGACACCGACGTGATCGACACCGACTCGCCCGGCAGCGAGATGGCCGCGGCGAGCGGCGCGCGCGGGACCCCGGTCCGGGGCAGCTCGGTGAGAATCCGGGCCAGGTACGTGCGCGAACTCTCCGGCACCGCCGCGCGCAGGCCACCGTCGGCGTCGATCAACAACACCCAGCCGCGGACCGCGCTGCTGAGCCGCTCGGCGATGCCGCGCGGTCCCTGCGCGCCGACCGCTGTGCGCACGAGGTCTCGAACCGCACGCGTGATTCGCTCTGGACTCGTTGTCGCAGAGGACAATTCCGTCACCGTGTGCCGCCGATCGGCGGCATTGCACGGTTGGCATCTGAGATGGGCATGGTAAATATCGATGTTATCGACGCATGACACTCGTCGTAGGGAGAAACTGGAGTCCCGTGACCAATCCAGCGATACTCAGCAGCCTCGATCCCGGCGGACATCGACCGTCGGTGACGATCAGTCAGGCCGGTGACCGCCAAGTGCTCATCGAATACGGCGCGATGAGCGTCGACGTCGGGCTGAACTTCCGGGTTCAGGCACTGTCCCAGATTCTGCGAGACGCGCCGATCCACGGCGTCGTCGCGGCGGCGCCCGGCTTCCGTTCGCTGCTGATCACTTTCGACCCCGGCGAAATCAGCAGGGCCAGACTGATTTCCGAGCTCAACAACCGCGAATTGTCGGCGCCAGACCAGAATTCGCTGGTATTGCCGAGCCGACTGCTGACCTTGCCGATCGCCTTCGACGACGAGATGACGCGCGAAGCGGTCAACCGCTATCGGCAGACGACGCGCCCCGACGCACCGAATGTCTCCGACGGTGACAACATCGATTACATCGTGCGCTACAACGGTTTTGCCGACCGTGACGAGTTCATCGCCACCTTCCTCGACGCCACCTGGTGGTGCGCCTTCATGGGCTACTTCCCGGGTCTGCCATCGCTGTTCTCCCTCGACCCGCGCACGCAGATCTCGGTCCCGAAGTACAACCCGGCGCGGATGTGGACCGCGGAGGGCGCCGTCGGGATCGGCGGACCGTGCGTCGTGCTGTATCCGATGGAGGTGCCGGGCAGCTATCAACTCTTCGGGCGGACGCTGCCGCTGCATCTGAGCCACCGGCCCGACGATCCCGACATCACCCCGCACGACCGCCACCTGTTCCGGCCGGGTGATCGGGTTCGGTTCAAGCAGGTCACCGAGGCGGAGCTGATGGAGTTGCGACTGCAAGCCGTCGAAGGCCGGTACCGGCATGCCGTCGTCGACGAGGATTTCGTGGTCGCCGAGCATGTCGATCGGGTGCGACGCTACGACGCCGAGTCCGTGGAGATCCGCGAAATACGCACCGCTGCAGCGTCTTCGGTGGCTATCCCATGAGCGCCTCAGCATTCGAGGTGGTCGATCCCGGCCTGCAGACGACGGTGCAGTCGTATCCGGGGCGCGTCGGGTTGACGGCGGACGGCTATTTTCCCGCCGGCCCGATGGATCAGCGAACGTTCCGGGCGGCCAATGCGTTGGTCGGCAACCCGGCGTCGGCGGCGGGGCTGGAGATCCCGAAGCTCGCGCTCACTCTCGTGGCGCTGACAGACATCCAGATCGCGGTGTGCGCGCCCGACGGGGTCACGGTACGCGTCGACTCGGCGACTGTTCCGACGTGGCAGACGGTGTTGGTGCCGGTCGGGGCGACGGTCCGCGTCGACGGTTCCGGTGCCGTCGGATACCGCTCCTACCTGGCGGTTCGCGGTGGCATCGACGTGCGGCCGGTCTACGGTTCGACGACGACGTCGTTGATCGCGGGAATCGGCGGCATCGAGGGTCGTGCGTTGGTGCGCGGAGACGTGATCAGTGCCGTCCCGGCGTCGTCGACGACGCCGCGCCGTCTTCCCGAGGCCCTGCGACCACGGTTCACCACCGACTGGGAGCTGGAAATCGTCGCGGGGCCGCATTGTTATCCCGACTATTTGACCGAGACTGACTGGGCCGAGTTGGTGGGCACGACGTGGCGGGTGGACCTCAACTCCGACCGAGTAGCGACGCGCTTGCATCCGCATCGATTCGCGTGGGCGCATCCCGAAGTGACTGTCGCGGGCGGGCACCCGTCGAACGTGCTCGACCAGGCGTACCCGGTGGGCGCACTGCTCGCCACCGGCGACGTACTGACGATAATCGGCATGGAGGGCAACACTTCCGGCGGTTTCGCCGTGGTTGCGACAGTTCCGCGCTGTGCGCTGTGGAAGGTCGGGCAGGTGCGTCCGGGACGCGACACGATCCGCTTCCGCGAAGTGACCTATGCCGAGGCGCTGGCCCTCGACGAACGGTTGGAATTCGAGCTGGATCCGCGGAGGTTGGGCGCCGTTCGGTGAGGGGCTGATTGCAATCGGTCCGGTCAGGTGTGGCGAGGGGCGGGCTCCCTCGGCCACGGTGTGGGGACGGATTGCAATCAGCCGAGCGACCACGGTGGACGCGCAGCGCGGGGCCCTGTTCTGCCCAATTGCCAGGGTCGACGCCACCCCATCGGCAGCGCGCCTGCTCGGGGAGCGAGGGAAGCAGAGGCCGCTCGACCTCTACCCCATCTTTTCGGCCGCCGCTGCGAGCCGGCGTCGCCGTTCGGCTCTCGCGGCTACGGCCTCGTCGAGCGTCACCGCGGTCAGTTTCGTGATCGTCGACGGTGCCGACTGGCCTACCAGGTCCATGTCGGTGCTGATGACCGTCCCGACCATCGCGTAGCCTCCGCCGCTGACGGCGTCGCGGTGCAGGATGATGGGTTCGGAGCCGCTGGGGATCTGGATGGACCCGATCGGATAGCCGGCGTCGACGATGTTCGACGGATCCGACCCCGCCCCGAAGGGCTGTTCGCGTTCGACGAAGTCGAGTTTCGGTCCGGCGTAGCGGAATCCGGTGCGGTCGGCGACGGGCGTGAGCCCCCATTCGGCGCTGAGCAACGTATCCCGGGCACCATCGGTGAGCCGATAGTCGTAGAGGCCCAACACAATTCGCAGTTCGACCGCCTTGCCCAACGCGGGCCGCAGCTTCTCCTCCACCCGACGATGCCGGTAGCTCGACGCCGGGCCGGTCGGCAGCACGTCACCCGCGACGAGCGGCCGTCCGTGGAGACCGCCCAATGCGCCCAGCGTGTAGGTGGACCGCGAGCCGAGTACCGGCGGGACGTCGAAGCCGCCGGACACCGCGATGTAGAGTCGCGCACCTGCCTCGATGAAGCCGAAGGAGAGCACGTCGTCGGCGTGCACCGGGATGGACTCCCACGACGCCATCTCCTCGCCGTTGATCAGAACCTTGGCCCGGCCACCGGTGACCGCGACGGTCGTCGACGACGTGAAGCGCAGCTTGGGCCCGAGGTAGGGCGCCTCCAGCACGGCTGCGTCAATCGGGTTGCCCACCAACAGGTTCGCCATCATCGCCGACGATTGGTCGAGCGCCCCCGACGGCGGTATTCCGACGTTGTAGGCGCCCGAGCGGCCGCGGTCCTGAACGCTTGTCGCCAGACCCGGTTCGATCACGTCAACGGACATCGAGGGCTCCTAGAAGTCGGGTGTTGTAGCCGTCGGGGTCGGCCAGGAATTCGTCTAGCGCGAAGTCGACCTGCGCGATGCGGTAGACGTCGTCGCCGCGCTCGGCGGCGGCCGCCAACTCGCGGTACTCGGCCTCGCCGACGGGGCGGAACTTGACGATGTCACCGGGCCGAAACAGCACCATCGACTCGGCGAACACCCCGTGCTCCTGCGCGGGATCGAAGATCGGCAGCGGGGTCAGCCCGAACATCTGGTAGCCGCCGGCCCCCTTCACCGAATAGATGCAGGCGAAGCAACCACCATGTCCCACAGTCAATTTCGGCGTCTCGGTACGCGGCCGCAAGTACTTGGGGAGTTCGATCTGCAACTGCAGATCGGTCATCTGGAACATGAACGGCAGCCCGGCGACGAAGCCGACCATCGACACCATCCACGGCGTCGCGCTGTGGCGCTGCACGAACTCGTCGACGGTGTCCAGTCCGAGTTCGGCCATCGCATACTCGAGGTCGTTGCCCTCGGGCCGCTGGTGGCGGTCGCGGAATTTCGCTCCGACTTCGTTGGTGTAGGGGTCGTCATACCAGACCGGGATCTCCAGGATTCGCGTCGAGATCGACGGATTCTCCGTCTGCGCCACGTCGGCTTCGATCGCCCGCACGACGGCCTCTAACTCGCTGGGCGCCAACACATCCGGGTCGAATCGGATGAGCAGCGAGGCATTCGCCGGGCAGATGTCGAGGATGCCGTCGAGGTTGCGCTCGGCGAGCTGAGAGCTGATCGCTCCGGCCCGGAAGAACGCCGCCAACGACATCGCTTCGGCGATCTGCACGACGAGGTGCTCGTCGGCGCCCCAGGAGTAGCGAGCCTCGCCCAGCGGCGCCGGCGCCAATTGCGGTGCCGCCTGACCACTCATCACGCTGCTCCTGCCTTCAGTGCGGCTTGCTCGGTCATCCAGGCCTCCAGCCACGTGGTGTGGAAGTCGCGAGCGGCGAATTCATCTGTGCGCAAGATTGATTCGACGAATCCCGCGGTTGTCACGATGCCCTCGATCTGCAGCTCCGTCAATGCCCGCAGCATCCGAGCCAGCGCTGTCGGCCGATCGGCGCCCCACACGATGATCTTGCCGAGCATCGAATCGTAGTAGGGGCTCACCACCGACCCGGTCTTGACTCCGCTGTCGATCCGCACGAACGGTCCACCCGGCATGTCGCAGCGGCTGATGGTTCCGGGACTCGGAAAGAAGTTCATCTCCGGATTCTCGGCGTTGAGCCGGATCTCGATGGCGTGGCCGTTGGGCACCAGGGAGCCCTGGAGCAGCGACATGGGCTCTCCGGCCGCCACCTGCAGTTGCTCCGCGACCAAGTCGCGTTGATAGACCATCTCCGTGACCGGATGTTCCACCTGGATGCGGGTGTTCATCTCGATGAAGTAGTAGTCGACGCGCTCTTCGTCGTATAGGAATTCGACGGTGCCCGCGCCGCGATACCGCACGCTCGACGTCAATCGAACTGCCGCGGAAGATATTTCATCGACGATGTGCGCGGGCAGGCCGAGGTCACCCGCCTCCTCGACGACCTTCTGCCTGCGCCGCTGCATCGAGCAGTCCCGCAAGCCGAGGTGCACCGCGCGCTCACCGTCGCCGAACACCTGCACCTCGATGTGACGAGCCCGAGGGACGAAGCGCTCGACATACACCGCCGCGCTTCCGAACGCCGTGCGGGCTTCGGCCTGCGCCGTGGAGATCGCCGCCGCCAGGTCTTCCGCGGAGTCGACGATCCGAATGCCGCGTCCACCGCCGCCGGCGGCTGCCTTGATGGCGAGCGGATAGCCGATCTCCGCGGCGACCTCCACCGCCTCCGCGACGCCGCTGATCTCACCCGCCGACCCGGGAACCGTCCGCACTCCGGCTGCGGCCGCGGTCTTTCGCGCCGCCACCTTGTCGCCCATCTCCCGGATGGCCTGCGGGGCCGGTCCCACCCAAGTGGCTCCGGCATCGATCACCGCTTGCGCGAAATCGGCGTTCTCCGAAAGGAATCCATACCCGGGGTGGACGGCGTCGGCGCCGCTGCTGCGGATCGCTCCGATCACAGCGTCGACGTTGAGGTAGCTGGCCGGCGCCGGTGCCGGTCCGACGAGTACCGCCTCGTCGGCCACCCGGACGTGCTCGGCCCGCTCGTCGGCGTCACTGTAGATCGCCACCGTGGCGATACCCAATTCCCTTGCGGCACGGGCGATTCTGACCGCGATCTCGCCACGGTTGGCGATGAGTAGTTTACGCATGACGATGCTTCCTAATCGGTTTCGATGATCGCGACCACGTCGCCTGGCGAGAGCATGGCGTTGTCGTCGACGGCGAACTCGGCGAGCACACCATCGGCACCGGCCTTGACGTCGGTGAACTGTTTCATGATCTCCACCAGACCGACGGTCTGATCGGCGGTGACGGTGGCTCCGACCTGGACGAAGGGCGGCTCTCCCGGTGCGGGCGAGCGATAGAACACCCCCGGAAGCGGCGAAGCGATCTGGTGTTGCGCCATAGCGATGTGGCCTTTCAAGCGTTGGGCTGGAACGTTGTTGACGATCAGCGGCTCAAGCCGCCGCGCCGACCGACGACAGCACCGCACGAACCGCGGTGGCGATCTCGACGGCGTTGGGGGTGTCGGAGTGAACGCAGATCGAGTCGACCCGGATCGGGAACTCCTCACCGGTCACCGCGGTCGCGATACCGTCGGTGAGTGCCCGACGCGCGCGTTCGATCGCTTCGTCGACCGGGGTGGCGTGGGGGCGTCGGGCGACGATGAGCCCGCCGTCCGCGGTGTACTTCAGGTCGACGTAGAACTCCGCGACGAACGGCACGCCGAGCTTGTTCGCGGCCTTCTCGTGCTCGGAGTTGGGGATGCCGAAGACCGGGACTCCGTAGTCGCCGGCGACGGCGGTGATCGCTTCGGCGAGTTCGGCGTCACGGGCAGCCATTCCGTACAGCGATCCGTGCGGCTTGATGTGATCGAGTTGTGCGCCTTGGGCTTTGAGGAATCCAACGAGCGCGCCGACCTGGTAGCGGACGATGTCGGCGGCCTCGTCGGGGAACAGCTTCATCTCGCGTCTGCCGAAGCCGACGAGATCCGGCAGCCCGGGATGCGCGCCGACGGTCACGCCGCCGGCGAGCGCCTTCTCCACCGTCTCGCGGATCCCGGTGGGATCACCCGCGTGGAATCCGCACGCCACGTTGGCGGTATCGATCAACGCGACCAGCGCGTCGTCGTTGCCGAAGGAATGGATGCCGAAGGCCTCGCCCATATCGGAGTTAAGGGACACCATGATCTTTCACCTCTTTGTGTTCGACGCCCCAACGGGCATCGGTGGTCGGATGGTCATTTCGGGTCGTTTTCGTATTCGTAGAAGTCGCAGAACAACTTTCCGTTGCGTCCCCAGTCCTCCCGGGTCACGTCGGTGAAGATGAACTGGATGGTCTCCGGTTTGCAGTCGGCGATGCGCGCGATCTGCGGGGTCAGCGTCGCGACCAGCTCGCGTTTCTGTTCCAGGGTGCGACCGGGGAACCAGTCGATGCGGACGAAAGGCATTGTGGGAAACCTCTTTTCGCTGAGAAGCCTAGGAGTGCGCGACGCGCGGGGTGTCGCCGTCGGGGTCGACGAAGATGTCGTCGCCGTCCACCTTGACCGGAAATTTGGCCAGCTCGGCGTGCCCGGGGTTGATGCCCTTGCAGGTCGGCAGGTCGAACTGCCACAGATGCGCCTTGCAGGTCAGCGAGTTGCCGACCAGTTCTCCCTCCACCAGTTCGATCTGCTGGTGGGGGCAGATCGCCTGTGTCGCAATGATTTCGCCGCCGTCGAGATGTGCGACGAGGATCTCTTTGTCGCCGACGGTGAAGGAGTCCATGTCGCCCTCCCACAGGTCGTCGAGATTGGTGACGAGTTCGAATGCCATGAGAATTCCTAGAAGAATTTGTCGTAGTGGATGTTGTCGGTGGAGATGCCGAGATCGAGGACGAGCATGCGGACCACGGCGTCGGTCATCGGCGGTGGTCCGGCGACGTAGATCTCGCGGTCGGCGAGGTCGGGCAGCGAGTCGAAGCCGATGAGCTCGTGAATGTATCCGCGAGGGCCGGTCCAGCCGTCGTCGGCGGCATCCGCCGGCGTCGACACCGCCTCGACGAGCGTCGCCGAATGCAGTGCGGCACTGACCTCTTCGACGAATGCACCCGCGCACATGTCTTGCGCGCCGCGGCCTCCGTAGAAGAAGTCGAGCCGACGCCGGGCCGCGTCGGGGCGAGCCGCCAGACCACGCGCGACCGACACCATCGGCGCGAGTCCCGAGCCACCGGCCACCACCACGACGTCGCGCTCGGTCGAGCGCAGATGCGCGTGGCCGTACGGCCCGTCGATGGTGACGGTGTCACCTGGGGCCAGGCGGTCGACGAAGATCGGCGACACCGCACCGTTCGGTACCCGTTTGATCTGAAACTGCCAAACCCCCTGCGGGTTAGGCAGATTCGACATCGAATAGGCGCGTTCGAGTCGACGCGGCGCGTCGCCGGGCGACCCGTGGTGAACGGGAACGGCGTCGGCGCTGAGCATCGCGAACTGACCGGGCAGAAAGTCGGCGGGACCGTCGGTCCGCAGGGTGACCTCCCGCAGGTCGTGGGTGAGGCTCGCGACGTCGGTCACCTGCGCACGCAGGTGGCGGGGCGGGGTGTGCCCGTCGTACCACGCCTCGCCCGCCACGAGGGAGACCTCGCAATCGGTGAGCGGAATCGATTGGCAGCCAAGCATTTTGCCCTTGCGCTTGTCGCGGGGTGTCAGACCGGGGGCGTCGGGGTCGAGTTGGTGGACCGATCCGGAGCTCAGGGTGTACTTGCACGTTCCGCATCCGCCGCTGTTGCATTCGTAGGTCGCGGCGACCCCGGCCCGGAGGGCGGCACGCAGCAGGGTGTCGCCGGTGGGGCAGTCGAAGCTGCGTCCATCGTCGGTGGTCACCCGGTGACCGACCCGCGTGAGTGCCGCTCCGTCCAGGCTGGTCATCTCAGCTTCCCAGCGGGAGCTGGCTGCGGAACGCCGCCGCGGCGGCGATTGCGCGCGCCGAGGCATCCGGGTTGTCCGGGAGCTCCGAGCAGAATGCGTCGATGGCGGCGTCGCCCAACGGGATCCAGCGGTCGAGCCATTTGTTGATGACCGCGACGTTCGACGGATTGGCGGCCATGTGCCGCACCAGTTCCGCCGACCAGCGACGTGACCGCTCACTGTCGCGCAGCGCGGCTTCGGCAACGAGGGCGAACAGGGTGTCGGAATGCCTGCGGGCGCTGACCGCCTGCTGGCGGAAGAAGGCCTCGTCGATCGCCGGCTTGGCCACCAGGTTCAGCGCGACGAACGCCTCAGCCCAATCTCGGGTTGCCAGAACGCATTCCATCAACTCGCGGAACCGCTGCCAGGCCGGGTCCTGCTCCCAGATCCGGCGCTCGTCACGACCGAGCCCGACGTCGGGGTGGGTCTTGGCGAGTTCGGCTGTGCGATAGGCGACGTGCGACAGCAGCCGCAACTGGTCGGCGGATTGGAAGGCGGCACAGTTGCTGATCGTGCTGGCTTGAGCCATGTGGACGAGGTAGGCGCTGGCCATCTGCGAGGTGTGCAGCAGGTAGCGGCCGGGCGCGTACAGCCGGGCGAGGCTGGCAACCCACGCCGGGTCGAGTCCCTTGTCGTGTTCTTCGAGGTTGTGCTGGTCGAAGAGTCCCTCGACGTAGGTCTCCTGGCCGTCCTGCAGGATGTTGTAGGTCCGGTAGACCAGCTCGTCGGGGTCCCGGAAGCCATCCCAGTCCTCATGGGTGATCGGGCTCTGATTGCGGTACTTGCGGTACCAGTCGGCCATGTAACCGTCGTGCGCGACGTCCCAGGGCTGTTCCTGATCTCTGGTGTGCCACAACAGATTCGTCGACACGATCTCGTACTCGCTCGGCTTGCGGCGACGCTTGGCCAAGTGGCTCCACGTCTTCTGCGGCCGCAACGATGTCGGTGTGCTCATGGTGAGTCCTCTGGTCAGGTCACGCGCGGTGCGCGAGGTAGAAGCGGATCTGTTCGGTGCCGGTCTCGATGCGGCCGACGAACGACGGCATCGAGACTTCGAGGTCGCGCATCCGGAACGGGCGGCCGAGTTCTTCTTCGATCGTGGAGCGGCGCAGGATGCATTCCCCGCCGTCGACCTCGACGCGGACATACGATCCGCGGTTGCGGATGTCTACGCGGCTGCCTTCGTTGTCGATGACGGCGGCCGCGGCCACGGCGTCGGCGAGTTCACCGGCCTGCACGACGGGGCCGACCGGATCGGCGATGGGCGGGGTGGTGCTGTCGGTCATCACTATGCCTCGCTGAAATAGAACTCGACGGTGTCGGTGGGCGCCAAACCGGCGTCGGCGAGCAGCATGTCGCGCGGAAACGGTTCCGGATCACCTTGTCGCCGTGCGCGAATCACCTTGCCGGGCTGATCCGGAACGTGGATGCCGACCGAGTGCTCAGCGGCCGCGGCGGCCACCTGGTCCATCGTGTTCTCGGTGTCGACGGGGACCAGCTTCAACACGAAATCGCCGTGGAAGTGGGACGAGATGGGAAACAGTGCCATGGGATTCTCCTTGGTCTCAGCCGGCCAGCTCGGTGGCGCCGCGGTAGCGGTCCACCCACGAGTAGTTGTGCGCGTCGTCGCCGCCGGCACTGACCACGCCGATGCCCATGTACTCCAGCACGCCGTCGAGGTTGGCCGGCTCGATCTCGCCGCCGAGGAACCGGTCGATGAGATTCTTGTGGTGCTTGTAGCGCTGCGGATTCTGCTCGAAGATCCACTTGTCGACTTCGGAGGCGAAGTGGTACTTGCGGTCGTCGTGCACGATGCTGATGTCGCGCAACGTCTTTCCTGGTGTGCCGACGATCGGCAGTTGCGAGACATTGCAGACCATCGGCAGCGTGCCGGGCACCGTCTTGTCCTCGCGACCGTTGGCGAAGTTGTCGATCAGGACGTCCCACACCTTGCCGAAGGTGTCGTTCCATCCGGGGTACTTCTCCTCGAGCCAGTCGCGTTCCTCGGGACTCACGCCGGCGGCCGGGTTCCACCACAGCGTCGGGCGCCACGAGTAGGTGCCCAGGTGCTGTCCGTGGTGATGCTCGTCGAGGTCGGCCATGAAGATGTCCCAGTACCACGGCTTGGACAGCCCGAGGTCTTCGATGGACTTGATGAACTGGGTGACGATCCACTCCTGCATGAACTCCTTGAAGGAGCTCTCCCGGACGTCGAGCGGCACGTAGTAGTCCATCGGGATGCCCGACAGAATGGTGAACAAGCGGTAGGAGCGCCAGAACGAGACGTCGATGTGGTTCTGCGCCTTGGCTTTCTGGCCGTTGTCGATGAGCATCTGCAGCAGCGGGGTGCCCAGCTGCGCGTGGCGCGCCTCATCGGATTGGATCGACTGGATGAGTTTGGAGAAGGTGAAGTCGCCCGCGTTCGCGGCGTCGCCGGACAGGCCGATGAACTGCAGGTTGGTGAAGCCGGTTTCGAAGGCGAAGTTGGCGTAGATCGAGGTCTCCACCGAATCGCGGGTCATCATGATGTCGTCGAAGTAGTGGCGGGCGCCCAGCGCTACCCAGTTGTTGGTCCACATCGTCTCGTGCGACCAGTCGAACTGGCGGTCCTTGGCGATGTACTCGTGCGGGAAGAACAGCTGGATCTGGCCGTGACGCATCTCGTCGAGCATCCCGAAGGTCGCCATGTTGCGCATGCCGGGTGCCTTGTTCCACCGGACGAAGCGTGATTCTTGAAGTGCCGCACCATATTCCACGAGTGCGACCGCGGCGTAGTGTTCTTTGAGGATGGAGATCCAGCCCGGGTCGGCCTTGTTGTACAGGTCGGCGCGCTCGAGCGCCGCCTTCACCGAGTAGGCGCCCTCATCCTTCTGGCGCTGTGTGTCGACGTACTCGCGGAAGCTCACCTTGTACGGTTCGTCGTAGGTGGACCACACCTCGTCGGGGATACCCTCGCCGCCGGACATCTCCGGCGGGAACAGCTCATCGGGCGTGATGTAAGTCGGCGTCCATTCCGTGGTCCGCGCGAGGTCGTACCACTCACTGCGTTCGAGCAATGCCATTGCTTTCGCCTTTCCTGGGGCTGATTGGCGGTGAATCTTGTTGTGGGATTGAGGTTCAGCTGCCGTGTACGCTGCCGAGCGGACCTTCGCCGCCCGGATAGCAGAAGGTGATGTCGGGTGAGTAGAAGCCGAAGGTGACGTCGAGCGGCTGCGCGGGACGCAGCGCGTAGACGTCGTGGTTGGGATCGAGGAACTCCAGCGACTCCACGACGAATCCGCCGGCGTTGTCGGCGACGAACGGGTAACGGCCGCTGACGTAGTCGGCGCTCGCGGGGTCCCGGGTGATGTAGCGCAGTTGTCCGGTGGCGCGGGTCAGCGGAGAGTCGTCGATGCGGGCGACGGTACGGATCGTCGGGGTGCCGTCGATGAAGGTGGTCGCGACCACTCGGTCGGCGCTGACCTCTAGTTCGGTGGCACCGCCCGACGCCGGCACTCCACGTTGCGCCGCATAGCGATTCATCGACTCGGAACTGTTGAAGTAGTGCGTCCACCAGCGCGCCGGGACACCGGCTTCGGTATCGAGGCCGGCCAGGTCGACGCCGAGGTAGGTCAGGCCGTACGCACCGAAGGCGTCGACCGATTCCGCACCGTTGGACGTCTGCTCAGCGGTCGGGACGATGTACTGATTCATGAAGACCGCGCCGTCGGCGCGTGCGGTGAGTCCCTCGGGGACCAGCGCCGCAACGGCGTCGAGGTCTTCGGCGGTCCACACGAGGTAGAGCATCTGGCTGTTGGCGATGAGCTGAGGCGCGTGGAGTGCACTCGCTGCGATCATGTCCGCTCCATTCCGGCGAGGTGGTAATCACGTCCTCATCAGAATGTGATGTGACGCACCCGAAAGAAGTGCGCACGTTGGACAAGTTGGCCAGAGGGTTTGGCCAATGTGGCATAGGTGCTGGTGAGGCCGGTTTCGGCGCCCGGCGGCGGCGAAAATCGTCCGAGTAGTGAGGCGGGAAGGGCAGGCTGCCCCCGGCGTACGGACAGTCGGACGATTTTCGCGGTAGGGCATCGACGCCGCGCTCAATCCGACTATCCACACCCCCCGTGCACGAGGGTCGACTTATCCACAGATCGCTGAGCGACGGGATCCACACCGTGTCGGCGCGCGTCCAATATCCATGGACACACAACTCACCCCCGGCGTCTATCGCGCCCGACAGTTCATCCGCAAGTTCCACTCGACGTATCGGGAGATCGACGCGGCCGCCGACGCCGGCGTCATCGAGCGATTGCGCCATGGCTGGTACGCGACGCCCGGCGCGGATCCCGCCGTCGTCGCAGCAGTCCGCACCGGCGGAGTCGCGAGTTGTGTCACCGCACTGATCAGGCACGGTTTGTGGATCGCGCCCGGCTACGACGACGAGATCCACGTGCGCAAGAGCAAACACGGCGAACTCGACGGAATACGGCACTGCCATATGTTCGGGCCGGTGCCCGCAACGCCGGACGCCGTCGACGCGATCCCGGTCGCACTCGCGTGCGCGGCCCGCTGCATGACCCCTGAACATTGGATCGCCGCCGTCGACAGTGCCCTCAACCAGGGCAAAGTCACAATGGCCGAGCTCGACGACGTGTGGGGTATCACTCCGGCATGGGTGCGCAACATGCTCGACCGATGCGACGGCCGCGCACAGGCGGGCACCGAGTCGATCGTACGAGTTCGATTACGCGCCTTGAACTTTCACGTGCAAGTGCAGCCCTATATCGCCGACGTCGGGCGGGTCGACCTCCTGGTCGGGCGTCTCATCATCGAGTGTGACTCCACCCAGCACCACGGCTCGCCGACGTTGCGCCGAAATGACTACCGACGCGATCGCAAGGCGCTGATCGGACGCTGGCCGGTGATCCGCGTCGACTACCACGACGTGCTGCACAACTGGCCCGCGATCCTGGCGGACATCCGCGCGATCACCGGAACCGACCTGCACCGACGTCGGCGCCAAACGTCGTAGACCGCACCCGAGCGGAATTTCATCCGACAATCCGTGGGGCCAGGGCAGTCT
>NZ_JABBNB010000031.1 GCF_012933505.1 Gordonia asplenii
CACAGCCACCACATGCCGGTAGCGCCCCCCACGGGCGAGCCGCCAACCACACACGCCCGCCCCAATATCCGACACCCGACAACCCGAATCACGTTGTGCTACAACATGATTCGGAACCACCCTCTAGGGTGTCTCCTCTATCGTTGAGCCAGGTCAACCGATGTTGCGAACCCGACGAACAGTCTCGACAGGGACGCACCGTTCCATCCGACCTCGCGGCGCTCGCCTGGCGCATCCGTGGAGCAAGTGCGCGGACGCCAGCATCAGTGGGTTCTGGATTTTTCCCGTGGTAAGTGTGGGGATCGCGCCGTAGTGCGTGGCTGCTGGTGACGTCGAGGTGGCGGCTCACCTCGTCGGATCGCAACACTCAGCGGTCGGCAAGCCAGTTCGTGAGCTTTTGGTCGTAGTCCTGAGCGACACGTAGGCCCCGACGCGAGCGGTAGGTGAGCCAGCCGTCGTCGAGGAACGTGCGCGTGATCGCGGCCGGTAGCGCACCGGTGAGGTGGGGCCGTCGCTCGGTCCAGTCCAGACACGAGCGGGCAAAGATCCGTCGCCCGATATGCAGCCGGTCGGTGTCGATCCCCAATTCGCCCATCAGCGCCTCGCCTCGATCGGTGAGCACATGGTCGTAGTCGTCGTCGGTTCGCAGTGCTCCCGCAGCTAGAAGCCGATCACGTAGTTCCACCCCGCGGCGACCGGCCAGATGGTCGTAGCAGGTGCGAGCCTCGGCCAAGGCCTGCTGGCTGGTGTCCTGGCTCAGGGAACGGACTTGGGCTGCAGGGGCGATCCGAGCCATTGCCTCCAGCACAGCAGCCACGTCAGGGCCAGCCAACCGGTGGTAGCGGTGACGTCCCTGGGTCTGTACTCGGACTAGGCCTCCCTCTATCAAGCGGTGCAGGTGAGTTGTAGCGGTGGCCGGCTTGATTCCGGCGCAACGGGCCAGGTCAGTCGCGGGCAGGGCTCGGCCGTCGGCCAGAGCGACGAGGATAGCCACTCTGGCGGGATGCCCGAGGAGCGATCCGATCGGCGCCAGGTCGCGGTCTTTGCCGATCTCATCGGAGCTCTTGGTGTCCATGCGTCCACAGTCCCACATCCACACTTCACGTCGGGCCGAAGTATTTGCGCTCTACGTTTGCGTTAACGGCTACTGAAAGGAATTGACTATGAACCAGCCGATCCAACCCGAGACCGTTGACCCCGCTATCGAGCACGTCTATGAGGCGTGGGATGACGCCCTCGGAGCGAAGAACCTCGACGCTTCCATGGCTCTCTATCACCCTGATGTCATCTTGGAGAGCCCTCTGGTGGCGCATCTTCTTGACAGAGACGAAGGAGTGGTCCGTGGCCGCGATGCCCTGCGGGAGTTCGTGGGCGGTCACGTGTTCCCCCACCAGCCTGCCCAGCGTCGCCGTTTCCGAAGCGAGTTGCTCAGCGACGGCCGTCGCGTCACCTGGGAGTATCCGCGGGAGAGCCCCGCCGGAGATCAAATGGACATCGTCGAGGTCATGGAGATCCAAGACGGTCTCATCTCCCGCCACCGCGTTTACTGGGGATGGTACGGCTTCGGCATGCTCCATCGAGGCGAGCACGGCCGCTGAGCGAATAGACCCGCTCGGTCGCAAGAGCAGATACCTCTTCTACGGCGCTCGACGGCTCGGGTGCAGACGACAGCGTAAAGTGCCGCGCGGTCAGTCCGCCGAGCGGCTGCAATTACAAACGTGGCCACGGGTCCAGGTCGAGAACCCCCTGGCTAACGGCTGGCGACCCGATCAGTTTGCCCGCCAAGGGCGTGGTGCTCGGCCGGAACGGTGTTGTCTTCGGGCCAGCGATCAGCAGTTCGAACTACTCGTCACGAATGGAGTAACTCTATGCGCTTCAACAAATTCGACGGGACGGCTCCTCGTGGTGATGGATCGTGTGCACGAATTCCCGCTAAAGATACAAAACTCAGCGGACGCCGGGGAGCAGTCGGTTGGCTCCGGCGATGAGCGCGTTGATGCTCGCCTCGTCGGAGCTGGTGCCGAATCCCGCTGCCCAGCACTGCCGATCGTCGTTCTCGCACAACAGGAAGGTGATCACCTGATCACCGCTGGTGCGCTGGTGCAGACTGACGATCTGGATCGGCGCGCCGATCTCGTACAGCATCGACGTCATCGCGCCGATCGGGCCAGATGCCTTGGCGTGCAACGACATTGTTCGATTGTTGATGGAAATCGTTGCGCGGCAATCGAGTTGATCGCGTGCTGCGGGCTGTGCCGCCCACGAGCCCAGTCGGATGGCGCCCTCGGGGGCGTAGGTGGTGGTGAATCCGTTCCAGTCCATATTCGCTGCCTCTTGCGCAATACCGCGCGGCAGCGGGTAGCCGAAACGTTCGGCGAGCGCTGCCGGTGCGGAACCGGATTGTGGCTGACGTGAACAGTCTGTCGGAGCAAAGTGAAGAGTACGCATCTCGTGTGATCATTTCGGTCGAAGAATGAATGACCGACAGGAGACGCAACGACCCCGCAGCGGGGGGTCGGTCTGATCAGACCCCGCTGCGGCGCGTTACGAGAAGTCGCTTGCTCATAGTGCTAGACAGGCTAGCCCCGACACTGCCGAAGGTCAACCGAGTCCGTCATCTCATCGCTTGTTCACGGTGTGAGCACGACCCGCCCGCGAAGTCCACCCTTGGCGACAAGGCGGTGTCCCTCGGCTGCCTCGGACAACGGCAACGTCGTCGCGACACGCGTGGTCAGCTCGCCTGCCGCCGACTGATCCAGGATCGCCTGCAGCCGCGCGCCGTCGGGTCTGACAGCTACCGAATCGATGCGCACGTCCTCGCGCGGTGCGGGCGGGAATGCCGGCGTCACGCCGACGTAATGCCCGCCCGACGCCACCGCGTCGAGCGCGGCGTCGACGATGCTCGCGGTGTCGAAGACCGCGTCGAATTGGGTTGCGGCGGAAATGGATTTGATGAAGGCCGCGCCGAATCCCTCGATCAGCGCGGCGTCGGTGGGTCGGGCTAGACCGGTTACCCGCCAGCCGGCGCGTAGCGCGAGTTGTGTCGCGTACCCACCGACCGCACCGGCGGCGCCGGTGATCAACAACGACCGGCCGTCGGCCGGGTCGAAGACATCCAGGGCTTGCGCCGCCGTAAGACTGTTCAGTGGGATCGACGCGGCGTCGACGTCGACGAGGCCGTCGGGGATCACTGCGACAGCATCGGCCGGAACGACGACGTAGTCGGCGTACGCGCCCAGCGGTCGGTCGACGCCCGCGGCGAGAGCGGCGACTCTGGTGCCGACTGCCGGTGCCTCGACACCGAGGCCGAGTTCGGCGACGGTTCCCGCGGCGTCCCAACCCAGTCCGATGGGTCCGGTCGACGTGACGAGTCCGGCGTCGTGGAAGACCCCGGCGCGGGTGCCGAGATCGACCGGGTTGATGGTCGCCGCGGTCACGGCGATGAGTATTTCTCCTGGTCCCGTCGTCGGCCGAGCGACGTCGACGATGTCGATCCGCTCGGGTCCGCCGGTGGTCGTGACGACTGCTGCGCGCATGATCTGTGCTCCTCTTGCGGTGGGTGATGTACCTGGTCCACCCTGGACGAGTCAGTCTCTTTCTGTAAGTAGGCACCCAGAAGTAAGTAAGTTCCCGAAGGGAAAGGATCCCGGCGATGCCGACGATGACCGCGGCCCAGAAGCGAGCCGCAGCGAAGATGTCCTATGACGTGTTCATGGCTGAATGCAAGAGCCGCCAGCTGCTGGATCGGATCGCCGACAAGTGGGTAGCCCTGGTGCTCTGCGCTCTCGATGAAGCCGATGAGCCGCAACGCTTTTCGGCACTGTCGCGGCGGATCGCCGGGGTGAGTCAGAAGATGCTCACCCAGACGCTGCGCAATTTGGAACGTGACGGCCTGGTCACCCGCACCGTCACGCCGACGGTGCCGGTGACCGTGCACTACGCGCTCACGCCGCTCGGGGCGTCATTGCGAACGCTCTGCGGTGCCTTGAAGGACTGGGCCGAGCAGCACATGGACGAGATCCTCGACGCCCGGGACGTCTACGACGAGCGGTCAGCGTGAGGTGACGGTCGAACGCAGCGCGCCTGCGGCAGCGGCAGGATCGTCGGCGTGAGTGATGGCCCGTACCACCACGATTCGCTGTGCGCCGGCGTCGAGCACCTCCGTCATCCGTTGCTCATCGATGCCGCCGATGGCGAACCACGGGCGCGACGTTTTCAGTGCCGCCGCGGTGCGGACGAGGTCCAGGCCGGGGGCGGTGCGATTGGGTTTGGTCGGCGTCGGCCAGCACGGCCCGACGCAGAAGTAGTCGACGCCGGGGGCGGTCGCCGCCGCGCGTGCCTGGTCGTCGTCGTGGGTGGAGATGCCGATGATCATGTCGTCGCCGACGATGTCTCGGGCGATCGCGACCGGTAGATCTCCCTGTCCCAGATGCAGCACGTCGGCCTGGGCTGCGGCGGCGATGTCGGCACGGTCGTTGACGGCGAGAAGTGCACCGCCGGCGTGCGCGACGTCGCGCATCGCGGCGAGCAACTCCAATTCCTCGCCCGCTTCGAGTGCCCCGAATTCTCGCTCGCCGGGTGATCCTTTGTCCCGGAGTTGAACGATGTCGACGCCGCCCGCGATCGCCGCGGTGACGAAGTCGATGAGGTCGCCGCGTTCGCGCCGGGCGTCGGTGCACAGATACAGGCGGGCGGAGGCCAACCGCGTGTCGGCGGAGCGACGGGGAGTTTCGGTGGGGCGAGCGGAGCGACGGGTAGTTTCGGAGTCCACCGGGGCAACGGTAGGCTAGGCGGCGAGATCACGGGAGTCCGAGGGTGCCGAGACAGGCACGGGTCGGGCTGAGAGTGCGGGCCTACGCCCCGCTGACCGTTACAACCTGATCCGGGTCATGCCGGCGAAGGGAGGAATCACATTGCATCTCGCTGTCATCGGTGGCGGTGTCATCGGACTGACGTGTGCGTTACGGGCGGCCGACGCCGGGTGGCGGGTCACCGTGTTCGACGCCGGGTCGTCGCGGCGCGCCTCCGACGTCGCGGCCGGCATGCTCGGTTCGCTCGGCGAAGGCCATCCCGGCGAGGAGCGGCTGCTGGAGTTGTCGTCCGCGTCGGTGCGGGCGTGGCCCGCGCTGATCGATCGGCTCGGTGATCCCGACGTCGTCGTTGCGCGCGACTCGCTGTTTGTCGCCGTCACCGCGGCCGACGCCAAGTATTTGCAGCAGTTGGCACGGTTCGTCTGGTCGGCCGACGAGGCGGTGGCGGCGTCGTTGACCGAGGTCAGTGCGGCACAGATCCGGTCGGCGGAGTCGATGCTCAGCGGTCGGCTACAAGGGGGATTTCTTGCTCGTGGCGAGATGGCTGTCGACAATCGGCGGCTGATCGGCGCCTTGCGCGCGGCGTCGGACGCCGCCGGTGTGGTGATCGTCGGGGCTGAAGTGCGTGACCTGGCACAGGTGGACGCCGATCAGATTCTGTTGTCGGCCGGGCTGGATTCGTCGGCGTTGTGGCCGGGGCTGCCGATGTACGGCGCCAAGGGGGAGATTCTTCGGTTGCGTAGGACACGATGGTCGGTGGCCGCGCCGTCGCACGTGATTCGCGGCCGGATCGACAATCGCAACGTGTATCTGGTGCCGCGCGTCGACGGCGTCGTCGTCGGGGCCACGCAGTATGAGGCGCTCGAACCGGACGATCGGATTCCACAGGTTGCCGGCGTGCTGGATCTGCTGGCCGATGCCTGCGAGATCATGCCCGGACTGCGCACCTACGAGCTATCCGAAGTCGGGGCTGGACTGCGGCCGGCGACGGCCGACGGGTTACCGATCATCGAGCGCGTCGACGATCGGGTAGTGGTCGCAACGGGACACGGGCGCAACGGAATTCTATTGGCGGCGTATACCGCGGAGCGCGTCGTCGAGTTGTTGAAGTCAGGACAGTGAAGAGGAGTTCGGAAATGACGATCACCGTGAATGGAGAAGACACCGACGTCGCCGCTGACGTGACGGTGTCGTTGCTGCTGTCGCAGCTGGACCTGCCCGATACCGGTATCGCCGTCGCCGTCGACGGATTCGTTGTGCCGCAGGGAGAATGGGGTCGGCAGATCCCGATCGGCGCACAAGTGCAGATCGTGACGGCGGTGCAGGGTGGCTGACGCGGGGCGTGGCGTGCCTGTGCGGTGCGGTGATCCGTTCCGCGTTGCGGGTCGCCAATACTCCTCGCGGCTGATCACCGGTACCGGCGGCGCGGTGAATCTTGCTGTGCTGGAGCGGGCTTTGGTGGCGTCGGGTACCGAGTTGACGACTGTCGCGATGCGCAGGATCTCACCGTCGACCGGTACCGGGCTGCTAGATCTGTTGCGGCGCTTGAAGATTGATGTGCTCCCCAATACCGCGGGATGTCACACGATGGCCGAAGCGGTACTGACGGCTCAGCTTGGACGTGAAGCGGTCGGGACCGATCTCGTCAAACTCGAAGTGATCGCCGACGACACCACGTTACTGCCCGACCCCATCGAATTGCTCGACGCTGCACGGGTTCTCGTAGCCGATGGATTCTCGGTGCTGGCGTATACCAACGACGACCCGGTGCTCGCCTCGCGTCTGGAAGACGCCGGTGTGGCCGCCGTGATGCCACTCGGATCGCCGATCGGCACCGGTTTGGGAATCCGCAACCCGCACAACATCGAGATGATCGTGTCGCGGGCCGGCGTGCCGGTGGTCCTCGACGCTGGGATCGGCACCGCCAGCGATGCCGCACTCGCCATGGAGTTGGGTTGTGACGCAGTGCTTCTCGCGACTGCGGTGACGCGGGCCGATGATCCCGAGTTGATGGCCGAGGCGATGCGTCACGCGGTGCTCGGCGGCCGTGCGGCGCGACGGGCCGGTCGGATTCCGAAGCGATTCTGGGCGCAGGCCTCGTCGCCCGCGCGGTGATCATCCAGACCAGGCACCCAGATCCAATGGCACGCTCTCCCCGCGCTGGACGGCTCGCAGCGTGGCGATCATCCCGGTGATCGCGACCTCGCCTGCCTGTGCGCGCCACGCGTCCAGCGCATCGTCGAATGCCCGCGCCGATGCGACGAGAAGAGCGCGGCCGCGTTCGGTCGGAGTGATCAGTTTTCGCCGCGAGTCGGCGGCGTCGACGGCGCGGGCGACGTAGCCGCCCTCCTCCAGTCGAGTGATCGTCTTGGCGACAGCCTGTTTTGTGACGCCGAGACGTTCGGCGAGCTCTACCGCGGTCGCGCCGCCGCCCAGTGCCTGCAGCGTGAACCCGTGAACGGGCCGTGCGTCGGGGAATCCGTCCTTGCTCAACTGGGCGTGGACGTCGTCGACGAGGGAGCGGAAGGCGCCCATGAGGAGGAACGCCAAGTCGCCGCCTGACTCTTGATAGACAACCGAGTTGTCGGTATGGTCAACCATGTTGTCGATTATAGGAGGAAGATGATGTCCATCGTCGAAGCGGCGGAAACTCGAACGGTGACCACCCCGAACGGAACAATGACCACATACGCGTCTCCGACGCTCGGCGGGGCGTCGGCCAGCCTGTGGCGCGTCGAGATGAATCCACACGCCCAGGGCCCTGACCATGCGTTCGTCGGCGAAGTTCTGTGGACGTTGACCGCGGGCAGCGCGACCCTCGCTCTCGACGGCGTCACGCACGAACTGGCGGCGGGCGACACGGCGGTGTTGCCTGCCGATCTGCTCCGGACCTGGACCGCCGGGCCCGACGGTTTCACCGCAATGGTCACCACGGCATCGCCGGGTGGCGTCTGGCGCGCGGATGATCGGGACACGGTCGAGGTACCGCCCTGGGTGAGCTGACGCCGCTAGGGTGTGACTCATGATCACCGTCGAGAACCTGACCAAGGTGTACGGCTCAACGGTTGCCGTGGACCACGTCTCTTTCGCAGTCCGGCCCGGCGTCGTGACCGGCTTTCTCGGACCGAACGGCGCGGGGAAAACGACCACCATGCGGATGATGCTGGGCCTGGACCGGCCGAGCGACGGATCGGTGAGCTTCGACGGCCGGTCCTACGCGCAACTCGGCGCCCCGCTACGGCACGTTGGAGCGCTGCTCGACGCAAAGTGGGTGCACCCCAACCGAAGTGCCCGCTCGCACCTGCGGTGGCTCGCGGCGTCGAACGGCATCGCCCGACGCCGCGTCGACGACGTCCTCGGCATGGTCGGACTCACCGAAGTCGCCGGGAAGCGCGCGGGCGGTTTCTCGCTCGGCATGTCGCAGCGGCTCGGCCTCGCCGCCGCGATGATCGGTGACCCGGCGGTCCTGCTGTTCGACGAACCGGTCAACGGGCTCGACCCCGAAGGCATCGTCTGGATCCGCAACTTCATGAAACAGCTTGCCGCACAGGGACGAACGGTGCTCGTGTCGTCGCACCTGCTCACCGAGATGTCGCTGACCGCCGACCACGTCGTCGTCATCGGCCGCGGTCGCATCATCGCCGACTGCTCCATCGGCGAGTTCACCAGCTCGGCCCGCCAGACCGTGCGGGTCCGCAGCCCGCAGCTGCAGCAACTCGGAGATCTGTTGGTGCACAACGGTATCGGAGTCCGCGCCGACGACCGCGTCGACGGCCCACCGGCCATCGTCGTCGACGGTGCCACCACCGAGCAGGTCGGCGACCTCGCGGCCCGCAACGCAATCACCCTGCACGAATTGTCGAGTCAGACGGCATCGCTGGAAGAAGTCTTCATGACGATGACCGCCGACTCCGTGGAGTACCGCGCGCCGCACGGGTGACGACGTCGCGGCCGGATTGCGGCGGTAGGGCCGTGGGCTGATTGCATTCGGTCCCGTAGGCGTCGTCGGGGGAGTATCCACCTCGCCGTGCCTGACGTGGCCGATTGCAATCTGCTGGTCGTCTGGTGAGGCTGATTGCATTCGGTCCCGTGGGTGCCGTCGGGGGAGTATCCACCTCGCCGCGTCTGACGTGGCCGATTGCAATCTGCCCCGTAAAGATTTCGTAGAGACGCCAGGTCAGCGCGTACCGAACACATTAAGACCGGCGAAAACGGGCTCGGCCGGCCGCACAGTGGGAGTCGCGACCGTGCGACGTGCACGGCCGGAACTCATTGAGTGGGAGTGAGCCGCGATGGCAGACTTTGCGTACTTGTGCGCGATAGCCGTTGGAATTCTGTTGTGCCTGTCGGTTATTCGTGCGATCGCCCGACGAGGCCAGTCATGACGGCCGAAGGCATCTCCAGCATCGTGTTGCTGGTCGTCGCGCTCGGCGTCGCCGTCTATCTCCTCATCGCGCTGATCTTCCCGGAGCGGTTCTGATGTCGCCCGCGTTGGCGGCGACGCTGCAGATCGCTCTGGTCGTCTTCCTCCTCGCCGCGGCCTATGTGCCGCTCGGCGACTACATGGCCCGCGCCTACACCGGCGATCGACACCTCGCGCCGGAGCGCTGGATCTATCGGCTCGCGCGCATCAGCCCCGACCGTGAGCAGACCTGGGTCGGCTATACGGTCGCGGTCATCGCCTTCAGTGGCGTGAGCATCGTCGTCCTCTACGTCCTGCAGCGAGTCCAGCAGTGGCTGCCGATGTCGGGCGGACACACCGCCGTCAAACCGGCGATGGCCTTCAACACGGCCGTGTCGTTCGTGACGAACACCAACTGGCAGTCGTACTCGCCCGAGCAGGTGATGGGCAACCTCGTCCAGATGGTGGGCCTCGCCGTCCAGAACTTCGTCTCCGCCGCCGTCGGATTGGCCGTCGCCATCGCGTTGATCCGCGGAATCATCAGCCGCGGCGACGCCGGGCTCGGCAACTTCTGGGTCGACCTCGTCCGCGGCTGCCTGCGCATCCTGCTGCCGCTCGCCGTGATCGTCGCGGTTATCCTGCTCACCCAGGGCGCTGTGCAATCTTTTCATTCCGGCTTCGGCTTCACCGGCTTCGACGGTGTCGATCACCGCAGCATCGTCGGCCCGTTCGCGTCGCAGGAGTCGATCAAAGTGTTGGGGACCAACGGCGGTGGAACTCTCGCCGCCAACTCGGCGCATCCGTTCTCCAACCCGACGCCGTTGAGCAACATAGTCCAGATCTTGTCGATCCTGCTGATTCCGGTGGCGTTGACGCGGACTTACGGCACGCTGGTGCGCGATCAGCGCCAGGGCCTCACCCTGCTCGCGGTGATGACGGTGCTCTTCGGAATCGTGCTCAGCGTGGCGTGGACCGCGGAGTCGAAGGCCACCGGGCTGGCGGGCTCGGCGGCGGGCGCGATGATGGAGGGCAAGGAACAGCGATTCGGCATCCCGGCCTCGATGCTGTTCGCGGTGGCGAGCACCGGAACATCCACGGGCGCAGTCAATTCCGCCCACGACAGCTTCTCGCCGGCAGCCGGTGGGGCGGTGCTCTGGAACATGCTGCTCGGTGAAGTCGCACCCGGCGGCGTCGGAACGGGGCTCTACGGACTGCTGGTACTGGCCATCATCGCCGTGTTCGTCGGTGGGCTGCTCGTCGGCCGCACGCCGCTGTTCGCGGGCAAACACATCGGACAGCGCGAGATCACGATGGCGGTCCTGTCGATCCTGGTGATGCCCACGTTGGTGCTCACAGGAACGGCCGTCACCCTGATTCTGCCGTCCACCAGTGGATTTCAGGCCAATAGTGGCGCGGCCGGATCCCCCGGCGCCATTCACGGCTTCGGCGAAGTCCTCTACGCCTACGCCTCGGCCGCCAACAACAACGGCAGCGCGTTCGGCGGCCTGACCGTCACCAGCGACTGGTTCCAGACGTCGTTGGGGATCGCCATGCTGTTCGGCCGCCTGTTGCCGATCATCTTCACACTCGCCCTCGCCGGACTGCTCGCGGCACAGAAACCGCGAACCTCGACGTCGAGCGCCACCCTGCCCACGCACGGTGCGCTCTACGGCAGCCTGCTGACCGGCACCGTCGTACTGGTCGCCGGATTGACCTTCTTCCCCGCCATGGCGCTGGGGCCCATCGCGGAGGCACTGACATGACACTCGCTCACGCACGTCAGAATGACACTGACACAATGCAACTCGACGAAACCCCGACATCGGGTCGCCTCGTGTCGTCGGGCGCCTTCTCGCCGAAGCAGATGCTCACCGCGCTGCCACTCGCGCTGGCCAAGCTGACTCCGCGTGCACAAGCCCGCAACCCGGTGATGTTCGTCGTCTACCTCGGCTCGATTCTGACTCTCGTGCTCGCCTGTTGGCATCCGTCGGCGTTCGCTTTCATCACCACGCTGTGGCTGTGGTTCACCGTGCTGTTCGCCAACCTCGCCGAGGCGGTCGCGGAGGGACGTGGCCGTGCTCAAGCCGACAGTCTGCGAAAGGTCAAGCGCGACACCGTCGGCCGACGTCTCGGCGACGACGGCACGATCACCGAGGTACCCGGCGCGCAACTCGTCATCGGCGACCGGATCGTCGTCGAGGCCGGGGAGGTGATCGCGGGCGACGGCGACGTCGTCGAAGGCATCGCGACCGTCGACGAATCGGCGATCACCGGAGAATCGGCTCCCGTCATTCGTGAGTCCGGTGGCGACCGCTGTGCCGTCACCGGCGGCACGACGGTGCTGTCGGATCGGATCATCGTCCAAATCACCACTGCGCCAGGCGAATCGTTCGTCGACCGGATGATCGCGCTCGTCGAAGGCGCCGCGCGCAAGAAGACGCCCAACGAGATCGCCCTCGACATCCTGCTCGCCGGGCTGACCATCGTCTTCCTGTTGGCGGTCGTCGCCATCGGCCCGATGCAGGCCTACAGCGGCGCCGGCGCCGATCCGGTGAAACTCATTGCGCTGCTTGTCTGTTTGATCCCCACCACGATCGGGGCGCTGCTCAGTTCCATCGGCATCGCCGGCATGGATCGACTGGTCCAACGTAACGTGCTGGCCATGTCCGGTCGCGCGGTCGAGGCCGCGGGCGACGTCGACACCCTGCTGATGGACAAGACCGGCACCATCACCTTTGGCAATCGGCGCGCCACCGCGCTGTGGCCGGCGCCGGGCATCACCGACGACGACATGCGCAGCGCCGCACGCGAATCCAGTCTCGCCGACGACACCCCGGAAGGCCGCAGCATCGTCGAACTGTGTCAACTCGACGACGATGCCGACGTCGTGGACAGTTCCGCGAGCCGCGACGTCGTGGTGGTTCCGTTCACCGCGCAGACGCGGATGAGTGGACGAGACATCCCGTACGACAACGGAATTCGACGACTCCGCAAGGGTGCCGCCGACGCCGTGCTGACCTGGGTGCGCGACGCCGACGGTCGCGTACCCGGCGAGACGACCGCCAAAGTCGAGGAGATCGCCTCGGCCGGTGGCACGCCCCTGGTGGTGGCCGTGGCGCAGGGTGATGCCCGGCCCGAGGTCATCGGCGTCATCGAGCTCACCGACGTCGTGAAACCCGGTATGGCACAGCGGTTCGCCGAGCTGCGGGCGATGGGTATCCGCACGGTCATGGTCACCGGTGACAATCCGCTGACCGCGGCGTCGATAGCCGCGCAGGCCGGCGTCGACGATTTCGTGGCCGAAGCGACGCCGGAGGACAAACTCGCGCTCATTCGTGCCGAACAGTCCGGCGGGCGGCTGGTCGCCATGACCGGCGACGGAACCAACGACGCTCCGGCTCTGGCGCAGGCCGACGTCGGGCTGGCGATGAACACTGGCACGTCAGCGGCGAAGGAAGCCGGAAACATGGTGGATCTGGACTCGGATCCCTCGAAACTCATCGAGGTGGTGGCGATCGGCAAGCAATTGCTGATCACTCGCGGTGCCCTGACGACGTTCTCGCTTGCGAACGACCTCGCGAAGTACTTCGCGATCATCCCGGCGTTGTTCAGCGCGGTCTATCCGCAGTTGGACAGCCTCAACATCATGCGGCTGGGGTCGCCGGAGTCGGCGATCATCTCCGCGGTGATCTTCAACGCGCTCATCATCATCGCGCTGATTCCGTTGTCGCTGAAAGGAGTTCAGTACCGACCGAGCTCCGCCCAGCGGTTGCTCGGCCGCAATCTGGCCATCTACGGAGCGGGCGGCGTGATCGCACCGTTCATCGGTATCTGGCTGATCGATCTAGTGGTCCGGCTGCTGCCGGGCCTGGGATAGGAGTTCGACGATGACCACGGTACTCAAAGCCTTTGCGCGCCAGCTGATTGTGGGATTCGCGGTGCTCGTGGCACTCACCGTGGTGCTCGGCCTCGCCTACCCGGCGGGCGTGTGGGTGGTGTCGCGAATCGGTGCGACGTCGGCCGAAGGCGGTCAGCTCACCGACGCACACGGCTGCGACGTCGGCTCGGCGCTCATCGGCGTCGACCCGAAACCGGCTGCCGGACAACCCGATTGGTATCTGCACACTCGGGTCGCGGGAACGTCGGCCGACACCGCGGCCGACGCGATGGCGCCCGGTGACCCGGCGTCGTCGGGGCCGAGCAACCTCGGACCCAACAATCCCGATCTGAAGAAGCTGATCGACGTCCGCCGTACCTACATCGCGGCGCGCGACGGCGTGCCCGCACAGGAAGTCCCGGCCGACGCCGTCACCGGCTCCGGATCAGGTCTCGATCCCGACATCAGCGTCGCGTATGCACAACTGCAGATCGCCCGGATCAGCCGCAACTCCGGACTGCCGACGACGAAGGTACGTCAGATCATCGACGACAACACCGCCGGCCGACAATGGGGATTCCTCGGACAGGCCCGCGTCAACGTCGCCGACGTCAACCTCGCGCTCGGCCACACCGTGGGCGTGTGTCGATCCTGAGCGAACGCCCGGCCGGGGTACCGGGGAAGCGGGCCCGCCGTGCGGGCGGACCGCGGCACCCGCACCGGCCGGCCACGGGAAGTATCGTCGAATCATGACGCAGGGTGTGCCGAACGACGCCGGGCCGCGGCGGGGCACGCTGACGGTGTTCCTCGGCTGTGCACCCGGCGTCGGGAAGACCTACGAGATGCTGCAGCTGGCCCATGCGATGGCGGCTGACGGGCGAGACGTCGTGGCCGGCGTCGTGGAATCACACGGTCGTGCCGCGACGGCCGCGCTAGTGGAGGGGCTGGAGGTGATCGCGCCCACCGCTTACGCCTACCGCGACACCGTGCTGTGGGAGATGGATCTCGACGCCGTGCTCGCGCGAGCACCCGAGGTGGCCCTCGTCGACGAACTCGCCCACACCAACGCGATCGGCGCGGAGCACGAAAAGCGTTGGCAGGACGTCGAAACGCTGCGGGCCGCCGGAATCGACGTGATCACGACGGTCAACGTCCAGCACCTCGACTCGCTCAACGACGTCGTCGAGCAGATCACTGGAATCGTTCAGCGGGAGACCGTGCCCGACGCGGTGGTTCGCGCCGCCGATCAGATCGAGCTCGTCGACATCGCCCCAGAAGCGTTGCGGCAGCGGCTTTCCGCCGGCAAGGTGTATCCGCAGGCCAGGATCGACGGCGCGCTGTCGAACTACTTCCGCCGGGGAAATCTGACCGCGCTGCGCGAGTTGGCGCTGCTCTGGCTCGCCGACCGAGTCGACGAGTCCCTCGCCGCGTACCGTGCCGACCACGACATCACCGAGACCTGGGAGACCCGTGAGCGCGTCGTCGTCGCGGTCACCGGCGGACCGGAATCGGCGACGTTGCTCCGCCGCGCGAGCCGGGTGGCGTCGAGGTCGGCGGCGGAACTGATTGTCGTGCACGTGATCTCCGACGGCGGGCTGCTCGACCCGACGACCGCTGACCTCGCGGAGGTGTCGCGCATCGCGGCGGGTTTCGGCACGCAGGTGCACACCGTCGTCGGCGACGACGTGCCGGTGGCGCTTCTCGAATTCGCCCGGTCGGTCAATGCGACGCAATTGGTGCTCGGGACGTCGCGGCGGTCGCGGTGGCAACGACTGCTGTCCGAAGGTGCGGGCGCGGCGGTGGTTCGCAACTCGGGCAAGATCGACGTGCACATGGTCACGCACGACGAGTCCGCGCGGCGCCGCAATTACCTCGACATCCGGCAGTCCCGCTTTCGCCGGCCGCTGAGTTGGGCTGCCGCCGTCGTGGTCCCGCTTGCGGCGTCCGGCGGGATCAGCCTGGTCGACCGCTGGCTGAACGTCGGCAGCGAGTCGGCGGTGTTCTTCGCGGTGATCCTGGCGGTGTCGTTGCTGGGCGGGTGGGGGCCGGCGACACTGTCGGCGCTGATCTCGGCGCTCCTGCTCAATTGGCTGTTCACCGACCCGCGGTACACACTCACGATCGCCGAGCCGGCGAATGTCGTCACGATCGTCGTGATGTTCGCCGTCGCGATAGCCGTTGCGGTGCTTGTCGATTCGGCGAGCGGCCGCCGGATCGAAGCGCACCGCGCCGCTCGCGACGCGGAGGTGCTCGCCGCGTTCTCCGCGGGTGCGATGCGCGGCGACGGCATCGAGTCACTCCTGAGTCAAGTGTCCGAAGCCTATGGGCAGCAGGGGGTTTGCCTCCTGCGCGACGACGGCGGAACCGAAGTGGTGGTCGCCGGCGTCGGCGAGGCCCCGACGTCGCTCGCCGACGCCGACACCGTCTGCACGGTCGCCGACACTGATTTCAGCCTCTTGCTGCGCGGTCCGGCAGTCGGTGGCCGGGACCGGCGAGTGCTCGACGCCGTGGCAGCTCAGGCCGCCGCCCTGGTGACGCGACGGGAATTGGCGCGGCGGGCGGCGCAGACGCAGGCCGCGCAAGCGGCGGATCGGCTGCGCGGTGCGCTGCTGTCGGCGGTGAGCCACGACCTGCGCACGCCGCTGGCCGCGATCAAGGCCGCGGCGTCGACGCTGCGCGCGACAGATGTCACCTTCAGCCCGCAAGACACCGCGGAACTGCTTGCGGGCATTGAGGATTCGACCGATCATCTCACCACGATCGTCGGCAACCTGCTCGACTCGTCGCGCCTGGCGGCGGGCGCGGTGATCGCCCATCCACAACTCGTCACCGTCGAAGAGGTGCTCGAGCGGGTGATCGCGACCCTTCCCGCGTTGCCCGACGGGACGCCTGCGGCGAGCGTGATCGTCAACCGGACGACGGGAGTCACCGCATTCGCCGACATCGGATTGTTGGAGCGGGTGCTGGCCAACGTCGTCGACAACGCCGTCCGGCACAGCGGGGCGGGGGAGGACGCCGCGGCGATCGAGGTGTCGGCGCGGTATGTCTCCGGCAGTGGGCCGCGGTGCCGGATCCTGGTCGTCGACCATGGTGTCGGCGTCTCCGAATCCGAACGCGCGCAGATGTTCTCGGCGTTCACGCGGCTCGGCGATCGCAATGCGACCGCGGGCGTCGGGTTGGGTCTGTCGGTCGCGCAGGGCTTCGTCGAGGCGATGCACGGGACCATTCACGCGGCCCAGACCGCGGGCGGCGGACTGACGATGGTGATCGAGCTGCCGAGTGAGGAGGTCGGAGATGACGTCGCCTGACAAGACCCGGGTCCTCGTCGTCGACGACGAGCCGGCGTTGCTGCGCGCGCTGCGAATCAATCTGAGCGCCAGAGGATTCGACGTCGCCGTTGCGGCTACCGGTGCGGAGGCGCTGGTACTTGCGGCGCGCCATCGACCCGACGTCGTGGTCCTCGACCTCGGGCTGCCGGACATGGACGGCCGGACGGTGCTCGACGGCCTGCGCGGGTGGACGAACGTTCCGGTGATCGTCCTCTCGGCGCGTACCGATGCGATGGACAAGGTCGACGCGCTCGACGCCGGTGCCGATGATTACGTGACCAAACCCTTCGGCATGGAAGAGTTTCTGGCGAGGCTCCGCGCGGCCGTGCGTCGAGGATCGGTGGGGACCCGGGTCGACCGGCCCATCGTCGAGACCGCGACGTTCACCGTCGACCTCGGCGCGAAGCGAGTCACTCGTGACGGGGCCGATGTTCATCTCACGCCGACCGAGTGGGGAATTCTGGAACTGCTCGCCAACAACGTCGGGCAGTTGGTCACTCAGGCGGAACTGCTCAATACGGTGTGGGGACCCGCGTACGCCGGTCAGAATCATTATCTGAGAGTGTATTTGGCGGGTCTGCGGCGCAAGCTGGAGGACGATCCAGGCAAGCCCAGGCATCTGTTGACCGAGCAGGGGATGGGATACCGGTTGGTGGTGTGAGGGCCGGAATGCGATTCGAAGGGAGAGGGTGTGCACGGTGAGCTTTATGTCGTCGGAGGCGCAGCAATGGCACTTGCGTTCGACGCGCGGCGGGTTACGGCTGATGTCGACGCAGTCTTCGAGCCGACCACAGTAATCCGCGAGGCTGCTCGACATGTCGCTGGCAACCACCCGACGCTGTTGGAGGGTGACGACTGGCTCGACGACGCGGCCAAAGGCCTTGTCCCGCCGGGGCCGTTGCTGGAGTGATTGACGCGATTGTCGCGGCCGCTGCGGGCTATGTGGGCTTGCGTCATGGGGGATCAGAACCACGGTGGACTCGTCAGCCCACACGGTTTCTGCACCGATCGTGGCATCCCGGTCCGGCTGGGATGTTCGCCTACTCGCGGGTGCATGCACCCGCGTCCTTTGTGGTCAGAGGCATTGTGGTGGAGGAGGATTCGCTGCAATCCGTGTAGAAGCCGTCGGGATTGGCCAAGCCTCCGACTACTCCTCGCTCACCCTCCACATCGGGTTCACCGGACCGTGTCCGGCGCCCAGCGGGTAGGCCCAGCGCAGCCCCTCGGTGACCCACGACTTCGCGAACCGCACCGCGTCGGGGACCGAATACCCATGTGCGAGTGCGGCGGTGATGGCCGCGGCCAGCGTATCGCCCGCACCGTGATCATGGCCGGTCGCAATGCGTTCGGTGGTGAACTCGTGGTCTTCGACGCCGTCGCTGAGCAGGTCCGGACTCTGCGTCGACGAGCGCAGGTGCCCTCCCTTGACGAGCGCCCACTGCGCACCCATGTCGAGCAGCGCCCGCACGGCGTCGTGTTGGGACGCGGCGTCGGTGACGTCGATGCCGGTGATCAGCCGCACCTCGTCGAGATTGGGCGTCACCACGGTTGCCCGGGGAATCAGGTTGGTGCGCAACGCATCGAAGGCCTCCGCGGCCAACAGCGGGTCGCCGTGCATCGACGCCGCGACTGGGTCGACGACGAGCGGAACGGTGCGGCTGTTGCCGAGATCGAGTTCGTCCGCGGTCGACGCGACGGCGTCGATGATGGGTCCCGATGCCAGCATTCCGGTCTTGACCGCGCCGACACCGATATCGGTCACGACCGAACGCATTTGTGCGGCAACGATATCCGGGCTCATTGCGACGAAATCGCTGACGCCGACGGTGTTTTGGACGGTCACCGCGGTCACCGCGACGCAGGCGTGCACCCCGAGTAACGCGAATGTTCGCATGTCGGTTTGAATTCCCGCGCCGCCGCCGGAGTCGGATCCGGCGACGGTCATCACGCGGGTCGGGGTCGCCCCGCGTGCGGCGGTGGGCAGCAGGGCGATGTCGGTGCGGCTCAACCGATTCCTATGCCTTCACCGCGTCGAGCGGCAGGTAGACGCGGTTTCCGGCGTCGATGAACTCCTGCGACTTGGCCGCCATCTCCTGCGCGATCTTGCGATCGATGTCCTCGGCGGTCACCAGATTGTTCTCCTCGGCGTAGGTGCGCACATCGGCGGAGATGCGCATCGAGCAGAACTTCGGCCCGCACATCGAGCAGAAGTGCGCGGTCTTCGCGGGTTCGGCAGGCATGGTCTCGTCGTGGTACTCCCGTGCGGTGTCGGGGTCGAGTGCGAGATTGAACTGGTCGGTCCAGCGAAATTCGAAGCGCGCCTTGCTCAAAGCGTTGTCGCGATCCTGCGCGCCCGGGTGTCCCTTGGCGAGATCGGCGGAATGCGCGGCGATCTTGTAGGTGATCACACCGACTTTCACGTCATCGCGGTTGGGCAGCCCGAGGTGCTCTTTGGGAGTGACGTAGCAGAGCATCGCGGTGCCCGCCTGGGCGATCATCGCGGCACCGATCGCGGAGGTGATGTGGTCGTAGGCAGGTGCGATGTCGGTGGCGAGCGGTCCGAGCGTGTAGAACGGCGCCTCTTCGCAGAGTTCCTCTTCGAGACGGACGTTCTCGGCGATCTTGTGCATCGGGACATGGCCCGGCCCCTCGATCATCACCTGCACGCCATGGGATTTCGCGATCTTGGTGAGTTCGCCGAGAGTGCGCAGCTCGGCGAACTGAGCCTCGTCGTTGGCGTCGGCGATCGAACCGGGCCGCAGCCCGTCACCGAGAGAGAAGGTGATGTCGTAGCGCGCGAAGATCTCACACAGCTCGTCGAAGTGCGTGTACAGGAACGACTCTTCGTGGTGAGCGAGACACCACGCCGCCATGATCGATCCGCCGCGCGACACGATCCCCGTCACCCGGCGCGCGGTCAGTGGCACATAGCGCAGTAGCACGCCCGCATGCACCGTCATATAGTCGACGCCCTGCTCGGCTTGCTCGATCACCGTGTCGCGGTACAACTCCCAGGTCAGCCTGGTGGGGTCGCCGTTGACCTTCTCGAGTGCCTGGTAGATCGGCACGGTGCCGACGGGCACCGGCGAATTGCGCATGATCCATTCGCGGGTCTGGTGAATGTCTTTGCCGGTGGACAGGTCCATGATCGTGTCGGCGCCCCACCGGGTGGCCCAGACCATCTTCTCGACCTCTTCGGCGATCGACGACGTGACCGCCGAATTGCCGATGTTGGCATTCACCTTCACCGCGAAGGCTTTGCCGATGATCATCGGCTCGCATTCGGGGTGGCGATGGTTCGCGGGGATGACCGCCCGGCCGATGGCTACCTCGCTGCGGACGAGTTCGGGGTCGACGCCTTCGCGCGCGGCGATGAAGCGCATCTCGTCGGTGATCAGACCCGCGCGGGCCCAGGCCAGCTGCGTCGACGCGCCACCCACGGCGTCGGGCTTCGACCAGGAGTCGCGCGTCGGTGCCAGGCCGGCCTCCACGTCGATGACGGCGGTGGCGTCGGTGTACGGACCCGAGGTGTCGTACAGGTCGAGGTACTCGCCGTTGGTCAGATTCACCCGCCGCTGCGGAATGCGAAGATGGTCGATCTCGAGATAACGCTTGGTGCTGCCTTCGATCGGGCCGGTGGTGACCTGACTGGTCGATACAGGTGTGCCCATGTTTCTCAACTCCCTACGCCGGCATTATCCGGACAGGTTCGGCGGTCGACGACCGTCCCGTCGTCATCTCAGCCCTCGGTACGTGAGAGCCCCCGCGTGTTCATTTGTGATGTGCGTCCGACAGCCTACCGCGATCGTTACGACGATGTGCGACGTCGGGTCAGGTCGGGGTGAATGCGCGAAATGTCGGGTGGCGAGGTCCGGTCTACGAGGAAACGTCGCCTGCGTCGTCGTCGTGGAGTTTGTCGCGTTTTGCATACGGAACGGAAACGGCTTGCCGGTAGAAGTCGTTCGACGCCTCGCAGAAGGTTGGCGATTCGATTAGACTGTGACTGGAATCACAGTCGACGCTGGCGTTGTCGGAGTTGTTCACCGATCATCGTCAGCGTTGCTGCGGGTAAAGGAGTGAACCGTGCAGTTCAAGCGACGTAACCGTCCGCCGCAGGCGGCGAGGGACATCCTTCAGCAGATCTCGGAAGTGGTGCACAACCCGGCGCGTGAGCGCTTCGAGTTGTGGGTCGCGGGCGATCTGGTCGGGGTGCTCGGATACCAAACCGAGTCGACGCCCGACGGCTTGGTGATCACCGTTCTGCACACCGTGATATACGACGAATACACAGGTCATGGGCTCGGCACGCGACTCACGCGGGGAGCATTGGACTACGCGCGGGAGCAGGGTGCGCGCATCCGGCCGGTCTGCTCGTTCACCAAGGAATATCTCGACGCGCATCCGGGGATTGTGCCGATCGCGGCGTGAGCGACGCGTCGTCGGTGATCGAGTCCCGGCTACCGGCGTCGGCGGCTGTCGGATATCGGCGCGAGCCGACTGTTGACCAATCGGATGCCGGCGATCATCGTCGCCGTCACGATTACCGCGACGGTCACCGCGGCCGCCCAGCTCGCCCCGATGACGTTGGCCGTCCCCGTCGTCGATGCCGCTTTCGTGTAGAGGACCACCAGTGCGACAGACGCGGCCGCGCCGTATGCGGTCATCAGCACGCCGAGCCAGGTCGGAATGTGCAGGTCACGCTTGCGGGTGCTCATGCGGCGATCCTAGTATCGATCGTCCGCGTTGACCGGGTAAGTGGCGAGAACCGTTCAATTGATTGAGGGCGCATCACTCCAGCTTGCCCGCGAACGCTGAGCGCAACATGAGCAATGACTGCCGGTCTGCGGGGGAGGGTATGTCGCGTCGTGGCCGACGAGCTGAGCAATAGATAGGCTACCCTAAATTCAATGCCCTACTCGGGCGAGGAATTCAACGAAGGGTGGGTGCATCATGTCCGGCACCGCTGTACAAACACTGTCGCGCGGATGGCAGGGTCGCGTCCTGAAGCTCATGGGCGCCGACGACTTCACGTTCACGGTCACCAGCACCGAGTCGATCACCGATGAGTACGTCCGCCTCGGGTTCACCGGCGGGGGATTCCTCAGCGCCCGTCCGATGCACCCCACGATGTGGGTGCGACTGTGGTTCGAGAATGAAGGCAAACTGCACCAGCGTGGTTACACCCTCGTCGACGCCGATGTGGCCGCCGACACGTTCTTCATCGAGTTCGCGATGCACGAGGGACCGTCGGCCCAGTGGGCGCGCACCGCGAAGGTCGGTGACCGGATCAACGCCACATTCATGGGATCGAAGTTCGCCTATCCCGATCCGGCGCCCTCGGGCTGGCTGGTCGCAGGTGACTCGGCATCGCTGCCGGCGATCAACTCTCTCCTCGAGGCGATCGATGAATCCGCGAACCCTGCTGCGGCAGCGACTATCTGGTTCGAGGTCGCGCATGAGTCCGAGCGGACCCTGCCGCTGCGGGTCCGTCCGCAGGACACCGTGCACTACATCGACCGAGTCGATGCCAGTGCAGACCTGATCGCCGCGGTCAAAGCCGCCGCATTCGACGCATCCGGCCAATTCGCCTGGGTGGCAACCGAATCGTCGGCGACGAGAGCGATCGCTGCGATCTTCCGCAGCGACTTCAAGTTGGGGCGCAAGGGCGTGAAATCGATGGCCTACTGGGTGTACGGGCGCAGTTTCGGATAGGCGAACCCATCGCGCACCCGAGTTGTCGTCACACCGAAGCTGGTGGTGTGTCGCACTTGAAGAGTTGTATGACCGTTGCGTTCCTCTGCCGGTTGAGCCTGGTTTTATCGGTTCGGGCACTCCATCTGCTGGTTGAGCAGCGAGGAGCGCTAGCGCGCCGTACTGAGCGAGGCGCTAGCCGAGTCGAAGTGACGAGCGCGTCGAAACCCCTGTACCGCAATGCATTTGATGGTAGCGCACGTGTCGAACTGTGATGGTATCGAACATCGAGGCGTGTGCACCCGTAGGGTGCACACGCGACACTTGCCGGGTGAAAGTCGCCGATATTGGCGCGGACCGTCGAAAGTCGTTGTGGCTGAGAGGTTTCGACACGGACTCGGCTAGCGCTACTTCGACTCGGCTAGCGCCTCGCTCAGCACGGCGCTCGTCCGGCTCAACCAGCAGAGGGGCGCTTCGACCGGTGAAACCAGGTTGAGCGAGCGGACCGAGTCGAAACCCGCCGGCCGGGTAATGACGAAACCCGCAGCGTCGCAGTGGTTTCGACTCGGCTTCGCCTCGCTCAACCAGCAGTATGCGGCGAAGCAGGGTGCGCGCAAGATATCACTCAGCACGACGGTAACACCGAAACACGCTCGTCGCTAACGCTCCTCACGGCTCAACCAGCGAAAGGGTCCTCCATCGGCGGATCCAGGCTCGGAGAGCGCGGGATACGTGTCGAAGCTCGCGAGCTCGCTTCGGCACTGGGGGAGCGGAGTTGGCCCCGTCGGTGACGATGGATCGTTGCGTGCCCAATCCCAGCTCGCGGATTGATTCGCACAGGCTCAGTAGTCGGAGTCCGCCGCCAACTGCTCGGCCACGAACAGCGGCGGTGTCGCGTCAGAGCCGTCGATGCGCCGCCGAATCAGGGCGCGGACTTGATCACGCAGGTAGCGGGCGTCGGGCCGCGACGGTGCACCGACGACGCACTCCATGGTTGACCAATCCGCGCTCCACGCCTGAGCCGCGCTGAGCGGCAACGGAATACGGACGCTACCCGCGCGACTCAGAGTTGCGCGCGCGTGCATCGGCGGATCCGGCAACGACAGCTCGACGTTCACCTCGGCAGCGCTCCGGCCGGGCAGGAGTGCGACGCGGACGTCGGCGACGACGTCGGGTGCGGCATCCACCGACCACGAGACGGTGTCCTCGGCGGCGTCGAATACGTTGGCGGGCACCGTCTCCCACGCGAGTGATGCGCGTCCTCGGGCGATGCCGCCCGATGGGGCCGCACGCGAACTCGGCCCGGCGGCGAGCGCGTAATCCGCCGCGATCTCTGATCTAGCGGCCTCCAGCGCATCGTCGATGGCGACCCCCGCGTCCCGGAGCAGCCACCGCCGATGGAGCTCCCGTACCTCGGCGCGGTAATGCGTTGCGAGCGAATCGATCTCCTCGTCGTCGCGGCCAGCGAGAACGGCGTATGCGTCGCCGTCGAACGAATCGGCGTCGAAGTATGCCTCACAGTCCTCGGTCAGCAGCGCGACTTCGAGGTCGAGCACGACGCCCGACAGCGCGTCGATCCCGTCGGCGACACTCGTCGGCCACCAGCGTCGTAGCCAATGGCCCCAGGCGAGGCGACACAGCAGCTCCAGCTCGTCGGTATCGGCGACGTCGGCGTCGGTGTGTGTACTCGACGCCAGCGACGCGACGGTGTCGACATGTCGTTGCTCACCCACGATGCGCCACAGCCACGTGGCGTCGTCGAGGTTCCACAGGTGCAGCGTCGGTTCGGTGGAATCGAGCTCCCACACCAAGATTCCGCCCGCGACCTCCAGGGTCGTCGTCATCCACGTGGGCCGATCGCGTGAGCCGAGCGGAGTCGTCGTGATTCTCATCGCGCCGCCTTCTCGATGACCGCGCGGATCCGGGAACGCTGGTCGTAGCTGACCGACCGGGCGATTCCGTCGAGCAGATCCAGCAGTGCGGCGGCGTCGAATCGGGTTGCGGGAGTGTCGGGTTCACCGATCGATCGGCCGTGCAGTCGCACCCAGAGCCTACTGAGGTAGGGGCGCCAGAACTCACGTAGGTCGGTGGCGAGGTCACTGTCGGAGCCGTCCAGCAGGAACCGCCGGTTGTACAAGATATGCGCCTGGGCGGCGAGCCGTTGGGTCATCGCCGTTACGAAGCCGTGCGGACTCGCTTGCGGCGCAAGGGGATACAGTTGCGCTGCAACGATGACGCCGACGAGCGCGGCGGCCTGCCAGACTGCCCCGTCCAATGCCCACGGCGCTCGGGAACGGGTGATCTCGTCGTCGACGAGATCGGCGATGGGCGGCAATTGTTCGCGGTCTCGGGAGCGTCGCAGCGTCGTGGCCACTCGAGTGGCGATGGATCGATCGAGGGGCAGTCCGGCGGCACGCCCGCGCAGTGGGGGTGCGGTCGCTGGTACGACTGCTGAAAGTGACGGCGCGCGAACGGATTCCGGGACGCGGATCTCACAGGCGGCGAGCAGTTCGGTGATCGAGGTGCCCGTGTCGAAGAGATCGAGGCCCACGGCCGCAGGCAGATTCGACGCGGTCAGTTCTTTCCAGTGCAGATCGCGCACGCGAGCGTCGACGTCGTCGGAGAGCAGGGCGGCGACTGTCTCGCTCGAGTCGGCCGGCGGGCGACCCACCGGGGCCTGCGTCGTCGACGTCCACACGGCGTCGAGGGCCGCGGCGAGCCGGTCGTGGCCTGCGTCTAAGTAGTCGGTGAGGTCGTCGACGGACATGCCCGCACTGGGTTGATGGATGTCGACGATCATCTCGGCGGCGATCGACGAGGCATCGTCGGCCGGGGTGCCGTAAGACACCGCGAGTTCGAAGGCCCGCGGAAAATACTGTTCCTGGATGTTGCCGCCGGTGATGCCCGCGGTTCGACGTTGAGCCTTCAACTCGGTGAACCATCGCGCGGCGTCGGCCAACGTCGGTGCCGCCGCGCCGATCAGGTTCCCGACGTCGCGAGCCTGATCGGCGTCGAGCAGTGGCTTGCCGTAGTCCGGGTTGGCCCGCAGCCGTAACACCAGTGGGTCGATGATGCATTTGACGGTGCGCGCCAACGGGCCGCCGTCGCGACCACTCATCATCGTGAACGGATCCGCACCGGTATCCGCGACGGTGGCGTCGACCATGTTTCGCCACGCCTCGGTGATCACCGCGGTGCGCGGCCGAGGAGCAGTCACTGATATCGGCGTCCTTCCAGGGCGTGTGCACAGCCCCACGGGAGAATCTACCGTGTAGGAATGGTTCAACTCGACGACGACGCCATCGAGGTACGGCGCCTGATCGAAGTTCTCGCCGGACAACTGCAGGGCGGTGACAGTCAGTGGCAGGTGACGCTCGCCCAGGCACGGGCCGTCGCCGACGGTATGTCGCAGTCGCGGTCGAAGGTGGATGCGCAACTGCGCGTGGCGAATATCGATCATGTGCTGAGCCTGAATTCGGGTGACGTGGCGCAGGCGCTCGCGCATCTGGATCGCTGCGTGGAGTTGATCGCTTCGGTGCGCGACGTCGATGTCGACGAAGCCGATCAACGGCGGCTCAACGAACAGGAATGGGGTGTGCGCCTGAACCGATGTCAGGTCCTGCAGGCTATGGATGACATCGATGCCGCGGACGCCGACGTGGTCTTCGCGCTGGAGTTGGCGTCGAAATCCGACAACGTCGGGCGGAATCGGGCGATGACCCTGTGTTCGGTCGCGGCCATCGCGGCGGAGCGTGAACAGTGGTCGCGCGCACTGACTTTCGCGCGGGAAGCGGTCGACGAATGCGCCCGGCACGCGCCGGCGTCGTTGGCCGTGGCGTTGCTGAATCTGGCTCAGGCTCATGCCCGGATCGGCGACTATGACGAGGCGACGCGGGTTGCTGATCGAGCCGAAGGTGTGATCGGCGATATTCAGGCGCAGGCCAGTCTGGAACACTTGCGCGGGTATATCGCGATGGGCCGCAACGACACCGAGCGCGCCGCCGAACTGTTCGCCGAGTATGCGACGACCGCTGCCGCGCACGCGGATCAGCTTGAGCCACATCATCGTTCGGAATCCGCGAAGGCCGTCGGCTTCGGCTTGCACGCCCACGACGATGTGGCGGGCGCTCGCACGCACTATCTGTCGGTCGTCGACGAGGCGCGCAGCGACGCGTCGCCGATGACCCTGGTCGCCGCGCTGGTGCAGGCCTCGGGGGCGACGCAGGACTGTGCGCTGGGCGCCGCGGACACGTCCGAAGCCGGGCAGTTGCACGCGCAGGCCGGTGAATTGATCTGCGAGGCAGCAGAACTCGCGCTCGGTGCGCAACGATTCTCGTTGGCCGCGGTCTGCGACGTGACGCACGTGCGCTACATCGATCAGTTCCATCGAGAGGTCACCGCGGCGAATCAGCAGGTGCTCCGGAGGGCCCTGGCGAAGGTCCTCGCCGCTGCCGTGTACTTGCATCACGTGGGTTTCGCCTCGTCCCGTCACGCAGAGCGCAGGCATTTCGCGGCGCAGCGCAGCGCCGAGGCCTTCGCCCTTGCATTCGCGTTGGCATTTCGCCTCGGCGCATCCGATGTAGTGGCACAACTCGTCGAATTACGCTGTGCGGCTGCCTTTTTCGCTGCGTCGCCGCTGGCCCGCGGGGTGACTGCACCCACCGCGGGACAGCCTGATGAGGCGTCGTCGGCAAACATCGCCGACCTGATGGTGGGCGATGCGTCGACGCCGCTCGTCGACGACGGCGCAGCGCTGGTGGTGACCGCGCCGCCCCCACTGCTGTTGACCGCGGACACCGTCGTGCTCGGCGACGCCTTCGACGTCGCCGAGCAGCGGTTCGGATTGTCCGAGGACCGCGATCCCGTCAGTACCTGGTGACCGGCCGACGGGTCGTCGGAGACACGGGAAGACGAACTACGGGCAGGTCACCTTGATTTCGAAGGACTTCTTCGACGGGGACGTCGGGTTGGACATGTCGATGCCCGTCACGTTGCCCGAAATCGTGTAGCTCTTGCCGTCCTTGGTGGCTGTGGCGTCGCCGCCGGGAACACCCCTGACCCAGCCGAGTGCCTGGCCGTTGGTGGCGCCGAGACCGACCGATTGCACTTGCGGGTTGTCGCCCGTGGTCAGCACGGCTCCGACGCCGGCAGTGCCGCCCGCGGTGGAGTCGCCGATGGCGATGGTCACCTTGCCCGCGGCTTCGTTGCAGACGACCGTCTTCGAATTCATCTCCAGTGGTTTGCCGTCGATGGTTACGCTGGCCTGGCCGTTGGTGGTCATCGCATTCCCGTTGGTGCTGACCGTGGTGGTGTCGCTGCTCGACGAGTTGTCCGAGCACGCGCCCACTGCGCCGATGAGGCCGATCGCGCCGACGCTTGCGACGAGGATCTGGATCTTACGCATGACTACTCCTGAATCTCGGTTTTCTTTCGGTGATGCCGCCATGCCGGCGTGCTGGAAGTAAACGTAATCTCCGCCGCCTGCCTACCGATCACAGATCCTTGTTTTGGACTTGTGCAGATCTACGGCTGGGCAACGAGCGCGGTGGTGGTCAGTGCTGCCCAGAGCAGCGGCGAATCGCCGGGATGCCCCGACGCGTACCAGCGCGCTCGACGATCGCGCTGCCACTGCCCGAGTGCGCGTATCGGATCGTCGACGCGATGGGCGGCGTCGACGGCGAGGATCAACTCCTCGAGTGGATGGCGGTCGTCGAGGTCGCCGGCGCGGGCGATGGCCCGGTTGGTCGGGACCGACCAACGCGTGGCGGTGACGAGTTCGGCGCCGGCGCACAGCGCGGCCATCGACAGCCCCATCCCGTCGGGGTGGGCGAGGTCGGCGCCGGAGTTGCAACCGATGAGAGCGGCGCGCGGTGGCAGCCGGTAGTCGCCGGTGAGCAAGTCGTACGCACTCAGCGGCCGGTGCCCGCCATGCTCGTCGACGCAGCACAGGTGCATCGAGGCGTTGACGGCGTCGTCGTCGGGCGCCGACGCCGCGCTGACGTGCCCGACATAGAGCAGCCTGCCCGCGCCGATCATATTGAGTCGCAACCATTCTCGATCGACGTCGGTGCGCCGGACGAGGTCGGGGTAGGAGGTGACGGGCGGCCGCAACGTCGCATCGCCGGTGAGCAGGGCGGCCAGCGGTGAATCGTCGGTGGGACGCCCGAGGACGGAACCGAGCGCCGACGACGCTGATTGCCCGGGGATGCGCGGGTCGACGACGGCGACGAGCGGGCCGTCGACGACGCCCGGGGCCTCGGAATGCCTGGCCGCCACCGTGGCAGGTGCCGAGCACACGATGTCGGCGAGATCGTCGAGGTCGACGCCGTCGGGTGCGTCGACGGTGGCGGCGTCGACCTTCAGCAACTCCCACGGGACGCGTGTCAGCGACGGGCTCGGTTGAATCCGCAGCAGCGGGCGAGTCGGTGCGCCACGCAGTGTCTGCACCAATTCGATTGGTACCAGCGCGATTCCGAGCTCACGGGCGAAGGCGGCGGTCGACGACGGCGCTGCGAACGCACCGCGCTGCAGGGCACGGTCGACGCCGTCGGCGATCGACTCACCGGGCAATGGATCGGGAACCGCGTCGGCCAGCGCAGCACGAACCGCGGCCACGACGTCGGCGTCGATGTGCGCGACGCCGGCGAAGTCGGCGGGACCGTCGGGTTCGACCCAGCGCCACGTCACATAGCCGTCACCGGCTTCGGCGTATTTGACCAGCAGAGTCGGGGTGTCGGGCATGTGAGTCAGTGTGCCAGGGTGGGGGTACTCCGCGAAGGTTCGTTCCCCAGTTGGGGTCTTCGGTTCGCCGACCCCTCGTTACACCGAAGCTCGTTCCTCGCTTCGGCACTCGGGGAGCGGCTGGGACCGAAGCTCGTTCCTCGCTTCGGCACTCGGGGAGCGGCTGGGACCGAAGCTCGTTCCTCGCTTCGGCACTCGGGGAGCGGCTGGGCTCGCGGAGTTGCCGGCCCTCATCCCTCCAGTTCGGTTCGCAACGCCACCTTGTCTATCTTGCCGACGGCGGTGACGGGCAGTTGCGACTTGATGACGACGGTGTCAGGCAGCTTGAACGACGCTAAGCCGTGGTCGGTCAGGAATGCGCGCAGCGTCGGCAGTGTGAGGCCGGCCGATCGACCGCGCGGCACCACGATTGCGCAGATCTTCTCGCCGAGCACCTCGTCGGACAGACCGATGACCGCCACCTGGCTGATTTCGGGATGCATCAAGAGCGTCTCTTCGATGTCGTCGGCGGCCACGTTCTCGCCGGCGCGCACGATGGTGGCCTTGATCCGTCCGGTGACGACGAGATGACCGGACGGCAGTCGCCGCACTTGGTCGCCGGAGCGATAGAAGCCGTCCTCGGTGAACGAGCGGGCGTTGTGCTCGTCGGCGCGGTAATACCCGCGGATCGTGTACGGCCCACGCACCAGCAGTTCACCGTCGGTGCCGTCGGGCACCTCGTTGTCGTCGGCGTCGACGATGCGCAGTTCGTCGTGCTCCGACATCGGGCGACCTTGTGCGGTATGCACCGTCGCGCGCGGATCGTCCAACCGGGTGTAACAGATGAGCCCCTCGGCCATGCCGAAGACCTGTTGTACGACGTCGCCGAACGCGGCATCGCACGCCTGCGCGTCGGTGCGGGAAATCTTCGCTCCGCCGACCTGAAGCAGTCGCAGTGAGCTGAGGTCGGCCGGCTCCCACTCGCTTGCGACGGCCCACAATTGGGCCAAGGCGGGGACCAGTGAGGTCACCGTGATCCGATAACGCTCGATGAGTTCGAAGGTCGCGTCCGGGCTCGGAACGTCGGTGAACACCGTATGCCCGCCCACCGACAACATCCCGAACAGGCCCGGGCAGCACAGCGGAAAGTTGTGCGCACCTGGCAGAGCGACGAGATACGTATCCGCACTTGACAATTCAGCGATCGATGCCGATCGTCTGGCGTTGAACGCGTAGTCGTTATGGGTGCGCGCAATCAGTTTCGGCAAACCGGTTGTGCCACCGGACACCAGGAACAGTGCGGGCAGGTCCGGGTCCGCGGCGTCGGGCAGCGATATCGTCGTTGGATCGGCATCGGGTAGGGCCGCGAATTCGCCTGCGTCGCCGTCGATGAAGACCCGCTCGACAGTCGGCACCTGCGTACGCAGGTCGGCGGCGAGTGCCCGGTAGTCGAATCCGCGTCGACCGTCCTCGCCGATGTAGGCGACCGCTCCCGACCGATCTGCCAGATGTGCGATCTCGGAGATCCGGTGAGCAGGCAGCGTCATCACCGGTACGACGCCGATTCGCAGCAACGCCAGGAGGGTGATGGCGAACGCGGCGGAGTTGTTGAGCTGCAGGATGATTCGCTGGCCGGGCTGAAGTCCGGCGTGGACGAAACCTGCGGCGCGGCGGTCGACCGCGGCCTGGTACTCGGCGTAGCTGAGGGTACCGTGTCCATCGATCGACGCGTCGGTGACCGCCGGTGCATCCGGGGACTGTTCGACGGCGCGGCGCAGTAGATCCCACAGCGGCCGATCGTCGAACACGCCCACCTCGCGGTAGCGTCGCGCTGCATGATCGGGGTGCGGGCGGAAGCCGGTAGTGAGGTCGGTGATGGCGTTCACGGCGCCATTAGACCACAAACTGTTAGGTTAGCCTTAACTGGGGTCCTGGGTGTGACTTCTGCGAAAGATAGTTTAGGCTGACCTAACGAGCCGGGCTCTCGGAACTACGCAAAAAGGAAGCAGATCCCATGTCGCTTACCACCGACCAAGAAGATCTCGACCATCCAGAGATTGAGATCCTCGACAGCGAGCACGCTGCCCGCATCTGTTCTGCCTGGGCGAACGAGGCGGGATTCGCCGACTACGTCGTCTACGAGCGGGGCGGTCGCTGGGTGTTCGCGGCGGGCGCGCAAGTTCGCATCGTGCTGACCAAGGATGCGATCACGGTGACCCGTGGCGGGGATCAGTCGACGCGAGAGTGGACGGGCGATCCCTCCATCGCATTGGCTCGAGCTCTCGACGGCCTCGACCTTCCGCTGTGGCAGGTGTACGGCTGGGTGGGATTCGACTTCTGCGCACCTCGACACGATCTCTCCGCTCGCGTCCCCGACGACGCTGTGCTGGCGCACCTCATCATCCCCGACGTCGAGGTATTCATCGACCAGACCGGCATTGACACCTCCGAACTCGACGACGACAGTGCGCGGCGACTCAACGAGATCGCCTCGCGCGCGCCGCAAGTGCGCGAATCGTCGCCGATCGACGTCTCGGCCGACGTCGACGACTACCGGGGCCGGGTCGCCGCGGCGGTCGCTGAGATCCAGCGGGGCGACTATCAGAAGGTCATCATGTCGCGGCGCGTCGACGTCCCCTTCGACATCGACATGCCCGCGACCTACGCGCGTGGACGGGCGGGCAACAGCCCCGCACGGTCGTTCCTACTGTCGCTCGGATCGCTGAAGGCGGCCGGCTTCAGTCCGGAGCTCGTCGTCGCGGTCGACGCTGGAACGGTGGTCACCGAACCGCTCGCAGGTACCAGAGCGTTCGGTCGATCGGCGCAGGAGGACTCGTCGGCCCGCGCCGAATTGCTGGCCGACTCGAAGGAGATCGCCGAGCACGCCATGTCGGTACGTGCCTGCTTCGACGAAATCGAATCGATCGCCACCGAATCATCCACGGCCGTCAGCGAATTCATGGTCGTCCGGGAGCGCGGCAGCGTGCAGCATCTCGCGTCGACCGTGCAGGGCGCGCTGGCAGCGGATGCCGGTCCATGGAACGCGTTGTCAGTGCTGTTCCCGTCGATCACGGCGTCGGGCATTCCCAAACGTGAAGCCATTGAAGCGATCTACCGCCTGGAACCGCATCGCCGCGGGCTGTATTCGGGTGCGGTGCTGACGGCGTCGTCGGGTGGAGACCTAGAAGCGACGCTCGCCCTGCGTACCGCGTACTCCGATGACGGTCAGGCGTGGCTGTGCGCCGGAGCGGGGGTCGTCGCGCAGTCCACGCCGGACCGCGAATTCGAGGAGACGAGCGAAAAGCTCGGCAGCATCGCACCATTCGTGGTGCAGGCGCAGCACGGTGCGCGGTCATGAGCGGGTTCGCATCCGACGACCCGATCGTCGTCGTCGGCATGGCCGTCGAAGCCCCCGGCGGCATCAACACTCTGGGCGGCTACTGGGCGGCGCTGGCCGAGAGCCGCGACCTCATCGGCCCGTTCCCGCGTAACCGCGGCTGGGATCTCGACGACCTGTTCTCCCTGCACACCGGCCATGGGTGGGCAGAAGTCGCCGACGCCGGCGGATTTCTCGACGCCGCAGGCGATTTCGATCCGCTCTTCTTCGGCATTTCGCCGCGGGAAGCCATCGCGATGGACCCTCAGCAGCGCGTGGTGCTGCGGACCGCATGGCGTGCGGTGGAGAATGCCGGGATCAACCCGGCCACGCTCGCCGGCGACGATGTCGGCGTCTACATCGGTGGGTCGTTCACCGAGTACGGTCCGCGCGCCGCCGAAGTCAACGAATACACGGGCTACCGAGCCGCGGGAACTGCCCTGGGCGCACTTGCCGGGCGAATCTCACACTGTCTCAAGCTTTTCGGACCATCGATGACCGTCGACACCGCCTGCGCGTCGTCGCTCACCGCACTCGACCTCGCGGTGTCGTCGCTGCGGTCGGGCGAGTCCGACCTCGCGATCGCGGGCGGTGTCTGTGTGATGGGCTCGCCGGCCGCCTTCTACGAATTCTCCAAGAACAACGCGCTCGCCAGTGGCGGGCAATGCCGTCCGTACTCATCCTTCGCCGACGGCACGCTGTGGGGTGAAGGAGCGGGAGTACTTCTGCTGCAACGCAAATCGCAGGCCATCGCCGACCGTCGACGCATCTACGGGGAAATTCTGGCCGCGGGTGTCAACCACAACGGCGGCGGCGCCGGAATTGCGCTACCCAGCGCGCAGGCCCAGGAACGACTGATGAACCGTGTCGTGGCGCGCTCCGGCATCGACGCCGCCGCGGTGAGCCTCATCGAGGGGCACGGTACCGGTACCGCGGTGGGTGACCCGCTGGAACTGCAGGCGTTGAGCTCCGTCTACGGCGTCGCACGTGCCGGGGCCACGCCCGCGGTCGTCGGCTCGGTGAAATCGAATCTCGGTCATTCGCAAGCCGCCTCAGGCATGCTCGGACTCATCAAGGTCCTGCTCAGCGGCCTGCATCGGCAGATCCCGCCGACTCGGCACGCGGAGTCTCCGACGGCTGGAATCGATTGGGACACATCGGGATTGCAGTTGGCAGCCAAACTGACCGACTGGGCGCCCGAATCGGGGCAGCGGTATGCGGCGGTGTCGTCGTTCGGTGTCGCGGGAACCAACGCTCATGCGATCGTCGCGATCCCCGACGAGCCGGTCACCGTGGACGCCGGTGGCGCCCGGTGAACGACCTCGTGCTGCCGGACGGGTTGGTGGCCACCCTGATCTCGTCGGAATCGCAACGCGGACTCGCGACCGAGGCGGGCGCGGTCGCCGACTATCTCGACGCGCACCGTGACGTCGAACCGCTCGACGTGTCCCGAATGCTGATGCGCACCAGGGAGATTCGTAGATTCCGGGCGCTGATCCGGGCCACCGGCCGGGATGACGCCATCGCGGCGTTGCGCGCCGTCGCCGCCGGAACGCCGCATCCGAATGCCACCGTGAGCTCGCGCCCGGCGACATCGCGCCGGGTGGCGCTGGTCTTTCCGGGCCAGGGCAGCCAGCGCGCCGGAATGGGGCGTGGTCATTACGAGCGCTGTCCGGAGTACCGGCGTCGGGTCGACGAAGTCAATGCCGAGTTCATCGCCGAGGCCGGGATCGCGCCACTGGACTACCTCCTCGACGACGAACATGTCGAGGACGTGAAGATCGTGCAGCCGGCGATCTTTCTGCATACGCTGGGGCTCGCCCGGATGTGGCGGGCGGCGGGCGTAGAGCCCGTCGCGACCGTCGGGCACTCCCAGGGTGAGATCGCCGCGGTCGTCGAGTCCGGGCACATGAGTCTGCGTGACGGAATCCGCGTCGTGACCGTGCGGGCGCAAGAAATCGAGAAGCTCGAGAACTCGGGTGACTATCCGCCCTGTGCCATGGCGGTTTTCGCGCTCCGGCGCGACCAACTCGAAGACCGCCTCGCACGATTGACCGGCTGGGCTGAACTGGCCGTGGTGAACTCGTCGACCATCCACGCGTTGTCGGGGTACGAGGACGTCATCGACGCTCTGGTGGCCGAGTACCGCGAAGCGGGTGTCTTCGCGCAGCGCATCGGCGTCGACCACGCCGGGCATTCGGCCCGACTGCGACGACACGGAAAGGTGTTCAGCGGTGCCCACGCCGGCCTGGAAGCGAGTTCCTTCGCCGACGGCGACCTGATGTGTTTCGGCGCGACGCTGGGTGAGCCGATCACCCCGGAACTCCCGATCAGCGACTATTGGAGCTGGAACCTGCGCAACACCGTCCGCTTCGACAGTGCGATCGCGACCGCCGCCGCGCACGGCATCGACACCTTCATCGAGATGTCGGAGCATCCGACGATGCTCTTGTCGATCGGCGAGACACTGGCGGAGAATGGTGTGCGGGCCGCCGTCGTCGGGACCGGCAACAAGAACGCCGACGCCGCAGCCGAATTCACCCGCAACCTCAGCACCGTCATCGTCGACGACACGCAATTCCGTTGGCCCACAATCGAATCAGGTTCGGTCCCGATCGACTTTCCGAATACCGAGTTCGACGAGGCGCTCTACTGGGCGCCGGTGTCGGCGCCACAGCCGGTGGCGGCGCGATGAGCGCTGACGACACCGATCGACTGGTCGTCATCGGTGGTGGCCCCAAAGCGATGGCAGTCGCCGCCAAAGCACACGTGCTGGCCTCCCTCGGCCTGCCGGCCCCCAGGGTCACGGTGATCGAACCGACGGTGATCGGCGGCAACTGGCTGCCGACCGGCGGATGGACCGACGGCAGGCACCGACTGGGCACGAGCCCGGAGAAGGACGTCGGATTCCCGTATCACTCGACCGCGCATCGGTCCCGCAACGCCGACGTCAATGCGGCGATGCAAGCGTTCAGTTGGACGTCGTTCCTGGTGGAACGCGGCACCTATGCCGAATGGGTCGATCGCGGGCGGCCGAGTCCCGAACACAATCTCTGGGCGAAGTACCTGCAGTGGGTTGGCCGCAAGGCCGCCGTCGACGTCGTCGTGGCGCGTGCCGAATCGATCGGCATCGAGGCCGGTCGATGGCAGATCCGTGTTGTCGGCGCCGACGGTGTAGCCGGCGTCGTGGCGGCCGATCGGCTGATGGTGACCGGGCCCGGCAGCAGTGATCAGGTGATGGCACGCCACCCGCAGGTCCTCAGCATCGCCGAGTTCTGGCGGCGCGCTGGCCGCTCAGACCTGCCGGCGTCGACGCGGGCGGCGGTCATCGGCGGGGGCGAGACAGCCGGATCGGCCCTCGACGAACTGATTCGCCACGACATCCTCACCGTCTCGGTGATCTCGCCGGGCGCGACCATCTACACCCGCGGGGAAAGCTATTTCGAGAACTCGCTCTACAGCACCCCGGTGAAATGGCGTACTTTGAGTGTCCCCGAACGCCGAGATGTGGTGCGCCGCACCGATCGCGGCGTGTTCTCGGTCCGCGTGCAGGAATCCTTGCTCGACGACGAGCGGGTGCACCATCTGCAGGGCCGCGTGGTGCAGGTGACCGGCGACGGTGACGGCGTGAATCTCACCTTGCGTAACGAGTTCCGGCCCGATCAGCAGCACAGCTTCGATCTCGTCATCGATGCCGTCGGCGGTAAGCCGTTGTGGTTCATCGATCTCTTCGACGACCAAGCCTGCGAACAGATCGAACTGTGTCTGGGCGGCCCGATCACCGCGCCCCGCGTCGAAGCCGCCATCGGCCACGACCTGAGCATCGACGGACTCCCGCTGCGTCTGCATCTGCCCAATCTCGCGGCACTTGCGCAAGGACCGGGTTTCCCCAATCTCAGCTGTCTGGGCGAACTCTCCGACCGGGTGCTCACCGCGGCGGGACTCGACGACGCGCAGCGAGTCGCCGCCGCAACGACATCGACTTCATCTATGACAAGGACCTAGAACTCATGCGTATCGTTTCGTTCGGCTTTCAGACGTGGGGTCGTCGTACCCTGCAGGCGCTGTTGGATTCCGAGCACGACGTGGTGCTGGCGGTGACGCACCCGGCCAGCGAGGACTCGTACAAGGGCATCTGGTCGGACTCCGTCGAAGACCTCGCCCGCGAGCACGGTGTACCGGTGCATCTCACCGAACGCGCCGACCCCGAGACCATCGAACTGGTGCATCGGGCCGAGCCCGATGTGATCGTCGTCAACAGCTGGTACACGTGGATGCCCAAGGAGCTCTACGACTTTCCCCGCTACGGCACGCTGAACCTGCATGATTCGCTGTTGCCGAAGTTCACCGGATTCTCACCGGTGCTGTGGGCGCTGATCTCCGGTGCGGAGGAGACCGGACTCACCGTGCACCGGATGGACGAGCAACTCGACACCGGAGACATCCTGGTGCAACGGCGGCTTCCGATCGGCCCCGACGTCACCGGAACCGAATTGGTCCTAGCCGGAATGGAACTCATCCCGGGGGCGATCAACGAAGCCCTCGCCGCACTGGAATCCGGCTCGCCGCAGTGGGTTGCGCAGGACAAGTCCGCACGCACCTACTTCCACAAGCGGTCCGACCGCGACAGCCTCATCGACTGGCATACCGGCGCAACCGATCTCGAACGACTCGTGCGGGCACTGTCGGCGCCGTATCCGCCCGCCTTCACCCACTACCGCGGCGAACGCGTCGAGATTCTCGCGGCCTCGGTATCCGACGCGCGTTATGGCGGCACCCCGGGCCGAGTCATCGTGCAGGAGGGCGGGGGCGTGGTGGTCTGCGGTCCGGACGCGATTCGCGGCGGCAACCACGGGCTGCGCATCACCGCCGTTCGAACCCCGGACGGAATCGAACACGACGGTGCGAAATTCTTTCGGCGCGGCGGCTACCTCACCAGCACGCCATGACCGCCGGTCACGCGCCGGTGGGCACCCGCGGTGCGCTGACGGCGGCGCAGTGCCGAATCTGGTTCGGACTCAACCGAAGTCGTGGCGACGCCGAGCGGTATACGGTGTGCTCCACGATCCGCGTCGACGGCTCCCTGGACCGCCGGGAATTACGTGCGGCGCTGACCGCGGTGCTCTGCGGCAACGTGGCGACTGCGAGCACCTATCATGTCGGCGACGACGGCGAGCCGTACCGTCGCGACGCTGCGCTGGAGCCGGTCTGGTCGGAGATCGACCTGCGCGGTCTCGACGAGCAGGTGCTGGCCCGGCGTATCGAAATCCTCCGGCGCCGGGAGCGCTCGCGCACCTTTGATCTGGAAGCGGAATCGCCGGTGCGCGTCACCGTGGTGGCGACCGGCGATACCGAACATCTGCTCGTTATCACCGCGCACGCCATCGCCTGGGATGACGACGCACTGCGCGGGCTGCTCGCTGGACTTGCCGACGAATACCGAAAGCCGAGAACCGCAACGCGATTCGACGCCGCCGGTGAGCCGGGGGAGTCGGCGGCCATCGACGCCGCCTACTGGCAAGCGCAACTGGGCGCACCGCCCGCCCGGGTCGATCTGCCCGGCCGAACCGACAGTCCCGTGCAAACGGTGATCGCCGTCGACCTCGCCCCCGACACGCTCGTGACGGCACGACGGTATGCGCAATCGCGTGGCGTCGACCTCGCGGCGGTCCTCACCGCCGTCCACAGCGCGCTGGTGCTGCGCTACACCGGAGCCGCCGACATCATCACGGCGATGCCGGTGTCGGGCCGTGCGCCGACCACGCGAATCAGCCAGTGCGGCAACCTCATCATGCTGCGCACCCAGACGCCGGCACACCGCGCTTTCGACGAGTGCGTGACCGACGCCGCCGCCGTCTACGAGCAGGCGCTGCGCCGCCGCGACGATCGTGTCGACCGCGTCGTCGACGCCGTACGGCCCGCCGACGCACGCGGCGCGGATGGACTCGCGAACCTGACCGGATTGGGATTGGCGATACGCCAGCCGGTGCCGGGACGCATCTTCGGCGGACTGATCGTCGACGTCGTCGAAGCGGGACGCACCGCACCGGCCGTCGGATGGCATCTCGACGTCGACGTCGATCCACGCCATCCACGTGTCACCCTTACCGCGACCGGGGCCGACCCCGATGTCGCCGCCACGTATCCGGCGCATTTCGCGACACTGCTTGACGCCGCACTCGCGCAACCGCACCGCCCCGTCGGTGGTCTCGCGCTGCTCACCGCCGCCCAGCACGTACGCGTGGTCGAGCACGGTCGCGGTACTACGCTGAGTCATCGCAGCACCACCGTCACCGACCTCGTGCAGAACGCCGCGGCGTCGACACCCGAAGCGATCGCAGTGCTCGCCGACACCGGCGGCGCGATCACCGAGATCACCTATCACGCGCTCAACGAGCGGGCCAATCGGCTCGCGCGGTATCTCGCCGGCCGCGGCATCGGCGCGGAAGACGTTGTAGGACTGCAACTTCCCGGATCGATCGAGTTCGTCGTCGCGCTCCTCGCCACCCTCAAGGCGGGAGCCGCCTATCTGCCCGTCGATCCGGCGCATCCCGCCGAGCGCCGCGAGATCCTGATCGCTGATGCGCGTCCGCGGCTGTGGTGGACCGCCGATGCCGTCAAGGAAGCGGAAATCGCCGCAGCGCAGGAGTATTCGACCAACCTCGACGACGAAGACCGAGTCCGGCCGTTGCGCCCGGACAATCTCGCCTACGTCATGTACACGTCGGGTTCCACCGGGCAGCCGAAGGGTGTTCCCGTCGCACACGCCGCGATCGCCGAGCATCTGCTGAGCTTCGCCGCGGACTGGGATCTGCCTGTGGATTCGCGTGTGCTGCAATCGTCGTCGATCGAATTCGACGCGTCGCTGCTCGACTTCTTCGTCACGCTGTCGGTGGGCGCGACGATCGTGCTTCCCGATCCCAGCCGTCGCCGGGACCTCACCTACCTGGCGGGTCTGATCACCGCCCAACAGATCACTTTGTTGCACGTGGTGCCTGCCCTCCTGCGTGAGTTGCTGGCGCTTCCGCAACGCGCCGATTGGACATCGCTGAGGCACATCGCCGTGGGCGGCGAGAAACTCGGCGGTGACATCGCCGACCGAGCCCTCGCCGCATTCGACGTGGAACTGCGGAACTACTACGGCCCGACCGAAGCCGTAGTCTCCGCCACTCATCACCCGATCCAGCCCGCGTCGGGACAGGTGATCGAGCCGATCGGGCGACCGAACGTGGACGTGACGGCGTTCGTGCTCGACGACTGTCTGCAGTTGGTTCCCGACGGCGTGCCCGGTGAGTTGTACCTCGGCGGACGCCAGTTGGCCCGTGGCTACCTCGACCGGCCCGCCGCCACCGCGGCGGCCTACGTCGCGGATCCATTCACCGTCGGTGCTCGGCTGTACCGCACCGGCGATGTCGTTCGACGCCGAGCCGACGGGGTGCTGCATTTCGTGAGTCGCCGCGACGATCAGGTCAAGATCCGTGGGCATCGCGTCGAACTCGGCGAGATCACCGCGGTCCTCGCGGGACACCCCGATGTCATCGACTGCCATGTCGTAGCGGCGGCCGACGAACTCGGTGACACCGTCCTGGGGGCCTATCTGGTGGGTCGGGCGGGACATCGGCCGGACCCCGTTTCGGTGCGGGCATTCTCGCGACGCCTGTTGCCCGATGCCGCGGTGCCGTCGTCGTACGCCGTGCTCGATGCGCTGCCCCGTACCACGTCCGGCAAGATCGACGTCGCCGCCTTGGGGCCCACCCGGCAGGTCGGCGCCGCCGCGACGCGCCCGGCACGCACCGCTGCCGAACATGCTGTGGCAGAGGTATTCTCACAATCCTTCGACGTCGTCGACGTTCACGCGGGACATTCGTTCTTCGATCTCGGCGGCCACTCGCTCAACGCTCACCGAGTGCTCGCGAGGCTGCGCGAGGCGCTCGGAGTGCGGCTCGACGTCGCCGATCTGTTCGCCGACCCGACGGTGGCGGGCGTCGCGGCCGCGGTCGAAGCTGCGCAGGTGCATCGGCCGACGTCGGGAGGCTTGCTCCCGCCGGCGTCTGCCGAAGCCGTACCCGCGACGGCCGTACAGGAACTCGCGTGGCGTGCCGGTCGGTCGAAGGTCGTGCGCATCGTGGTGCGATTCACCGGCCCGGTCGATCGGGAGGCGTTGTCGACCGCGATCACCGCGGTGTCCGCACGCCACGATGCGACGAGGATGTCGTTGGTCGCCGACGATGCCTGTGCCGTGGGAGATCTCCGACATCGCCTGACGGTATGGGACGCGGTGGACTTCCTAGATCGCCTGGGCGACTCCGCGGCGAATGACCCGGACTCGGCGAATGACCCTGCTCCGGCGTTCGATGCCGGAGAGCGATTGTGGCGCTTGCGGTTGTCGGGGGACACCCGGTCACCGGTGCTGACCGTGGTCGCTCATCAGGCCGCCGCCGACGAGACTTCGCTCGCACTGGTCGTGCGCGAGATCGCGCGCGCCTACGCGGGTGGCGCGGTCAGCGAGAACGCGGCGTCGAGTTTCGTCGACTACGCCCTGTGGTTCGCGGCGTGCGGCGCCACCGGCGAATCATCGCGGAGATGGTGGCGCACAGCGTATTCGGGACTCGATCAGGCAATCGGTCGGGTCGACCGAGACCGGCTGAGCGCCACGCATCGGGTGGACCCCGGCCTTCGGCGTCGGCTGCAGGCTGTCGCCGCGAGATTCGGTGTCCCAGAGCAGGGGCTGTACGAGACGGCTGCCGCCGTCGTGGCCTACCGGCGCACCGCTCGACCCGACATCGTCGTCGGCAGTCGTGCGGGGCGCGACGGCACGTCGAACACCGACCTGATCGGACCGGTCGACGGTCTCGCGATCGCACGCTTCGAACTGGCCGGCGAACTCAGTCTGTCCGCAGCGTTGGATCAGGCGCGTATCGCCGTGCACGGCAACGACACCGCTCCCGGCGTTCCCATCGACGTTCATCGCGCGACGGCGCTGGCCGCGGCGGGCGGCGTGCCCGCCGTGGCGATCACGGTGTCCTTCGACGGCTCGCGCTACCCGGCGACCCTCGACTTCGGTCCGACGCTGCACGCAAACGTCGACGGACCCACCGCGACACCAGTCGAGGGTGTGAGCCTCGACTGCCGCGTGCGCGACGGCGGCGTCGACATCTCCGTGAGCTCACCGGTCGATGCGGCTGGATGGTCGACGGACGTCGCTGAAGTCTTGGAAATGTTTCTCGATGCGCCGGCCGCTGTCGTAGGGGGCCCGCTTGCAAGCGCTCCCGGCGCCCACAGCATGGAACCCGCACTCCGGGAAAGGAATTCGACAATGAACGGGAGTGCCCGGTGAGCGGTATCGACGATGTGATCGCACTCAGCCCGCTGCAGGAGGGGCTGTTCTCGCTGTCCACGCTGAGCGCCGAACGAGGAGAGGATTCCGCGGGCGACGTCTACACGATCCCGCTGACCATCGACATCACCGGTCCGCTGAACGTCGCGGCGCTTCGGGCGGCGTGCGAGCACATTCTGGTCCGTCATCCCAACCTGCGGGCGATCTTCTGGGACACCGGGGTCGAGAAGCCCGTGCAGATCGTGCCCACCGAGGTGACGCTGCCGTGGTCGTATCACGAACTCGACGACGACGAGGCCGAGCGCCTCGTGGCGCACGAGGTTCGGCGGGTGTTCGATTTGCGCGAGGGACCATCGCTCCGGTTCACCGTGATCGCGCTGCCCGACGCGGACGGCGCGGCGCGGCACCGTCTCGTGGTCACGGTGCACCACATCCTGATGGACGGCTGGTCGCTCGGGGTGTTCTTCGCCGAACTCCTGCAACTGTATTCGGCACGCGGGGAGATGCCGCTGGCGCCGGTGCGGCCGTATCGCGACTACATCGCGTGGCTGGTGGCACAGGACCAGTCCGCGATGACTCAGCGGTGGGTGACGGCGTTGGACCAGTTGTCGGGCCCGTTGATGTTGGCCGACACCACCGGATCCGGTCTCGACGCCGCGCAGGCCGCACGGCCGCAGGCGCTGCATCGCATCGTCGACGCCGAACGCACCGCGGCACTGTCTGATTGGGCACGCCGTCACGGAGTCACGCTCAACACCGCAGTGCAGTTCGCGTGGACATTGTTGTTGTCCCGGCTCACCGATCGCCTCGACGTCGTCTACGGAACCGTCGTGACCGGCCGCCCCCATCAGGTGCCCGACGCCGACCGGATGATCGGACTGTTCCTGAATACCATCCCGGTACCGTTCACCCTCGATCCCACGGCCGATGTCGCCGCCGAATGTCAACGACTGCAACGGGAATCGTCGGAGTTGCGGGACATCGGGTACCTGAGCCTGTCGACGGTGCAGCGCGCGGCGGGGCACTCGGCCCTGTTCGACACGATGTTCGTCTTCCAAAACGCGCCGATGGATCAGGCGGGCGATATGACTGCCGCCGACGGTGTGACCTTCACGCCGGCGATGTCGCAGAACTTGACCCACTACCCGCTGACCGTCGTGGCCCACCTTGCCGGCGACGAACTGATCGTCGCGATCGAGGCGATCGAAGCGCAGATCCCGGTGACGTCGGAAGCACTCGCGGATCTGTTCCTCGGTACGCTCGACGGCCTACCGCACTGGTCGGGGACCGACGTCGGGCACGCGGCGATCATGAGCGAGCGGTTCATGTCGGCGAGCCTCGCGGCGTCGAACACGCCTGTTCTGAGCGGCCGTGTCGATCTCGGGGTATTCGAATTGTTCGCGCGGCAAGCTGATTCGACACCGGATGCGGTCGCGCTGAACGACGGGCACGACGTCCTCACCTACCGCGAACTTCACGAGCGGGCGCTGCGGTTGGCGGCGCTGCTCGGCGAGCACGGAGTCGGCGCGGAGGATTTCGTCGCCATCTGCCTGCCGCGCAGCGCGACGTCGATCGTGTCGATCCTCGGCATCCTCGCCGCAGGTGCGGCTTATGTGCCGGTCGATCCGACGCTCCCCGACGCTCGCATGGAATCCATTCTGCGGCAGACGAATCCCGCTGCCGCGCTCGTCGCCGCCGGTGGTCCCCGCGCGGTGATCAGTGCTTGCGTGAGCGGTGCCGCGGTTCTGGATCTCGACGATCCCGCGCTGCGGACCCGGCTGCGCGCCGGTGTGCCCGCGCGGCCCGCCAAACGCGCTCCCGCACAAGCCGCCTATGCCATCTTCACCTCCGGATCCACCGGTGAGCCGAAGGGGGTGGTCAACCACGACGCCGCTCTCGCAAGCTATTTCGCCGATCACCGCGCGCGCGTCTATGCACCCGCGCGTGCGCGGCTCGGGCGCCCGCTGACCATCGCCCACGCCTGGTCGCTGAGCTTCGATGCGTCGTGGCAGCCATTGGTGGGGCTGTTGGACGGACATGCGGTGCACCTGTTCGACGACGAGGCTGTGCGCGACACTCAGTGTCTCGTCGAAGGCATTGCGGCACAACAGATCGACATGATCGACACCACGCCGTCGATGTTCCGTCAGCTTGCTCACGCCGGACTGGTCGACGGATACTCCGGGCATGCGGATGAGCGCGGACCGTTGTCGGTGCTGGCGCTGGGCGGTGAGGCCATCGACGTCGACCTATGGGATCAGCTGCGCGGCCTGCACGACGTTGCGGTGCATAACTGTTACGGACCGACGGAGGCCACGGTGGAGGCCGTCGTCGCCGACGTGACCGGCGCCGACGCGGCGTCGACCACGCCGACGATCGGTCGCCCGACGGCGGGAATGACTGCCTACGTACTCGATTCGCGGTTGCGGCCGGTGCCCGACGGAGTGGTCGGCGAGTTGTGCTTGGCGGGTCCGCAACTGACGCGCGGCTACCTGGGCCGGCCGCGCGAAACAGCGCACCGGTTCGTGGCAGATCCCTACGCCCGCGCGCTGGGACTCCGACCGCGCCGGATGTATCGCACCGGAGACCTGGTGCGTCGCTTGCCTTCCGGTGCCCTCGCCTACCTCGGCCGCGCGGATGACCAGGTGAAGGTACGCGGTTACCGCATCGAGATCGGTGAGATCGACAACGCACTGCGAGCGGCCGGCGAGGTCCGCGACGCGGCAGCCGTCGTCGTGCGGCGCGCCGGCGGGGCGGGGCTCGTGGGGTTCGTCGTAGGCGAGCCCGGCGTCGTGGTCGATCCGGTGGCTCTGCGGGCCGCGGTGGCGCAGCGGTTGCCGTCCTACATGATCCCGGCACGGCTGCTGGTGCTCGACGAGCTCCCGGTCACTTCGAACGGCAAGCTCGATGCCTCCGAACTCGCCGATCGTGCCCGCGCGGCCTTGGAATCATCCAGCGGCACAACCGAACCGGCCACCGATACCGAGCGGGAACTCACGGAGATCTTCGCCGAAGTGTTCGGCGGAGCGGCGCCCCGCGTCGACGACGACTTCTTCGATCTGGGCCTCGACAGCATCGTCGCCATCGCCGTCGCCTCGGCCGCACGGGCACGCGGACTCAGCGTCAGCGTGCGAATGATCGCGGCGGCACCGACCATCCGCGATCTCGGGGCCGCGATCGACTCCGGATTGTTCTTCGACGTCGCCGACCTCGCCGACGACGATGCCGGTGAGGTCGCCGCACTGCCCTACGTGCGCTGGATGTTCGCGCAGGATTCGTATCGTCGGCTGTCGCACACGGTGCTCGTCACCGCGCCCGCGGACTTGACGGAATCGACTCTGGCGCAGACACTTCAGGCCGTCCTCGACGCGCACGGCGTGCTGCGGTCGACGGTGATCGACACGGCGAGCGGGCCGGTGCAGTCGATTCGTGAGGTGGGGTCGGTCGCGGCGGCGGACCTGATCTCGGTGGTCGACGTCGATGCCGATCGCGACGTCGAGCAGATCCGGGCGGCGATCGACTCCGGCGTCGAACAACTCGATCCGCGTGCGGGTGACATCGTTCGTCTCACCTGGCTGCGCGCCGCCGCGGGCGCAGATCTGCTGGCGATCACCATCCATCACCTCGCTGTCGACGTCGTCTCCTGGAGCGTGCTGATTCCCGCTCTGGCGCAGGCATATTCGCAGATTCAGGCGGGGCAGCCACCGGTGGTCGCGGGAGCGGTGACCTCCTACCGGCGGTGGAGCGACGGCCTCGTCGAACTCGCATCGTCACCGGAAGTACTTGCGCAGGAAGAGTTTTGGGCCGGCCAGAGTGCGGGTGAACCGACCGCGGCGGAGCCCACGACCTGGGGCAGCGTGCGCGTCACCGAGGTAGAGGTCGGCGCAGCGGTCACCGAGGCGATCCTGCAGACGGCCGGCCAGGGGTCGAGCGTGCGCGAGGTATTGCTCACCGCGTTGGCGTTGACCATTCCGGCCTGGCGACGTCGGCGCGGCGTGGATGTCCGTACCGGTGCCGCGGTGGCTCTCGAATCGCACGGCCGTACCGTCGGCGACAACACGCAGCTCGCGCGGATGGATCCGTCGGAGACGGTGGGCTGGTTCACCACGGTGTACCCGGTCCGACTCGGCACTGTCGAAGTCGCCGACGCCGGGCCGTCGGCGATTCGCGACCTCCACGCGGAGGTGGTCGCCGCGCTGGCCGCGGTCCCGGATGACGGGGTGGGCTACGGATTGCTTCGTGACGTCGTCGGTGTGCCGTCGCTGCTCGACGCACCCGAACCGGAGGTCGAATTCAACTATCTGGGTCGATTCGACCTCGGATTCGCGTCGTCGGGGGACTGGTCCATCGCCGACGATCCCGAGCTGCGCGAGCTGATTCCGTCGGCGCCCGAGCCGGACTTCACTCTCCGGTTCCCGCTGAACCTGGTCACCGCGATCCGTGCCGGTGAGCACGGCCCGGAATTGGTGACGACCTGGCGGTGGAGCGAAAACCGTTACACCGCAACTGAAATTGACGATCTTGCCGAACTGTGGCGACAGAATGTGGCCGCGGTGTCGGCGGCAGTAGATGTGACTGAGACGAGGAGTCGATCATGACAGCACCGAGTTGGATGCGAAAATTTCACAAGGCCCCCAGCGACAGTCGGATGCCGCTGTTCATCTTCCCGCACGCGGGTGCGGGTGCGTCGGCCTACCGCACATTGTCGAAGTTGGCCTCGACGGAGTTCGACGTCGTGATCTTCCAGTACCCGGGCCGGCAGGACCGCGCGGCCGAGCCCGCTCTGAGCAATCTGTCCGATGTCGCCGCGGGTGCCTTCGCCGAGTTCGTGGACTCGGAGTACAACAACGGCGAGCCGTTCATGACGTTCGGACATTCGATGGGTGCCGTGGTGTCCTTCGAGTTCGCGCGGCTCGCCGAGCGTGCCGGTATCCCGCAGCAGCAGGCCACCCTGTCGGCCGCGGTGGCACCGTCGCGCGGCCAATTCCGGCCCCCGGCACCGACCGACGACGAAGAACTGCTCGACCACCTCGCGGAGCTGGAGGGCACCGGTGCCGACGTGTTGGCCAGCCGAGAGCTGATGCGGATGACGCTTCCGGTGCTCAAAGCCGATCATGCGGCGTCGGACGCCTACCGGTGCCCGCAGGATGTCACCGTCGCGACCAGGATTCATGCGATCGGCGGTGACAACGATCCGATCGTCGCGCTCGCCGATCTCAACGGATGGCGCAATCACAGCCACGACGTCGAGGTGACGATATTCGACGGGGGACACTTCTATCTCAATGACCACCTCCCGGAGATCGTCGACATCCTCGTCGCGGACGCGAACGTCCCCGCCCGAAGCCTGCGATAGAAGGAGTTGGCACTGATGCGCACCCTACGGTTCCCGGACGGCACCACACCGGTCGTGGTGTCGGCGGACACCACCGCTCTGCTCAAGGCAGAGGCCGCGGCCTTCGCCGATTATCTGCACGCTCACCCCGGCGTCGGTCCAGACGAGTTGAGCGACATGCTCTTTCGTGTGCGACCGGTGCGCCGCCGGCGCGCGATTATGATGGCCGCCGATCGCGCGGGACTGCTTGGGGCGCTACGCGCGGTCGCCGCCGGAGACGAGCATCCCAGCGTCGTCCTGGGGTCGGGTCCGGCGTCGGCGCGCAGCGTGGCGTTGGTGTTTCCGGGACAGGGAACTCAGCGACGCGCAATGGGCGCCCTGTACTACCGCACCGTGAACGCATTTGCGGCAGAGGTGGATCGAGTCCACCAGGCGTTTCTCGACGTGTTCGGCGAGTCGCCGCGCGACTACCTGCTGGGCGACGACGATGAAGCCGATGAGACGGCCACTCTGGTGCAGCCCGCGCTCTTCATGCAGATGGCCGGTCTGGCCGCGATGTGGCGGTCCTTCGGGGTCACCCCGGCGAGCGTCGTCGGACATTCGCAGGGCGAGATCGCCGCCTGCTACGTCGCCGGAGTGATGGATCTGACGTCGGCGGTCACCGTCGTCGGGACGCGTGCCCGGGCGGTCGACACGGTTCGCTCCGGCGAATACGCGATGGCCGTGCTGGAAGCCGATCGCAACGAGTGCGAGTCGCTGCTCGCGCGCAGGTCGAGCTGGGCGCAGGTGTCGGTCGTGAATTCCCCACGGATGACTGGGATCTCGGGTGATGCGCAGGCCGTCACCGAAGTGGTCGAACACCTCGCCGACAAGGGACGATTCAGCCGGGTGATCGCGGTCCGCTATCCGGCGCACACGGCCGTCATGCACGAACTCGACGAAGTGATGGTCGGGGCGGGCAGTGCATCCAGCGCCGCAACAGCTTTCGCGCGCACCGAGATCACGTGCATCGGGTCGACGCTCGGCGAAGAGATCACCCCCGAGCTGCCGGTCGCCGACTACTGGTTCTGGAACCTGCGCAATGTCGTGCGGTTCGACAAGGCCATTACCCGCGCGGCTCAACTCGGCGCCGACACGTTCATCGAACTGGCCGAACACCCAACGCTGCAATACCCGGTCACCGAGATCCTCGGCGAACTCACCGACCGTGACAGAGTGGCCTTCGGTACCTCGAACAGATCGGCGACGGATCTGTCCGTCGTCACCCGCAACCTGGCCGGACTCGCCGCCATCGACGCCGAATTCGATTGGGCCGCACTGGAGTCGGATTCGACGGATGGGTCCGCCGGGTCGCTGCCGCTACTGGACTTCCCGCACACGGTGACCGCCGACAGTTTCCTGTGGATCAAGATGCCGGACCGTGTCGCGCCAGTCGCAGCGACCGCCCCGGTCGTCCCACCCGCGGCCGACATCACGACGCCGGCAGCAGTGAAGCCCGTCGTGAAGCCCGTCGTGAAGCCCGTTGTGTCGTCGGCACCGATCGCGGTGTCACGGGTCGCCGAACGATGGATTCGGTTGCCCCGCCGGTCGATGTCGGCGCCGGCGAGCATCGGGGTCGTCGACCTCGACGCCGACGGTGACGCGCCCGGTCAGGTGGCCCGCGTGATCATCGAGCAGTCGGCGGCGTTCGGCGCGACGGCACGGATCGTCGACGCGAACTCGGCCGCCGACGTCGACACGATCGTCGTGGTCGCGCCCGCATCCGGCGCAACGACTTCCGCCAGCGTCGACGCCGTCGCCGAGTTCTTCGGCGACCGCCGATGGTGGTCTGCCGAGGCGCCGGCGCGCACCTACTGGCTGATCACGCGAGGCGGCGAGAGTGTGCTCGACGCCGAGGTTCCCGACGTCGCGCACGCCGCCACGGCGGCGGGCTTCCGATGCCTCGGTGCCGAGCGACCGGCTGTCGCCTTTCGGCACCTGGACCTTCCGGCGGGTTCGCCCGATGCCGCCACTGCCGCCAAAGTCGTTGCCGCACTGCACATCGTGCGGGAGCCGGAGCTGGCGCTGCGGGGCAAGGACCTCTACGTCAAACGATTGGCGAAGGTCGATCCCGCACCGTCGAGCTCGGTTATCGGGCGCCACGTGCTGATCGTCGGCGGGACCGGCAAGGTCGGGATGGAGTTCGCCGAATACTTCGGTTCGGCACGCGCACAACGGATCACGCTGGTGAGCCGCTCGGGGGAGACGCCCGCGTCGGCGGCGCGGTTGGCGGCCGTCCGTTCCGGCGGAACACAAGTCGACGTGGTCGCCTGCGACGTGACCGATGACGCACACGTCGCAGCGCTGCGCGACCGGATTCACGCGACGCCGGTCGATTTGATCATCCACGCCGCCGCAGATCTGCCCCAGCAGGACGGAATCGATTTCGAAGCGATCGATCCCGCGCACATCACGCGCCTCTGCGACGCCAAAGTACTTGGAGTTCAACGCATCCTGGACTCGGTTGCCGTGTCGTCGGCGGTGCGGGTACTCCTGTGTTCGTCGCTCGCCGCGACACTCGGCGGCCGTGGAACGATTGTCTACTCCGTTGCCAATCGGATGCTCGACGCCCTGGCGACGAGTCTGCGCGCCGACGGCGTCGACTGCAGCAGCGTCGAGTGGGGACAGTGGGCGGTGCATGACGGTGCTGGGCCGGCCGGAGCGGACGCGCTCGCCGCGGTGGGATATCTGCCGATGCCGTCGCGGGAGGCGATCCTCGCCGGGCTGGCCGTACGCGGCAACGAGATCGTCGCCGCATTCGACTGGGAGCGCGGCGCAGATGTGCTGGGCGCCTTCGGTTACGGTCCGCTGCTGAGCGACGTGACGGGTACCCAAGCCGTGCCGCCCGCGGTGCCGCGGCCCGTCCAGCCGGTGGCTCACGAGCCGGTGCGCGACGTTCCCGCACCCGGCCCGGCATCGGAGACCGGCTCGACAGCGCAGCGTGTTGTCGGGTTGGTGGCCAGGGTGATCGGTGTGGCTGATGTGGCGGCGATCGATACGTCGCGTCCGTTGGTGGCGTTGGGGTTGGATTCGTTGCAGGCGTTGGAGTTGCGGCGCAAGGTGACCGAGGAGTTCGGGTATGAGTTGCCGGTGACCGAGTTGGTGGGCGGTGCGAGTCTGGACGACGTGGTTCGGCTGCTGGGCGAGAACGTCGCCGGCCGGCCGGTCGAGATGTCCACGCCCGCAGCCGCTGCGGCACCGAGAGCTGTGTCCGCGCAATCGGTGTCACCCGCGCAGCGTGTTGTCGGGTTGGTGGCCGGGGTGATCGGTGTGGCTGATGTGGCGGCGATCGATACGTCGCGTCCGTTGGTGGCGTTGGGGTTGGATTCGTTGCAGGCGTTGGAGTTGCGGCGCAAGGTGACCGAGGAGTTCGGGTATGAGTTGCCGGTGACCGAGTTGGTCGGCGGTGCGAGTCTGGACGACGTGGTTCGGCTGCTGGGCGAGAACGTCGCGGCGCCGCAAGTGATTTCGACACCGAACTCCGGAACTGTGGCCGAGCGTGCGCAGTTCGCAGCCGACCGAGTGATGCCCGCCCTCGACTTCGAACGTGTCCGGTCCGCACGTGTCGACATCGACCGAATCGGCTTGCAAGCCATGATGACCGCATTGGAGTCCGCGTTCGCCGGCTCGACGGAGGGACGCAGCGAGAGCGAAATCGCCGCACAGCTCGGGTTCGTCGAGCGGCATCGCTGGCTGCTGCGCCGCTGGCTCGACGCGCTGACCGACAGCGATGCCCTGACCAAGGATGCGGCGTCACGTTATCGCAGGAGGGCGCAGGTGCCGGCTCCGAGCGAACCCGATCTGCGAAAAGTTTGCGCAGAGTTGGGTTTTCGTCCGGTCCTCGCCGACTTCCTGCGAGCGTGCAATGTCAACCTGCTTCCGCTCGGGCGGGACGCGATGCGGGTGCAGGAACTGCTCTTCGCCGGCGGCGGGACCGATACCGCCGAGGCGGCCTACCGCGAGAACCTCGTCAGCACCTATCTCAACACCGCGGCACGAGCGGCGGTTGCCGATCTGGCGGCATCGATCGGTCAGCGGCGGTCGCCGGTGCGGATCCTGGAACTCGGTGCGGGCGTCGGCGGCACGACCAACGACGTTGTGGCCGGCCTCGCCGAGCACGACGGCGCGCTCGACTATCACTTCACCGACGTCTCCGATTTCTTCTTGTCCGCGGCGCGCGAGCACTTCGCCGGGTACCCGTGGATGCGATTCGGCATCGTCGACATGAATGCCGGGCTCGACACGCTCGGCGAGCGCTACGACATCGTAATCGCATCGAACGTACTCCACAATGCGCACCACATCGGCCGGCTGCTGGGGCAGCTGCACGATCTGCTGAATCCCGGTGGCGCGGTGGTGATCATCGAATCGACCCACGCCTACGCGCAGCTGTTGACGTCGGTGCAGTTCCTGATGTCGCCGGCGCACGGCCAGCCGCATGCCGGGGTCGGTGATGTGCGGGATGGTGAGCGGATCTTCCTCACCGAGGACGAGTGGGTCGACGAGTTGCAGCGTGCGGGACTGACACCGGCGGTGGTTCTGCCGCGGCCCGAGCATCCGGTGGCGTTGCTGGATCAGCGGGTATTCGTGGCGATTCGGGAGCAATAGCACGTGTCTGCCTGAGCCCACATCCAAGGGTCGGACGTCGACCCGACCATCAATATAGGTAGGCTAACCTAAATTCCATTCCGGAAGATACGACGCGGAGGAAACAATGACACACGTGCAGCCGATCGGTGACGAGAAGCTTCGCGGTCTGCTCGACGGACTGATCGACGGAGTGGAGAACATCTCAGACACCGACGATCTCATCGAATCCGGCCTGAGTTCGCTCGGAATGATGCGGATCGCGTCCTTCCTGCGCGGGCAGGGGCACGCGGTGAACTTCGCCGGTCTTGCGGCGAACCCCACCCTGCGCGCGTGGAAGGTGTTGTTGGGCAGTGGAATCGAAGAGGCGGCACCTGTCGACGCGCCGAGCGCCGACCGCCCCGACGAAACCGACGACGACTCGTTTCCGCTGGCCACCATGCAGCATGCCTACTGGGTCGGGCGCCGCGGCGAACAGTCGATGGGAGGTGTCGCGGCGCATCTGTACGCGGAGTTCGACGGTGCGGGCGTCGATGTCGAGCGGCTGCGCGGCGCCGTCGCCGACCTTGTGCAGCGACACCTGATGCTGCGTGCGCGATTCGGCGAGAACGGCAGGCAAACCGTTGGCGCGCAAGCACATCCGCACGTGTTCACCGTGCACGACCTGCGTGCCCACGGGAACGTCGACGCCGAGCTGGAACGGTTGCGGCACGCCAAATCCCATCAGCTGCTCGACGTCGCGGACGGTCACGTCTTCGATGTCGCGCTGACCCTGCTGCCGGCCGGGCGAACGCGACTGCACGTCGACGTCGACATGCTCGCCGCCGACGCGATGAGCTATCGCACCCTGATGAAAGACCTCGCGACCTTCTACGCGGGGGAGGGCAGTACGCTGGCCCCGATCGAGTACCAGTATCGCGACTATCTCGCCGACAAGGTGCAGGTCACCGCGGCCGAGCGGGAACGCGAACAGGCATGGTGGCGGGAACATCTCAACGAGCTGCCCGATCCGCCGCAGCTTCCGTTGGTTCCCGAGGCGCAGCGCGCGGACCCCCACCTGACCACCCGGCGCAACTACCACGTCAGCGCGCACCAGCGCGCCGCGCTCGCCCGTGCCGCCGCGCGCCATCGGTTGACTCCCGCGGTGGTGTTGGCCGCGGTATTCGCCGACGTGATCGGCCGATGGTCGGCGACGCCGCGATTCCTGCTGAATCTTCCGCTGTTCAACCGCGAGCCGTTGCACGCCGACGTCGACGCCCTCGTCGGCGACTTCAGCAGCTCGGTGATGGTCCCAGTGGATACCGCCGGTACCGGGACATTCGTGGAATTCGCCACCGGAGTGCAGGAGTCGCTGCACTCGAGCGCCCTGCATTCCGCGTACCCCGGACTCGACGTGATCCGCGACCTCGGCCGGTTCCGCGGCGAGTCGGTGCTCGCTCCGGTGGTCTACACGAGTGGCCTCGATCTCGGCGAACTGTTCGATGAATCAGTACTGCGCCAGTTCGGTGAGCCGGGGTGGATCGTCTCGCAGGGGCCGCAGGTCGCGCTCGACGCACAGGTCGTCGAACTCGGCGGCGGTCTCCTCGTCAATTGGGACGTCCGCGAGCACGCGTTTGCGCCCGGCGTCATCGATGCCATGTTCGACGCGTACCGTGCGGCACTCGATCGACTGCTCGCCGATAACGCCGATTGGGATGTGGCCCTTGAGCATTCGCCGCTGCAACGGCAACTGACCCGACGTGCCGAAGCCAACTTCGTGCCGGTGCAGCGGTCGCGAAAACTGTTGCACCAGAGGTTCTTCGAGTTCGCGGCCACCACTCCCGACGCGGTGGCGCTGGCCTACGCCGACGGCGACGTCGAAGAATTCGTGACCTACTCCGAACTCGCCGAGAAGGCGCTGCGAACCTCCGCGGCGCTGCGCGCCCGCGGAGTGGGGCCCGGTGCGACAGTGGCGATACAGATCCCCAAGGGGCCTGACCAGCTGGTCGCCGTCATCGGTGTTCTCGCGGCCGGGGCCACCTACCTGCCGATCGGCATGGATCAACCGGTCGCGCGGCGCCGGGAGATGGAGCGGATCGCCGGCGTCGACGTCGCGATCGTCGCAGGACCGGCAACCCGAACCGAGGACGATCGGTCCACGGCGCTCCCGCTCGCCGATGCGGTCGCTCATGACCTCGACGGACTCGCTCCCCACACCGGCGACGACACCGACCCCGCCTACATCCTGTTCACCTCCGGCTCGACCGGCACACCCAAGGGAGTGGTCGTCTCGCACGGTGCGGTGATGAACACCCTCGAACGATGCCGCGACGCCTTCGGCCTGGTGGCTGGCGATCGCTCGATTGCGTTGTCGGCGCTGGAATTCGACCTGTCGATCGAGGACACCTTCGGACTGTTCGACGTCGGCGCGTCGGTGGTGATGATCGATGAGGACACCCGTCGTGACGGTCAGCGGATCAGCCGACTCATCGAGCGCTTCGGGGTGACGCAATTGTATTGCGTCCCAGGCATTCTCGATATGGTGCTGTCGGCCGCAGACGGCTCGGATCGGTTGCGGACGGTGCGCACGGTCGTGGTCGGCGGTGATCGGGTGAGCGTCGACCTGCCTCGTCGGGTGTTCGCCGGCTGCGCTGACGATGTGACGTTCGCCGGTCTGGGCGGATGCACCGAGACTGCCATCCATCACACGATTTCGATTGTCCCCCGCGACATTCCGGACTATCCGGCGGTGCCCTTCGGTAGGCCGCTGGGCGGCATGGGCGTACGGGTGGTGGCCCCCGACAGCGGTTTGGACTGCCCCGACTGGGTCGCCGGGGAGCTGTGGGTCGCAGGTACCAGCGTCGCCGACGGCTACCTCGCCGATCCCGAGCGAACCGCCCAACGTTTCGTCGACTACCAGGGGCATCGCTGGTACCGCACCGGCGACCTGGTTCGCTTCCGCGGCGACGGCGAGGTCGAATTCCTCGGCCGCATCGACAAACAGGTGAAGCTGCGCGGCTATCGCATCGAGCCGGGTGAGGTGTCCGCCGCGCTACGTAAGGCGACGGGAGTCGCCGACGCCGCGGTCGTGATCAACAGCCGCCGCGGCGCCGCACGGTTGTGCGCGCTGGTGGTACCGACGAATGGCGACGCAGATCCGGACGCCCTGCGCGCGTCGGTGCGCTCGGCGTTGACCGAATTGCTCCCGAGCTACATGATTCCCGACGTGATCGAGATCGCCGAGGCGATTCCGCTGACCGGCAACGGAAAAGTCGACGACACCGCGATCCTCGAACTGACCGACCGCGCCGCGGGCGACGAGTACGTCGAGCCGGCCACGGTTGTCGAACGCGCTCTGGCGCTGATCGTCGCGGAGAATCTGGGCCTGGAGCGAGTCGGCCGCACCGACGATTTCTTCTTCCTCGGCGGTGACTCCGTGCGGGCCACGACGGCTGTCGCGGCGATCATGGAAAGCCTTGATACACAGGAGATCTCCGTCGGCGACCTGTTCCTCGGGCGCACCATCGCCGGACTAGCCGAGCGGATGATCGCCCGATCGACCGACCCGGGCAGACTCGACGCCGTCGCCGAAATCTACTGCGACATCGTCGAACTCACCGACGACGAGGTCGCTGACATGCTCACCCAGACAACCGAAGGACGGTAATGACCGACACCACCGCGCAGCGTCGCAAAGCGCTGTTGGAGCGCCGCCTCCGTGAGCAGAACCTCAAGGCCGCCCCGGAGGCATCGCGACCCGTACGCGAGCCGGGCACGCCGAGCCCGCTGTCGGCGGCGCAGCGTCGAATGTGGTTCGTGCAGAACCTGAATCCCGCCGACACCACGCTCAATGTGTGCGTCGGTTATCGACTGGTCGGCGCGCTCGACGTCGACAAGCTGCGAGCCGCGCTGGAATCCGTGGTCGCGGCCAACGAGATCCTGCGTACCGTTTACGGCGTCGACGCTGCCGGCGAACCGTTCCAGCTGCACCGTGCCGCAGCCGAGTTGCCTTGGCGGTATGAGGATCTGGCGTCGGCGACCGACCCGTCCGCCGCGGCTGACGAGTTCGCGCGGGTGCAGTTCGGGCGACCGTTCGACCTGGCCGTCGACGTACCGATTCGAGCGTCGCTGGTGCGCACCGGCGTCGACGAGCACGTGCTGGTTCTCGTCGTGCATCACGTCGCGTGGGACGATGCGTCGTGGCCGGCCTTCTTCGCACAGGTGAATGCCGCCTATCGGGGTGTGCTGTCCGCGCCGTCGGGACAGTATGTCGACGTGGCACTCGCGGTTCCCGACACCGGCGCCGCCGATCTCGAGTACTGGACCGCCGTGCTGACGCCGCTGCCGCCGCGGCTGGAACTGCCTGGCGTACGGGGAGTCTCCGACTCGCGCGCGGCTCGTACGGTGGCGCGGCAGTTGCCCGCCGAGCTGGTCGACCGGGTCGGCGCGCTCGCGCGCGCCCACGCGACGACTCCGTTCACCGTGCTGCTCGCCGCGTTCGAAGCCGCCGTGCAGCGCTACACCGCGGCCGACGACTTTCTGGTGTCGATTCCCGTCGTCGACCGGGGCCCGGGAGCAGAGGAACTGATCGGCTACTTCGGCAACACGGTTCTCCTGCGAGCCGACGTCCACGCCGCGGAGACCTTCACCGATCTCGTGGACCGGGTCCGAGAGGCATCCGCGGGGGCTTTCGCCCACCAGGGGGCCGGCGTGGATGAAGTCGTGCGGGAGGTGAACCCGGACCGTGCCGGCGGCCGCGACGCGATCGCGCAGCTCGTCGCAGTGAGCTTCAGTAATCGGAGCGCCGCCAACGGATTCGACTTCGATGCGGTGACGGCGACCGAACTGCCGTGGCACAGTCCGGTCGCCGCAGAGGAACTGGGGTTGCTGATCGTCGCCGACGGTGCGGGCGCGCGCGTGGAGGCGACCTACCAGACCGCAGCCCTCGACTCCGGGCTCGTCGAGCAGTTCCTGTCACATTACGTGCGATTGCTCGACGCGGCGGTCGCCGATCCCCGACAACCGTTGCGCGACATCGACATTCTTGGTGCGGCGGGCCGCGCGGATCTGCTCGCGGCGTCGTACGGGCAACTGGTCGACACCCCCGCGACGACGATCGTCGACGTGCTGGCCCGGTCGGTGGCGGTTTCCCCGGACGCAGAGGCCGTGGTGTCCGATAACGAACGGCTCACCTATGCCCAGTTCAATGCGCGGGCAAATCAGCTGGCGCACTGGATGATCGGGCGCGGCGTCGGCGCCGAGGATGTCGTTGCCCTGCGCTTGGCGACATCGGTGGAGTTCATCGTCGCCACGGCCGCGGTCCTGAAAGCCGGTGCGGCTTACCTGCCGATCGACCCGGCCTACCCGGACGACCGCATCGATTACCTGCGCTCCGACGCCGAACCCGTGCTGGAACTCGACGCCGACAGTTACGCGGTAGCGCTCGCGGAGGCCGCCGCGCTCTCCGACGCCGATCCGACGGATGCCGATCGCGTGCGGCCGCTGCGTGCGGCGAACACCGCCTACGTGATCTACACGTCGGGGTCGACGGGACGGCCCAAGGGAGTTCCGGTGCCGCACAACGCGATCGCCGAGCATCTGCTCGGCTTCGACGCCGAATGGGAGCTGACACCGGCCGACCGCGTCTTGCAGTCGACGTCGGTCAGCTTCGACGCCTCGCTACTCGACATCTACGTGACGCTGACGGCGGGCGCTACCGTCGTCGTGCCGAAGCCGAACGCCTTCCGTGACATCGCCCACGTCGCGGACCTCGTCGCCCGCGAGCGGGTGACCGTGTTGCACATGGTGCCCTCGATGCTCGCCACGCTGCTGATGCTGCCGCAAGCCGCGGATTGGAGTTCGTTGCGGCACTTACCTGTTGGCGGCGAAGCGCTGTCCGGCGAGGTGGCCGATCGATTCGCCACGCAGTTCGATGCGCACCTGCGCAATCACTACGGCCCGACCGAGGCGGTGGTGTCGTCGACCCACATGGAGGTTGTCGAGCCGCAGAGCGTCGGGATCGTCCCCATCGGCGTACCGAATCAAAACGTGTCCCTCCATCTTCTCGACGAGTCACTGCGGCTCACGCCGAACGGCGTCTGCGGTGAGATCTACCTGGGCGGCAATCAGCTGGCCCGCGGCTATCTCGACCGGGCGGAGTTGACGTCGCAGCGATTCGTCGCCGATCCCTTCGTGCACGGGCAGCGCCTGTATCGGACCGGCGATCTCGCGCGTCGAAATATCAAGGGCGAGATCGAGTTCCTGGGCCGCGCCGACGAGCAGGTCAAGATCCGCGGCTTCCGCATCGAACTCGGCGAGGTGAGCAAACGAATCTCCGAGCATCCCGACGTCGCGCATGCGGTGGTGGTCGTGGTCGACCACCCGGTCAGCGGGCCGGCGCTCGCCGCGTACGTCGTGGGTACGGCCGACCTCGCCGCGGTGCGGTCCTACGTTGCCGAACGATTGCCCGAGCACATGGTCCCGGCGAGTTTCGTCGCCATCGACGAGGTACCGCTGACCGCGCACGGCAAACTCGACAAGCGGGCGCTGCCCGAGGTCGAGCTGATCGAAGCGAGCGCGTACCGGCAGCCGAGCACTCCCACCGAGATCCGCATCGCCGGTCTGTTCGCCACCCTGTTCGGCATCGAGCGCGTGGGCGCCGACGATTCATTCTTCGATCTCGGTGGACATTCGATGCTCGCCGCGCGGCTGATCACCATGATCCGTTCCGAGTTCGGCTTCGAACTGGATCTGCGAGTGCCCTTCGATCATCCGACCGTCAGCGCGCTGGCCGAAGTTCTGGTGGCGATGTTCCTCGACGAGTTCGGCCTGGATCTCGACGATGTGGACGAGTTCGGTCCGGAGTCGGATGAAGCTCCCGCGGTCGACGGTCCGGGATCGGTGCCGACGGTCCGGGAACGGCCGGAGTATCCGCCGCTGTCGTACTCGCAACGTGCGTACTGGTTGCAGCGGCGGATGGAGGGACCGATCGACGGCGAGAACGTCACCTTCCCGATTCGACTGGAGGGACCGCTGGATCGTGACGCGCTGTTCGCGGCGCTCGCCGACGTCGTCGAACGGCACGAGTCATTGCGGACGACGTTCCCCGAGCACGAGGGAACGCCCTACCAGCGTGTGCATCCTGTTGCACCACTGGATATTCCGGTGATCGACGTGGACAGCGAAGCCGAGCTGGACCGCGAACTCGACGTCGACGCGAAGTATGTCTTCGATCTGACGGCGGAGAGCTCGCTGCGGCTGCGCCTGCTGGTCCGCGGCGACGACGACTGTGTGCTTTCCATACTGATGCACCACATCATCGCCGACCGCAGTTCGTGTGAAGTCTTCATCGGTGATCTGATGACCGCGTACGCCGCGAGATCGGCTGGTGCACAACCAGACTGGGCGCCGCTGGAGGTGCAGTTCGTTGCCTTCGCAATCTGGCAGCGGGAGGTCTTCGACCGTGTCGGGCGTGAAGTCAGCACCGTCGGCGAGGCTCAGTTGGACTTCTGGCGCGCCAAACTGGACGGCCTGCCGGAGGAGATCAACGTCGGGCACGATCGTCCGCGGCCGCCGGTTCTCGGCCACCACGGCAACGTCGCGGAGCGTCGAGTGCCCGCGCGGGTGTGGCAGCGCGCGTTGGGGATGGCTGACTCGGCGGCTGTCACGCCGTTCATGCTGTGCCACGCCATCGGTGTGACAGTGATGAATGCCCTTGGTGCGGGCGAGGATCTGGCGATCGGCGCCGCGGTGGCCAACCGGCTCAGCGAACCGACGGAGAACGTCGTCGGGCTGTTCGCCAATGTCATCGTCGTGCGCAGCGACCTCAGCGCCGATCCGACGCCACGTGCGCTCCTCGATCGTGTCCGTGAGTCGTCACTCGATTCGCTCGGCCACCAGGGCGTACCGTTCGAGCGGCTCGTCGAGACGCTGAACCCGAAGCGATCACTGTCGCGAAATCCGTTGTGTCAGACGATGATGCATGTGCGTGACATCCCGGCGTCGGAGAACTTCACCGCCGACGGTGCCATCACCTATCGGGATGTGTCGAAGTTCTACGAGGTGTCGTTCATGGACGTTCACTTCGACTATCAGCTGGAGCGCAGCGGCGACCTGGTCCTTCGCGTCATCACCAACACCGACCTCTACGATGCGCAGACGGGGGAGTTCTTCGTCGACACCGCGGTCAACGTGCTCGGCGCGTTCGTCGAACAGTCCGACACACCGCTGAGCCAATTGGATGTTCTTCCGGGACAGTGGGACAGCTCGCGGTCGGTCGTCATCCACCGGGCAGCGCGGTCGGTCGCGCCGGTGGTCGTCGAGGTCACGGAGACGACGGACACCGAACGCCGGCTCATCGCGCTGCTCGAAGAGTTGCTCGAGATCGACGGTGTGACCCGCGACGACGGCTTCTTCGCGCTCGGCGGCGACAGTGTCATCGCCATCGGGTGGGCTGCCCGGGCGATCCAGGAAGGATTGCCGCTCACCCCGCGAATGGTGTTCGAACACTTCACCATCGACGAGCTGGCGGCCGTCGTCGACGATGCGATCGCACATCCGGAGAAGTATGCCGACGTCGAGGCGGACGGTGCAGCGGTCGCACCCGCACCGGAGCCGACGGCGCCGATGTCGGTCTCCGGTCTGGGCGCGGATGCGCTGGCGGCGTTGAAGGATTCGTTCGCGGCGCGCAAGTAGGTCGGGGCGGGCGCCGCGACGAGGCCGCCGGGCGTGGGGTCGATCCACCCGACCCGCCCCTTATCGGGGCCGTCGGGGATGATGACGGTCGTCCACTGATCATCCAGCACCTCGACCACCGCCCGCCCCGCCGGTGTCAGGTGCCCGGTCAGGGTGGACATCAACTGGGTCGCGAACTCGGCCATCGACCCGTCGAGACAGTTCCTCGGTGAGTCGGGTCACCTCGACCAAAGAACCAGTCCGCAACCTAGGGTCAGTGGGTTAGTGGTCGTCGGCGATCAGTGAGCGTCGGGTTCGGGCGCCGACGATCCCGTTGGGCCGAATGGCCGCACTCATTGCCAGGGTGCGTTGGGCGAAGCGGGGGCACACGCTGGCGACGGGCGTCAGGCCCGCACGGACCCCACCACGAAACTGCCCACGCCGCACTCCACCAACTCGTCGTTGCCGGTCGCGGCCGCGAATGCCTGGGTGTCCACGTACCCTTGGGCTACTCCGCCGAGGCCCATTGACGTCGCGATCAGGTACAGGGTCTGGGTAAGCACCCCAACGTGTTTCATGATCACCGCGTAGGGCATCTGCTCGTAGGTCCACATGATTCGGCCCACTCGGGCGGCTGGGATCAGCAGCACCTGCGGTTGGCGGCCGTCGGCCAGCGTCACCGCGGACGGGGCGATCAGATCGGCCACCGCGGGATGGTCGTAGTCGGCGACGCGACGCAGGACGTGATCGAGTGAATCATAGTGGTAGAGACCGGAATCCAGCCCTGCCGCGAGGCGCACGACCAAGTAGATCTCGGTCTCGTACAGCGACCCACCGGACGGATACGGGCGCGAGGGGAGCTCCTCGGGCACCGCGCGCTGCGGGCCGATGGTCGTCACCGACCTGGTGCGTGAACTGCGGTAGAGGAGTTCGGCGAGCTGGTCCAGGGAGACGGGGTTGTCGTCGTCGAACGAGCGCACCGACCGTCGGTCCTCGATCGCCGCGGTGAGGGTGATGTCGCGCTCGCGCAGCGCGTCCAGGTCGGGGCGCGGCAATTCGACGGTCGCGCCGGGAAAGGCGTCGCGTCGAGCCGGCAACGGTTCGAAACCTCGTCCATCCGCCCATCGAGTGGGGCCGAAGTGCGCGAATGCATTGCCGCGCAATCGATTTCCCACCGTGCTGCGTCGGTGAAACCAGAGTTCGTGCGGGCTCCAGCTACGGGTGCGAAATTCTGCGTCTTCGACGGCGGGCTCCGACAGATGCCCTGCCCACAGTGCGTCGGCGCGGAGTCGGGCCACGACGTCGGCGTCGAGTGCGGCGTCGTCGAGTCCGAACAGCGCCGACAGTGCGGCGGAGTCGTGAAAGGTGATGTCGCACCACGACATCGGGTTCTCCGCGACAACGGCTGCGCCGCATCGTCGGACGACGGTAAACCGTGACGGCGCGACCGACGGGGGTGCCTGCGTTGGGCGTTCGGTGGAGGGCGCGCGGAAGGGGTTGAGCGAGTACAGCTTTCGATCACCTGCGGCGACCGTTGTGCGCACCGCGCCCAATGAGCTGAGCCGGCTGATCAGTTCCAGCGTGCTCGGCGGGGCGTCGTCGCCGACGGTCGCCGAACCGCCGTTGAGCTGGCGCAGCAACGCCACCTGATCTGCCGACAACGCGTCGAGCCGCTCGCGGTAGGGCAGGATCACCGCACCCGAGCGCGTCAGCAGGCACTTGACGTCGTCGGCGAAGGAGTAAGTCGAGACGATCCCGGCGACAGAAAGTTTCATAAGGCTTACCTTAGCTGCAAGGGTGGATGTGTCCGATGTCGCATCGTGTTTGCCCAGCCTCGATTGGGCTCTCAGAGCTACCGCTGGTGATAATGGTCAACGATCTGCCGGCCCGAGGGGGAACGACATGCCATTTTTCGATACCGACACAGTCAGCGAGGGCGCCCGGAATCTCTGGGCGCTGACTTTCGGTGACGGAGTCAGTCCGCAGCGGCGCACCGAACACACGGTGCTCGTCGACGATCCGCACCGCACTCTTCGTCGTTACGGGGACCCTGCGGGGCCGCCGGTGCTGCTCGTCCCGCCGATTGCGGCACCCGCGACCTGCTACGACCTGTCCGACGAGTTCTCGCTGGTCGAGCACTTCCGCGAAACCGGCCGGACGCCGTACGTCGTCGACTTCGGGGAGATCGGCTACGCGGATCGGGGCATGGGCTTCGAAGACTTCATCCTCGACATCATCCCGGAGGCGATTGAGCGGGTACTGGCCGACGCGGGCGCTGAGCGGGTCGATCTGGTCGCGTGGAGTCTCGGCGGGACGCTGTCGCTACTCACCGCCGCGGTCGCGGGCAAGCGCGGCGACTCGTCGATCCGCTCGGTCACCGCGATCGCGACGCCGCTCGACTACGACGCACTGTTCGGCTACAAGCAATTGCGCGGACTGATGCGGCCCACCGCGGGCAAGGCGCCGCTGATCCCGTTGCGACTGCTCGGCGGCATCCCGGCACCGGTCGTTCAGATCGCCTACCGCTCGACGTCGTTGCGGCGTGAGCTGCGCAAACCGCTCTTCATCCTGCAGAACCTCCGCAATACCGACACGTTGCGCCGGATGGAAGTGATCAACCGGTTCCAGCGGACCTTTCCCGGCTACCCGGGCAAGTTGACCGAGCAGATGTGGGAACAGTTCATCTACCGCAACCGACTCCGCACGGGTGAGGTGACCTTCGGTGAGCTCGGAGTCGACCTCGCCGACATCTGCGTCCCCGTGCAACTGTTCGGCAGCCACCGTGATGCGCTGTGCAGCTGGCCCGCCGCGCGTCATGGCTTCGACGTGCTCACCGGGGCGCCGCGCATCGAATTCGAAACCGTCGAGTCGAGCCACCTCGGATTGCTGGCGGGACCCGACGCAGTTGTGCACACCTGGCCGGTGATCGATGCTTTCCTGAACTCCGTGGAGGGCGAGACCGCCGCCGACCTCGCGAAGATCGACGCCTGACGCTCGCACATCTGCCGGGAACGAAACGGTGTCGTCGCGTACCGCACCGGTATGCGGTCGATGATCTCGGCGTCGTCGGGGCCCAGTGGGATCCGCAACAGGTAGGGCAGCGTCGAATCCTCTTCGGGGTTGCGGGCGATCAGAAAGTCGTCCGGCACGACGCTGCTACTAGCCGATCCCGATTTCGAAGACCACCGGCGCATGATCGCTGGCGCCCTTGAGTTTTCGGGCGTCGCGGTCGACCCACGCGCCGGTGATGCGGTCGTCGAGGGCCGGCGAGCACATCGCGTAGTCGATGCGCATGCCCTCGTTGCGCGGGAACCGCAACTGCGTGTAATCCCAGAAGGTGTACGCGTGGCCGGCGAAGGGCTCCGCGGAGTCGATGAATCCCGTTTCGACGAACTCCCGCAGGGTATTCCGTTCGGCATCGGTCACATGAGTCTTGCCGTCGAAGTAGGCGGCGTCCCAGACGTCGTCGTCGGTCGGGGCGATGTTCCAGTCGCCGGCGAGCATGATCTGCGCGGCCGGGTCGTGCACCGTCCACAACGACGCGATATCCCGAAGTGCGGTAAGCCATTTCAGCTTGTACGCGTAATGCGGGTCGTCGATGCCGCGACCGTTGGGAACGTACAGGCTCCACACCCGCATGGGACCGCAGCGCGCCGAGATGGCACGGGCTTCCAGCTCGCCGGCGGGGCCGTCGGGGAATGAGGGCTGACCGGGGAACGACGTTTCGATGTCCTCCAGGATGGTCCGTGAGGCCAGGGCCACTCCATTACGCCCGCCGCTGCCCACGTAGGCGACGTCGTAGCCGGCCACCGCGAAACTCATCGACGGGAATTCGCCGTTGTCGCACTTGGTCTCCTGCATGGCGAGAACGTCGATGTCGTTGGTGGTCAACCACTCGACGACCATCTCCGACCGGGCCCGAATCGAATTGACGTTCCACGTCGCGATGCGCATGATGCTCAGTCCCCCAACAGGATCGGCTCGACGTCGACGGCGCGCCAGCGGCGGGCGACGGTGGCGCGGAGGTCGGCGGGGGCGCTGAGCACCACCGCGAATCTGACCGCGGGCTCCTGCGCACGGTAACTGTGCGCGTAGAACTCCAGTGCTGCGGCGAACCACCGCAGCTGGCGCGGCTCGTCGAGAAGAAGTCGCTGGGCGTCGGTGATCTCGGTGATCAGCGGCGACCCGGCGAGGTCGCGCATGCAGTCGTCGAAGGCGTCCTTGTTGCGGCCGAAATAGTCGGGGAACGCCCACGCGGTGGCGAACTGCGAATACACGCCCGCGAGGTCGGTCATCGCCGTGCCGTCGACGACGCGAAGTGTCTCCGGCAGTGCGGGGGCGTCGGCGCTGTGCAGCGCAACGACGGCGTCGGAGCTCAGGAACTCGTCGAAAGTGGTTGTGCGGCTCACGAGTTGGGTCCCCGAATCTTGATGAAGGTGCGGTAGTGGTCGAGGGTGTACCACGCGCTGCCGTCGGCCGCGGTGATGATGCGTTCGGCGTCGCGGCCGCGGCCGGGACGCTTGGCGTTGACATCCCACTCCTGATACCGCATGTTCTTGCCCGACGCGTCTGTGCGGGGCAGCAGGCCTTCACCGTTGCGGAACGACCGGCCGCCCTGGGTGCCGGGGGCGTTCGCGGCGTCGGGCCAACGGCCGGCGTCGATCAAGGCGAGTGTTGCGGTTACCCGGGCCGGTACGCCCGACGCCGCGGTGGTTTTCCCGGTGGTTTTCGTCGAGCTGGGTTTGCCGGCTGCGTTCTTCGACGTCGACGTCGACGCTGTGGCCGTTTTCGCCGTGCTCGACGCACCGCTGCGATGTGCGACCAGCCATACGGCGCCGCAGATCAACACGATGATCACGACGGCGATCGCCGACGCAAGCGACTTGCGCCGGTTGCGTGCGACGGTGGCGGCCGACTGCGGACGTGGTGTGGGTGAGGTTTCGGCAGACATCACGCATCACCGTACGTGTCGAGGTGGACGTGGTGCCGCACGTGGTGCAGGCGGAAGCCGTCGGCACGCAGTGCACTACCGCGGGCGACGTCGGTGGCGTCGACGAGGACCGCCGCCGACGGGTCGTCGGGAAGCACCAGCGCGTGCATCGGTGGGCCTACCCGAGACCCGCTCACGTGGGCGTCGGGAATGAGTCGATCGGGCAACGCGAGCAAGGGTCGCAGGTCACGCTGGTGGTACCAATCGGCGATCGCGCGCAGCGACTCGGCGTCGGCACGGGCGTCGACGCCGATGGGCAGCGCCGAATTCTCCAGTGGTGCAGTGCTTTCCGAACGCAGTAGCCAACCGGCGTGCAGTTCGGTGTGCACCGCCGATGCGCGGGCGAGCGATTCGGCGAGCGAGCGGATCTGCGAATTGCGGACCGTGACATACGACAGCAGCCGGACCGACGTGACCGCGGAGCGTCGAACTTCGACCCACGCCCCACGGTCCTTGGGGCCGGTGCCTTCGACGACGATCGGATCATCGGCGTCGCGCAACAGGCCCGTCACGTCGGTGAGGTGCCGATCGTCGACGCGATAGCGCACAACCACCCGGTCGCCGAGATAGAGCCCCGTGAGATCAAGGGGGCGGTCAGTCATCCCAGCCGAAAGGGTCGGAGACCGAGCCCGGCGTCCAGGTGAGGCCGGGCACGCCCCAGCCGTTCTTCTTGATCGCCTTCTTCGCGGCACGCGCGTTGCGCCCGACGAGGACGTCGACGTAGAGGAAGCCGTCGAGATGACCGGTCTCATGCTGCAACATCCGGGCGAAGAATCCGTGGCCCTCGACGACCACCGCGTCGCCGTTGCGGTCGACGCCGGTCACCCGCGCCCAGTCGGCGCGGCCGGTGGGAAACTGCTCGCCCGGCACCGACAGGCAGCCTTCGTCGTTGTCGTCCGGGTCGGGCATGGTCTCGGGGATCTCCGAGGTCTCCAGGACCGGATTGATCACCTCGCCGCGCTCGCGCGCCGCCGATCGATTCTCGCCAGCCGGGCAGTCGTAGACGAACATCCGCTTGGCCACGCCGACCTGATTGGCGGCCAGTCCCACGCCGTTGGCCTTGTCCATCGTTTCGTACATGTCGTCGAGCAGCGCGACGTCCTGGGCGGAGGGCTTGCCGTCGGCGTCGAGTGCGACTAATTCGGTTGGACGGTGCAGTACGGGTTCGCCGACGATACAGATCGGGAGGATAGCCATGGTCACACAGATTACGCTGTGCGGTTGTGCCGCCCGGATGTTGATGCGAATGGTAATTCCGGGCGAGTCATTAGCCGATCTACATTGCGCGCCGTGGTTAGATATCTAGCGAACAACATTGCTGTGATTAACCCGTGGTGCTCGGACCAGTAGCGTCTGCCGAAGTGCGAATTTCGGCGACAATACCCAGGTCAGCGGGTCGTGACCGGCGGTGTGAAGGTTTTTCACCGAGCGATTCTTTCAGGGAGCGAGATGGACAGCGCAGCAGCGCACAGTCAGAATCATGGTGATCTGATCCAGCCCGCGATCAACACCGCCACACCGTCGCGGGTAGACCCTCACGAGGTAGGGGAGGATGGTCTGTCGCGCCGCGAACGTGACATTCTCGCCTTCGAGCGTCAGTGGTGGAAGTACGCGGGTGCCAAAGAAGATGCGATCAAAGAGCTCTTCGATCTGTCGGCCACCCGTTACTACCAGTTGCTCAACGCTCTCGTCGATCGCCCGGAGGCGTTGGCGGCCGATCCGATGCTGGTCAAGCGTCTACGCCGCCTGCGCGCTTCGCGGCAGAAGGCGCGTGCCGCGCGGCGCCTCGGATTCGACGTCACGTAAGCGACGCGGTGTCGACTGCCTCACGATCGTGACCGGCAGGCGCCGGGAGGCACCAGCCTGTGCTGTGGCGTGAGTTAAAGTTGCGATGATGAATGCTGATCGCGAACCCAATCATCTTCCGTTGCGCGCGGGGGCCATGTTGCTGCTCGCCATCGCGGTCGCCTGTATCGGACTGGGCTGGCACAGCGCGGTCACCAGCGGCAAAGATCCTGAACAGGCCTTGGATCGGGCCGGTGCGAGCGCACCCATCACCTCGACGCCGGTGACGTCGGCGGCGCCGACGTCAGCTGCCGCGTCGACCACGGTGAAACTGTGCGTGTTCAACGCCGGCTCGGTGCACGGGCTGGCCCGCGAGGTGACCGACGAGCTGAAGGCCAAGGGCTATCACCTGGCGTCGCCCGCGAACCTCACGACGTCGAGCTTCAGCGAGAACACCGTCTTCTACGACAGCGACGGCGACGCCGGGAACACCAAGGCGGAAGCGCAGAAGGTGGCGAAGGACATGAATATCTCCGCGGTCGAGGAACGCCCGTCGAGTTTCACGCAGTGTGCCTACGGAATCCCCGTCATCGTGGTCGCGCGCTCGTAAGATCTGCAGGCGAGGTCCCTGGAAAATCCATCCCGCAAGGAGTGCGCAGTGAATAATCGGTCAGCGAAGAATCGGTCGGCAACACACACCACTTCTCGAATGACTCGCACCTGGGTCCGGGCCGCCGCGGCGGTCGGCGCGACCGGTGTCGCCGCACTGGGCGTCGCGGCATGTAGCAGCGGGCAGGTGCCCAGTGATGTCGCGGGCACGACGCCGTCGGTGGTGACCGGGATTCAGGCGCCGCCCGGAGACGTGAAGGCGACCGACGGTGCGTCGGAGAAGGTGGCGGCGGTGGCCAAGCTGACCGACACCAAGAACAATGTAGTGGGTACCGCGACGTTCACGCCGACCGGCAGCGGCGTACGGGTGAGCGTCGAGGTGACCCAGGGCATCCCCGCGGGGTTCCACGGTCTGCACATCCATTCCAACGGCGTCTGCGATCCGTCGGGCTCCGAACCGTTCATCAGCGCGGGCGGACATCTGCAGGTCGCCGGGCACACCGGACATCCGGCCAGCGGCGATCTGATCTCGTTGAACGTGCTGAAGAACGGCACCGGGACGACGGTCACCACCACCGATGCCGTGCAGCTGAGCGACATCGTCGGCAAGTCGATCGTGATCCACGCGCTGCCCGACAACTTCGGCAACATCCCGTCGCGCTACAGCCCGCCGGCCGACGAGAAGACCATGACCACCGGTGACGCGGGTGGTCGAATTGCTTGCGGCACAATCGATCCCAAGGAATGACCCAGCCAGCGATGCGACGGGGCAGATGAGCAACGAGTCAGTCGATTTCATAGGTTCGCCCTCGCCGACCCTCGGTGTCGAATGGGAGTTCGCCCTCGTCGATCGGGACACGCGTGATCTGTCGAACTCGGCGGCCGCGTTGATCGACGGCGTGGTCGCGCAGGCGGGCGAGGGCATCACCGCCAAGGTTCACAAAGAGTTGCTGCGCAACACCGTTGAACTGGTCAGCGGTGTGTCGACCACCGTCGCCGAGGCCGTCGCCGACGTCGCCGAGTCACTCGAACTGGTGCGCTCGGTGGGCGACGGACTCGGCGTCGACCTGTACGGCGCCGGTACGCATCCGTTCGCGCAGTGGTCGACGCAGCTGCTCACCGAAGGGCACCGCTACGCCGAGCTGATCGAGCGCACCCAGTGGTGGGGACGCCAGATGCTGATCTGGGGTGTGCACGTGCATGTCGGAATCTCGCACCGCGACAAGGTATTACCGATCATCTCCGCCCTGCTCAAGTACTACCCGCACCTGCTGGCGCTGTCGGCGTCGTCGCCGATGTGGTCGGGACAGGACACCGCATACGCGAGCAACCGTGCGATGATGTTCCAGCAACTGCCGACCGCCGGTCTGCCGTTTCAGTTCACCCGCTGGGATGAATTCGAGGGGTTCGTCGCCGACCAGAAGACGACTGGCATCATCGACCACCTCAACGAAATCCGTTGGGACATCAGGCCGTCGCCGCACCTGGGTACCATCGAGGTGCGCATCTGCGACGGCGTGTCGAATACCCGCGAACTCTCCGCGCTGGTAGCACTGACGCACTGCTTGATCGTGTACCTCGATCGGACGCTGACGCAACGCCGGCTCGGTGACCCCAATGCCACCTTGCCGGATATGGCGCCGTGGCTGGTGCAGGAAAACAAGTGGCGCGCAGCACGATACGGGCTCGACGCCATCATCATTCAAGACGCGCAGTGCAATGAGCGACTGGTCACCGAAGACCTCGCGGACATCCTGGTCGAGCTGGCACCCATCGCGGCGGAACTGTCGTGCGTCGAAGAACTCGCCGGTGTCGAAGAGATCATTCGACGCGGGGCGTCGTATCAGCGGCAGCGAGCCGTGTTCGAGCGGACGGCAGACCTGCGCGACGTGGTGAGTTCCGTGGTGGCGGAACTGGGATAAGGGTACGGGGGAGCGGGATGTTCTCCTCTGCTGGTTGAGCGAGGCGAAGCGACCCCGCTGGTTGAGCGCGGCGCAGCGACCCCGCTGGTTGAGCGAGGCGAAGCCGAGTCGAAACCCCGGTGCCACAATGGATTTCGCGCCCGCGCTCGGTGGTTTCGACACGGGCCTGCGCTATCGCTCCGGCCCGGCTCAACCAGCGGGGTTGGCGGGGATGGTCCGGCTCAACCAGCGGGGTGGCGCGGCTCAACCAGCGGGGGTGGCGCGGCTCAACCAGCGGGGATAGGCCCGGCTCGACCCGCGGGACGGGGCCGGTGGCGGCGAGGATAGGGCCGCCTACTGCTCGGTCTCCGGTTCCGGGTCGGAGTTCGTCAGGCCGTCGCGGGCCCGTTGTTCCCGATAGACCAACCGCCCGAGCCGGTGCGCCACCACCGGGGCGGTGATCAGCGCGAACAGGCCGGACAAGATCAGCATCCCGACGTCGACGTTGCCGGACAACCGAATTGACGCGCCGGCGAGAATCAGCAGCAGGCCGAAGGTCTGCGGTTTGGTCGCCGCATGCATGCGGCTCAATGTGTCCGGGAAGCGCACCAGGCCGATCGACGCGGTGAGTGCCACGAGCGCGCCGAACAGGATCAGCGCGGTGCTGATGATGTCACCGATCATTGTTGATCATCCCTCACCCGGAAGCGTGCGACGGCCAGCGACCCCAGAAAGTTGACCAGCGCGATCGCCACGATCGAGGGAACGACCGTCGAATCCCGGCTGATCGCCGCCCACAGAGCGAGTCCGCACATGCACAGTGCGACCAGCACATCTGCGGCGACGAGCCGATCCAACGTGCTCGGGCCGCGCAGGATCCGATAGGTCGTCAGCGCCGCCGAGATCAGCAGGACGGCGCCGGCGATGGTCCACGCCGTGTTCATCACCGAGTTCATGAACGCTCCTGCGATTCGGGGCCGGTCACGCGCAGTCGGTCGACCGGATCGACGTGGTGATAGTCGTCGTCGATGCCGTGATAGGGGCTGGGGTGCCATTCGCTGTCGCGCTCGAAGGCCTTGATGAACATCTTCTCCGTGTAGGCGACCTGACGGTAGAACGCGCGTACCCGTCGTTGACTGCTGACGTCGAAGACGTGGACGTACAGCAGCCGCCGCCGATGGTCGAGTTCGACGACCATCGTCCCCGGCACGAGATTGAGATAGTCGATCGCCAGGGTCAGCACCATGTCGGACTTGATCGCCACACGAACCCGGACGACGGCCCCGAGGGGCGGCTTGCCGGGGCGGACGGCCATCCAGCCGACCTGAAAGCTGGACACGGCGAAGTCATAGACCAGGCGCAGCACCAAGATCGCCACCGACAGCGGGTGGATGCGACCTTCGACGGCCACCCGGGGCAGTGGCAGCAGTGTGACGATGGCGATCGCGAGGGTCGCTCCCGCAAGCACATTCGCCCACGACACCACGCCCCACAGCAGCACCCAGACGAATGTCAGCCAGCCCAGCGTCCACAACCGTACGGCCACCTCGCGGCTGTCGGAGCCCAACCACTTCGGCAGCCGCACGTGCCCACGAACCCAGACGAGCGCCGACACCAACGCCCAGAAGATGGTGAGCAGACTCAACCGCCACACGTTGACGAGGCCGCGACGTACCGGGTGGGTGCGTCGGCCAGTCGATGCAGAGGCCATCACTTACCGTCCTTCCCGGTGAAGTTCACGATCTGCGGGCCGAGCACATTGACGATGTACACCTGGCGTGAGGTGATGTCGTGGGCGGCGCGCTCGGTGTAGCCCATGATCGGGCCGGCGAAGATCGTCATCGCAAGGCCGACGAGAACCATCGCGGCGGTTGGCAGCACCATCCCCAACGGCATCCGCCCGACGTCGGCGCGGTCGGCGAACGCGGCGTCGGTGCTCTCGTCGACCAGCGCCGACGGCCCGGCGTCGGACAACTCTCCCTCCGGGGCGTCGGCGCGCGGACGCCAGAATGCCTTGGTCCACACCCGGGCGACGACGTAGAGCGTCAGCAGGCTGGTGACCAACGATCCGCCCACCAGCAGCCAGGCGAGCACGGAGCCGTTCGCGGCACCGGCCTGCAACAACGCGACCTTGCCGATGAAGCCCGAAAACGGTGGAATACCACCGAGATTGAGGCCCGGAATGAGATAGAGCACCGCGAGCAGCGGCGTCGCGATCAGTCCGCCGAGGCGTCGCAGCGACGACGACCCGGCTTGGCGTTCGATGAGCCCCACCACCAAGAACAGTGTCGTCTGCACCAGAATGTGGTGTGCCACATAGTAAATCGCCGCGGACAGACCGATCTCCGACGACAAGGCGATGCCGAAGATCATGTAGCCGATGTGGCTGACGAGAGTGAACGACAACAGACGTTTGATGTCGGACTGGGCGATCGCACCGGCGATGCCGACGAGCATGGTCAGCAGACCGGCGACGAGGAGGATCGAATCCATCGACCCGCCCGGGAAGAGCAGCGTGTGCGTGCGGATGATCGCGTACACACCCACTTTCGTCAGCAAACCCGCGAACACCGCGGTGACCGGGGCCGGTGCGGTGGGATAGGAGTCGGGCAGCCACGTGGACAGCGGGAACACCGCCGCCTTGATGCCGAAGGCGACCAGCAGCACCGCGTAGAGCGCGTTGCGTGTTCCGGACGGCACGGCGTCGAGCCGCAGCGCCATCTCGGCGAGATTGAGCGTTCCGGTGGTGGCGTAGGCGAAGGCGATCCCGATCAGGAAGATCAACGACGACACCATCGACACGATCACATACGACGCCCCGGCCCGGACTCGTTCGCCGCTGGCCCCGAGGGTGAGCAGCACGAAGCTCGCGGCGAGCAGGATCTCGAAGGAGACGAACAGGTTGAACAGGTCGCCGGCCAGAAACGCGTTGCAGACACCGGTGCACAGGATCAGGTAGGTGGGCAGGAAGATCGACACCGGCTGCTGACTCGTGCCGTCGCGGATACCCTGCCCGATCGCGTACACGACCACCGCCAGCAGCACCGTCGTCGACACCACCAGCATCAGCGCCGACAATTGGTCGACGACGAGCGTGATGCCCAACGGTCCGTTGGGGTAGCCGTTTGCGCCCCATCCGCCGATGTGCACGGCGTAGGTGCCGTGGGCGTCGGTCAGGTAGAGCATCATGCTCGACGCCACGAGCGCGACGGTGATCGCCGTGACGGTCACCGCACGCTGGAAACGCGGGTGGCGTCCCTGCAGCAGTGTGAGGGCCGCCCCGAGCAGCGGTGTCAGCGTCGGGAGCACGATCAGGGTGTTGATCCACGAGCTCTGCGGAATCATTCGGTCACCTGCCCGGCGTCGGCGTCGACCGGAGCGTCGTCGGGGTCGCGCAGCTCGTCGGCGACATCGGCGACGTCGTCGGGCATCAGGTCGGTCTCGATCGTCGTCCGGTGCCGGGCGTCGAATTCGGCTGCGGTGAGCGGGTTTCCGTCGTCGTCGAAGTAGTCGCCGGCGGCCGTGTCGGCGCCGGTGACGGGGTCGTCGCTGCGGTCGCGGTCGGGGGCGGTCTGCAGGGAGCCGGTCAGAATCTTGACGTCCTCGGTGTCGTCGTCGACGTCGTCGTCGTCGCGGTTGAGTACGAACAGTCGGTAGGCGAGCGCGAGGACGAACGCGGCGACGCCCATGGTGAGGACGATCGCGGTGAGCACCATCGCCTGTGCGAGTGGATCGGCGTCGTGGGCGCGGTCGCCCGCGGTCTGCCCCTTGATCGGCGGATTACCCATGCCGCCGGTGATCACGATGATCAGGAGGTTGATTCCGTTGCCCGCCAGGATGAGTCCGAGAAGCATCCGGATCAGCGAGCGCTCCATCAACAGGTACGCACCGGCGGCGCCGAGCAGACCCGCGGCGATGAGGAGTCCGAGATTGACGCTCATACCTTCACCACCTGGGGCGCTGCGGCCGGGGACTCGACGTCGAGGCGTGCGCCGAGACTGCGCAGGATGTCGAGGACCAGGCCGACGACGATCAGGTAGATCCCGAGGTCGAAGAACAGCGCGGTGACGATCTTGATGTGGCCGAGGACCGGCAGCGTGAAGGTGATCATCGCCGAGGACAACGCGGGGGCACCGAAGAACAGCGACGCGACCGCGGTGCCCGCCGAAATGGCAAGGCCCGCACCGAGAATCTTGCCCGGCTCGACCGGAATCGTCTCGCCGAGCTCATAGCGGCCACCCGCGAGATACCGCAGCACGAGGGCCAGCCCCATGGTCAGACCGCCCGCGAAGCCGCCGCCCGGAGCATTGTGGCCGGCGTAGAAGAAGTACACCGAGAGCACCACCATCGTCGGGAAGATCAGCCGAGTGGTGGCTTCGAGCACCATCGAGCGATGCCGCGGGTCGCGCAGGTCGCTGCCACGCAGCCACGTCGTGCGGTCGGGCGGGATGGGGTCGTCGTCGAAGTCGGCGAGCGCAAGCGCGTCGGAGACTCGTGGCGCGGCGCCGAATCGCTTGGTGCGGAACACCATCGACGCCACTCCCGTCGCCGCGACGATGAGCACCGACACCTCGCCCAGCGTGTCCCAGCCGCGGATGTCGACCAGGATGACGTTGACCGCATTGGCCCCGTGGCCGAGCGCGTATGCGGCGCTGGGCAGATCGATCTGGACCGGAGTGGCGGTCCGGGCCGCCGCCGCGAACAGGCCGATACCGACGAGGGTTGCGCCGAAGGCCAGCGCCACCACCGCACGAACCGAGCGCAAGCCGGTGAAGTGGCGGCGCTCGGGCTCGGCGGGCAGTTTCCGGAGCACCAGCACGAAGATGACCAGGGTGAGCGTCTCCACCAGGACTTGTGTGAGGGCGAGGTCGGGGGCGCCGTAGAGCGCGAACAGCGCGGCACATCCGTATCCGGTGACACCGACGACGATCACCGCCGCCAGCCGATTGCGCAGCACGGTCGCGGTGATGCCCGCGGCTACCATCCCGACGGCGATCACCACCTGCGCGAAAGTCTCGAAACCGGTGACCGACAGCGTGTTTCGCGTTCCGGTGAAGAGCATCGTGATGGGCAGCACGATCGAGGTCAACAGGATGACGCCGATGGTGATCGGCAGCGACCCGCGCTGGGTGTTGCGCGTCAGGGTCAGCGAGGCGACGTCGGCGGCGCGCAGCACGGCATCGTAGATGCGGTCGGCGTTGATCAGCGGGCGATGGACGAAGAGGTGATTGCGCTCGGCCCGGACGATGAGGAAGACGATCACACCGCCGACGATGGCGATCGCCGAGAACAGGACCGGGATGCCGAAACCGTGCCACATGGCGAGATGTTCCAACTCTTCGCCGTAGTCGGGCAGGGTGGTCGCATACGGTTCGAAGAGGTCGCCGAGCAGCGGGCTGAGGAAGCCCGCGACCACGCCGGCCACGGCCAGCAGGATCGGTGCGAACAAGAACATCTTCGACGGTGTGTGCATGTTCTTGACGGCCGTCGTCGGAACCTTGCGGACCTTACGGCCGAAGGCGCCCCAGAGGAACCGGATGGCGTAGGCGAAGGTCAGCACCGACCCGATGAGCAAGGTGAGATCGACGACGATGTCCTGCCAGTCCGACAGTGCGCCGGTGTCCCAGACCGACCCGAACGCCGTCTCTTTCCCGACGAATCCGATCGTGAAGGGCAGCCCGCCCATGCTCGCCGCGGCGACGGCGGCGGTGAGCGCCAACACCGGCAGTCGCTCCCCGAGCCGGGCCAGGCGGCGCAGGTCGCGAGTACCCGTGGAGTGGTCGATGATGCCGACGACCATGAACAGGCACGCCTTGAACAGCGCGTGCGCCACCAGCATGGTGAGTCCGGCCATCGCGACGTTCGCATCGCCGACGCCGACGAGCACGGTGAGGAAACCCAGCTGCGACACCGTGCCGAAGGCCAGGATCAGCTTGAGGTCGAGTTCGCGCAGCGAGCGCCAGCCGCCGACGATCATCGTGAGCAGGCCGAGCGGAATGACCATCGCGTGCCAGCTGACATTCATCGCGAACGCGGGAGCGAGCCGCGCGACGAGGTAGATACCGGCCTTCACCATCGCCGCGGCGTGCAGGTACGCGCTTACCGGCGTCGGGGCGGCCATCGCGCCGGGCAGCCAGAAGTGGAAGGGAACGATCGCCGACTTGCTCAGTGCGCCAACGAGAACAAGGGCGACGGCGATGTCGATGTACGTCGACGACGCCGGTGGATGCGCCAGTAGATCACTGAGCAGGTAGCTGCCCGTGCGCTGACCCAGCATCACGATGCCGCCGAGCATCGCCAGGCCGCCCAGCGTGGTCACCAACAGGGCCTGGGTGGCGGCTCGGCGCGACGTCGCGCGCATCGCGTAGAAGCCGACGAGCATGAATGACAGGATCGTCGTGGCTTCCCAGAAGACGTAGAGGACCAGCATGTTGTCCGACAGCACCAGCCCGAACATCGCCGCGGCGAAGGCGATCAGCTCGCCGCCGAACACTGCCACGCGTGGTCGGATGACGTCGAAATAGCCTGCGCAATAACACAATACGAGTGAGCCGATGCCGAGGATGAGAGTCGACATGATGGCCGCGAGAGTGTCCATACGCAGCACGATCGACATGTGCAACACCGGCACCCAGTCGACCGTTTGCACCCGCGGCGACCCGGCGGTCGGCCACTGGACGATCAACCAGATCAGCGCGGCGGCCGGGGCGAGTGCGAGGACGTAGAACCCGCGTGAGCCGAGCCACATGATCACCATCGGGGCCACGAGTGCGCACACGCATAGCGCGACCAGCACTGAAACCATGGGCACTCCGATACGGTTGTGTCGGCCACGGCCGACGGCGGGGTGTCACGGGATCGAGTCCCGCAAATCGACATCTTACCGATGCGGCCGCCGCCGGCTGACGACGCATCCGAGGAGAACGAATGGTCCACCGCCCCACCAATCCCCGCCGCGAGATCGACCTCGGGGAGTCGATCCAGCTCGACAACGTCTTCACCCGCCCCCGCGAATCCGATGAACTTCCCCGATATGCGTTGGCGGAGGGGCAGATTCTGCCGGAGACGGCCTACCAGATCGTGCACGACGAAGCGATGCTCGACGGCAACGCACGACTCAATCTGGCGACCTTCGTCAGCACGTGGATGGACGACACGGCGAAGAAGCTCTACGCCGAGACCGTCGACAAGAACATGATCGACAAGGACGAGTACCCGATGACCGCGGCGATCGAGGAACGCTGCTGGCGGATCCTCGCCGATCTGTGGAACGCGCCGTCGGTGAGCGATGCGATCGGAACGTCGACGGTCGGGTCGTCGGAGGCCTGCATGCTCGGCGGGCTCGCGCTCAAACGACAGTGGCAGGACCGTCGCAGGAAACAGGGATTGTCGACGGAGAAGCCGAATCTCGTGCTGTCCTCGGCGGTGCAGGTCTGCTGGGAGAAGTTCTGCAACTACTTCGAGGTGCAACCGCGGTACGTGCCGGTGACCCCGGACCACCTGGTGCTCGACGGCCACGACCTCGACAAGTACATCGACGAGAACACCATCGGCGTGGTCGCCATCATGGGACAGACGTTCACCGGAATGTACGAGCCGGTCGAGGCGATCGCGGCGAAACTCGACGAGATCCAGGCGGCGACCGGGCTGGATGTGAAGATTCACGTCGACGGAGCGTCGGGCGCGATGATCGCACCGTTCTGCCAACCCGACCTGCGCTGGGACTTCCGAGCGGAGCGAGTCGTCTCGATCAACACCTCCGGTCACAAGTTCGGGCTGGTCTATCCGGGCGTCGGCTGGGTGCTGTGGCGCGACACCGCGTCGTTGCCGGAGAGTCTGATCTTCCACGTCAGCTACCTGGGCGGCGACATGCCGACGTTCGCGCTCAACTTCTCCCGCCCCGGCGCACAGGTGCTGCTGCAGTACTACCTGTTCCTGCGGCTCGGCCGGGCCGGATACCGGGAGGTTCAGCAGGGGTCGCTCGACGTCGCGCAGTATCTGTCGGGCAAGATCGGCGAGCTGGCGCCGTTCGAGCTGATCAGCAAGGGTGACACGATTCCGGTGTTCGCCTGGCGGCTCAAGGAGGATTACACCGACAAGTGGGACCTGTACGACCTGTCCGATCGGCTCCGGATGAAGGGCTGGCTGGTGCCCGCTTACCCGATGGCCGATGACATGGCCGACCTGACCGTGCAACGGATCGTGGTGCGGTCGGGGCTCAGCCACGATCTGGCGACAGTGCTGATCGCCGACATCGAGGGCGAGGTCGCCTATCTCGATCGGCTGGAGGCACCGCTGCCGCGCGAAGGCAAGGCGAGCCCGTTCCATCACTGATCGGTCGACGACTCGCTGCGTGTCGTCGCACGCCGACGTGGGGCCCGGCCGATACCGTTAGGTTCGTGTGGACTTCGGTGACTGGGCCCGCTCGTGGCATACGACTGATCGCGGTACTGCTCGCGGTCTGCGGCGTGCTGTTCGTCAGCGGCTGCGGTGGCGGCGATTCGTCGTCGAAGGGCGACGGCCTCGACGTCGTCGCCTTACCGAGCGACTTCCCGACGTCGGACGTGCCGCTGCTCGACGGTCGGGTACTGACCGCCAACGGGACCAAGGCCGACGGCTGGTCGATCACCGTGCAGGGTAAATCCGACGTCGGGAACGCGCTCGACGCCGCGGTGCGCAAGCTGACCGACGCCGGGTTCACCGAGTCGTCGCGGACCACCGAGGGTGGCCAGCGAGTGGTGATGCTGTCCCACAAGGACGGTTCGACCACCTACTGGGTGCAGGTGGGCGCCACGCCGCAGGCCGCGGGCGGACCCAATTCGGTGTTCTACCAAGTGGATTCGGAGGGGTAGGGGCTTACCGTACGTGCTCAGGGGGAAAGCCTACGCAATACCTCTGCTGCGCTGTACCGGGCACGCCCGCTGGGGGTTCGCGGATCGTAGCCGAGTTCATGAGTGAGCGCGTCGTGTCGGCTTTGCAGAGTCGAGTGATGCATCATGAGCGTTGCAGCCGCGGAACGAATGCTGTCGGCCTCAACGAGAATGCGGAGTATCTCGGCATTGCGGTCGTCGAGGAGTTTCAGAGCTTCGACGTCGGGCTGGCTTGGATTGCGGTGGTGCGCTTCGGCGAGAATGATCAACGCGCCGAGGTCTTTGGCATCGATGACGGGTGTCTCCGGAAGTGCCAGGCGGTAGGCGACAACTGCGGAATGCCATGATTCGGGCGCGTGGTCGGCGCGAGTCCACAAACCGAGACCCGCGTGCTCGGTGATGACCGGGATATCGAAGGTGACGAGTGACGCGCGGAGCGCGCCGTAGCGGGTGGCCGCTACCGCCGACGGTGCATCCCCGATCAACAACGGCGGATCCGTCGCGATCACCTGGATCCGGGCGTCCGCTTGGATACCGAGTTCGGCTAGGGCTATCGCCCTCGTGTCATAGGGCAATGCTGCATTGATCGCGGTCAGAACACCCGCTGGGGTGCGGTATGCGCCCATCAATCCGGCCGCGACCGCAAGTCGTTCGACGATCAGCTCATCGCTTGAGCCCGGCGCGCCGCTGCGCTCAAGCCACACCGTGCTGCCATTCCGACTGAGTTGGGACGACCGGGGTAGAACTGCGACGTCCGGCGAAACCCGTTGCCCGTTTGGTGCGAATCGGACGACGGTTCCAGCGTGCTCGGCACCGGCGGTAGCATCGGCCAGATGCGCCGCCCCGCGGACCAGGCCATCGATATTCGTGCCTCGGAGGCTCAGGCGGTCGAAGAATCGTACGACGGACAAGGCGTCGCGCAATCGGGCATTGTCGGGGGAACTGCGCGAATTGGACTTTGGCATCTGTGCTCCAGTCACGGGAATCGATACCAAAAGCGTAGCCGGGATCGCGCTTGATAGGAATATGCGACGTTACACGATCCCGCTCACTCATTGCTCGCCGGGCGGTCGATTGTCCGATTGGCTGACAGAATTGGGATAGCTCTGCGCGAATGGCGGAATCGCTATCGATGCGGTGGTGGGCGTTCATCGCGGAGCTAGTCTGAAGATCCGACCGAAGGCCGGTCGGATCTGGTCCATCCAACGGTGTGCGGAAATACCGTGTAGACCAAGGTGAAACGCAGCAATACTTCACCGGAAGTTGGCGGCGGAGAAGGCAATCGCTCAACTGGCCCAGGCGAGATGACTGAGTGCGTTGTCGGACCGGTAAACGATGATTGATTCCGTAACTGCGGGACTGTCGGTGTCAGAAATGGAAGAGAAAATGACTGAACTATCTGTCGAAGAGATGGAAGCCATCCTTTACGAACATGAGATTCGGGAAGCGTCGCAGGATGTCGAATGGACGATGGGGACGGTGGTCGACGATCCGCACTATGAATTCCCGACCGGCCAGATATCGGTGGACGGCCGGGACGCGGTAGCTGAACACTATCGGCGCGCGTTGCCCTCGGGTGTCGAGCAGCGGGCGGCTTCGCAGAAGCGTGTGCACGGGTCCGGACCGAATACACTGTTCCGGGAAGCCACGTTCTCCTTCGACGCGGCCGACGGCACCCGGCGAACCGGTCAGTATGTGGCGGTGATCGAATTCGATCCGGCGTCGAAGAAGATCGTCAGTGAGCGTCAGTACGGTGACACCTATTTCGCCGAATTCCTGGCCCCCCATCTGGGTGATGACTACGCCCGGTATCCGGGCGTCAGCCTGCTCAATGACGGCTTGGCGGCGGTTTCGCGGGAGCAGATGCTCGAAGAGGCCGAAGCCGGCCGAGCCAATCCCGGAACACGTTCACTGACTTCGTTGTGACGCCAGCTGAGGCCAGACCAGATTCGGTGTTCTATCAACTGGATTCGGAGGGGTAGGGGGTCGGGCCGAAGCGCAACCAGCCGCCCCCTTCGATTGGTCGAACGGAGCGTGTCGCCAGGCCTGCGGTCAAGCCGCCGCTACCCTACAGCTGAGACAGCGTGCACCACGATAATCGTCGTGCCTGCGGGGTGTCAGCAATAGGGTAGCTTTCCCGGCATGTTCGGTCGGGAGCTCGGCAAACCGTCGGAGAGTGCGCTATTCGACAGTGAACGACGCTGAGCCGACCGCACCCGACACTCGGTCGGTAACGGTGAGCGTGTACTTGCCGGCCGTACGGAACCGCCCGACGTTTCCGACATTGCCCTGGCAATTGGCGCTCTTGCTGGTGGCAGGCGTGTCGGGTCCGCTGAAGGTGACTTCCATCTGGCAGTTCGATCCCTTGACCTCGGCATTCGAGGCGTCGCGCGCCGAATAGCTGTACCCGATCGACCCCGTCGAGTAGAGATTCGGACCGAGTTTGCGCGAGTGGTAGTTGCTAGTCGTCACAACAATTGTCCGCACGCCGTTGGGGCTCGCGTTCGGCGCCGGCTTGTTCGGTCCCTGGGGGCTCGGCTGCGTATTGCCGCCGAGACTGCCGAACAGGGTGTCGAGCAGGCCGGCCGATGCGGGCGCCGCTGCCATCGATGATGCGGACAGCGCCGCTACGGCACCGGCGGCCGCTACGGCGGCACGGACTCGTTTCGATTTCATAGACAATCTCCAAACGGTGGGAACTAGGTTGTGCCGCAGAGGAATCCGCTGTCATCGCGGCGCCCGATGCGAACACGCCCTGTCACCCTAGATCCGTCGACGCCGATTCAGTATCGTACAAACGGGCCAATCCGCCCGCTCTGCCGGCTCCTCCGAGTCAGGGCCCTACCGCTCGTCGCGCCGCTGTGCGTATGCCGCGAGGTCGGCGACCTGCTGCGGATCCAGCGACGGCTTCACCGCGGCCCGTGCCGACTTGAGATCCTCTGCCGTCACGGTCACCGCGTCGATGTCGCGCCGCATCGCCGCCAGCGCCGATTCACGAAGCAGCGCAGCACAATCCGCGGCCGAATAGCCGTCGAGCTCGGTGGCGAGAGCGGCCAGCTCGATGTCGTCGGCGAACGGCACGTTGCGTCCGGCGGCCGTGAGGATCTCGTGGCGGGCAGCGGCGTCGGGCGGCGGCACGAAGACCAGCCGCTCGAGTCGGCCGGGTCGTAGGAGCGCCGGGTCGATGAGATCGGGGCGGTTGGTGGCACCCAGCACGACGACGTCGGACAGCGGTTCGACGCCGTCGAGCTCGGTCAGCAGCGCCGCCACGACGCGATCTGAGACACCGTTGTCGCTCGACTGGCCGCGCCGCGGAGCCAGGGCGTCGACCTCGTCGAGGAAGATCAGCGACGGCGCCGACTCCCGCGCCCGCGAGAACAGGTCGCGCACAGCCTTTTCCGACGACCCGACCCACTTGTCCATCAGCTCCGCACCCTTGACGGTGTGCACGCTGAGTTGTCCCGATGCTGCGAGTGCGCGCACGACGAAGGTCTTGCCGCAGCCCGGCGGCCCGTACAGCAGGACACCGCGCGGCGGTTGCACACCGAGCCGGGTGAAGGTGTCCGGGTGGCGCAGCGGCCACAGTACGGCCTCGGTGAGGGATTGTCGGGTCTGTTCCATGTCGCCGACGTCGTCGAGGGTGATCGAACCGAGTGCCACCTCGGGGGAGTCGGCGCGTGACACCGGCCGGATCACGCTGAGCGCGCCGTCGAGGTCGGCGGCGGACAGTCGTGGCTTCTTCTCGCCCGACGCCGATGTGCGCGCTGCGGCCCGCAACGCCGCCTCGCGAGTCAACGCGGCGAGGTCGGCGGCGACGAATCCCGGTGTGCGGGAGGCTATCTCATCGAGATTGAGATCGTCGTCGGTCGGCACGCCGGTGAGGATGGCGGCGAGCAACTTGCTGCGGGTGGCGGAGTCGGGGAGACCGATGATCAGTTCGCGGTCGCACAGCGACGGGTCACGCAGCCGCGGGTCGAGACCGGCCGGCGCGGCGCTGGTGCAGATCAGGGCGATGGGGTGGTCGGCGATCGCGGTGCGCAGGGCGTCGAGGATGAGCGTCGACGCCGGCTCGGGGGTAGCCGGCAGGAGCGCGTCGACGTCGGTGATCAACAGCACCCCGCCGGACGCGGCGAGTGCGGTGATCGTGTCGGTCACCAATTGCGTACGTGCTTGTGCCGCAAGGGCTCCCGCAGTGGGACCGTCGACGATGCCGATGGTCCGCGACGCGCAGACGGAGCGCACCAGGGTAGCCTTCCCGGCGCCGGCCGGGCCGGTGATCAGCACCCCGAGTCGTGGTTGGGCGCCCAATGCGGCGAGTATTTCGGGTTCGTCGAGGGTGATCCGCAGCCACTCGGTGAGCTTGGCGACCTGCGCGTCGACGCCGACGAGTTCGTTGACCGGGCGCGCCTTGCGAGGCGGTGTGCGGCGCGCGGGAACCGCTGTGGGACCCGGCGATCGGGTGGCCGGCACGGCGTCGGAGCCGGTGGACCACAAGACCGCGGTGTTGGGTTGCACGCTGACCGGTGCACCGGGCGTGGTGTCGGCGACGGTCAACAGTTCGTTGGTCCAGGTGATCCCCACGGACGTGGCGAGCTTGCGGGTCGCGCTGCTGGCGGCGAATTCGGGCCCGAGGTCGCGCGGCAGCAGCGACGTCGTGTCACCGACGGACAACACCTTGCCGAGCAGTGCCCGGCGCAGCGTCGCCTCGTCGACGGATTGGCTGGCCAGTGCGGATCCGGCGACCACGACCCGTGACCCACCGTGCACGACGACGGGGGACAGGACGACAAGGGCGTCGGACTTGACGCCGGCGTTGGACAGCGTGATGTCGTCGAGCAGGATCGCGCCGGTGGGGAAGTCAGCGGGTGTGGCGGCGACCACGGTCGCGGTCACCCGGGCGCCGGTAATCGACACCGCATCCCACTCGCGAAGACCAAGCGCGGCAAGAACTTCGGGATGAACACGGGCGATGCCGCGTCGTGCCTCAACGGCGGCCGGATTGAGTTTGGCGGTCAGTGTCAGCTGTGATCCGGTCATGACGGAGCGGCGGTGTTCCCGGTGGTGTCGGTGTGGCCTGGCCGGCGGAGTCCCAGGCGCGCCTGGGACTTTCGCCGCACCAGCCGGGGGCGGCGCTTGGGCTGGGTGCGGCCGAGTTCGCGGCGGTGCGCGCGCCGTTCGCGGGGATGGGTCTCCCACTGTTCCGGACGTGCCGCGACCCACCGCTTGTTGCGCCAGGCGAACGGGATGTGGGCGAGATAGCCGACGATGGCCAATTCCATCAGCAGGTACGGATACGTCACGAGAAGTGCCGCCGCACCGGCGACGACGACCATGATCGGTGCGATGGCGGCCCGCGAGATCTTGCTCGTGGCTTTGAGCGACGACGTCGGAATGCGGCTCACCGCAAGGAAAGCCGAGAAGATCAGCCATCCGCCGACCACGCCGACCGACGTCCACCAGCCGTCGCCGAACTGCTGTGCCACCGCGATCGGCAGCAGTGCGATGATCGCCGCCGCGGGCGCGGGCACCCCGACGAAGAAGTCCTTGGTGTAGCCGGGCGCGTTCTCGTCGTCGTTGAGGGTGTTGAACCGGGCCAGGCGCAGAACGATTGCGCAGCAATAGACCAGAGCGAACAACCAGCCGATGTCCTGGCCGGGCATCAGATGGACGTACACGATCAGCGCGGGTACCACGCCGAAGTTGATGGCGTCGGCGAGCGAGTCGATCTCGGCGCCCAATTTGGTTGTCGCACCGATCAATCGGGCGACGCGGCCGTCGATCCCGTCGAGGAAGGCGGCGGCGACGACCAGGGCGAGGGCGAGGTCGACCTTGCCGTCACCGGCGAACCGGACGGCCGACAGGCCGGCACAGATCGCGAGGATGGTCAGCGTCGACGGGATGACGATCAGCCCGGAGTGCAGATTCGACCGGCCGTCGGTTTTCGGCGTCGACGACGAACGGCGTGTGCGGATGCCGGCGAGGCGTCGTCGGGAGACGCGATCCGGTTGCCGCGGCCGGCCGGAGATCATGCCGGACTCTGGGGGAGGTCGGCGATCACGGTCTCGCCGCCGACGGTCCGCTGGCCCACCTGGACGCGGGGAACCGATCCGGCGGGCAGATAGATGTCGACGCGGGACCCGAACCGGATGAGCCCGTAGGTGTCGCCGATCGCGAGCCGGGCGCCGGGCTCGACGTCGCACACGATGCGCCGCGCGATCAGCCCGGCGATCTGGATGACGGCGATCCGGATGCCGTCGTCGGTGCGGATGATCATCGACGTGCGCTCGTTGTCGCTGCTGGCCGCGGGTAGGTCGGCGGAGAGGAACTTGCCCGCGGTGTGCGTGACCGACTCGGCGGTGCCGCTGATCGGGACCCGCTGTACGTGGACGTCGAACACCGACAGGAACGTCGAGACCCGGGGGACCGGCTGGTCGCCGAGGCCGAGTTCGGGCAACGGCACCACTTCATCGACTAGCGCCACCTCGCCGTCGGCGGCGGCGACCACGATTCCGGTGGCAGTCGGCGGCACTCGGCTGGGATTGCGGAAGAAGGCCGCGCTGGATGCGGCGAGCACGGCGGCCGGGCGGGAGATCCAGCGCTTGCGACGTGTCAGGACCGCCACCGCGGCCGGGACTGCGACGAACGGGATACCCGCCGGATGCAGCGGCGGAATGGTCTGCGTGGCAAGCGCACGCAGATGCTCGACGGTCGACTGTTGGCGTGGTTCGACGCCGGGGGCAGACGGGTCGGGGACGGGACGTCGGGCCATGCGTTACGCCGCCTCGGCCGCGCGCTTGATCTTGCCCAGAGTCTCGTTCATGCCCTCTTGCAGTTCGGCCTCGAAGGAACTGGTTCCGCCCATGAACTTGTCGACCAGTGCAGCTGAAATGGCCGTGGTCTCACCGTTTTTCACTTCGCGGCGTTCAGTCAGCGTGACGCCCGCGTCGGTCGGGGTGAGCGTGTAGCTCCACACGGTGCGGTTCTCGGTGACGCGGAAGGCGAGTTCTCGATTCGGCTCGAAGCGGATCACCTTGGCGGTGGTCGGCCAGACCAGCGGACCACGGCGGTTGATGTTGAACGTGCGGGTTCCCACTGACACGGGTGTGCCGCGCACGATCATCCTCTTGCATTGCGGGCTCCACTCGCTCATCCGCTTGAGGTCGGAGACCACTGTCCACACCTTTTCGGGAGTGGCCTTGATGTCGATGGATGCTTCGATCAATGGCGCTGCCATGGTCGATCCCTTCTCGGGGTGGAATGAATATCGCCCGTCACCCTATTCGAACGTGCGGGCCGCAGCCATGACGGCTCCCACAGCCGTGTGCGCGGATTGTCCGGTGTGCGGAGGTCGATGGCGGCGTCGCAGATGGTCGGGGTCGGCGGCGCCGGTATCACGTTCGACGCCGGGCCGGCGCGCAACATCTCGGCCATGTGGAGTTCTCCCTCGCCGTCGGCGTGTCTTCCCAGTTGATTGTGTCAGCTTGTGGGGCGGGGGAGCGCTAGGTTTGACGGTATGAACTATCCGCAGGATCCGGGACAGGGGCAGCAGCGTGGAGGTCCCGAGTGGGGACCGTCGGGGCAGCAGGGTGGGCCGGGACAGCCGGGACAGCCTGGGCCGCCGCAGGGTGGGCAAGGATATGGGCAGCAGGGGCCGCCCGGTCAGCCGCGGTATGGGCAGCCGCAACCGTATCCGCAGCAGGGGCGCGATCAACCTCCGCAAGGTCGGCCGCAACCGTATCCGCAGCAAGGGTCACATCCGGGCGGCCCGCCCCCGCAGTACGGCCAGCCGCCGCAGGGATATGGGCCGCAGCAGGGCGCCCCGCAGCAGGGGCAGTACGGCCAGCCGCCCGGTCAGCAGCAGTTCGCAGGCCAGCCGTCGCAGGGCGGTGGCGCGTTCCTGCACATCAACACGTCGTTCATGCCGCTCGGCTTCTTCTTGTTCTTCACCGGGCCGTTGATCGTGATCGACGGCGTCGAGCGCGGTCGGACGTGGGGCGAAGAGGCGTTCGAGGTGGCGCCGGGTGTCCATCACGTGCACATCCACACGCGCTACATGGGCAGTATGGGTCCGATCGACGAGCAGGTTCAGGTAGGCCCAGGTCAACATCTCGGCATCGCCTACGAGGCGCCGATGTGGACCGGTGGAAAGGCGAAGTTCCGGTATCGGTAGGTGAGCGTGACGTAGCAGTCAAACCTCGAGCGGCTCGACGCCGCTCGTTGGGTGGTTTGTCCTGCTTTGTCGCGACCGCTCGAGTCGGTCGCCGAAGTGTGGCAATCCCGAGTGCCGAAGCGAGGTAAGAGATTTCGGGACGAACCCGTTGGTTCCGAGTGCCGTCGTTGTCGCGACGTAACCCTCTGCTCCGCGAGTGCCGTTGTTGTCGGCGACGAAACCCTCTGCTCCCCGAGTGCTGTCGACGTCGGTCGTGCCGCACCCCCGTCGCTCCCCGAGTGCCGAAGCGAGGAACGAGCTTCGGTGTAACGAGGGGTCTGGTGACCCGAAAAGCCCAACTAGGGAACGGGATTCGGGGACGCTGAGCGTTCCTGCTCGCCGAGTGCAGTCGACGTCGCTTGTGCCGCAAACCTCTGCTCCGCGAGTGCCGTCGTCGTTGTCGGTCGCGTCGCAATCTTCTGCTCCCCGAGTGCCGAAGCGAGGAACGAGCTTCGGTGTAACGAGGGGACTGGTGACCCGAAAAGCGCACAGGGGAACGGGGATTCGGCGACGCGCAC
>NZ_JABBNB010000032.1 GCF_012933505.1 Gordonia asplenii
AGCAGCACCCGCAGCCGCATAACCTCAATCACCAGCCACAAGCTGAAAGGGACACCACCACACCACGATCCACAACCACACATCGAACCGCCACCACCATCGGCGCGCAGCACGCGCCGATGGCGGTAGGCGTGAACCTTCACCGGCCCTCACACCTCGCACCGGCGATCCCCCCGCCATTGATCTGCCGCGAGCCGGCTGCTGGTGTCAAGACTGGACCCTGCGAGCGAGCGCACACGCTGGTATGCGGTCGGTGGGTGTGTTTGCCGGCCACTCCGATGTCCACCTCACCGCACAACCCCAAACCACACTTGACAAACAACATAGAAGCGTCGAAACCTCTCAGCCACAACGACTTTCGATGATGCGCGCCAACATCGGCGATGACACCCGGCAAGTGAGGCGTGTGCACCCTACGGGTGCGCACGCCTCGATGTTCGATAGCATCACAGTTCGGCAAGTGCGCTACCATCAAATGCATTGTGGTACCGGGGTTTCGACACCCTCGTCACTTCGACTCGGCTAGCGCCTCGCTCAGTACGGCGCGCTAGCGCTCCTCGCGGCTCAACCAGCGGATAGGGCCCGTCGTCGGTGGATCCAGGTTGAGCCGGCTCAACCAGCGGGGCGCTCCGCGCGGCGAGTCGAAACAGTGAATCCTCAACCAGCGGGGATGTCGTACCTCGGTGCCATTCTGTACACATGAACGAACAGCCTGGAGCGCGGCCGTGACTACGGCAGCCGGTGGGCCGCGCGGTGTGGCGTCGGCGATTTGGTCATTCGCCGCGCACGCGGTGCCGATCGCGTTGTGCGTGGCGATCCCGTTTCGCGTGGCGTACTGGTTTGGCCTTCTCACCGCAGTGGGCACAGCGGCCCAGGTGGTGGTCTTCCTGTGCTGGGTCGCGTACGTCGCGCATGAGCGTCTCGCACCGTTGTGCGTACGCTGCATCGATGCCGTGCCGGCGGATGCCCCAACTCAGGCGCGACGTCGTCGAAGAACTCTGCGACTGTTTCACTTCACCGTGAGTCCGCCCGGAATAGTGACGTTCGCCGTACTCCTGGTCGGGATGTGGACCTTGTCCGCGTTCCATCCGTCGAACTGGCTGTCGGCGCCGACCGACGTCTGGATGTTCGCGACAGTCTGGTCGGGCTGGGTGCACCACCGCTTGCGGCCGTGGTGTCCGTACTGCGACTGGGAAGACGGCGGGTATGTCGAGGAGTCGCCCGACCCTATCCCGCGCGACTCCACGAGACGCTGACGCTGATGCTCGCGGCCGACGCCGCCGCGGTTACCGCCAGCACCGACGGCCAGGCGCCGATCTTCTTGACGCTGATCAGAACGGCGCCGCGCCTACCCGAGCGCCTCGAACGCCGCCGACAGGTAGGCCGCGGCGCGGTCGGATCCGATGATGCCGGGTGCCATCTTGTTCATCACGTACGAGATGGTGGTCTTCTTCTCGGGGATCATCACGGTCAGCGAACCGCCCCAGCCGCCCCAGAAACAGATCCGTTCGTCGGGGATGTAGGGGAGGGTCTGCGGTTCGGGCAGACCGAAGCCGATGCCCCAGCGCAGTGGCACGGCCAGCACGAGGTCGACGCCGCGGTACTGCTCGTCGAAGATGCGGTCGATGGTCGCCGACGAGAGGGTCAGCGGTCCGACCGAACCCCGCGAGATCAGGGACAGGGTGCCGACCAGCCCGCGTGCGTTGGTGTGACCGTTGAGGGCGCCCATGTCGGCACGGCGCCACGCGACGGTGTTGGCGGCCTCGGCGGTTGCCGCCGGCCCGGTGAACGTCTTCATCATCGGTGAGGCCGGATCGAGACTCTCGAAGTCGATCGGCAGCGGTGGCGGCGGGATGATCTCGGCGATCCGCGCGTCGTCGTCGGGTCCGGCGCCGATCTGCAGGTCGGTCCCCAGCGGACCGGAGATCTCTTCGGCCACAAACGCTTTCAAGTGTTTGCCGGTCACCCGCCGGATGACCTCGCCGAGTAGGTGACCCTGATTCTGTGCGTGATAGCCCGACGCCGTGCCCGGCTCCCACCACGGTGCTTGAGCGGCGAGCCGTGACGTCGAGAGGTCCCAGTCGTACATGTCCTCGACGGCGAACGGCTGATCCCATCCGGATACACCGGATGTGTGCGACATGAGCTGTGCGACGGTGATGTCCTGCTTGCCGTTGGCGGCGAACTCGGGCCAGTAGCGAGCGACGGGGGCGTCGAGGTCGACGAGCCCGCGGTCGACGCAGAGCAGTATCGCGAGTGCGGTGATCTCCTTCGTCGTCGACCAGACGTTGACGATGGTGTCCGATTCCCACGGCAACGTTCTCGCGGCATCACGGTGACCGCCCCAGAGGTCGACTACGGTCTCACCGTCGACATCGATCGCGAGGGCCGCACCGAGCTCCTCGCCGGAGTCGATGGTGGCGGCGAACGTGTCGCGCAGGGCGTCGAAGCGGGCGTCGTTGTGTCCGTTGACAGTCATGGGTCTCCTCATCTGTTCACCATCGACTGCGATGAGATCGCCGACTCAGACTAAGACGCCCGCCCTTCCACCATCGGCGAATCGGGAGCTTGCGTCACGCTGCGCCGACCGGCGCACCAACCACGTCGCGCCGTCAAGGAATGTCACGACTGAAGGGGCGTGGGCAACCCCGCTGTACGGGAGTGCAGTCGGGGTGAGTGGAAGGTGAGTGGAAACTGTCTGCTCACCGCCGCCGGGGTGAATGTTCCCCCGCCGGTGGTGACGGGGCAGAGTGCAATCGGCCACTCGTGACCGGTGCGCCCTCGCGTTCAGCGCAGGTGGGTCCCCAGGATCGACGCCAGCTGGGCGTCGAAGACCAGACGCGGCGCCCCGAAGGTGTCGGCGCCGAATCCGCCGAACACCTCCTGCCCGACCGCGCCGACCAGCCAAGTCCACACGCATAACGCGTAGGCGAACTGCGAGTCGGACAGGTCGAGGTCGAGCTCGTTGCGAATGCGACCGAAGTCGTCGGTCAAGTCGGCGTCGACGTCGTCGTCCGCGGTGAATGCGCCCGCGGCGTTCGCGTCGGCCAGGATGGTGATCAGGGCGATCATCACCCTCGTTCCGGGTTCGCCGGTGCGTTCGGGCGGTGCATCGTACCCGGGCACCGGCGAACCGTAGAGCAGCGCGTACTGCGACGGATGCACCACGGACCACGCTCTGAACGCGTGCGCCAGCACCTCGAGGCGGCGGCGATGGGTGCCGTCCGCGGCGTCGCACAGCGCGGCGTTGACCGCGTCGGCGAGTTCGCCGAAGGCCTCGACGACGAGGCGGGTGAGCAATTCGTCGCGGCTTTCGACGTACCGGTAGACCGCCGACGACACCATGTTCAATTCCCGGGCGATGGCACGCAGGGACAATGCGGCCGCGCCGACGGTGGCGAGCTGTTCGCGGCCCAGGGTCAGGATCTGCGCTTCGATCGCCAGGCGTTTGCGCGCACGGGGAGTCGTCATGTCGATCAGTATCGCACGATTGAGAGCACTGCTCTTGCATTCGCGCGACCAGACGTGCATACTTTAACGAGAGCAGTGCTCACAGTTTGTCCGATGCTTCGACGAAAGGGCCTACCGATGACTACCGGCCACTACCACTCCGCTTCCAGTCCCGTAGAGCGAGGCTTCAATTCGGCCGTTCGCTGGCTCGCCGACCACGGCGTCAACCTCGCGGGGGCGCAGGCACTCACCGTCTACGGCCGCAAGACCGGCAACCCGCAGCGGATTCCGGTCAATCCGATCAGCTTCGACGGCCGGGAATACCTGGTCTCGCCGCGCGGGAACACGCAGTGGGCGCGCAATGCGCGAGTCAATACCACCGCCGAGCTCAAGCGTGGACGCAAGCAGCGCCAGGTGGCGCTGACCGAGGTCTCCGACGCCGACGTGAAGACCGCGGTCATCTCCGACTATCTGCGTCGGTGGGGATGGGAGGTGGGGCGCCTGCTGCCCGACGGCCTCGCGCCAGACTCCGACGAGGCGACGCTGCGGGCGCATCTCGATGACCTTCCGGTCTTCACGGTCACTACCATGGCGGGGTGAGTTTCGACGCCGCCGAGTCCAGCGCGCGGTGGGTGCTGCACCTGGACATGGACGCGTTCTTCGCTTCGGTGGAGGAGTTGACCCGCCCGACGCTCGCCGGCCGTCCGGTCCTCGTCGGCGGCCTCGGTGGTCGCGGCGTGGTCGCGGGGGCGAGCTACGCTGCGCGCGAATTCGGTGCCCGGTCGGCGATGCCGATGCATCAGGCGCGGCGCCTGGTGGGGGCCGGTGCGGTGGTGCTACCACCGCGGGGATCGGTGTACCGGGTGGCCTCCCAGCGGGTGTTCGCCATTGTGCGCGAAGCGATTCCGACCATCGAGATGCTGTCGTTCGACGAGGCGTTCGGTGAACCGGCCGAGTTGGCCGGGGCCGCCGCGGGGGAGGTCGTCGCTTTCGCGGAGCGACTGCGCGCCCAGATCTACCGGCAGACGGGACTGACCGCTTCGGTCGGCTTGGGCAGCGGCAAACAGATCGCGAAGATCGCCTCCGGGATGGCCAAACCCGATGGGGTGATGGCGATCACACCGTCGCAGCAGTTGTCCTTCCTGCACGAACTGCCGGTGCGCAAGCTCTGGGGAATCGGACCGGTGTCGGGAGATCGGTTGGCGCGGTTGGGAATCGACACCATCGGCGACTTCGCGGCGATGTCGCCGGTCGAGGTGTCCTCGGTGCTGGGTGCGACGATCGGGCCCGCCCTGCACGCGTTGGCGCAGGGCGTCGACGACCGGCCCGTCGCCGAGCGGGCGTCGGCCAAGCAGATCAGCTCGGAGACCACACTGGCGCGCGACATCGTCGACCTGCCGTCGCTTCGACGCGAGGTCACCAAGATCGCGGCCGACGCACATCGTCGGCTGCTGTCCGACGGGCGCGGCGCGCGCACCATCGTCGTCAAGCTCAAGCGCTCGGACATGTCGATCCTGACCAGGTCGGCAACCCTGCCCGGAGCGTCGGTCGACGCGGACGTTCTCACCGCCGCGGCGCAGCGCCTCGTCCTCGATCCGATGCAGATCGGACCGATCCGCCTCGTCGGTGTCGGCTTCTCCGGGTTGACCGCGGTGGAACAGTTCTCCCTGGAGTTCGGACTCGGTGATCTCAGCGCGCCGGAAGAGCTGATCGACACCGCGCCGTCGCCCGACGATGCGCCCGACGATGTGGTCGGCGAGCTACTCGCCGACGACGTGGCGCCCGACGATTGGCCGACCGGACTCGATGTGGTCCACCCCGACTACGGGCACGGCTGGGTTCAGGGCAGTGGGCACAGCGTCGTCACGGTGCGGTTCGAGACCCGGGCGACCGGGCCCGGCCGCGCGGTGACCTTCCGTCTGCCGGTCGACGAGTTGAGGCGTGCGGATCCCTTGGACAGTCTGGGCTGGACGTAGTCGGCTCCGACTGCGACGAGTCGGCCTGGCGGACGCGGTTGCCGCCGTCGCGCTTGGCCCGATACATCTGCCGGTCGGCCGAATTCATCAAGGCGTGCACGACGACGACCAGGTCGGACTCGATGCTCGGACCGCCCACGCGTGTCGACGCGCACGCGGCGCCGATGCTCGCGGTGATGCCCCACCGGTTGTCCGCGATCCCGCTGCGGTGGCGTTCGGCGAGGTCGAGGGCGGCGTCGGGGGTGCCGACGAGCACGACCACGAATTCCTCGCCGCCTATTCGGCCGCGCAGTTGCCCCTCGCTGCCGAGCAGCGTCGCGCCCACGTGCCGCAGGACGTCGTCGCCCACCGCATGACCCTCGGTGTCGTTGAGATGTTTGAAATCGTCGAGATCGATCAGCATCACGTTCACGGTGACCACGGCGTCGGTGTCGAACGTGCGGACCAGGCGGTCGAGCGCCTTGTCGAACCCGCGGCGGTTGAGCAGTTGAGTCAGTGAGTCGACGTCGGAGTTCTGCGCGTCGAGCTGCATCACCGGAATCAAGGTGATGAGCAGCAGCGGCAGCAACACCGTGTTGCCGATCAGGCTGACCGTGAGCATGGTCGCGACGATGGGGTCGGTCGCCGCGCCCAGCCGCACGCCCGCCACGACGATCACGACGATGGCTACCGCGACTACCGCGACCAGCGCCCGGGCGCCGTGCAGCGTCGCCACGTAGCCGGCCAGAAATGCGAAGGCACCCGCCCCCGACAGGGCCACCCACGGATTGGACACCGCGAAGGATTGCAGCGTGATCGCGCATCCGATTCCGGCGACGATCCAATACGACTGTCGTTGCGTCGGCCACCGGAGAAGCCAGAACACGCCGATCAGCAGGGTGACGCCATTGCCGATCAGCGACACGGTCCGCGTGACGTCGGAAGCGGGCCCGGAATAGCTGGCCAGCATCGCCAAACCGATGACGGTGAACCCGATCACGGCTACGCCCATCGAGATGCGGGCGAAAGAGTGCAACCGGCGCGCGGCGATGTAGTCGGTCATCGACGCGAATCGGTCGGGTTGGTGCCACAGATGAGCCAGCTGAGTCAGCAGTGACATCGGCACTTCCTCGGGTGGACGGCGCGGTCACCGTGCGCGGCCGAGCACATTCTCGAAAGCAAAGTTTATCGCACGGCGGTGTGCAGTCGCCGGTTGTCGTGCACCGGTCCCGACCTCGCGAAGAACTCGCCGACGGCCCCGCGACCGGCGCCGGAGGACAGCAAACCGAGCAGTGCCATCCGCGCTTGCGGGGCGCGCAACCACGTGGAGAGTATTGCTCCGGCGTCGAGGAGGTCGACGGCGCCGCCGCCCCCGCCGTACACCGCGGTCACCTCGCCGTAGGGCACCCGCGAAGTGACCACGACGGTCACCCCGCGCTGCACCGCCCGTGCGACGGCGGCGGTCACGTCGGGGTGGGTGTTGCCAGAACCGGTGGCGGACAACACGATTGCGGCCGCGTCGAGTGCCGCGGCGTCGACGATGCGGGGATTCACGCCGGGATACAGACTCAGTGACTCCACCCTGGGGACGACGGTGCGGGTCGTCCGCGGCAGCGTCGGTCGGCCCAACTCGGGGTGCACGACGTCGAACGCCGGTACCTCGGAGGTGCTGATCTTGAGCAGTCCGCGCGCGGGCAGCAGCGCCCCGCCCATCGCGACGACGACGCCCCGCCCGCGCGAGTCGGGGTCGGCGGCGCAGGCGAGGGCGCCGGCGAGATTCGCGGGCCCGTCGGCGGTGGGGGAGTCGTCGGTGAATTGGGCACCGGTGAACACCACCGGCCGCGGATCGTCGGCGTACAGGTCGACGAGGAACGCGCTCTCCTCCATGGTGTCGGTGCCGTGCGTCACGACCACGCCGAGCACGGCGTCGTCGGTCAGGGCGCCGGTCACGGCGTCGACGATGCGGAACTGGTCGTCGACGCACATCGCCGAGGAGTCGAGGGACATCAGGTCGACGATGCGCACCGGTGCGGAGCCGATGCCGGCTCGCCCCAGCAGATCGTCGCCGGTCAGGGCGGGTATCGCGCCCGTGGCGCCGCGTCGCGAGGCGACCGTCCCGCCGGTGGTGATCACGACGATGTGCGGCTCCCCGCCGACTGCTGGCATTGCACTAGGTTGGCTGTGGCAATGCTTAACGTCAAGCGTTGGTGCTCTCAGGATCGTTTGGCATAGTGGTAGCTCGTGTTCGCACCGACGGTGGTGCGTCCGGCTTTAGTTCACGACAGTAAGGGACGAGATCTTGAGGTTTGCGAAGTTTGTCGCGGCTGCGGCGGTACTCGGTGCGGTCACCGCGGTGTCCGCGTGCGGTTCCAGTGACTCCAATGACGCCCCACTTCCGTCGACCACGGCATCGAGCGCGACCACGACGTCGTCGACCGCCGCGGCGAGCACCGACGGCATCACCGGAATCAACGACCCCAACAAGCGGCCCACGGTAGCGGTGCTCAACACCATGCTGGAGACGGCGCTGAACCCCAAGGTTCCGGCCAGTGAGCGTCAGCAGCTGGTCCAGGGCTCGGAGAAGGACCCGCAGGCCTTCGCCAAACTGGACAAGGCGGTGGCCGAGAACAAGGGCGTCACCTACAAGATCATTCCGCCGGTGATCCCGGCCGGCCCGAAGAAGGCCACCGTCAAGGTGCGCGTCAAGCTGCCCGACAACCCGGTCACCAACGTCGAGGCCGGCATCGTGTTCGACGGCGGCCGCTGGAAGCTGTCCAATGGCACCGTGTGCGCCCTGATGAGCTCCGGCAACGTGAAGTCGGCGATGTGCCCGTCGACCGCGTCGACCTCGGCGAAGCCGACGAGTTAGTTCTGGCGAAGCCGACGAGCTAGTTCTGGCGAAGCCGACCAGTTAGTTCTGGCGAAGCCGACCGGTTAATTCTGACAGCAACGGCCCCACCCCCTCGGGTGGGGCCGTTGCTGTCTCGCCTGCGCTGATTCGTCCGCTGTGCCCGCGCGTGGCAGGAGATCGGGCAGGTCACCGAGATCATCGGCTCGCGTAGCTGACCGAGAAACCCATCTGCTGCAGCAGCGGCGCGCCGGCGCCGACCAATTCGCGGGCGCCGTTGGTGGTGATCGTCCCCGACGTCGGCAGCGCGCGGCGCAGATCCATCGTCAGCGTGCCGGTGCCGGTCATCGAATAGCGGTTGATGCGCAGCGTCTGGTTGGTGCCGGGGACCGCGAAGACGTCGTTGACGGGTGTCTCGTCGACGGTGACGTCGATGGTCACGGTGTCGCCGGTACGCGAGCGCAGGGTGGACGTGATCGTCTGCGTGGTGGTGGCGGCGCCGGTCAGCGTGCGCACCGAACGCCAGGTCGCGCCGGTGCCGACGGGCGTGATCGGGAATGCGACCGAATGCTGCAGGGTCTGCACCAGCGTCTGTTCGACGGCAGAGCGCGCCTGCGACGACGCGGCGTCGGGTGCGGAGATCCGCAGTGAGACCGGCATGGTGCCCGGCCCGAGGCTCATTCCGACGCGGGCATTGTGCTCGGCCTTGAGCGCGTCGGCCAGCACGACGTCGGGCGACGTCACCGCACCGAGAGACATCTCGACGTCGGTGGGGTCGGTGCATCCGATGCGCGCTGTCAGCGGCATCGTCACGCTCTGCGTCGTCTGACCGCCCGCCCGCGCCTCGCTGGAGGTGGTGGTGATCGTAACCTGTTGTGCCGCAGTGATATCAGGGGACGCGGCGAGGACTTTGCGGTCGGCTGCGCCGGGATCGGTGACCGTCACCGACGCCGGGGTGATCGGCAGCAGACTCACCCCGGCGGCGCCCGACGTCGACGTCGTGGCGCAGGGGCCGTCGTTCGATGCCGACGGAGTGGACGCGGGCTCGCCGCCGCATGCGGTGAGAACGGCGGCCAGAGCGGCCGCACAGCACAGGCCGCGCACGGCGATTCGACGGGTGGGCGGGGCAGACGACACGCCGACAGCCTAGTGCCCCGTGTCGGACGAGTGATTCCGGGCGGGCGTCGGGATCGTTACCCGAATCACTCGTCTGGCCGCGGCGCACACGGCGGAGTTCACCGCGCGGCCCACCGCGTGGCTCACAGTCGGCGGCCGTGGATGATGGAGGGGTGCCAGACTCCGCATCTCCCGACCCGACTCACTCGTCCCCGCAGCGCCGATGGCGGGTCACCGTGACCCTGTTGCTGATCGCCGCGGTGGTCGTCGCAGCCGACATCGCCACCAAAGCGCTGGCCGTGGCATACATCGAGGGTTCCGATCCGATCTACCTGATCGGCGACACCGTCCGGTTGACACTGCTGCGCAACAGCGGCGCGGCGTTCTCGATGGCCACCGGCTACACCTGGGTGCTGACCATCATCGCGCTCGTCGTGGTCGCGGTGATCATCCGATTCTCCTCGCGGCTTCGGTCGGGATGGTGGATGCTCGGGCTCGGGCTCGTCCTGGGCGGCGCGCTGGGCAATCTGATCGACCGGATCTTCCGCTCGCCCGGGCCGCTGCGCGGCTACGTCGTCGACTTCGTCGCGATCGGCTGGTGGCCGGTGTTCAACGTCGCCGACTCCGCGGTCGTATGCGGCGCGATACTGCTCGTGCTGCTGACCATCGTCGGCATCGAATTCGACGGCACGCGCACCGGGTGGGCGGCGCGCGGCGAGTCCGCCGCGGCGACCGACGATCACGTGGAAAAGTCAACTGCGGCAACAGAAGTCGACTCCGACGACGCGGTAGAGACGGACGCGGCAGAGACGGACGCGGCGGCGACGGACGCGGCGGCGACGGACGCGGCGGCGACGGACTCGGCGGCGACGGACTCGGCAGCGAGCGATGCGGCGGAACCGGCGAGCGAGGCGGACAAGGAGCGCAAGAATGCGTGATTCACGAGCCATGCCGGTACCCGACGGCGTCGCCGGAATGCGCGTCGACGCCGGGGTGGCGCGGATCCTGGGACTGTCACGGACGGTCACCGCGCAACTCGCCGAAGACGGCGACATCACCGTCGACGGCGCCGCGGTCGGGAAATCCCACAAACTGGCCGCCGGCGCGTGGCTCGACGTCGTGCTGCCCGCGCCCGAGGAACCGCTGCGCGTGGAGCCGACGCCGGTGGAAGACCTCGAAGTGATCTACCACGACTCCGACATCGTCGTCGTCGACAAACCCGTCGGCGTCGCCGCGCATCCGTCGGTCGGGTGGACCGGTCCGACCGTCATCGGCGCGCTGGCCGCGGCCGGTTTCCGGATCTCGACGTCGGGCGCGCACGAGCGGCAGGGGATCGTCCACCGGCTCGACGTCGGGACGTCGGGAGTGATGGTCGTCGCGGCGTCGGAGCGCGCGTACACGCTGCTCAAGCGGGCGTTCAAGCAGCGCACGGTCGACAAGCGCTACCACGCGCTGGTGCAGGGGCATCTCGACCCGCCGAGCGGAACGATCGACGCCGCGATCGGGCGCCATCCGGGCAACGACTGGCGGTTCGCGGTGATCGCGAACGGTAAACCGAGCGTCACCCACTACGACACCCTGGAGATGTTCGCCGCCGCGTCGCTGCTCGACGTCCACCTCGAGACCGGGCGAACGCACCAGATCCGGGTGCACTTCTCGGCACTGCACCACCCCTGCGCGGGCGACCCGACCTACGGCGCCGACCCGAAGCTGGCCGCCCGGCTCGGCCTCGACCGACAGTGGCTGCATGCCAAGTCGCTGTCGTTCGCCCATCCCGCCGACGGCCGCCAGGTCACCTTCGACAGCGACTACCCGCAGGACCTGCAGCATGCGCTGGACGTCCTGCGGGAGGGCTGAGCACCGACACGCCCGCACGACACGCCGACGCCGACACACTGCGTCCGCGCCACACCTGTCTCTTTCGTCACCGCTCGGCCGTGCGTCTCCGACGTTGTCGGTGGCGGCTACTAAAGTGGTGACGCTAGTGCAGGACCGCAATCGCCGGAGAGGTTAATACCGTGTCTGACTCGTCCGATACCGGAGCATTCGTACACCTGCACAATCACACCGAATACTCGATGCTCGACGGTGCGGCCAAGGTCAATCCGCTGTTCGCCGAGGCCAAACGGCTGGGCATGACGTCGATCGGCATGACCGACCACGGCAACATGTTCGGCGCGAGCGAGTTCTACAACGTCGCGAACAAGCACGACATCAAGCCGATCATCGGCATCGAGGCCTACATCGCGCCCGAGTCGCGATTCAACACCAAGCGCGTGTTGTGGGGCACCCGCGACCAGAAGTCCGACGACGTCTCCGGCAGCGGCGCGTACACCCACATGACGATGGTCGCGGAGAACGCGACCGGCCTGCGTAATCTGTTCAAATTGTCGTCGCGGGCGTCGATCGAGGGCCAGCTCGGCAAATGGTCGCGCATGGACGCCGACATCATCGCCGAACACGCCGAAGGCATCATCGCGACCACCGGCTGCCCCTCCGGCGAGGTGCAGACGCGCCTTCGCCTCGGCCACGATGAAGAAGCGCTCGCCGCCGCCGCGAAGTGGCAGGACATCTTCGGCAAAGAGAATTTCTACCTCGAGCTGATGGAACACGGCATCGAGATCGAGTCGCGGGTGCGCGAGGGTCTGCTGAACATCGGCCGCAAGCTCGGCATCAAACCGATCGTCACCAACGACTGTCACTACGTGACCCGCGAGCACGCGTCGAGCCACGAGGCTCTGCTGTGCGTGCAGACCGGCAAGACCCTCTCCGATCCGACCCGCTTCAAGTTCGACGGCGACGGCTACTACCTGAAGTCGGCCGTCGAGATGCGCGAACTGTGGGACGGCGAAGTGCCCGGCGCCTGCGACAACACCCTCGAAATCGGTGAGCGCGTCGAGTCCTACAAAGACGTGTTCACCCACCGCGATCGGATGCCGATCTTCCCGGTGCCCGAGCCGGAGACCCAGCAGACCTTCCTGCGCAAGGAGGTCCTCAAGGGGCTGGCCGGGCGATTCGCGCCCGAGCCGGTGCCCGCCGACTACACCGCGCGCGCCAACTACGAGCTCGACGTCATCATCCAGATGGGGTTTCCGGCGTACTTCCTCGTCGTCGCCGACCTGATCCGCCACGCGCACGACGTCGGGATCCGCGTCGGACCGGGCCGTGGATCGGCGGCGGGTTCGCTGGTCGCATGGTCGCTGGGCATCACCAACATCGACCCGATTCCGCACGGACTGCTGTTCGAGCGATTCCTCAACCCCGAGCGCGTGTCGATGCCCGACATCGACATCGACTTCGACGATCGTCGTCGCAGCGAGATGATCACTTACGCCAGCGACAAGTGGGGCACCGACAAGGTCGCCCAGGTGATCACCTTCGGAACGATTAAGACCAAGGCGGCGCTGAAGGATTCGGCCCGGGTGCAGTTCGGTCAGCCGGGTTTCGCGATCGCCGACCGGATCACCAAGGCGCTGCCGCCGCCCATCATGGCCAAGGACATCTCCGTGGTGGGCATCACCGATCCCAACCACGAGCGTTACGGCGAGGCGGCCGAGGTCCGCACCCTCATCGAGACCGACCCCGACGTCAAGCGGATCTACGACACCGCACTCGGTCTCGAAGGCCTGATCCGCAACGCCGGCGTGCACGCGTGCGCGGTGATCATGTCTTCCGAACCGCTCACCGACGCCATCCCGGTCTGGAAGCGCGCCCAGGACGGCGCGATCATCACCGGCTGGGACTATCCGTCGTGTGAGGCCATCGGCCTGCTCAAGATGGACTTCCTCGGCCTGCGCAACCTGACCGTCATCAACGACGCGCTCTACAACATCAAGCTCAACCGCGGCATCGAACTCAACATGGACACGTTGCCGATCGACGACGAGACCACCTACGAGCTGCTCGCCCGCGGACAGACGCTGGGCGTGTTCCAGCTCGACGGCGGGCCCATGCGGGAACTGCTCAAACGCATGCAGCCCACCAAATTCGAAGACATCGTCGCCGTCGGCGCGCTCTACCGGCCCGGCCCGATGGGTGTGAACGCCCACAACGACTACGCCGACCGTAAGAACGATCGGCAAGAGGTCCGGCCCATTCACCCCGAGCTGGAAGAACCGCTCGCCGAGATCCTGTCGGAGACCTTCGGTCTGATCGTCTATCAAGAGCAGATCATGCAGATCGCGCAGAAGGTCGCGGGTTACTCGCTCGGCCAGGCCGACCTGCTCCGTCGAGCGATGGGTAAGAAGAAGAAGGAGATCCTCGACGACGCCTACGAGGGTTTCCAGAAGGGAATGCTCGACAACGGCTACTCCCAGCCGGCGATCACCGCACTGTGGGACACCATCCTCCCGTTCGCAGGCTACGCATTCAACAAGTCGCACGCGGCCGCCTACGGACTCGTCTCGTACTGGACCGCCTACCTCAAGGCCAACTATCCGGCCGAGTACATGGCGGGTCTGTTGACCTCGGTCGGCGACGACAAAGACAAAGCTGCCATCTACCTGGCCGACTGCCGCAAGATGGGCATCACCGTGCTCCCGCCGGACGTCAACGAGTCGCAGAACGATTTCGCCGCCGTCGGCAGCGACATCCGATTCGGTCTCGCCGCGGTCCGCAACGTCGGCACCGGTGTCGTCGCCTCGATCATCGCCGCCCGTGAGGAGAAGGGAAAGTTCACCACCTTCTCCGACTACCTCGGCAAGATCGACGTCACCGCGTGCAACAAGAAGGTCACCGAATCGTTGGTCAAGGCGGGTGCCTTCGACTCGCTGTCCCATCCGCGCAAGGGCCTGTTCCTCATCCACGCCGAGGCCGTCGACTCCGTTCTCGGCACCAAGAAGGCCGAAGCGATGGGGCAGTTCGACCTCTTCGGCGACGTCGGGGGAGGCGCCGACGACTCGCTCGCCGAAGTCTTCGCCGTCAAGATCCCCGACGAGGAATGGGAGACTAAACACAAGCTCGCGCTCGAACGCGAGATGCTCGGCCTCTATGTGTCCGGTCACCCGCTCGGCGGGCTCGAGCAGGCCATCGCCACGCAAACCGACACCTCGATCACGTCGCTTCTGGAAGGCGACATCGCCGACGGCGCTCAGATCACCATCGGCGGCATCATCTCCGGCGTCGCCCGGCGCGTCAACAAGAAGGGCGAGCCGTACGCCGTCGTCACCCTCGAAGACCTCGTCGGTGGCGTCGAGGTGTACTTCTTCCCGCGTGCCTTCGCCACCTTCGGCATGGACATCGTCGCCGACAACATCGTGCTCGTGAAGGCGCGCGTCAACAAACGCGACGAAGACTCGATGATGATCAGCGCCAACGACCTCGCCGTCCCCGATCTCGCGCATGTGGGCAAAGACAAGCCGGTCAGTCTCACGCTGTCCGCGCGGCTGTGCACTCCCGATCGGGTCAGCGCGCTCAAGCAGGTGCTGATCCGCCACCCCGGGACCGCGGATGTACACGTGACCCTGGTCAGCGAGCGGAAGTCGACGGTGTTGCGGTTGACGGAGTCGCTGCGAGTGTCGCCCAGTTCGGCGCTGATGGGGGATTTGAAGGCTCTACTGGGCCCCACCTGTATCGGCGGTTGAGGGTGAACGTCGCGTTGTGTTCGTTCTCACCCGTCCCAAAGTTTCGGGTTGCCGAAAACTAGATCGTCGGCCTGCTAAACTCTTCTCACCAGATGGCCTGAGGAGAGTGTTCGACGTGATGACGACCATGGTTGAGATCAATGCACAGCGTCGTGTTTCCCGCGTCGTTCCAGTCGTCTCGGTCGCCGGCGTCGGATGGCCCGTCGACAAGATCGCGCTTGTTCTCGGCACCCTGCTCGCCGTCATGGGGGCGCTCGTCGTCAGCGGCTCCGCGGAGATCGCCAGCTGGGCCGGTATCGTCGTCGGGCTCGGTGCCCTCGTCGCCGTCCGCATCCATTACGCCCTGCGTCAACCGTAGGGCTGCTCGCGTACCCGTTGGGCGTCGTCGACGCCGGTCATGAAACGATTGATCGGTGAATGAAGTGCAAACGACGACGTCAGAACAGGCAATCGGACAAACCGGAGCAGCGATCTCGATCGATGAGATCACCGCAGCGGGAATTCGAATCGCTGACGCCGTCGTTCGCACTCCGCTGGAGTACTCGGCGCGGCTCTCCGGACGTGTTGGCGCGCAAGTCTATTTGAAGCGTGAAGATCTACAGTCGGTCCGTTCCTACAAGATCCGCGGTGCGTACAACGTGATGGCGCAACTGACCGACGACGAGCGTGCTCGCGGCGTCGTCGCGGCGAGCGCCGGAAACCACGCACAGGGCGTCGCCTACGCGTGCCGGGCGATGAACATCCGCGGCCGGATCTACGTACCGACCACCACGCCCAAGCAGAAATGCGACCGGATCCGTTGGCACGGTGGGGAATTCGTGGAACTGATTCGCGTCGGCGACACCTTCGACGCGGCTGCGGCCGCCGCGCAGAACGACGTCATCTCGACCGGCGCGGTCTGGATCCACGCCTTCGACGACCCGCGCACCATCGCCGGGCAGGGCACCATCGCCGCGGAGATCGTCGAGCAGCTCGGCCGCGTGCCCGATTTGATGATCAGCCCGGTCGGCGGTGGGGGATGCATCACCGGCACGACCGCGCTGCTGCGGGGCACCGACTCGGCGGTCCGCATACTCGGTGTGGAACCCACCGGTGCGGTGTCGCTGGCGGCGGCCCTCGTCGCCGGTCACCCGGTCACCCTCGACACCATCGACTCGTTCGTCGACGGCGCCGCGGTCAAACGCATCGGCGCCATCTGTGCCGCCGAGATGGCGGCGGCGGGCGCCACGGTCGCCGAACATCCGCTCTACGCCGGCGACCCGTCGCCGGCGACGGCGATCCTGCCCGCCGGGACGGTGCCGCCGGCCGGCGGCGTGCACATCACACACGTCGACGAGGGCGCTATCTGCTCGGCGATGCTGGAGCTCTACCAGAACGAGGGCATCATCGCCGAGCCGGCCGGCGCGCTCACCACCGCTGCGCTCGCTGAAATCGATGTCGCCGCAATGGATCTGGGGCCGGATGCGACGATCGTCTGCCTGGTTTCCGGCGGTAACAACGACGTTTCGCGCTACGGCGAGATCATCGAGCGTTCCCTCGTGCACCGGGGCCTCAAGCACTACTTCCTGGTGAACTTCCCGCAGGAGCCGGGCGCGCTACGACGCTTCCTCGACGAGGTGCTCGGCCCCGACGACGACGTGACCCTGTTCGAATACGTCAAACGGAACAACCGGGAGATCGGGGCCGCGCTCGTCGGCATCGAACTCGGCGCGCCGGACGGACTGGACCCGCTGCTCGATCGGATGGACCGCTCCCGGCTCAACTGCCAGCGCCTGCATCCGGGGACACCGGAGTACGAGTTCCTGACCTAGTGTCTCGGGCGGGATGCGCGGGGCTCACCCACACCCGCTGGTTGAGCTGGATCGGCGAACTTTACCTCTCCTTCAACACTGCCACGCTGTGCCGCGGCAGGCGCACCGAGTCGGCGCTCAATTCCGGTTCGCCCCAACACAATTCGACGGTGAGTCGACCCGCGTCGACGACGCCGAAGCGGCTCGCGGGAATCGTCACCGCCTCGCGCAATGCGGCCGCGATGCGGAATTGACCGCGGCGCAGGATGATCCAGCCGGTCTCGTCGTCGGAGTGGGTGACCTGTACCGAGCCGAAGCCCGACGCCGACAGATCCTCGTGTGATCGCCGCAATGTCAGCAGCGCGGTGTAGAAGTCCAGCATCCGGCGGTGCGCCGGATCGTCGAGCTCGGACCAGTCGAGTTTCGAGTCGGCGAAGGTCGACGGTGCCTGGGGGTCGGGGATGTCGTCGGAATTCCAGCCGTGCTCGGCGAACTCGGCCTTGCGGCCCGCCGCGGTGGCCGCGCCGAGTTCGGGTTCGGTGTGCGCGGTGAAGAACTGGAACGGCGTCGACGCCGCCCATTCCTCGCCCATGAACAGCATCGGCGTGAACGCCGACAATCCGATCAACGCCGCCTTGATGGCGAGTTGCCCGTCGTCGAGGTAGCTGGTGGGGCGGTCGCCGAGCGCGCGGTTGCCGATCTGATCGTGATTGCAGGTGAAGACGACCAACGCGCTCGCGGGCACGGCATCGACGGGCACCGGCCGGCCGTGGTGGCGGTGCCGGAACGACGAGTAGCTGCCGTCGTGAAAGAAGCCCTGCGTCAACACCTTTGCGAGTCCGCCCAGGGATCCGAAGTCGGCGTAGTAGCCCTGCCGCTCACCGGAGACCGCGGCATGCACCACGTGATGCATGTCGTCGTTCCACTGCGCGGTGAGGCCGTAGCCGCCGAGGTCGCGCGGGGAGATCAGTCGCGGATCATTCAGGTCGGACTCGGCGATCAACGACAACGGCCGCCCGACCTGCTGCTCCAATCGCGCTGTGCGGGTAGCCAGTTCCTCCAACAGATGCACGGCCCGATGATCGACGAGGGCGTGCACGGCGTCGAGACGGAGCGCGTCGATGTGGAATTCGTCGAACCAGCGCAGGGCGTTTCCGACGACGAACTCACGCACCGCATCGGAGTGCGGGCCGTCGAGATTCACCGAATCGCCCCAGGTGTTGCGGCCGCTCGACAGATACGGCCCGAACCGCGGCAGGTAATTGCCCGACGGCCCCAGGTGGTTGTATACGACGTCGAGGCACACCGCGAGCCCGCGACGATGACACTCGACGACGAACTCCACCAGGCCGTCCGGCCCACCGTAGGTCTCATCGACCGCGTACCACCCGACGCCGTCGTAGCCCCAGTTGTGTGCGCCGCCGAACGAATTGACCGGCATCACCTCCACCATGGTGACGCCCAGGCGCACCAGATGGTCGAGATGCTCGACGGCACCCGCGAAAGTGCCCGCCGCACTGAACGTCCCCACGTGCAGCTCGTAGAGCACACTGTCGCCGACGCTGCGACCCGTCCAGTCGGCATCGTCGTAGTCGTCGCGGATCCAGGCCGAGTCGGCGACGCGATGCGCCGAGCCAGGACGGTGCACGCCGTCGGGCAGTCGAGTGGCGCGCGGGTCGGGCAGCGGCGTCGGATCGCCGTCGACGCAGAAGCCGTAGCGTGCGGGCATGGTGTCGCGGTAGGGGGCCGGCACGGCGTCACGAACGGGGTACCACCAGCCGTGTTCGTTCACGCGAGCCATCGGCACCGATACGACGTTCGGCGAGTCGCTGTCGGTGAATGCCTGTACAGTGATCGCCGTCGCATGCGGGGCCCACAGGCGGACGTCGGCGAGAGTAACCGGAGCGCGGAATGTTCTCTCATGTTCGAGCATCCGCCAACGGTAGACCGAGGGGGAAGGGCGTGCGATTTGACGACACGTGTGACCAGAGTCAAAGATAGGCCGACGAGCGATGTATATTACCTAACCATCACGAGTCGCAGGTCCAAGGTGCCACGGCGTGCGCGCCGTCCTCGACCAGCCAGTCGGGGTCACACCGTGTTCGAGTTCTCAATTGCGAGGTAGGGGATTGACCACAGACACCGCGACCCAGGCCGGGGCGGCGCCGCGGGTGAAGACACGCTCCGCGGCGCGCAGATGGTTCGACGATCACATCGTCGCCTCCTTCGACACTTTCGGCCGGCAGCTCGGAATGTTCGTCGAAGTGTTCAAAGTGCTGATCGTCGACATCGTCAAGCGTCGTTTTCCCTATCGGGAGTTCATCCGGCAGTGCGCGTTCATGGCGTCGACGTCGGTGTTTCCGACGTTGCTGGTCGCCATTCCGATCGGCGTAATCGTCTCCATCCAGGTGTCGAACATCGCCGGGCAGATCGGCGCGACGTCGTTCTCCGGCGCCGCGACCGGTCTGGGCGTCATCCGCCAGGGAGCGCCGCTGGTCACCTCGCTGCTGCTGGCCGGCGCGGTGGGATCGGCGATCGCCGCCGACCTCGGCTCGCGAACCATCCGTGAGGAGATCGACGCCATGCGCGTCATGGGCGTCGACCCGATCCAGCGGGAGATCTCGCCCCGCCTGCTCGCGACGATGCTGGTGGCGTTCCTGCTCTGCGGTTTCGTCTGCTTCGTCGGCTTCATCACCGGCTACGTGTTCAACGTCTACTTTCAGGGCGGTACGCCCGGTAGTTATACGGGTACGTTCGCGTCCTTCGCCGGAACGTCGGACCTGATCTTCGCGATGGTCAAAGCGGTGATCTTCGGTGCCATCGTGGCGGTGGTCGCCTGCGACCGCGGCCTCAACACCAAGGGTGGCCCGGCGGGCGTCGCCAACTCGGTCAACGCGGCGGTCGTCAACTCGGTGCTGCTGCTGTTCACCGTCAACGTGATCCTCACTCAGGTGTTCGCACTCGTGATCCCGGCGAAGGTGGTCTAGCGGTCATGACAGCTTCCAGATATACCCCGCCGGCCCTCAAGCCGGTCCAGCTCGCCAAGGACGCGGCGCTGGTCCCGCGCGACGGCCTCGCGCGGATGGGCCATCAGGTCACCTTCCTGGGCAAATCGCTCGGCGCGGTGCCGCTGACGTTCACGCACTACCGCAAAGAGGTGTGGCGCCTGCTCTCCGACGTCGCCTGGGGCAACGGCGCGATCGTCGTCGGCGGCGGCACGGTCGGCGTCATGATCATCCTGGGCATCATGGGCGGCGCGACGGTCGGCATCGAGGGCTACACCGCACTCAACCTGCTCGGCATGGATCCGGTCACCGGTGGTCTGTCGGCGTTCGCGACGACCCGTGAGATCGCCCCGCTGCTCGCCGCGACCGCGTTCACGGCGCAATCGGGGTGCAGATTCACCGCCCAACTCGGGTCGATGCGGATCAACGAGGAGATCGACGCGCTGGAGTCCATCGCGATCCGGCCGATGCCCTACCTGGTCACCACGCGGATGTCGGCGGCCGTGCTCGCCATCATCCCGCTGTACTCGGTGTCGCTGGCCGCCAACTACATCGCCTGCCAGGTCATGTACCAGGTGCAGAGCGGCAAGGGGTCGGGCACCTACCTGCACTACTTCTACGGTTTCATGTCGTCGACCGACATGCTGTTCTCGTTCCTCAAGGTGATCGTCTTCGTGTTGTTGACGACCTTCATCCAGTGCTACTACGGCTTCTTCGCCTCGGGCGGCCCGGAAGGCGTCGGCATCGCGGCCGGCCACGCGATCCGATTGGCCATCATCGTCATCGTGTTCGCGAATCTGGTCATGACGCTGGTGTTCTGGGGCACCTCGCCGGGTATCAGGATCTCGGGTTAGGGGCCACGCGTGAACATCGACACCACGGGCCGCAACCCGTCCATGCTGCAGTACGTCCTGCGCGGCGCCGCATTCCTGGTCGCGCTGATTCTCATCGGCGTGCTCTTGGTGATGCGCTACGAAGGCGTGTTCACCACGGTCACCAAGGTGACCGCTCAACTCAACGACGTCGGCGACGGCCTCATCGCCGACGCCGACGTCCGCTACAACGGCCTCATCGTCGGCGCCGTCAAGTCGATCTCCACCAGCGACCAGACATCGTCGACGGGCACCCGGCTCAAGAACGTCGCGATGGAACTCAATCCCGATCAGGCCGCGGGCATCCCGAGCAACGTGACTGCCCGGACGGTGCCCAGCAACCTGTTCGGCGTGAACTCCGTCGAGCTGATCCAGCCGGCCAACCCGCAGTCGTCGCGGCTCGCCGACGGCGCCGTGGTGCCCGCCGATCAGACGCAGGAGACTCTCGCACTGCAGGATGTACAGAATCAGCTGCGCGACCTGTTCCGCGCCGTTCCGCCGGAGAAACTGGCGAGTGTCCTCGGCACCCTCGCCGACGCCCTACGCGGTGGCGGCACGACGTTCAAGACCTTCTCCGGGGTGCTCAACACCTACTTCGAGCAGATCAACGCGCAGTTCCCGGCCGGTGCACCGTCGGGCTTCGACAATTTCAACAATTCCGTCCTGGGCTTGACCCGCTCTACGCCGCAGCTGCTGAACGCGTTGGGGCGCAGCGTGATTCCCGCGATGACGGTCGCTGAAAAGCAGGCCGACCTCGCCGCGCTGCTGCAGGCGGCGCAAGGCACCCTCGACGAGACGCAGGCACTGTTCGCCGCCAACGGCGACTCGGGCAAGCGGCTGATCCACGACCTCAACCTCACCGTGGGATCGGCTGTCTACGAACCGAATTCGCTGCCCGACGCGCTGGTGGCGCTCAACCGGCTCGCGGCCCGGGTGCTCACCGTGTTCACCGGAACCAACGGCCACGTTCAGCTCAACCTCGGCATCAACTTCGGCGCCTACATGCGCTACACGCGCCAGAACTGCCCGGTCTACAACGGCGGTCCGTACGGCCAGCTGCGCGGCCCCGGCTGCGTCGGCCCGGGAACCGGAACCGGACCGACCAGTTCCGGCCCGCTGCAGATCTACCCGTCGGACGGACTGCAACGGCGCACCGTCGGCGCCGTCACCACCACCAATGACAACAAGACGCTGCAGTCGGCGCTGGGCCGCAAGCCCGGTGCCGCGGACACGCTGATGCTGGGACCGCTGGTGCAGTCGGTCAAGGTCAAGCCGAAGCAAGGAGGAGGCCGATGAGCGCCGAACGCGCCAAGATCCGCAAGGCGGGGATCGGCTTCACGATCTTCGGTGTGGTGGCCCTGCTGCTCACCTACACCATCTGGTCGACGCTGGAACGGTCGGTCTCCGGCTCCACCCGCAACTTCTCGACGCTGTTCCACGACGCTTCCGGGCTCGCCGTCGGCGACGACGTGCGCATGGCGGGGGTCCGGGTCGGCCGCGTCGACGACATCAAACTCGACGGCGGCAAGGCACGAGTCACCTTCGAGGTGGTCGACGACCAGCCGATGTACACCAGCACCGCGGCCGCCATCCGGTACCAGAACCTCATCGGCCAGCGGTATCTCGCGTTGTCGCTGGCGCAGGGCCAACCGTCGGATCCGCTGTCGGCGGGATCGCAGTTGCGCCAGCCCTCCGAAGACTCCTTCGACGTCACCAAGTTGCTCGCCGGTTTTCAGCCGGTCTTCGACACGCTGCAACCCGACCAGGTCAACGCGCTCTCGGAGGGGTTGATCCAGGCATTCCAGGGCAATTCGGTGTCGCTGAGCTACAGCGTCGCGCAGGTCGGCAAGCTCGCCAACGACATGGCCGACCGCGACCTCGTGCTCGGCGGCATCATCGACAATCTCAGCGCCGTGCTGCGCGACCTCGCGACGCAGGGCAACCAGATGGGCACCTTGCTGACCAGCACGGCAACCCTGATCCAGAACCTGAACACCAACTCGGCGACGTTCGGCAAGGCGGTCAGTCAGGTCGGGCAGACCGCCGCGGGATTCGCCGACGTGTTCGCGTCGTCGCGCACGTCGTTGCGCGATGTCGGGTCCGACGCGCGCAAAGCCACCGCGACGCTGATCAGTTCCGGCGCCAAGCTCGACCAGGCGGCCAAGGTGCTGCCGGTGTTCCTCGGACATTTCCCCTTCGTACTCGGTCAGGGAGCGTACTTGAGCATCTACTCGTGCGACCTCGACGTCTCCTTCGGCAATGTCCTGTTGCCGCCGGGACTGTTCAACAAAATCGGTGGTACCAGCCATTCGGTGGTGTGCCGATGAGCAGGCTGCGCAAGAATTTCGACAACAATCGCCGTGTCTGGTACGGGCTGATCGGCACCGTCGTCATCATTCTGCTGCTCGTCGGGGTCGTCGGCTTCTCGTCGCTCGGCATCGGCAAGCAGACCCTGTACGGCGATTTCGAGCAGGCGGGCGGCATCCGCCCGGGCGACAAGGTCCGTGTCGCGGGCATCAACGTCGGCGAGGTCCAGGCGACATCGCTGGAAGGCGACCACGTCAAGATCACCATGCAGGTCGACGACGACGTCGCGGTGACGGCCAACGGATCGGCGGAGATCAAACTGTCGACGCTGCTCGGTCAGCGCTACGTCGACATCTCCCTCGGCGACTCGAAGGATTCGCTCGACGGCGAGCGCATCGCGCACACCTCGGTGCCCTACGACCTGCAGAAGACGATCGAGCAGGGCACCCCGATCATCGCCGGAATCGACTCGACCGAATTCGCGAAGGGGTTGCGGACACTGAACTCGCAGCTCGCGGGCACGCCCGCGGTGATGACGTCGACGCTCGACGGACTCGCCCAGATGTCGCAGATCATCACCAACCGCCGCGACGAGGTGAACCAGCTGGTCAAGGACACCAAGACGGTGACCAGCATCGTCGACGACCGGCAGTTGCAGCTGGCCATCATCGTCGGGCAGGGCCAGCAGCTGGCGGGCAAGATCGTCGCTCGTGAGGCGCTGGTCACCAGACTCCTCGACGGCATCGCCGCGCTGGCCACCCAGGCGAAAGCGGTGGCGGCGGAGAACGCGGATCAGTTCGCGCCGATCCTCGCCAACCTCAACACCATCTCCCAGGGCCTGGAGAAGAACCGCGACAACTTGCGCAAACTACTGGAAATCCTGCCGATCACCGCGCGCGTCACGACCAACGCGATTGGCGACGGTCCGTACGCGAACGGATACCTGCCGTGGGGGCTGTTTCCCGACAACTGGCTGTGCACGGCCCGGGTGGTGGACGGATGCTGATGAAACGTCGAAAGAACTCCCTGCTGCTCGCGGTGGCGTCGCTCGCCGCCGTCGCCGGACTCTCGGGTTGCTCGATGGTGCCCGCGAGCTGGAAGGCCGCCTTCGGGCAGGCCAATGTGATGACCACGTACTTCGAGAGCGTGTCCGGTCTCTACGACGGCAACGACGTCGCCGTGCTCGGTATGCCGGTCGGGCAGGTGACTTCCGTTGAACCGCAAGGTAATCGGGTCAAAGTCACGTTCACCGTCGACAAGAACGTCAAGATCCCCGCCGACGCCACCGCGGCGATCGTGAACACCTCGATCGTCACGACCCGCCACATCGAGTTGTCGCCGACGTACAGCTCGGGGCCGACCCTGGGCGACGGCGGCGTGGTCAAGAACGCCAAGGATCCGGTGGAGATCGGCGAGTTGCTCGATTCGATCGACAAACTCACCTCCGCACTCGGCGGCGACAAGCCGGGCAGCGGACCGGTTGCCGATCTGCTCGACATCCAATACGGCATCACCAAAGACAACGGCGTCCGACTGCGCAAAGCGATCGATCAGCTGGCCAAGACCGGGAAGATCGGAGCCGACAACGGCGACGCCCTCGTCGACATCCTCAAATCGGTGAATGAGCTGACGACGAAGCTCGTCGCCGGTTATCCCAAGATGAAGGCCTTCTCCGACACGATGACCAGCGTCTCGTCGATGCTGCAGGCGCAGTCGCCGGGTCTGCTGGCGACGCTGGCCAACCTCAACCAGATGCTGAAGAACACCACCGAATTCCTGTCGTCGAATGTCGGGACCATCAGCGCCGAGTCGACGCGGATGGCGGCGCTGGCGGCCAACCTGAGCGACTACTCGCGCCAGGTCGTCGAGACGGTCGACCTCGGTCCGCTGCTGTTCCAGAACCTGAGCAACTCGATCTCCGCCGAGCAGGGCGCCTGGCGGGCCCAGGTGCTGCTGGACAAGTCCCTACTCGACAATGAGATGCTGTCGCGCTTCTGCGAGGCGATCAACCTGCAGAAAGACGGATGCCGGACCGGTCAGCTGAAGGATTTCGGCCCCGACCTCGGTGTCTTCTCCGCACTGCTGGAGATGAGCAAATGAGCGTGAAACGCAACGGCCGGCGCGCCGGATTCCTGACCGCGTGCATGACCGCGCTCGCCCTGACGATGTCGGGCTGCAGCCTGCTGCCCAGCCTGACCGTCGAAGACATTCCGCTGCCCGCCCCGGGCGGCATCGGCGATGCGATCACCGTGAACGCCGTCTTCGACAATGCGCTGAACCTTCCGACGCGCGCCAAGGTGAAGCTCAACGGAACCGACGTCGGGCAGGTCTCCGACATCGTCGCCAAGGACTACAAAGCCCACGTGCGCATGGAGGTGTCCAAGTCGATTCAGCTGCCTAACGGCACCGGCGCCGAACTTCGTCAGGCGACGCCGCTCGGCGACGTCTTCGTCGCGCTGCTGGTTCCGAAGGGGACGGCGTCGTCGTACATCGGCGACGGCGGGACGCTCGACGGTCCGCGCACCGCGGCCGCCACCGTGGAGGATCTGCTGGTATCGGCGGCGGCGGTCGTCGACGGCGGGTCGCTGAGTTCGCTGCAGACGATACTCACCGAACTGTCGAACGCGGTGTCCGGCGACAGCACCGAGCTGTCGGGCGCGATCAAGGGCTTCACCACGGCCATCACCCGCTTCAACGCGAACGCCGGCGAAGTGGACCGGGCGATGGCGAACACGCGGACGTTGACCGAACAGCTCGCCGCCGGGCGCAACCAGATGGTGGCCGCCATCGCCAAGTTGCCCGCCGCGATCGACGTCATCAACGGCCAGATGTCGACGCTGCTGACCACCCTGGACAAGACCAACAAGGTGACCGCCGCGACGTCGGACTTCCTGCGGTCGGACAAGCAGGACACCATCGATCTGCTGACCAACCTGTCGACCGCGTTCGCCGGACTGAAGGAGGCGGCGACCGTTCTGGGACCGCTGTCGGACAACCTGGTCAAACTCAACCCGCTGTGGCGCAAGTCGACGCCGGGTGGCGCTGCGGCTGCGTCGGCGAAGGTGTACTGGCTCTCGCCCGGCGTCGGCTTCGATCAGGCGACTCGCCTGCCCGAGCTGCAGGACGTCGACGCCGGTTCGCAGAGTCTCCAGCAGACCTTGACGAGAATCCTGGCGCGCCTGAGCGGAACGAAGGGGTGCTGCGGATGAAGTGGATCCGGAAACACAAGATCATGGTGGGCAACCTCGGCCTGGTGGCCGTGATGTTGGTGGGTTTCGCCTACCTGGGATTCGGCACGCTGCGCTGGCAACCGTTCACCAGTAACTACACGTTGACCATTCACTTCCCGAATTCCGGTGGACTGCAAGGCAATTCCGATGTGACGCTGCGCGGTGCGCGGATCGGCGAGGTCGCGGGAATTCAGGCTACGCCGACGTCGGTCGATGTGAAGGTCCGCATCGACGGCAACACGAAGATCAACCGCAACACGGTGGTCGCGGCCCGCGGGTTGTCGGCGGCTGGTGAGCAGTACGTCGACTTTCAGCCGCCGACCGCGGACGGTCCGTATCTGAACGACGGCGACACGATCAACGTCAATCAGACCAAGGTGACGGTCCCGTTCTCGACGATGCTCGAGTCGACGCTGGGCGTCGTCGATCAGATCGACCCGGTGAAGCTGGCGTCGATCGTCAACGAGTTGGACCTCGCGATCAACCGCGGAGACAACCAGCTCAAGGCACTGCTGGATTCCGGCGGCACCATCTTCGCCGATCTGTACCGCGCGATGCCGGACACGACGTCGTTGATCCAGAACACCGGCACGATCCTCAAGACGACGGCGGGCATTCAGCCCGACCTGGCGACGCTCACGTCGGGGTCGTCGACCTTGGTGAACTCTCTGGTGGCCTCCGACAAGGAGATCCGGACCCTGCTGGGTCAGGCGCCAACGCAGTTGACGAGTCTGACCGGGTCGCTGAACCAGATGCGCGATCCGGTGACAGATCTGGTCAAGCAGTTCCGCGACGTCGCCCACCAGGGGGCATTGCGCGCGCCTGCACTCGCGAACCTGCTGCCCTCGATCCGCGACGGGTCCGTTCAGAGCATGAAGATGTTCCACGACGGTGCATGGTGGGCGTTGGCGTCCCTGTATCCGCGCCCGAGTTGCAATTACGCGGTCACACCGACCCGCCCGACGAAGGTGCTCGAACTTGCGGTGCCGGTCAATCTGTACTGTGTCACGCAGGATAAGAACCAGCAGATCCGCGGATCGGCGAACGCTCCGCGTCCGGCCGGCGACGACACCGCGGGTCCCCCGCCCAACTACGATCCCAACGCGCGCACCGTGCCGCTGGACAAATAGTGCGCTGCGCGTGCCGCTAGTGCGGTCGTGTGCCGCCCGACCCGACGCCGGGCCATTGTGAGACGAGAAAGTACCGATGCCGAGTAATTCTTCCGACGACCCTACCGACCTGACCAGCCACGACGAGCCGACCGACGGCGAGGAGTCGTCCGCGGCGGAGTCCCCGACGTCGGCCGCCAAACCGACGGGTAAGGCGGCGAAAGTCGCCACAGCGAAGAAGGCTGCGGCGCAACCGAAGAAGACTGTCGCGGCAGACGACGCAACTGACGCGTCCGCGTCGAACGGCGACATCTCGCTGACCATCTCCAAGAGCATGCTCAAGAAGGTCGCGGCCGGGGTGCTCGTCGTCGCGTTGATCGCGGTGATCGGTGTCGGGGTGTGGCAGTGGGTCGAGAAGAGTCGGCAGTTGTCGGCGTTCGACGACGTGAAGTCGGCGTCGGAGAAGTACGTCACGGCGCTGATCAGCACTCTCAACACCGATCAGGCGGCGAACTCGAAGGAGATCCTGGGGCCGCTGTCGACCGGTGACCTGCGTGCCCGCCTGGAGAAGGATCGCGCCGACACCGAGAAGAGTGTCACCGACCTGAAGCTCAAGGTGACCGCGAAGATCTACTTCTCCGCGGTCGAGTCGTTCGACAACTCCTCGGCCAAGACGGTCGTGCTCGCCGAGGCGAGCGGCACGAGCGCGCAGGCGCCGTCCGGCGCGTCCAACACGATGGTGCTGCGCCTAGGTCTGCGCCACGAGGACGGCAAGTGGTTGGTGTCGAGCGTCGACGGACTGCCCGGCAACAGTAGCGGCAAGATCGACCCGAGCCAATCCCTGCCTGCAACGACGACGTCGGCGCCGGCGAGCACACCTGCGGGGTAGTGGTGGCTCGCGAGCTCGCTTCGGCAGCGCTTAAAGAGTTGTGTGACGTTGCGTTTCTCTGCCGGTTGAGCGAGCGGAGCGAGTCGAAACCCCACCGGGCGGGTAATGACGAAACCTGCAGCGTCGCAGTGGTTTCGACTCGGCTTCGCCTCGCTCAACCAGCAGGATGACTGAGCGAGGCGCTAGCCGAGTCGAAGTGACGAGCGTGTCGAAACCTCTGTACCACAATGCATTTGATGGTGGCGCACGTGTCGAACTGTGACGGTATCGAATATTGAAGCGTGTGCACCCGTACGGGTGCACACGCGTCACTTGCCGGGTGTCATCGCCGATATTGGCGCGCATCGTCGAAAGTCGTTGTGGCTGAGAGGTTTCGACACGCTCGTCGCTAACGCTCCTCACGGCTCAACCAGCGGAAGGGGTGCCGTCGGCGGATCCAGGCTCGGGAGCGAGGGGTCTGCGCACTTCTGAATCTTGCGCGCGGGATCTCTCGCTTTGGGACCTTGCGCTCGGAGGCCGGCTCCGCTACTTCTTTCGCCGGCTCTTACGGCGCTCGAGCAACGCTACCGGCCCGTCGGCCAGCAGGTCGCTGATCGAGGCTTCACCGGTGTAGCGCTCCTTCGACTCGACGTCAACCCAATCTCCTTCGGGGAGAGGGACTTTCGTGTCGGCACGCACGTCATCGGTGAAGCTGTGGGTGAAGCGGGCGGTCACCACGACGACGTCGGGCACCTCGCGGTCGGGGATGCCACGTCCGAAAGCGACGATCCGGTCACTGCCCGCACCCTCGGCGACGAGCGGCACATAGGTGCTGTCGACGCCGAACGCGTCCGGATGGTCGGCCCGGAGCTTCAGGGCGGCGTGGATCAGCTCCCATTTGGGGTGATCGGTCGATTGCGCGTAGTCCACCGGACGCCGGTTGTCCGGGTCGACGAGCGAATCCTCCCACCACTGGGTGCCCTGGTAGATGTCTGGAACGCCCGGACCCAACAGCGTTATCGCCTTGTGCGCCAAAGCTTCTGCCCGCCAGTGAATATCGACTTCGGCGGCCAGTGCGGACAGTGCGGCAGCGTTGTCGCCGGTGGTGACCTCGTCGATCCACGCGGCGATGGCATCCTCGAATTCGGCGTCGGGCGCTGTCCACGAGGTGTGCAGCGCGCCTTCACGCATCGCCTTGACCGCATAGGCGTGCACCCGCAGGAACCACTGCGGCGTGGGCAGCCCGTCGTCGGGCCAGATGCCGAAGATATTCTGCAACAAGAACAATCCGGTCAGCGCGTCCGGCGGCGGGGTCCGACGATTGATCTCGATGACGGTGCCCATCCAGCGCTGTGGGATCTGCGACAGCATCCGGATCCGCGCACGGACGTCTTCGCCGCGTTTGGTGTCATGCGTGCTCGACGCCGACATCGCGGCAGGCCAGGTGGCCATCCGACGCTGATTGTGCTCGTGGAATTCGGTGACGGTCATCGTCGCGTGCCCGGGGTCGCAGCCCACTTCCTGTGCGGACACGAGGCGGGCGGTGCGGTAGAACAGGCAGTCTTCGACGCTCTTCGCGGTGACCGCGCCGGTGGTCTGGGCCAGCCGCGCGCTCGACTCGCCGATCGACGCCGTGGCATCGGCGATCAGGGTGACCGCGGTCGCCAATTCCGGCCGCCGCGTCGCCAACGACGCCAGGTTGCTCGCGAAATAGCGCAGCAGCCCGGGGTAGTCCTCGCGGTAGAACAACGACGTCGCGATCAGCTCGCCGGTCGCCTCGAACACCGCGCCCGCGGTGAGGCCGAGATCGGGTTCGACGTCGCGGATGGCCCGCACCAACCGGGCGTGCTCGGCGGGGAAGGTCGTGGCGAGCGTCTGGCGCTTGAGGGCGATGGCGGTGTCGTGCAGCCACTGCGCGTCGCCCGTTGCGCCGGTGAACATTTCGTGGAGTTCGGTCAGCTCGACCAGGCCCGCCTCCGACACGAACAGGGCGTCGACGATGCGCAGTTGGTCGTAGCCGGTGGTGCCTTCGACGGGTAGCGTGGCGTCGAGTTCCTCGGTGGGGGCGAGCACCTTCTCGACGTAGATCAGGGCAGCCGGCCCGAGGTCGGTGCGCAACTGCCGCAGGTAGCCGACGGGGTCGGCGAGGCCGTCGGGATGGTCGACGCGGACACCGTCGATGAGTCCCTCGTCGTAGAGGTCGATCACCCACTGATGGGTCGCGTAGTAGACGGCGGCGTTCTCCTGACGGAGACCGGCGAGCTCGTTGACGGCGAAGAAGCGACGGTAGCCGATCAGCCCGCTGTCATGTGGCACGAGTCGATAGTGTTGCGCCGCATGGGCTTGCGTGGTATCGCTGCCCGGTTCGGCGGTTCCCGGCGTGGTCGGGAAGACCTTGTCGTGGTAGACGAGGTTCCCGGCGTCGTCGATCCGCAGCGGCGTGAGGTCCCCGTCGGAGGCGAGGACGGGCAGCGCGATCTTGCCCTGTACCCCGTTGGCGGGGGAGAAGTCGAGGTCGAAGAATTCGGCGAACTCCGAGTACTGGCCGAACCGCAGCACGTCGGTCCACCACGGATTCTGTAGCGGGTCGGCGATGCCCATGTGGTTGGGCACGATGTCGACGATGATGCCCAGACCCTTCTTCCGCGCGGCCTTGCGCAGCGCGCGCAACCCGGTCAGACCGCCGAGCGCCTCGGCCACGACGACGCCGGTTGCGCCGTCGTCGTCGATGCGCGAGGGCACCCAGTCGTAGCCGTGTTGCGATCCGGCCATCGCCGTCGCGATGGGCGACAGGTACAGATGCGAGACTCCGAGCGCCGACAACTGCGGAAGAATCTTGACGACGTCGCCGAACTGGAAGTCGGGGGTCAGTTGAATCCGGTAGGTGGCGACCGGTGGTGCCGTGTGGTCGCCGGACCTGTCCTCTGCGGCCATCACCCTTGCGGCACCCTCTCTTGCCTGCGCAGTACGACAACGCTGCGTGCCGCGACGGTGAGTCGTCCGCCGGCACCAACCGTTACAGTACTGGCTCCGACGGCGTCGGACGTGTCGAGTTCGCCGATCCATTCCGCGCCGTAGTTCTGCGGCGGCATCGTGTAGTCGATCTCGTCGTAGTGGGCGTTGAAGCAGATCAGGAAGGTGTCGTCGGTGACCTTGCGGCCGCGCAGGTCGGGTTCGGCGATGCCGTCGCCGTTGAGGAAGACCGCCAGTGACTTGCCGAAACCGGAGTCCCAGTCGGCGGCGGTCATCTCCTCACCCGCCGGGGTCAGCCACGCGATGTCGACCTCCGGCTCGCCCCAGCGGATCGGGCGGCCTTTGAAGAATCGTCGACGCCGGAACACCGGATGCTCGGTGCGCAACGCGATGACGCGTCGAGTGAAGTCGAGAAGATCTGAATTGCTCTGCGCCAGTGACCAATCCATCCAGGAGATAGGCGAGTCCTGACAGTAGACGTTGTTGTTTCCGCCCTGCGTGCGGCCGAACTCGTCGCCGTGCGCGATCATCGGCGTGCCCTGCGACAGCAGCAGCGTCGTAAGGATGTTGCGCTGCTGGCGAGCGCGCAACGCGAGGATCTCGGGGTCGTCGGTAGGACCTTCGACGCCGCAGTTCCACGAGCGATTGTGCGATTCGCCGTCGCGGTTGTCCTCGCCGTTGGCCATGTTGTGCTTCTCGTTGTACGAGACCAGATCGGCCAGCGGAAAACCGTCGTGCGCGGTCACGAAGTTGATCGACGCAGAGGGGCGCCGCCCGGTGGTGCCGTAGAGATCCGACGACCCGGTCAGTCGCGATGCGAACTCGCCGAGAGTCGCGGGCTCACCGCGCCAGTAGTCGCGCATGGTGTCGCGGTACTTGCCGTTCCACTCCGTCCACAGCGGCGGGAAGTTGCCCACCTGATAGCCGCCCTCGCCGACGTCCCACGGCTCGGCGATCAGTTTGACCTGGCTGACGATCGGATCCTGCTGGACCAGGTCGAAGAAGGCCGACAGTCGGTCGACGTCGTGCAGTTCGCGGGCCAGTGTGGAGGCGAGGTCGAAGCGGAAGCCGTCGACGTGCATCTCGGTGACCCAGTAGCGCAGTGAGTCCATGATCAGCTGCAGCGTGTGCGGGTGGCGGCCGTTGAGGCTGTTACCGGTGCCGGTGTAATCCTTGTAGAGCGCCGGATTGTCTTCTGCCAGACGGTAATACGCGGCATTGTCGATGCCCCGGAAGTTGAGCGTCGGGCCGAGGTGATTTCCTTCGGCGGTGTGGTTGTACACCACATCGAGGATCACTTCGATGCCCTCGGCGTGGAAGGCCCGCACCATCGCCTTGAACTCGGTGACCGCGCTGCTCGGCTGATCCCGCCGCGCGGTGTACTCGTCATGCGGCGCGAGGTAGCCGAAGGTGTTGTAGCCCCAGTAGTTGCGCAGGCCCTGCTCGCGCAGCACGAAGTCCTGCAGGAACTGGTGGACCGGCATCAGTTCGATGGCCGTGACCCCCAGCGACTTGAGGTGGTCGATGATCGCCGGGTGTGCCAGTCCCGCGTAGGTGCCGCGCAATTCCTCGGGGACGTCGGGGTGGGCGGCGGTCATGCCCTTCACGTGGGCCTCGTAGATGATCGTCTCGTTGTACGGACGACGCGGTGCGCGGTCGTTCTGCCAGTCGAAGTACGGGTTGATGACCACCGACAGCATGGTGTGGCCCAGTGAGTCCAGACCGGTGAGGTCGTCGGCGGTCGCCGTCGCAGCCAGTTCCGGCGGCGTCGAGAACAGACTGGGGTGTCCGGCGTCGAATGTGCCGTGAAACGCCTTGCCGTACGGGTCGAGCAGCAGCTTGGTCGGATCGCAGCGGTGACCCGCGGCCGGGTCGAACGGGCCGTACACGCGGAAACCGTACTTCTGGCCCGGCTCGATCCCGAGCAGGTAGGCGTGCCAGCAGTAGCCGTCGACCTCGTCGAGTTCAATGCGCCGTTCGGTGCCGTCGTCGGCGACGAGACACAGTTCCACGCGGGTCGCGACCTCGGAGAACAGCGAGAAGTTGGTGCCCGCGCCGTCGTAGGTGGCGCCCAGCGGGTAGGCGGTGCCCGGCCACCGCTGCACGGCGGCCGCGGCCGTCGTCGGCTCCGGTGTGGGCAGATCCGGCGTCGACGACGTGCCGGACGGAATGTTCACCGCATTTTGCATATGACGACCCTAATGGGAGGGCTCGCAAAGAGCCGGATTCGGGATGGCTGTGTCGGGAGTGTTCGGTGTGTGCTCCGCTACCTCTGACCGGTTCCGCCCGTCCACGGCAGCGCCGCCGCCATCTGTCGGCCGAGTTCGTCGGTGAGACTGCGCACATAGGTGGCGCTCAGGTGATGAAGGTCCTTGTAGACGATGATGTTGCCCGCGATGGCCGGGCAGAAGTCGGCGCTGCAGACTCCGTTGGACATGTCCAGCGGGTGCAGCATCGGCCGTGTCGCGGCCGCGGCGATCGCCGGATCGACCGGATTGAGATGGATCCGGCGATTACTGCCGCAGGAACGGGCGTTGCCGCCACCCGCGATGCAGTTGGGCGTGTCGATCAGTCCCTGAGCGTTGCGCGGCCACGGGGTGTCGCGAATGCCGAGTACCGGAATGCCCGCGGCGGCGAACTCGTCGAAGATGGGCAGGTAGTCGTCGGGCGTCCAGTCGCCGATGCCCTCGTCTTTGGGTCGCGTCGAGTTGGTGAACACGGCGTCGGGTTTGTCGGCAATGACCTTCTTCATGACTCGCATCACCCAGTCGTGGCACTGTGGGTAGGGCACACCGCGCTGTTTGGGGATGAGCTCGGTCGACAGCGGGCAACCCATCTTGAGATAGGTGGTGACCCTGAAGTGGTTGCGTTTGCCGAGGGCGTCGAGCGCGGTGATCCACATCTCGGCGTGCGATCCACCGGCGAGGGCGAGGGTCTTCGTCGCGGTGCGGTCACCGTAGACGCCCACGTGGATGTCGTTGTCCTCGAAGCTGCTCATGTAGCCGTCGGTGGAGGTCATCGGGAAGTCGCGCGCGACGGCGAGCGGCGTCGGCTGCGGGTCGACGTTGGGAACCTTGATCGACGAATCGAGCAGCGCGCGGCCGCCCGGGTAGATGGTCGGGTCGAGGCGGGTGGTGTCGACGACGATGTTGGCGACATGCCGGTCCCACAGTTTGATGGCGACGCCGGTGCCGAGCGACAGCACCACCAGAACCGACGTCACCGCCGCCGTGTAGGAGATGCGGCGCGGGTTGGCGTGCGAGTCGGCGAGTTTGGACCGTCCGCCGCCGCGCAGCGGATCCTCGATGTAACGCTTGGTCAGCCAGGCCAGCGTGGTGGAAACGATCAGCAGGACCGTTCCCTCGATGAAGTTCGCGTGATCCTTGTCGCGCCAGTGCAGATAGAAGATGAGCAGCGGCCAGTGAATCAGATACAGCGAGTAGGCGACCGTCCCCAGCCACACCGCCTGCCTGGTCGCGAGCAACCGGTTGACCGGCGCCTGCGCGGCCTGGCCCGCGGCGTCGGGGATCGACATCCCCGACCAGATCAGCAGCAGCGTGGCGCCGACCGGGACGAGCGCGAGGGGGCCCGGATACTGCTGCACACCCATGATCAACCAGCCCGACGACACGATCATCGTCAGCGCGATCACACCCACGACGTTGCGCAGCCAGACGGGTGCGCGCCAGCGCGGCATCCAGATCGCGAGCAGACCACCCGCTAGCGGCTCCCAGGTGCGCGAGAGGGTGTCGTAGTAGTTCCACTGCTGGTTGACGCCCATGCGCATATGCGCCCAGTAGAACGAGAACGCCGCGACGACGAGCACGCCCGCGGCGACGATCGAGGTGATCACCTTGCGGTCCCCGACGACCGGCCAGCGCACGGCGACCAGTTTGATCAGCCAGGCGACGGTCAGTGCGATCAGCAGCGTCGCGACGAAGAACTGTCCCTGCACCGACATCGACCACATGTGCTGCAGGGGACTGTTCGCGGAGCTCGCCGCCAGGTAGTCCTGGGAATTGAAGGCCAGATACCAGTTCTGGTAGTAGAGCGCACTCGCGATCACCTCGCGGCCGATGTTGACCCACCGGGTCTGCGGCATCAGCAGCACGGTCAGCACCGACACCGCGATCAGCACGGTGAACAGGGCCGGCAGGAGCCGTCGGAGCAGGCGTTTGAGCCGTGGCCACGGGTTGATCGTGGCGCCGAAGCCGATCATCTCGGACTGGCTCGCGATCGCGTGCTTGAGCAGCGAACCGATGAAGAAGTAACCCGACAGCGTCAGGAACACGTCGACGCCACCGGAGACCCGACCGAACCAGATGTGGAAGCAGGCCACCAGCATGATCGCGACGCCGCGCAGGCCGTCGAGGTCGGTGCGGTAGGCAGAGGCCTCCGACGCCGACGGCGACGGTTTGTTCAGCTCAGCGCGGGTGGGGGCAGCCAAAACGGGCATTCTCCTCGGCGGTCGCGGGCAGGTCGATCGGTTGGTCAATCTACCCGCATCGGCTGACAAAACCGATTCGGTGCACGGCGCGGCGCCGGCCGAAGATCCCGAAACAGCCGGTGCCGGCCGGCGGATTTCGGGCATTCGGTGCTGTCGTCAGTGCGCGCCCACCGCGGTCGACGCGCGGTGGCGCGCGCCGTCGACGACGACCCGCAGCGCGGCGTCGAACTCGCCGGCGAAATCGCGTCCGGACGGTTCGGCGACGCCGAGGCGCTCCATCTGGATGCGGGTCTGCTCCTCGATCGTCAATCCGATGGTGAGCTGGCAGACGGCGGTGGTGACCGCCTGCGCGTCGTCGGCGTCGAGGCCGCCGATCAGCGCCACCCCGCGGATCTGGTCGGCGACGGTCATCTGCGACAGGCCGCTGGCCCAGCTGGATGAGACGAGTTCGGCGGAGTCGGTCACCGACAACAGTGCCTCGCGCAGCGACGTCGCCAGCGAGGTGAGCTGATCGTCCCAGGTCAGCGAACTGTCGGGGGTGCCGATGACGGCCAGTATGTCGTCGCCGAGCGCGGCGAGCAAGGTCTGCTTGTTGGGGAAGTGCCAGTAGAGGGCGTTGGGGCGCACACCGAGGTCGGTCGCGAGCCTGCGCATCGACAGATCGCCGAGGCTCGTTCGGTTCAGTAGTGCGCGGGCGGCGTCGAGCACGTCACGTCGGGTGTTGGCCACGAGGACAGTGTACCTGTACGGTGTACAGGAGCCTGTACGCCGTACAGGTGTGCCGTCTCACTATACCGACAGGATGTGACTCCCCGTGACCGACATCGCATCCGTCGACGCCGCGCACCTGTGGCATCCCTACGGTGCGATGCCCGCGGAGTCCGCTCCGCTCATCGTCCGCGAGGCGGCCGGGGTGCGCCTGATCCTCGACGACGGCACCGAACTCGTCGACGGCATGAGCTCCTGGTGGGCCGCCATCCACGGCTACCGCAATCGGGTGCTCGACGCCGCGGCCACCGCGCAGCTCGGCAAGATGAGTCACGTGATGTTCGGCGGGCTGACCCACGAGCCGGCCGCGCGGCTGGCCGAGTTGCTGGTGCAGATCACCCCCGACGGCCTCGACAAGGTGTTCCTCTGCGATTCGGGGTCGGTCTCGGTCGAAGTCGCGATCAAAATGGCACTGCAGTACCAGCGCAGCCTCGCGCCGCGTCGAACCAAACTGCTGACCTGGCGCGGCGGCTACCACGGCGACACCTTCGCGCCGATGAGCGTATGCGACCCCGAGGGCGGCATGCATTCGCTGTGGACCGACGTGCTGACTCCGCAGATCTTCGTCTCGCCGCCGCCCGTCGACTTCGACGCCGCCTACGTCGCCGAACTCGACGACGCCGTCGCCGCGCACTCCGACGAACTGGCCGCGGTCATCGTCGAACCCGTCGTCCAGGGCGCGGGCGGCATGCGCTTCCACGACCCCCGCTATCTGACCGAGCTGCGGCGCATCTGCGACGCGCACGGCGTGCTGCTCATCTTCGACGAGATCGCCACCGGCTTCGGCCGCACCGGCGAGCTCTTCGCCGCCGACCACGTGGGCGTCGTCCCCGACATCATGTGCGTCGGCAAGGCGCTGACCGGCGGCTACCTGACTCTCGCAGCGGCACTGTGCACCTCGACGGTGGCACGGGTGATCAGTGCGGGGGAGGCAGGCGGGCTGATGCACGGCCCGACGTTCATGGGCAATCCGCTGGCCTGTGCGATCGCCGTCGCCTCCACCGAGCTGCTGCTGTCGGGGCCGTGGCGCGAACGCGTCGCGGCCATCGGTGCCGGCCTGCGCGACGGCCTGACGCCGCTGGCGTCGCTGCCCGGCGTCGCCGACGTGCGGGTCCTCGGCGCGATCGGCGTCGTGCAGCTCGACGCCCCGGTCGACATCGCCGTCGCCACCCGGGCCGCCGTCGACGCCGGCGTGTGGCTTCGACCCTTCCGCGACCTCGTCTACGTGATGCCGCCGTTCGTGTGCACCGACGACGACGTCGCCGTCATCTGCGCGGGTGTCCGGGCGGCGGTCACCGCCGCGGCGTCGGCCGCTCGCGCACTACAGGAGGTCAGCGCATGACTATCGCACCATCGATCGCCGCGGAGTCCGAGGCGGCTGTCGCGGATTCGACTGTCACACCTCCGACCGTCGACCCGCTGGCGTGGCTCGCCGACGCCGCGGCGGTCCGCGCCGACGCCGGGTTGCACCGCGAACTACTCGTGCGCCAAGCGGATTCGCCCGCGATCAACCTCGCGTCGAACGACTATCTCGGGCTGTCGGGACATCCGGACGTGATCGCCGCGGCACAACGTGCGGCCGCGCGGTTCGGTGCGGGTTCGACGGCATCGCGACTCGTCGTCGGGACCACCGCCGCACACGACGAGTTCGAACGTGACATCGCCGACTTCCTCGGTTGGCCCGCGGCGCTGTGCTTCTCCTCCGGCTACCTCGCCAACGTCGGGGCGATCACCGCGCTCGTCGGACGCGGCGACCTGATCGTGAGCGACGCCGGAACACATGCGTCGCTGATCGACGGTTGTCGGCTGTCTCGCGCGCAGGTGGTCGTGGTCGGTCGCGGCGACGTCGACGCGGTAGCGGAAGCCTTACGCACCAACGCTTTCCGCCGCGCGTTGGTGGTCACCGACTCGGTGTACAGCATCGACGGCGAACCCGCCCCCGTCGCTGGGCTCTACGCGGCCGCGCACGCCGCCGGTGCCGCGTTGCTGGTCGACGAGGCGCACGCGCTGGGGGTCCGCGGACCGGGCGGGCGGGGGCTGGTCGCCGAACTGGGACTCGCCGGTGCCCCGGGTCTGATCGTCACCACCGTCATGTCGAAATCGCTTGGCGCACAGGGCGGAGTGGTCGCGTCGTCGACACTGGTCCGCGAGCACCTGATCGACTGTGCCCGGCCGTTCATCTTCGACACCGGGCTCAACCCCGCGGCCGTCGGCGCGGCCCATGCCGCGCTCGGCATCCTGCGGGCGAATCCCGAACTGCCGCAGCGTCTGCGCACCGCTGCCGCGCGACTGGCCGCCAAGTGCGGCGGCCACGAACCGGCCGCGGCGGTGGTGTCACTGATCATCGGCGACCCGCACCAGGCCGTCGCCATCGCCGCGGGATGTCGGGCCGAGGGCGTGCTGGTCGGTTGCTTCCGGCCGCCGTCGGTGCCCGCGGGAACGTCGCGGCTGCGTCTCACCGCGCGCGCCGACCTCGACGACGCCACCGTCGACCACGTCGCCGACGTCGTCAATCGCGTTCGGGCGCAGGTGATGTCCGCATGAGCGCGTCGACGATGGTGGTCACCGGGACCTCGACCGACGTCGGCAAGACGATCGCGACCGCAGCCCTCGCCGCGACGGCCCGCGCGGCGGGCCGCAGCGTCGCCGTCTGCAAACCCGCACAGACCGGCGTCGGGGCGGGCGAACCGGGCGATCTCGCCGACGTGACCCGCCTGGCCGGACCGCTGACCACCGCGGAATGCGCGCGCTACCCCGAACCGCTGGCCCCCGACACCGCCGCGCGTCGAGCCGGACTGCCCTTCCTGGACCGAGCCGTCGTGGCCGCTGCCGTCGACGAGCTCGGTGCCGCACACGACGTCGTGCTGGTCGAGGGTGCGGGCGGCGTGCTGGTACGCCTGGCCCCCGACTACACGCTCCTCGACGTCGCCGCCGACGTGGCGGCCCCGGTGTACATCGTCGTCGCGCCCGGGCTCGGTACCCTCAACCACACCGAGCTCACCGTCGAGGCGATCCGCCGTCGTGGCCTCACCCCGGCCGGGCTGATCATCGGATCGTGGCCCGACGCCCCCGACCTGGCGATGACCTGTAACCGCGACGACCTGCCGGCCCTGACCGGCGTACCCGTCGTCGGGGTGATTCCCGCCGGCGTCGGCGCGCTGTCCCGCGCGGACTTCTGCGCGCGCGCCCCCGATTGGTTCGATCCCTCGATCTTCAGCCCGCACGACACTTTTCACCCCCAACAAGGAGTACTCACGTGACCCAGGCATCCGTCGACGCCCCCGTCGAGACGATCCCCGCCCCCGTCGAGACGATCCCGGCCGACGACATCCTCGCGATCGCCCGCGAGCAGGTGCTCGAACGCGGCGTCGGGCTCAGCAAGGAACAGACCCTACAGGTGCTGCAACTGTCCGACGATCGGCTGACCGAACTGCTCGCGCTGGCCCACGACGTGCGGATGAAGTGGAACGGCCCGGAGGTGGAGGTCGAGGGCATCATCTCGCTCAAGACCGGCGGCTGCCCGGAGGACTGCCACTTCTGCTCGCAGTCGGGACTCTTCGAGTCGCCCGTGCGCAGCGCCTGGATCGACATTCCGTCGCTCGTCGAAGCCGCCAAGCAGACCGCGAAGACCGGCGCAACCGAATTCTGCATCGTCGCCGCCGTCCGCGGTCCCGACAAGCGGCTGATGAGCCAGGTCGCCGCGGGCATCGAGGCGATCCGCAACGAGGTCGACATCCAGATCGCCTGCAGCCTCGGCATGCTCACCCAGGAGCAGGTCGACCAGCTCAAAGACATGGGCGTGCACCGCTACAACCACAACTTGGAAACCGCGAAGTCGCACTTCACCAACGTCGTCACCACCCACACCTGGGAAGAGCGCTTCGAGACGCTGCGGATGGTTCGCGAAGCGGGCATGGAGGTCTGCTGCGGCGGCATCCTCGGCATGGGCGAGTCCCTCGAACAGCGCGCCGAGTTCGCCGCCGACCTCGCCGCCCTCGAGCCCGACGAGGTGCCGCTGAACTTCCTCAACCCGCGTCCGGGCACACCGTTCGGTGACCTGGAAGTTCTGCCCGCGGCGGAGGCACTCAAGGCGGTCGCGGCCTTCCGGCTCGCGCTGCCGCGCACCATTCTGCGCTTCGCCGGCGGCCGCGAGATCACCCTGGGCGACCTCGGCGCCAAGCAGGGCATCCTCGGCGGCATCAACGCGGTCATCGTCGGCAACTACCTGACCACACTGGGCCGCCCGGCCGAGGCGGACCTCGATCTGCTGGTAGACCTGTCGATGCCGATCAAGGCGCTCAACTCCAGCATCTGATCCGCGAGCTGCGGTTCGCACCTGATCTGGCCCAGCGTGAAAGGACGTGCGGCGATGACCCCCACGAACACCGAGGTGACGGTACCCGGACCGCTCGCCGAGCCGCACCGATTCGGGGTGTACACCGGCATCGAGATCGACCTGCAGAGCGACGACGCCATCCCGACGACGGCGAAGCTCGGCCTGGAACCGCCGCGATTCTGCGGGCAGTGCGGTCGCCGGATGGTAGTTCAGGTGCGGCCCGACGGTTGGCGGGCCCGCTGCTCACGCCACGGCGAGGTCGACTCGGTGGAGCTGTATCACCGATGACGTCGTCGACGCCGGCAGGCGGTTCGCGGCGGACCGCTGGACTCATTGTGCTCGGCGGTGCGGTCGTGCTCGGCGCGATCGTCGGCGTCGGGTGGGCGCTCGCGGCTCCGGCGCCGCAGGGGCAGGTGCTCGCCGACGGATCGGCGGTCGTTCCCGGCGCGCAGATCGGCCGCTACTTCGACGGTGTCGGGGTGTTCTCGATGCTGATGGTTGCCGTCGGGGCCGTCGTCGGGTTTGTCGCATGGTTCGGCGCGCGCTCGTGGCGCGGGCCGGAAGGCGCGCTGCTCGCGATCGGGTCGGCGCTGGCCGGCGGCGCAGTGGCAATGGCCACCGGTACGTGGGTTTTCGATCTGCGCACCCCCGCGATCGCCGGCTTGCACGCTGGCGACGTATTCGCCGTGGCCCCGAATATCTGGCTCGACGCCGATACGCCCGGAGCGGTGAGCGCGCCGGGACTGCTGTTGGTGATCGCACCGTTTCTGACGGCATTCGTCTATCTGTGCGCGGTATTGCTCAGCCGCAGCTCGGATCTGGGCCGTGGCGATCTGTCGGACGAATCGGTCGCCGCGGGGCCCGCGCCGGCGCAGTAGCGTCGTGCCTCACATGGGCCGGTCCGGCGCACGTGCAGGATGCGCGAGGTGAAAGACGGCGCGGGGTGAAAGAATCGGTGCCATGTCTGTGGGCGACGCGGCCGAGTTCGCGCAGCGGGAAGTCGACAGAGTGCGCGACGATCCGCACGGGCGTCTCCGGTCGCTGCGACGTCTGTACGAGACGGCAGATCCGGCGTCGCCCCGATTGCCGTACCGGCGCGCCGCGACATCGTTCATGAAGTGGCAGTTGCGGCGTGGACTGCTGGCCCCGACATCGAGCACGATTCCGGGGAGCCCGTGGTGGCGGGCAGTCAACGAGCGACTGCTGCACGATGGCTGGGAGGCGGCGGCGTTGGCGCGCGGAATTCCCGGGACGCCGTCGTCGGCCGCGGTCGAATTGTCGATGCGATTCATCGCCGAGCCCACGGCGAGCAATTGGTACCGTGCCCACAACGCCAGCATCGTCTCCGCCTATCAGGACAATCGAGCATTGGCGGGGCGGGAGAGCCGCTCCGAACGCTTCTTCATCAATCTGGTGCTGATGAGGGTGCTCTACGCCCACGCATTGGTGTCCGCGCCACGGTTGGCCCTGTCGTGGCTCGCCCCGCTCGCTCCCGTCCTGGGCGACCCGCGGCTCGGGATGACCGGAATGTTCCTGTCGATCTCGCGGGTACTGCCCGCCCGGTACCCACTGTGCGACGACGTCGAGATCTACGTCGCCGACGAGCACGGCTTCGGGAGACTGCTCGACGTCGGCGTGATAGGTCCTCGGCTGCCCGAACTGTATGCGTGGTCCGCGGCCGAACTGGAGCAGTCACAGCTGAGCGGATGGCTCGCCGGATCGATTCCGACCTACGTGTGGCCGGAGACCGACCGCGCGGTGTGGGACCCGCACCCGGGCACGCTCGCGGCCGGCGCACGCCGCATACTGGCGCCACGCGGACGGTCGACGCCGTAAGAGGGGCGTGTCATGCCCGATCGTCGTGTGCGTCGGTGGACCCGACTTCGCCGCAGATGAGTTTCGATCACACGAGTAGTGCACTACTCGTGTATTTCCGCTTTCGCGCGCGCACTCTTGAGGTATGTCCGAGAATCCGGAACGTCACATCGAGCTGCGACTGGCCGTGGTCTGCTACGGCGGTGTGGCACTGGCCATCTACATGCACGGGGTGACGAAGGAACTGCACAAGCTGGTCGAGGCCTCGCGACAGGTGGAGAAGGGCGGGCCCAATGAGTTCGACGCCGACGACACCGCGCGGGCATACTACGACGTGCTGGCCGCCTACCGCGACCAGGGGACACCGCTGCGAGTGGTGATCGACGTGATCAGCGGGACATCGGCCGGGGGGATCAACGGCGTCGTGCTGGGCAAGGCCATCGCCCGCGGCGCCGATCAGCAGAAACTGCGCGACCTGTGGCTGAACGACGCCGATCTGCGAAAGTTGTTGCGGCCCAACCTTCATATCGGCTTGTGGCCGGGCGTGGCGGTGTCGTTGGCGTGGCAGTTGATCAATGTGCGGCGTCGAACGTCGCCGTTGTCGGGTGCCTTCCTGGCGAGGAAGCTCTACGACGCGCTGCGGTCGATGGACGACGGGGCCGGCGACAGTCTGCTCATCGACAACGACTCGCTCGACCTGTATGTCACCACCACCGACCTGACCGGCGCGGACCGCCCGATGTCCGACGGCGCGGGCGGAATCAGCCAGCGCTCAACCGATTTCGCCCGCGCGATCAAGTTCAGCGCCACCGCGGGTCCCGGCGAGTTCGGCGCGGACTGGACCCCGGCGCTGACCTTCGCCGCGCGCGCCACGTCGTCGTTTCCCGGTGCGTTCGCGCCGGTGAGCCTGCGCAGCATCGCCGACGAAGTGGACTTCGCCGAGCAACACGTCGTGTTCGATCCCACCACGGTCCACTTCACCACCGACTATCGCGAGACGAGCGTCGACGCCGTCGACGTGTGGTTCGTCGACGGCGGACTCCTCGACAATGCGCCCTTCGACCACGCCGTCGCGGCGATCGCTCGTAAACCCGCAGAATCGCAGGTGGTGCGTCGGCTCGGGTACATCGAGCCCGATCCGGGGATCGCACTGCTGGCTCCCGCCCGCGCGAACACGCCGACCGCCCCGGCCGCCGCGCCGCGGTGGGTCAACGGTGTCTTCAAGGCGATCATCGGAGCGAAGGGATCGCACTCGTTCCTGCCCGACCTGATCGAGATCCGCGAGATGAACAACGAGATCCAACAGATCGGGGCGATCATCGAGGCGCAGGAAGGGCTGGTCCGGGACAAGCTCGTCGAACTCGGACTACAGGTCGGAACCGATCTGCTGACCGTCCAGAACGAGGACAGCGGTACCTCGGTGGAGTTCCGGGGAGCGTCGGCGACTCCCACCAAGATCGATGGCAGTCCCGTCACCGCTGCGACTGCGACGGTAGGAGTGCCCGCGGCCGTCGCCGAATTCGCGGACAAGACCAACGCATCGGTTCCCGCGTGGATCGGCGTCGGATACCCGACCTACGTACGCCTCAAGGCGACGTCGGCGGTCGACTACCTCTCCTCGGCGATCGGCGGGCGAGTCGGCTATGTGGACGGATCGAATGCTGCCGACTTCCTCCAGACGACGCTGCGCGAGTGGCTCAAGACTTCACCGGATTGGTCCCCGACGACGCCGAGCGGACTGGCCGCCCTACTCAAGAACCTGGACATGCCCTACCGCGAGCGCCGCCTGCAGTTCGTGCTGATGGCGATCAACGATCTGTACGCCGATCCCGCTCAACCGGTGCGGGCGACCGAGCTCGACGATCTCAAGGGCGAAGCGTGGCGCGCGTTCTCCGAGATCAGGCAGGTGACCGTCGATGCCGTAGGAAAACTCCACGATCAGAATTTGTTCGATTTCCTTCCCGAGCCGACGTCGGACCCCAAATCATTTCCCATTCCTGATCGATTCGCCGCCGAAAACAGCGCGAAATTCGCCGCCATCGTCAGCCAATTCTGCACCATCATCGGCGGCGGCCCCGGACACTACAGCAACGTTCTCTGGAATAGATATGTGCCGAAGACCGCGCACTGGCCGACGACGGCCCGGCAGACGCTGTTGACCCGCTATCTCGGTTTTCCGCTATGGGACGCGACGATCTATCCGAGCACGGCGCTGTCGAATCTTCCCATGTACTCGCCACTGAAGGTCGAGGCGTTCTCGCCGGAGGCCGCCCGCGCACTGCGGCCCGCACCGGGCACGCAGAAGTTGCAGGGCGCGGGATTCTTTCATTTCGGCGGCTTCCTGAAGCGCGCGTGGCGCGAGAACGACTATCTGTGGGGGCGGCTGGATACCGTCGAGCGCATCCTCGCCATCGTCGACGACGCGGCAGCCGAGGACGCCCAGAACCATCCGAGCATCGTGGCGATGCCGACCGATCCGGCGCAGCGGATCTCGCTGTCGCTGAAGGCCGGTCTCGGTGCGGTTCTCCGATCGGAGTCCGGACTGACGAAAGTCCGTCGATTACGCGAGCTTCTCACCGCGCAGATCGACGGGGATGGCAGATCGACGGGCCCGAATAATGCGAAATAACGGGCGGTAGGGAATAACGGGCGGCAGGCAATAACGGACGACTTCGGAATCGGTGAAGGACGTGAGCGCACGGCGTCGAGCATTGGTAAAATCGGCCACTATGACCCGGACGTGGCCGGTAGTTGAACGGACGTCAGAAATCGGGACCATCCGCGCAGCGCTGGACACCAACAGCACGGTCGGGGGAGTGGTCCTCATCGGCGACGCCGGGGTCGGCAAGACCACCCTCGCCCGACGCGTCACGACTTCGCTGCAGACCGATGTGCGCTGGGTCGCGGGCACCGAGTCGGCGCGCAGCATTCCGTTGGGCGTCTTCGCCCACCTCGTCGGGTCGGCGACCTCGCGCGACCCGGTGAACTTCCTCTCCGCCGCACGGGAATCGCTTCTGGCGCAAGGGCATATCATCATCGGCGTCGACGACGCCCATCTCCTCGACCACCTGTCGGCGACGCTGCTGCATCAACTCGCCATCGACCGCGCGGTGCACATCGTCGCCACCGTGCGCAGCGGCGAGTCCGTCCCGGACGCCGTGACCGCACTGTGGAAGGACGGCCACCTCGTCCACCTCGATCTGGAACCGTTCACCAAGGAACAGAGCGTGAGCTTCGTCGAGTCGGTGATCGGCGGACGCCTGGAAGGACTGTCGGCCGACATGATGTGGCAGGCATCCGGCGGCAACGCGCTGTTCCTGCGGCACCTCGTCGAGGGGGCACTCGAATCGGGGACGCTCACCCAGACCCGCGACGTGTGGCAGTTGCGTGGACGTGCGGCGATCACCTCGGAGTTGGCGTCGCTGCTGGAGAGCCGCATCGACCAGCTCTCCGACGACGTGCTCGGCGCGCTGCGCTACCTCACCTTCTGTGAGCCGCTCGAATTCGACATCCTCGCCGAGTTCGCCGGCGACGACGCCCTCGACGAGGCCGAGCAACGCGGCCTGATCCGGATCGTCGAGGACGACGATCGCCTCAGCGTGCACTTCAATCACCCGTTGTTCGGCGAGGTGGTCCGACGCCGCGTCGGCGTGGCCGCGTCGCGGCGCCTGCGCGGAAAACTGGTGCGCGCCATGGCCGCCCGCACTCAGACCTCGGCGCCGGAGCGGATCAGACTCGCGGAGTTGACTCTCGACAGCGACCAACCCGCCGACCTCGGGCTGCTGCGCGCCGCGGCCAACGACGCCGTCGGGCTCGCCGACGTCCCGCTCGCCGAACGCTTCGCCCGGGCCGCCGTCCGCAACGGCGGCGGGCTCGCCGAGGCGGAGGTCCTGGCGCGGGTGCTGCTGTGGCAGGGCCAGCCGCGCGAGACCGACGACGTACTCAACGGTTTCGACCCGGATGCCCTCGACGAGGGAGAACACCTGCGGTGGGGGCTGGTCAAGGTCGCCAACACCTTCTTCGCCCTCGGGGACGCCGCGGCCGCCGACGCCGAGCTGGCGAAAGTATTCGCACGAGTGGAGACCCCGATTCTGCGTCAGATCGCCGACGCGGTGGCGGCAGCGCTCGCCGTCCACGAGAACCGGCTGGCCGACGGGCTGGCGATCGCTGAGAAGGTGCTCGCCGATCGCGCCGCCCTGCCCTGGGCGGTGGAGTGGGCGTCGTATGCGGCGGGGTTGGCGCTCGGCCTCGGCGGCAAGGGCACTCGGGTCGCCGATATCGCCGTACGTGCGCACTCGGTCGAGGAGCACACCGACGGATTGCTGCGTTTCCCGGTGTGGCACGGCGAGGTGCAGGCTCTGACGCTGATCGGAGAATTCGACAAGGCACTGCGCCGCGCCGAGGAGACCACCGAGTTCTCCTCGGTCGGACAGTATCTCGCGTGGGGACTCACCAACTCCCTGCACGGAACGGTCGCGGTGGCGCAGGGACGGTTCGTCGACGCGGTGACCAGGCTGGAGGAGACGCTCGCGGCACTGGCGACCGGCGCCGGGGCATCGTGGAGCTGCCCCGCGCGCACGGCGCTGATCATGGCGTATGCCGCGCTGGGTTACGTCGACAAGGCGACCGCCGCCGTCCGCGCCTACGAGGAGATCACCGGCGACCACGTCGCGGTGTACCTGCCGCAGTTCGAGGTGGCGCGCGCCTGGGTGGCCGCGGCCGAGGGCGCCATCGTCGACGCCGTGGACGTCGCGGACCGCGCTGCCGCACAAGCACGCATGAGTGGGCAGTTCGGCGTCGAAGCCGAGGCCCTTCATGCCGCCGCCCGCTTCGGTGAGGGTGCGGTTGCGCCGCGCCTGGCCGAACTCGCCGGGCAACTCGACGGATCCCTCGTGCCGATCTATGCGCGGCACGCGAAGGCGCTCGCCGACGCCGATGCGGCCGGATTGGCTTCGGCGGCAGGCGAATTCGCCGACGTCGGGGCCATCCTGTCGGCCGCCGACGCCGCGGCGCAGGCTTCGGTCGTCTTCGCGGCCGCGGGCAACAAACGCGACGCCGTTCGGCTCGGCGCCGACGCCGACCGATTCGCCAGCCGCTGCGGCGGCGTGCGCACCCCCGCACTGGCCCTGGCGTCGAACCCGCTGCCGCTGACCGCGCGGGAACGCGAGGTCGCGAACTTGGTGGCGGCGGGACTGTCGAACAAGGAGATCGCCGAGCGCCTGGTGGTGTCGGTGCGCACCGTCGAAGGCCACCTTTACCGGGCGTGCACCAAGCTCGATGTCACCGACCGGGCCGAGGTGGCCGCGGTGGTGAACCGAGCGCGGTGAGCGCTAGTAGTGAGCTGATCAATCCAACGGGAGGCGCCCACCCGCTGGTTGAGCCGGGCCCGACGAGCGAAGCGAGACGCGCCCGTGTCGAAACCAAGGTGAGTCGAATTAACAACTGTCACAAGGCATTTGGATTCGTTGGCATCGTCGTCTTGCGAGGTTTCGACACGGGACTCCGCTTGCGCTCCGTCCCGGCTCAACCAGCGGGTGAGGGACGTTTCGGCGTTAGTCAGCACCGTCCTAGTTGCGCCTACTGCGCAGCCAACTGATCGGCGATGGTCCCGCATGCACGCAGGGTGTCGATCAGTTTGGTGGAGTCCTGAGCCGTCGGCCAGCTCGACAACTTCGCGACCACGGTCCGCGCCGCCGGATGCACGTAGATCAACTGTCCGTGAATGCCGAGACACAGCAGGATCTTCGCCTCGCCGCGTCGGACGAACCAGAACTGGTTGCGATACCAGCCGCCGGGCAGCACCGGCTCGTTCGACGTCCGGGCGAACGCGTCGCGGACGTCGTCGCCGGGATTGAACGACTCGTCGATCCACCGCGTCGGCACCACCTGGCGGCCGTCGATGGCGCCGTCGTTGCACAGCATCGTGCCGAAGCGGGCCAGATCGCGCAGCGTCGCGCAGATCCCGCCGTCGTGCATCGCCACACCGTGGGCGTCGACGGTCACGAACGCGTCGTCGGAGGCGCCCATCGGCTTCCAGACGAGGTCGGAGATCAACTGCTGGGTCGACGTCCCGGTGGCCCGCTCGATGATCCAGCCGAGCATGTCGGTGTCGATCGAGCGGTACACGAAGTCGCCGTCGTGCGGTCCGCTGCTGCCCAGCGTCGTGATGTAGCTGTACAGGCCGTCGGGGTCGTCGTCGAGCAGCGGCGCCCAACCGGCGGACCGTTCGACGACGCGCACCTCGGCGTCGGGGTTGGTGTACTCCTCGCTGAACGCGACGCCGGTGCGCATGTCGAGGACGTTGCGGACCGTTGCGCCCGCGTAGCCGCCCGAGGCGACCTCGGGGACGTAGTCGACGACCGGGCGGTCGATGTCGAGGACACCCTGCTCGCGCAGCACACCGGCGGTGGCGCCGAGGATCGACTTCGACACCGACATCACGAGATGGTGCACCAGCGGCGACAGTTCGCCGGGGTACTCCTCGTGTACGACGGCACCGTCGTGCACGACCATCAGGCCGTCGGTGTACACGCCGGCGAACACGTCGGCGATCGACGCGGGGCCGCTCAAGGTCTCCACGGTGGCGGACAGGTCGAGTGGTGTCGACGATGCGGGCAGCGGCGGACCACCTGCTCCGATGATCGGTGTGGTCGGCATCAGTTCGTCGATGTGCTGGAACGACCAGCGCACGTTTTCGGCATCCTGCCAGTTCGACAGGTCGACGTCGGTCCGTGCGACGGGACTGGACACGTGTTTGCTCCTCAGTGATTCTTCTCGGTTGGTTTCTTCGCGGTTTGGTCGGTCGGGCGTGCCCGCGGTGCGAGCACGTGTTCTACGATCGTCTGTCGTGATGAGTTCCGGTGACGCATTCGGTGTGAATGCAGCGAATTGGCAGACGCCGCCTCATCATCGGTGGGCGTTCTGGCATCTCGAGCATTTCCTTCCGACCCGCACCATCGCCCGCGCGACGGCGCCTCGTGTGCTGCGCGACGGCGACCGCTCGCCCGAGCTGCTGGCGACGGTGATCACCGACTCCGACGGCCTGCCGCGGACGGTCGGCGAGGTCTTGCACAACACCACCGACACCGACGGTTACGTCATCGTCCACGACGACACCGTGATCGCCGAATGGTATCGCGAGCCCGGCGCGCGCGAGGGCAAGCATGCGCTGATGTCGGTCACGAAGTCGTTCGTCGGGGTGGTCGCCGGAATTCTCGTCGGGCGCGGGCTGCTCGACATGGGCCGGCCGGTCACCGACTACGTTCCCGAACTCGCGGCGAGCGGTTACGCGGGGGTCCGCGTGCGCGACGTCGCCGACATGCGCAGCGGAGTGTCGTTCCGCGAGGACTACCACGACCCGACGTCGGACATCGCCGTGATGGCCGACTGGCTGGGCTGGCAGACGCCGGCCGGAGCGATCGCGCCGGGCGGGTTGTACGGCTTCCTGCGCAACGTCGGGCCGGGTACCGGCCCCGGGGGTCAGTTCGTCTACCGGTCGGCCGATACGGACGTCTTGGGCTGGGTGTGCGAGCGCGCGGCGGGCGTGCCGATGGACGTGCTGATCGGCGACCTCGTGTGGCGCCCGATGGGTGCGGCCTCGGACGCGGTGATGCTGTGCGACGTTCACGGGGTGCCGCTGCACGACGGCGGGCTGGCGGTCACCGCGCGCGACCTCGCACGCTTCGGGCTGCTCCTCGCGGACGGCGGGATGCGGCGAGATCTGCTCGCGCACAGCATGACTGACGACGAAGTGCACGTGATCCCTCCTGATTTCATGCGTGCGACCTGGACGGTCGACGCGGATGTGCGTGATGCGTTCGCCACGACTCGGACCGAGGAGGCGATGCCGGGCGGGTGGTACCGCAACCAGTTCTGGCTGCGGCCCGACGCGCGCGGCGCCGACATCATCCTCGGTCTGGGCATATTCGGGCAGATGTTGTTCGTCGATCGGACGACGGGCTGTGTCGCAGTGAAATTCTCCAGCTGGCAGACGGCTCAGAGTCCGCGCCAGCTGGAGTCGGCATTTCGTGCGTTCGGCGCGATCAGCGCCGCGGTGGGTCCCGCTATTTCACCGCGTCGACGTTTATCACCGCCGGGGCCGTCGGTACCGCTTCTGTGACGTAGTTACGGCGGATGCCGTCGATGTAGCGACGGCACCGGGGGGTCAGGTCGCCTGCGGACTGCATGCGCCCCTTGGTGACGAGGATGCCGAGGTCGGCGCCCTTGAACAGGTAGTCGCCCTGACCGTAGACGCGCAGGAAGAAGGCTTCGTCCTCACCCGCGAGGTCGTGCCAGTCCTGGCTGATCCGCTGGAAGCGGAACTGCCCGTCGTCGTCGAGTCGCCAGGTACCCGTGCGCGGGGCGGCCAGAATACGTTCGATGGCGTCGTTGGGTTCCTTCATGATCAACTGCGACCACGCGTCGACCGCCGCGAGATCCCGCCAGCGGGTGTTGATCTCCTCGACGCTGATCGTGTAGTCGACGTCCATGTACTCCAGGAGGTGGAACAGGAACAGCGGAACGTCGGCGTAGGCGCCCGCGGTGACGTTCGTCATCGACGACGCGCCCGAGATACGCGGGTTCAATTCGCCGAGGTACACCTCGTCGGTGTCGGTGTCGATCAGGACGTCGATCTCCAGGAAGCCCAGGTAGCCCTCCTGCGCCAGACGGTCACCCATCTTGCGGACGCTCTCGACGGCAGACTCGCGGTGGGCGTCGGACAGCGCCTCGGGGAACAGGTCGTTGCCGCACCAGCCACCCTTGTACGGGGTCAGTTCCTTGTAGCCGGTGAGATCGGTCATGAACGGTCCGACGATGGTGCCGTGCCGGGTGATGCACGCCTCGACGGCGAGCGCCTTGTTGTTGATCCGCTTCATCACCTTGAGCTCTTGGCCGATGATGTCCTCGGCGTTGGAGTCCCAGTCGGCCTCGGCCTTGATGAAGAACGTGGTCTTGCCGGAGTCGCCGTAGGGCGTCTGCACGACGAGGTCGGTGCCGAGGTGGTTGGCCTCGGCGAGTTCCATGAGCTCGGCGAAGGTGTCGGCGGTGCCCAGGACGTTGGGCACCGAGTGCGCACCGGCCTCGTTGCCGAGTTGGGTGGTGACGATCTTCGAGTCGAGACGGTTGCGCAGTTCATGGGACGGCAGGATCAGGTCGTAGCCGCGCTCACGGCAGATCTCCTCGGTCTCCTCGTCGAAGAACACCATCGCGACCTTCGGGCGCCCGCCGCGGCGTCGAAGATACTGCTGCACCTCCGGGTCGCGAAGCAGGTAGTTGTTGATCTCCTCGGACGACTCGAACTCCACCGGCGGCTTGTTGACCGGCGAGAAGACTCGCGGGTGCTGCCCGTCCCAGGAGTCGTAGTAGGCGATGTAGTGGAAGTTGCGGACCCACCGGTCGAGACCGAGGAGGTTGAACGACGTCGGGCCGACGAAGTAGATCGGATCCTCGTTGGTGCGGAAGAAGGTCCGGATCTCCGCGATGCCGTTGAGATGGCGGCGATTGCCCGTGTTGCCGGCGATGGGTGAGGCCGGCGTCATCTCAGTCGACGACGCGTCCGTGGCAGGTGCGGTGGTGTTCTCGGTCATCGTTGTCCCTTCGGTTCGAATGGTGCGCCGTATCAGCACAACCAGCGCTGCAACCGTCACCGTGACTGCGACGACTACGCGCACTGCTCTGTGATCCACGTAATGAAGATATGTAGTCGCTCTGCGGGCTGAACATCGACGAAATGTCGAAGGTTGGTGTCGGTATTTGCCAGTTCGTCGTGGTGCACGGGACGGGGCCGGCAGGCCGGTGCGGTTCAGTGTGGTTGTTCTTATTAAGTGGGACAACAGGTTTCGCGTCTGCGTCGGGGTGCGGAGGCAGGGTTCGGTGCGGGTTTACATTCCGTCGGCGGATTTGTGCGTTCGGGTGGGGCAGCGGGAGCGAGGTGTCGTTGTCCCGGGGGCGTCGACGTCGCACTGCGGTGGTCGTCTCGCGCTGCGGTAACTGATTTGGGATTACGGTGGCGGGAAGGTGTTAGCGCAGTGTTGAGTCGGGAAGCGAAGCCCACCCCTCTGCCGGTTGAGCCGGGCCGGGGCGTTAGCGAGGACCACCCCTCTGCCGGTTGAGCCGGGCCGAAGCGTTAGCGAAGGCCCGTGTCGAAACCACGTAAGCCGACGACGCCATCGCACCAAACACGCAGCGGCAGTTGGTAACTCATCTCACCATGGTTTCAACTCGGCCGCGGCTAGCGCTTACTTTGACTCGCTGCGCTCGCTCAGCACGCCGCGTCGGGCCGGGCTCAACTAGCGGATGGGGCCTGCCCGCGATGGACCAGGTTCAACTCCGGCTCAGCCAGGCTCAATCAGCGGGGGGCGCCGCGACTCGGCTGTCTCCTGGCCGAAATCAACGAGTTCGACGTTCGCAACTCGCGACTCCTCCGCCTCCTGTCATCGGAAGCACGGCGTCGACCATGAATTCCGTTGTGCGCAAGTCGCTTTCGGGCCAAGGTGCGACTCTCACAACGGCGGCCGCAGGGTTGCGAACTCGTCGGTCACCCGCAGCTCGGCGTCGACGAACCGGTAGAGCGCGGGCGGTCGCCCGCCACCGCGGCCGTTGCGGCGGACTGTTCCGGTGGCCGCGATGACCCCGCGCCGCGACAGGATGCGCAGCAGGTTGGTGGTGTCGACCGGGTAGCCGAGGGCGGCGCCGTAGATCTCCGACAGCTCCGACATCGGGAACTCGGCGGGCGCCAGCGCGAAGGCGATGTTCGTGTAGGAGAGCTTCGCCGCGAGTCGATGCCGCGCGGCGTCGACGATCTTCGCGTGGTCGAATGCCAATGGCGGCAATGAGTTCACGTCGTGCCAGGCGGCGGCGCTCGGCGTGGCCGGCGGGGCATCGCTGGGAACCAAGCCGAGGTAGGTCGATGCGATGGTGCGCGATCCGGCGACGCGGTGCGGGTCGGAGAACACGGCGAGTTGCTCCAGGTGTCGCACCGAGCGTTCGTCGGTCTGGGCGATGAGGAGGTGGCGAACGGTATCGGAGAGCTTCTCGTCGGCGTCGATTCCGCCGCCGGGCAGCGACCAGGCGTCGTCGATTCGGCGCAGTAGGACCCGCAGGGTGGAGGTGTCGGCGCACTCGTCGGTGGGGCCGATCTGGAACACCGCGCTGAGCACTTCGACGACTGTGGGAACCGGCATGGCGTCGAGTGTAGGGCGCCCGGTCAGGCGTGATCTGGAACACGGGGAATGGACAGGAATGTGTCCGGTGTTACTATGACGATAGTTTTCGACCGACAGTCGAAAATTGACGATCGCGCCAGCCCGCGCAGTCGACGAAGGAGAACACCATGAGCATCACCACTGACGCGCCCACCGGCGTCGGCATCGACGATGTGACGATCATCGACGCCCCCGGCGGCTACACCGGCGTGGAACCCACGCAAGAGTGGGCCGACGAGGTGCGGCGCCTCGCCGAGAAGCGCAACGCGACCATTCTCGCGCACAATTACCAGCTTCCGGCCATCCAGGACATCGCCCACCACGTGGGGGATTCACTGGCCCTCTCGCGCATCGCGGCCGAGGTCGACTCCGACGAAATCGTCTTTTGCGGCGTGCATTTCATGGCCGAGACAGCGAAGATCCTCAGCCCCGGCAAGCGCGTGATGATCCCCGACGAGCGGGCCGGCTGCTCGCTCGCCGACTCGATCACCGCCGACGAACTGCGCGCATGGAAGGCGGAGTATCCCGACGCCGTGGTGGTCTCGTATGTCAACACCACCGCCGAGGTGAAGGGGCTGACCGACATCTGCTGCACGTCGTCGAACGCCGTCGACGTCGTCGCATCCATCGACCCCGACCGCGAGGTCCTGTTCCTGCCCGACCAGTTCCTCGGCGCGCACGTGAAGCGCCAGACGGGTCGCGACAACATTCACATCTGGGCGGGCGAATGCCATGTGCACGCCGGCATCAACGGTGACGAACTGGCCGACCAGGCGGCCTCGCACCCCGACGCCGACCTGTTCATCCACCCCGAATGTGGTTGCGCCACTTCGGCTCTGTACCTCGCAGGCGAGGGCGCGGTGCCCGCCGACAAGGTGAAGATCCTCTCCACCGGGGGCATGCTCGACGCCGCGCGGTCGACCGGTGCCAAGCAGGTGCTGGTGGCCACCGAGATCGGCATGCTGCACCAGCTGCGCAAGGCAGCGCCCGGCGTCGACTTCCAGGCCGTCAACGACCGCGCGTCGTGCCCGTACATGAAGATGATCACCCCCGCCGCGCTGCTGCGCTGCCTGCGCGAGGGCCGTGACGAGGTGGACGTCGCACCGGACGTCGCCGAGCGGGCGCGCGCCAGCGTGCAGCGGATGATCGAGATCGGGAATCCCGGTTCCGGTGAGTGAGCAACCGGGAACGTCGGCCTCTCTGCCGGTTGATCAGCGGCCAGCTTCTCCGCCGGTTGAGCAGGGGTCAGCTTCTCTGCCGGGTGAGCAGGGGTCAACTTCTCTGCCGGTTGAGCAGCAGCCAGCTTCTCTGCCGGTTGAGCAGGGGTCAGCTTCTCTGCCGGGTGAGCAGGGGTCAGCCTCTCCGCCGGTTGAGCGAGCGCAGCGAGTCGAAACCCCCGTCACCGACGAGACCCGTGCCCTGATCCGACTCGCCCTCGACGAGGATCTTCGCTACGGCCCCGACATCACGTCCATCGCGACGGTCCCCGACGACCTCGTCACGACGGCGGTCATCGCTTCTCGGCAGCACGGTGTGATCGCCGGGCTGCCAGTGGTGCTGGCCGTCTTCGACGAGGTGATCGGGCGCGACGGCTACACGGTGGTGTCGTCGGTCGACGACGGAACGACCGTCGAGCCGGGCGACGTGGTACTCGAGGTCACCGCGACGCCCCGCTCATTGCTGACCGCTGAGCGCACTGCCCTCAACTTGCTGTGTCACCTGTCGGGGATCGCGACGGCGACGGCGGCGTGGGTCGCCGAGGTCGAGGGGACCGGGACAGCGATCCGCGACTCACGCAAGACGCTGCCGGGGCTGCGCCTGCTGCAGAAGTACGCGGTGCGCGCGGGTGGCGGCGTCAACCATCGGATGGGCCTCGGCGACGAGGCGTTGATCAAGGACAACCACGTCGCGGCGGCCGGGTCGGTGTCGGCGGCGCTGCGGGCGGTCCGCGCGGCGGCGCCCGGGCTGCCCGTCGAGGTCGAGGTCGATTCGTTGGAGCAGTTCGACGAGGTACTCGCCCTCGACCCCGAGCTGGTGCTGCTCGACAACTTTCCGCTGTGGCAGACGCAGATCGCGGTCCAGCGTCGAAATGCGAAGTCGCCCGATACGAAATTGGAGTCGTCGGGCGGATTGACCCTCGACGTCGCGCGCGACTACGCCAAAACCGGCGTCGATTATCTCGCGGTCGGCGCGTTGACGCACTCGGTGACGGTGCTGGATCTGGGCCTCGACATCCCCGTCTAGTGGCGTGTCGTGCCTAATGGTATTGATATCTTGCGCGCACCGTGCTTCGCCGCATCCTGCTGGTTGAGCGAGGCGAAACCGAGTCGAAACCACTGTGACGCTGCGGGTTTCGTTGTTGCCCGGCCGGCGGGGGTTTCGACTCGCTTCGCTCGCTCAACCGGCAGAGGAACGCAACGTCGTACAACTCTTTAAGTGCGACACACCACTAGTCCCAACCTGGTCCCCCTCAGCGGAGCGGACACGAGACACGGGGAGTATCCGTCGCGCTGAGGGGACCGGTTTGTGGCTAAGGATCGTCGATCGCACCGGCATTTCCGGACGGCAATTCTTTCGACGTGCCCACGACCGCAGCGATTGGGGACCGCGAGGTCGATGCGACCTCGACGTCGTCGGGTTGCGCGAGAGCAGCGTCCTGCGGAACCCAATCACGCCCGGTACCGGGTGCGACAGGGGAGCCTACGACAGCCGTACCTGTCGACGAACAGGTCATTACACAACTGAGCTCACGATCGAGTTCCCGAGCCGCTTGCGCCTTCACGGTCGGCCAGTCGTCGCCGACATCCTCGGTGTTTGTGCTCATCGCCGGCAAGTCGTGGACGGCGGCATGTCGCTCGTCGACGTCGGACGGATACGCCGAGTCGATCGCGGACCGGATGACCGCGGCGACGCTGCGTCCCGATCGTTTCGCCTCGGCCGCTACTCGGTCGTACTGGCGTTGATCGAGGAGCAACTGAAGCCTGCGCTCAAGCACCGCGTCGGCCGATTCGAATTGCGTTCGACGCAACGCATATCCTTGGAGGGTCTGTGTTCACTCACCCAACCTCAGGAGATGCGATGCTGTCGCGCACTGACCTCCGAGGCAGTACACCCACGCTCGCGCAATTGCGGCGTGCACTGCCCCGCGGAGGTACCGATGTCAATTCCGTGCTGCCCACGGTGACGCCGGTCGTGGAGGACATCGCCGCCCATGGGTCCTCCGCCGCGCTCGACTACGGCGAGAAGTTCGATCACGTCCGCCCGACGTCGGTGCGGGTGCCCGCAGACGTCGTCGCCGCCGCGCTGGACAACCTCGCCCCCGACGTCGCCGATGCCCTACGCGAATCCATCTCCCGTGCCCGCAAAGTGCACGCTGACCAGCGACGCAGCACCACGCGCACCCAGGTCGTGCCCGGCGGTGCGGTCAGCGAGAAGTGGATCCCGGTCCGCCGCGTCGGCCTGTACGTGCCGGGCGGCAACGCCGTCTACCCGTCGAGTGTCGTCATGAACGTCGTGCCCGCCCAAGAGGCCGGCGTCGCCTCCCTCGTCGTCGCCTCGCCGCCGCAGGCCGCGTTCGGCGGCTGGCCGCACCCGACGATCCTCGCCGCCTGCGCACTGCTCGGCGTCGACGAAGTGTGGGCCGTAGGCGGCGCCCAGGGCATCGCGCTGCTCGCCTACGGCGGCGAAGACACCGACGGTTCGACGCTGGACCCGGTCGATCTGATCACCGGACCCGGCAACATCTTCGTCACCGCCGCCAAGCGTCTGGTGCGCAGCGTCGTCGGCATCGATTCCGAGGCCGGCCCCACCGAGATCGCCATCCTCGCCGACGATTCCGCCGATCCCGCGCACGTCGCCGCCGACCTCATCAGCCAGGCCGAGCACGATGTCATCGCCGCATCGGTCCTCGTCACCGACAGTGCCGCCTTCGCCGACGCCGTCGACGCCGAAGTCGAGAAGCAGTCGGCGGTCACCAAACACACCGAACGCGTCAACGAGGCGCTGACCGGCGCGCAGTCGGGCGTCGTTCTCGTCGACGACCTCGACGCCGGGATCGCCGTCGTCGATGCCTACGCCGCCGAGCACCTGGAGATTCAGACTCGCGACGCAGCCGCCGTCGCTGAGCGGATCACCAACGCGGGCGCCATCTTCGTCGGCGCGTACTCGCCGGTGAGTCTCGGTGACTATTGCGCCGGATCCAACCACGTCCTCCCGACGTCGGGGTCGGCGCGGCATGCGTCGGGGCTGTCGGTGCAGACCTTCCTGAAGGGCGTCCACGTTATCGACTACGACGAAGCCGCACTGAAAGACGTTGCCGCAGCGGTCATCACGCTCGCCGACGCCGAGGACCTGCCCGCACACGGCGACGCCGTCAAACGGCGTTTCGCCGCACAGTTCGGTCTCTCGTGAGCGTCCCCGGAGCGGGTGTCACCCTCGCCGACCTTCCGTTGCGCGACAACCTGCGCGGCAAGAGCCCGTACGGCGCACCGCAACTCGACGTGCCCTACCAGCTCAACACCAACGAGAACCCACACCCGCCCAGTCAAGCCCTGATCGACGACGTCGCCGAGTCGATCCGTTCGGCCGCAACGCAATTGCACCGGTACCCCGACCGTGACGCCGTCGCACTGCGCACCGAGCTCGCCGAATACCTCAGTACGGCAACGGGAGTGCGTCTGGGCGTCGAAAATCTGTGGGCCGCGAACGGATCCAACGAGATCCTTCAGCAGTTGCTGCAGGCCTTCGGCGGGCCGGGGCGTTCCGCGCTGGGCTTCGTGCCGTCGTATTCGATGCACCCGATCATCTCCGAGGGCATCGACACCACCTGGCTGGAGACCAAACGCACCGCCGACTTCTCCATCGACCTCGACTTCGCCCTGGCCGAAATCGCTTCGCGCACACCAGATGTGGTATTCGTGACGTCGCCGAACAACCCGACCGGCGCGTCGATCCCCAACGACGACCTGCGGGCGATCGTACAAGCGGCACCCGGAATCGTCATCGTCGACGAGGCCTACGGGGAGTTCTCCGAGCAGCCCAGCGCCGTCGAGCTGATCGACGAGTTCCCGACCAAAGTCGTCGTCTCGCGCACAATGAGCAAGGCGTTCGCCTTCGCCGGCGGACGGCTCGGGTATTTCGCCGCGGCACCCGCGGTCATCGACGCCGTGATGCTGGTGCGCCTGCCGTACCACCTCTCGGTCGTGACCCAGGCGGCCGCGCGCGCGGCGCTGCGGCACTCCGACGAGACCCTTGCCGGAGTCGCGAGCATCATCGCCGAACGCAAGCGCGTGGTCGCCGAACTCGCAGCGCTGGGCTACCGGGTCGCCGACTCCGACGCCAACTTCGTGCTGTTCGGCGACTTCGCCGACGCCTCCGCGAGCTGGCAGCGCTACCTCGACGACGGCGTGCTGATCCGCGATGTCGGCATCGGCGGGCACCTGCGTGTCACGATCGGACTAGCCGAGGAGAACGACGCCTTCCTGCGTGTCAGTCAGAAACTAGCGGGCGCCGGGAGCATCGCGAGCGGGCCCGATTCAACACCTACCGACCGAATGAGCCTGTCATGACACAGCCGCGTATCGCGCGTATCGAACGCACCACCCGTGAATCGTCGATCGCCGTCGAGATCAACCTCGACGGCACCGGGCAGACCGACATCTCCACCGGTGTGGCGTTCTACGACCACATGCTCACCGCGTTCGGACAGCACGGCAGCTTCGACTTGACGGTGCGTGCCGAAGGTGACGTCGAGATCGAATCGCACCACACCGTCGAGGACACCGCCATCGTGCTCGGCCAGGCCTTCGGCCAGGCGCTCGGCGACAAGCGCGGCATTCGACGCTTCGCCGACGCCTGGATCCCGATGGACGAGACCCTGGCGCAAGCGGTCGTCGACGTCTCCGGCCGCCCGTACTTCGTGCACGTCGGCGAGCCGGATCATCTGCTCACGGCGGCGATCGGTGGTGGCACACCCGCGAACGGTAAGCCGTCGGTGCCGTACAACACGGTCATCAACCGGCATGTCTTCGAGTCGTTCGCGCTCAACGCCCGCATCGCGCTGCACGTGCGTGTGCTCTACGGCCGCGACCAGCACCACATCACCGAGGCGGAATACAAGGCGGTGGCCCGCGCGTTGCGTGCCGCATGCGAACCGGACCCGCGCGTGACGGGCATCCCGTCGACCAAGGGGAGCTTGTAGTGAAAATGCTCGTTCCGCTCGCGTGTCGGCCGACGCCCGACGTTCCGTCCTCCCTCTTCGTCGGTCCTGAACGAGACGCGTCGACCGACCGGAAAGGCGCACTGGCGTGAAGAAGATCACCATCCTCGACTACGGCTCGGGCAATCTGCGCTCGGCGCAACGTGCCCTCGAGCGCGTCGGCGCCGACGTCACCGTCACCAGTGACCGCGATGCCGCGCTCAACGCCGAGGGGCTCGTCGTCCCCGGCGTCGGGGCCTACGAGGCGTGCATGGCCGGCCTCAAAGAGGTGCGCGGCGACCGCACCATCGGACAGCGCCTGGCCGGCGGGCGCCCGGTCCTCGGGATCTGCGTCGGCATGCAGATCCTGTTCGAGAAGGGCGTCGAATTCGGCGTCGAAACCGATGGCTGCGGCGAATGGCCCGGTGAGGTCAGCCAGCTGCACGCGCCGGTGTTGCCGCACATGGGCTGGAATACCGTTGAGGCACCACAAGATTCGGTTCTGTTCCGCGGATTCGACGCCGACGAGCGCTTCTACTTCGTGCACTCATACGCGGCGCAGAGCTGGGCCTGGAACAGCGACGACTCGCGGCTTGCGCCGGCCAAACTGACCTGGGCGACGCACGGGGACCGGTTCCTGGCGGCGGTCGAGAACGGTCCGCTGTCGGCGACGCAGTTCCATCCGGAGAAGTCCGGCGACGCTGGCGCGCAGTTGCTGCGGAACTGGCTGGAGGCGCTGTAGATGGGTGAGGCCGGCCGCGGCGGCGGGACGAATCGCAAGAAACCACAAGAGTTCTCGTTCGTCCGGCTGGCTCTGCTCGCGCTGAGCGCGGGAGCGGTGGTGCTCCTCGTCTCGGTCCCGATCATCCTCGTGCTGGCACGGTGGTCGGTGATCGCGGGGCTCATCGCCGCATTGGTCGCGATCGTCGCGATCATCGCCGCCATCGGGCTGGTGTCCCAACGCATCGTTGCGACTGCCGAACGACAGCTCAAAGAGCAACTCGCACAACGTGAACGAACCGATCGAGAGAGAAACAACAACGGTGGCTGACAACAACAAGACCCTCGAACTGCTGCCCGCGGTAGACGTCGCCGACGGCCAGGCCGTGCGGCTCGTCCAGGGCGCGGCGGGTTCGGAGACCTCCTACGGTTCGCCGCGCGACGCCGCTCTCGCTTGGCGCAACGACGGCGCCGAGTGGATCCACCTCGTCGACCTCGACGCCGCCTTCGGCCGGGGCGACAACCGCGAACTCCTCGCCGGCGTGGTGAACGAACTGGCCGCCGGGGCGGGGAGCTCCGCGGTGAAGATCGAGCTGTCCGGCGGCATCCGCGACGACGCCTCGCTCACCGCGGCACTGGCGACCGGCTGCACCCGCGTCAACCTGGGAACCGCCGCGCTGGAGAACCCCGACTGGTGCAGGCGCGCCATCGCCGAGCACGGCGACCGCATCGCCGTCGGCCTCGACGTCATACGGGTCGAAAAGGGCGCCGGGACTTCGTCCGCCGCGGAAGGCGACTCGTACCGCCTGCGCGGTCGTGGCTGGGTCACCGACGGCGGCGACCTCTGGGAGGTCCTCGAACGCCTCAACAATGACGGTTGCGCACGCTATGTCGTCACCGACGTGTCCAAGGACGGCACCCTTGCCGGCCCCAACCTCGAACTGCTGCAACAGGTCGCCGCAGCGACTGACGCCCCGATCGTCGCCTCCGGCGGCGTCTCAGCCATCGACGACCTCGTCGCCATCGCCGGCCTGACCGGCGTGGGCGTCGAAGGGGCCATCGTCGGCAAGGCGCTCTACGCGGGCCGGTTCACCCTGCCCGAGGCCCTCGCGGCGGTCGCGGCAGTAGGAGCGAACTGACTTCCGTGAGCACCGACCTGCCCGAACTGATGGGGACCGCCTCGGCGGTGCTCGATTCCGTCGTCGACATCTTCGTCGACGGACTGGGCGCGCCCAGTGCAGTCGCCAAGGGCCGCAACGACTTCGCGACCCAGGTCGACCTCGACCTCGAACGGCTCATCAGTAGTCGGCTGACCGAGCTCACCGGACTGCCGGTGCACGGCGAAGAATTCGGCGGACCCGACGTCGAATCGTCGACGGTGTGGGTCCTCGACCCCATCGACGGCACGTTCAACTACTCGTCGGGCATGCCGCTGACCGGCATGCTGCTGTCGCTGGTGTCCGACGGACAGCCGCTGATCGGGATGACGTGGCTGCCGCTGCTGGGCCGCCGCTACTGCGCCTACGACGGTTCGCCGCTGTACTGCAACGGCCAGGAGCTGCCGACGCTGCCGGTCGACGAGGATCTCGCGTCGTCGGTGCTGGCCTATGGTGCGTTCAACGCGAAGGCCAAGGGACGCTACTTCGGCACCCGCCGCATCGACCTGCTCACCGAACTCAGCTCGCGTGTCTCGCGGATCCGGATGCTCGGCAGCACCGGCGTCGACCTCGCCTACACCGCCGCGGGCGTGTTCGGTGGCGCCATCACCTTCGGCGGCCACCCATGGGACAACGCCGCGGGCGCCCTGCTCGTGCGCGCCGCCGGGGGAGTGATCTCCGACCTCGACGGCAACCCGTGGTCGGTCTCCTCGCCGTCGATCGTCGCGGGCAGCCCCGGACTACACGCGCAACTGCTCGCGTTGATCGAAGAATTTATCGCGGGCAACTGGAAGGAAGAACAATGACAGCCGTCTCGACCGGGAGGACTCAAGCATGACCGTCGCCGTCCGAGTCATCCCTTGTCTCGACAGTGTTGTTTTCGACGTCTCGACCGGGAGGACTCAAGCATGACCGTCGCCGTCCGAGTGATCCCTTGTCTCGACGTGGACAACGGTCGGGTCGTCAAGGGCGTCAACTTCGAGAACCTCCGCGACGCGGGCGACCCCGTCGAACTCGCCGCCCGCTACGACGCCGAGGGTGCCGACGAACTGACCTTTCTCGACGTCACGGCGTCGAGTTCGGGCCGATCGACGATGCTCGACGTCGTCAAACGCACCGCCGATCAGATCTTCATCCCGTTGACCGTCGGCGGCGGCATCCGCACCGTCGACGACGTCGACGTGATGTTGCGCGCCGGCGCGGACAAAGTCAGCGTCAACACTGCCGCGATCGCCCGCCCCGAGGTGCTCGAGGAGATGAGCAAGCGATTCGGCTCGCAGTGCATCGTGCTGTCGGTCGACGCCCGGACGGTTCCCGACGGCGCGCAGCCCACACCGTCGGGCTGGGAGGTCACCACCCACGGTGGCCGCCGCGGGACCGGCATCGACGCCGTCGAATGGGCACGGCGCGGCCAGGAGCTCGGGGTCGGAGAGATCCTGCTCAATTCGATGGACGCCGACGGCACCAAAGCGGGCTTCGACATCCGCATGCTCACCGCGGTGCGCGCCGCCGTCGACGTTCCGGTGATCGCCAGCGGCGGCGCGGGCAAGGTCGACGACTTCGCGCCCGCCGTCGACGCAGGCGCCGACGCCGTGCTCGCGGCATCGGTATTCCACTTCGGCGAATTGACGATTCCGCAGGTCAAGGCCGCGATGGCCGCACACGGGATCGTCGTGCGGACCGCGGTCGACACCGGCATCGCACCTGGCGGACTCCGATGAGCGCCCCCGGATCCGACGACATCCTCGACCCGGCCATCGCCGCCCGGCTCAAATACAACTCCGACGGCCTGTTCGCGGCCGTCGCGCAGGAACGCGAGACCGGCATCGTCCTCATGCAGGCCTGGATGGACGACGTCGCGCTGGCGCGCACGCTGGCGACCGGCCGCGCCACCTACTATTCGCGCTCCCGCCAGGGGTACTGGGTCAAAGGTGAAACCAGCGGCCACGAGCAGTACGTGCGGGAGGCACGCCTCGACTGCGACGGCGATACGGTGCTTCTCGTCGTCGACCAGATCGGGCCGGCGTGTCACACGGGCAACCACAGTTGCTTCGACACCGACGCTTTGCCCGTGAACCAAGCGACACCGCCCAGCCCAGCCGACCAGGAGAATCCCTGATGCCCCAACGCCTGCTGGTTGAGCCGTCCACTTCGCTGGTTGAGTCGTCGACTCCGCTGGTTGAGTCGTCCACTTCGCTGGTTGAGTCGTCGACTCCGCTGGTTGAGCCGGGTCGGAGCGCTAGCGAAGGCCCGTGTCGAAACCACGCAAGCCGACGAGATCACCGCACCACACGCATAGCGACAGCTGGTGTCTCGTCTCGCCGTGGTTTCGACACGGGCGCGTCTCGCTACGCTCGTCGGGCCCGGCTCAACCAGCGGACCGACGCGTCTCGCTGCGCTCGTCGGGCCCGGCTCAACCAGCGGGAGAGGTCGCCGTCGGCGATGTCCACCAATCCACTGTTTCAGCCGACTAGGAGAGTCCCATGCCCCTGATCCAGATTTCGCAGACGCCCGGACTGTCGGACCGAGTGAAGCGCGAGACGATCGCCGCGGTCACCGAGGCGTACGCGAAGGCGACCGGCAAGAATCCGGATTCGGTATGGGTGACCATCACGGAGGTACCCCGCACGCAGTGGGGCGTCGGAGGTGAACCGCTGGCATGAGTGACGCCACCGCAACCACATCACTGGAGACCTTCCTCCAGCTCGCCAAAGACCATCGCGTCGTACCGGTGACCCGCAAGGTGCTCGGCGACTCGGAAACCCCGCTGTCCGCCTACCGCAAACTCGCCGGCGACCGGCCGGGCACCTTCCTGCTGGAGTCCGCGGAGAACGGCCGCTCGTGGTCGCGCTGGTCGTTCATCGGGGCGGGATCACCAGCTGCGCTCACGGTCACCGACGGCGCGGCGAGCTGGTGGGGACACACCCCGGCCGGCGCACCCGTCGGCGGCGATCCGCTCGCCGCGCTCGCCGAGTCGCTCGAACTTCTGGCCACCGACCCGCTGCCGGATATGCCTCCGCTGACCGGCGGATTCGTCGGGTTCATGGCCTACGACATGGTCCGCCGGCTCGAACGTCTGCCGGAGAACACCGTCGACGACCTGCATCTGCCCGACCTGTTCATGCTGCTGGCCACCGACCTGGCGGCCCTCGACCATCACGAGGGCACCATCACGCTGATCGCCAACGCCGTCAACTGGGACGGTAGCGACGACCGCGTGGAGCAGGCGTATGCCGACGCCGTCGCACGTCTCGACGCGATGACCGAGGCGCTGTTGGCCCCGGCGTCGTCGACGGTGTCGACCTACGAGCGCGCCGTCCCCGACTACACCGCACAGCGCAGCCTCGCCGAGTACAGCGAGATCGTCACCAGTCTGGTCGGCGAGATCGAGGCCGGCGAGGCCTTCCAGGTGGTGCCGTCGATGCGCTTCGAGATGGACACCGAGGCCGACCCCCTCGACGTCTACCGGGTGCTGCGCGCCTCCAACCCGAGCCCGTACATGTATCTGTTGCGGGTGCCCAAGACCGACGACCGGCCGGCCTACACCGTCGTCGGGTCGAGCCCGGAGGCACTGGTCACCGTGAGCGACCGCATCGCGACCACGCACCCCATCGCCGGAACGCGCTGGCGCGGCAAGACCGAGGAAGAAGACCAGCTACTGGGCAAGGGGCTACTGGAGGACGAGAAGGAGAACTCCGAGCACCTCATGCTCGTCGACCTCGGCCGCAACGACCTCGGGCGCGTCTGCAAACCCGGAACCGTCACCGTCAGCGACTACCGCCACATCGAGCGGTACAGCCACGTGATGCACCTGGTGTCGACGGTGTCGGGCGAACTGCGCGACGACAAGCGGGCACTCGACGCGGTGACGGCGTGTTTCCCGGCAGGCACGCTGACCGGCGCGCCGAAGGTCCGTGCGATGGAATTGATCGACGACCACGAGATCACCCGACGCGGACTCTACGGCGGCATCGTCGGCTACCTCGATTTCGCGGGCGACGCCGACACCGCCATCGCCATCCGCACCGCGCTGATGCGCTCCGGCGACGACGGTGCGCCGGCCAGGGCATTCGTGCAGGCCGGCGGCGGCGTCGTCGCCGACAGTGAAGCCGAGTACGAGTACAACGAGGCCCGCAACAAGGCGACCGCCGTGCTCAACGCGATCGCCGCGGCGTCGACGATGCGCCGCGTCGGGCAGTCGTGAGCGGCGTCGAGCCGACGCCGTCGCAGCCCGACGCCGCGGCCGCCGACCAGACCGTCGCCCGATCCGACCCGAAGTCGGGCAAGAAGACTCTGCGACGCCGCCAGGCCGGCGCGGCGGTCGCGCTCATCGCGGCGGCCGCGGCGTTGTGGGCGGCCTCGCGCATGGTGTGGGCGACGCTGACGGTCACCGATGATCTCTCACCGATCCGGGCACTGAAGGTCCACGGCTCGGATTGGAGTCCCTGGCTGACACCGCTCGCGCTGGTCCTGCTCGCGGCCATCGCCGCCGGTGCCGCGATGCGCGGCTGGGCGTTGCGGATCGTCGCGATCCTCGTCGCGCTCGGCGGTGTGCTCGCGGCGTCGCCCGCGGTGTCGTTGCTCGTCGGCGGCGACCAGGACACCTACGCCGCGAAGGCGATCGACCTCTCTTACCGTTTCCGGCTGCTGCTCGTCACGACGAACAGCTGGGCGGGTGTCGTCGTGCTGATCGGTGCCGCGCTCGCCGTCGTCGGCGGTGTGCTGCTGCTGCGCGTCGCCAATGGCGAGGCGATGTCGTCGAAGTACTCTTCGCCGGCTGCCCGCCGCGCCGAGTTGGAGAAGAAGACGTTCCGCGAGTATCGGGAACGTCAGCAGCGCACTGACGACGAATCGTCGGCTCCGGAGAGCGAGCGGCTGCTGTGGGACGCACTCGACACCGGTGTGGATCCCACCGAGGAGAAATAGTCTCTCGCAGGCACGCTTGCGAAACGCCATCGGTGAGAAACCCAGAAGTGTAGTACCCGCCACACCGGCGCAAGCGGCGACCCCGCGAACCGTGGCCACGCCGACCGGTCTACCCTTGTGGAACCGGCAATACGACCGGTAGTCAGCCACCGGGAGCCGGGACCAGAGTGCGGACCGATCGGCTCCGCCGGAAGTGTTTTCGCCGGATGAACAGAAGGGGCGTCGCAGTGTCGAACACGCAGACCGTACTCGACTCGATCATCGAGGGAGTCAAAGTTGACGTGGCCGCGCGCGAGGCCGTCGTCGACTACGCGACCGTGAAAGCCGCCGCCGCGAAGGCGCCCGCCCCCCGCGATGCGATGGCCGCGCTGCGGCTGCCCGGCATCGGGGTCATCGCCGAGGTGAAGCGCGCGAGCCCCTCCAAGGGCGACCTCGCCAGCATCGGCGATCCCGCCGAGTTGGCCAAGGCCTACGAGTCCGGCGGCGCCCGGATCATCAGTGTTCTCACCGAGGAACGACGTTTCCGCGGCTCGCTCGCCGACCTCGACGCCGTGCGTGCCGCGGTGAACATTCCGGTACTGCGCAAGGACTTCATCGTCGGGCCGTATCAGATCCACGAGGCCCGCGCCCACGGCGCCGACGTCATCCTGCTGATCGTCGCTGCCCTCGAACAGACCGTGCTGGAGTCCCTCCTCGACCGCACCGAATCGCTCGGCATGACCGCACTCGTCGAGGTGCACACCGAGGAAGAGGCCGACCGCGCCCTGTCGGCGGGAGCCAAGGTGGTCGGCGTCAACGCCCGCAACCTCAAAACGCTTACCGTCGACCGTGACTGCTTCGGTCGGATCGCTCCCGGGCTGCCGACCGAAGTGATCCGCATCGCCGAGTCGGGCGTACGCGGCACCGCCGATCTGCTGGCCTACGCCGGCGCGGGCGCCGACGCCGTGCTCGTCGGCGAGGGACTCGTCACCAGTGGCGACCCGCGTGCCGCGGTGTCGGAGCTGGTGACCGCGGGTACGCATCCGTCGTGCCCCAAACCTGTTCGCTGACAACACAATTGGATTCATGACTGCTGATCTCGCCCCCGATTCGAACCTTCCTACAGCCAGCGTCGGGCTCACCACCCGTACCTCGGTGGAACCCGACGCCGGCGGTCACTTCGGCGTGTACGGCGGGCGGCATGTGCCCGAAGCGCTGATGTCGGTGATCGACGAGGTCACCACCACGTATGAGAAGGTGCGCTCCGACGAGGACTACCTCAACGAGCTCGACCAATTGCAGCGCAACTACACCGGCCGCCCGTCGCCCCTCTACGAGGCAAAGCGATTGCGCGAATTGGCCGGTGGCGCAAGGATTTTCCTCAAGCGCGAAGACCTCAATCACACCGGTTCGCACAAGATCAACAACGTGCTCGGACAGGCGTTGCTCGCCGTGCGGATGGGCAAGAACCGCATCATCGCCGAGACCGGCGCCGGTCAGCACGGCGTCGCCACCGCCACCGCGTGTGCGCTGCTCGGCCTGGAGTGCGTCATCTACATGGGTCGCGTCGACACCGACCGGCAGGCGCTCAACGTCGCACGGATGCGGTTGCTCGGCGCGACGGTCATCGCCGTCGACAACGGCTCGGCCACCCTCAAAGACGCCATCAACGAGGCGATGCGCGACTGGGTCACCAACGCGCACAACACCTACTACTGCTTCGGCACCGCGGCCGGACCGCACCCGTTCCCGATGATGGTGCGCGACCTGCAGCGCATCGTCGGCCTCGAAGCGCGCGTCCAGATCCAGGAACAGGCCGGGCGACTGCCCGACGCCGTCGTCGCCTGCGTGGGCGGCGGATCCAACGCGATCGGCATCTTCCATCCGTTCATCGACGACGCCGGGGTGCGTCTGGTCGGATACGAGGCGGCCGGGGACGGCGTCGAAACCGGCCGTCATGCGGCCACGTTCACCGGTGGCACTCCGGGTGCGTTCCAGGGCGCGTATTCGTATCTGCTGCAGGATGAGGACGGTCAGACCATCGAGAGCCATTCGATCTCGGCCGGTCTGGACTATCCGGGTGTCGGGCCGGAGCACGCCTACCTCAAAGACATCGGCCGTGCCGAATACCAACCGATCACCGATACCGAGGCGATGGACGCACTGAGTCTGCTGTCGCGCCGCGAGGGCATCATTCCGGCCATCGAGTCGGCGCACGCTGTCGCCGGTGCGCTGAAGTTGGGCCAGGAGCTCGGCGACGGCGCGATCATCGTCGTGAGCCTGTCCGGCCGCGGCGACAAAGACGTCGATACCGCGGGCAAGTGGTTCGGGCTGTTCGAGCGGCCGCAATCGGAAAGCGAAGGCAAATGACCGTCAAGACTGCTCCGTCGTCGAAACTCGGATCGGTTTTCGCGCAGTGCCGCGGCGAGGATCGCAGTGCGCTGATCGGCTACCTGCCGGTGGGGTATCCGACGGTCAGCGACTCGGTGACGTCGTTTCGCACGATGGTCGAGTCCGGCTGCGACATCATCGAAGTCGGGGTGCCGTACTCGGACCCGGTGATGGACGGCCCGACGATTCAGGCCGCCGCCGACGAAGCGCTGAGCAACGGCGTGCGGGTGCGCGACGTGTTCACCGCAGTCGAGGCGATCGCCTCCGCGGGTGGCCAGGCCGTGGTGATGAGCTACTGGAATCCGGTGCTCGCCTACGGCGTCGAGAACTTCGCTCGCGACCTGGCGTCGGCCGGCGGTGCCGGACTGATCACACCCAACCTCATCCCCGAAGAGGGCGAGCAGTGGCACGCCGCATCGGATGCGCACGGCCTCGATCGGATCTACCTCGTCGCTCCGTCGTCGACGGCCGAGCGGATCGCACTCACTGTCGACTCGTGCCGCGGATTCGTGTACGCGGCGTCGACGATGGGTGTCACCGGGGCGCGTAACGCGGTGTCGAATGCGGCACCCGAACTGTGTGCCCGGGTGCGCGAATACTCGGACATCCCGATCGGCGTCGGCCTCGGTGTGCGCGACGGAGCGCAGGCCGCCGAGATCGCGCAGTATGCCGACGGGGTGATCGTCGGCTCGGCGCTGGTGACCGCGGCATCGCAGGGGCAAGACGAATTGTCGGGTCTGGTGGCCGAATTGGCCGAGGGCGTCCGCAAGGAATATTGAGGCACTGCCTTGGCCGCCGTCCCCCCGCTCGCCGAGTAGGCGAACGAGCTTGCGAGTTCGTCGTATCGAGGTGACGCGAGCCGAAATCCCAACCCGGCCAACATCTCTCACCTGATCGGTGAGCAAGGTGCACTGCCCCGCACAGGCCCGCGACCTCGACACGCACCCATGCACGCAGTCACGTCGGTCGCTCACGTTAGGGTTGCAGGCGTGACCACCACGACGGTTCTCGCCTATATACCCAGCCCGCCGCAGGGGGTATGGCATCTCGGCCCATTCCCCATCCGCGCTTATGCGCTGCTCATCATCGTCGGCATCATCGTCGGCTGCTGGTGGGGATCGCGGCGGTGGATCGCGCGCGGCGGGCAGGAGGGCGAGGTCCTCGACATCGCCGTGTGGGCTGTGCCGTTCGGGTTGATCGGTGGCCGGATCTACCACGTGATGACCGACTGGAGCACCTACTTCGGTGCCGACGCCGTCAAACACCCGATCGATGCGCTCAAGGTGTGGGAGGGCGGACTGGGCATCTGGGGCGCCGTCGCCTTCGGTGCGCTGGGAGCGTGGATCGGATGTCGTCGCCACGGCATCAAGCTGGGGCCGTTCGGCGACGCCATCGCGCCGGCGATCCTGTTGGCGCAGGCGATCGGCCGCATCGGCAACTACTTCAACCAAGAACTGTTCGGCGGCACGACGACCCTGCCGTGGGGGCTGGAGATCTTCGATCGACGCAACTCTTACGGCGTCGTCGGGCCGTCGGTGATCGACGGAGTGTCGACCGGCCACGTCAATGCCGGGCTGGCGCCCGCGGTCCATCCGACGTTCCTGTACGAGCTGCTGTGGAATGTCTTTGTCGTGTTGGTCCTGGTGACAGTGGACCGGTATCTGCGCGTCGGGCATGGTCGGCTGTTCGCGCTGTATGTGGCCGGCTACTGCATGGGCCGGTTCGGCATCGAACTGATGCGCACCGACCACGCCACCCAGATTCTGGGCATCCGCATCAACGTGTTTACCGCTGCGATCGTATTCGCTTGTGCCGCAGCCTATTTCGTTCTCGCGCCGAAGGGGCGTGAACTGGGGCTCACGATGTATCAGCCATGGCGCGCCGCCGAACTCGAAGGCGACGGCGTGATCGGGTACGTCGACCCGTACGACGATGACGACGACCTCGATGACGCCGCAACCGGCGACGACCGTGACCGTGCCGGGGATTCGCACGCGCAGTCGGGTGCCACCCCGGCAGTCTCGCTAGCCAAGACCGACGACCCGCACGACGATGTCGCGACGGTCCACACGGATGACGACGGAGCGCGGGCCGGCGCCGACAGTGCTTTCGATACCGGCGCTGCTTTCGATACCGAAACGGTTGACGCCACCGATGCAGGTGATGGCGCCGAGACCGATGCGACGACTGTCGTCGGCGACGAGCGTTCGGCAGGCACAGAATCGCTGGACCCGGACGCTGGCGACACAGCCCTCGACGACACGGAGTCAGATGCGGCGGACACGGCCGTCGCCGACGCGCCGGCAGGCACAGCTGCAGTGGACGCAGCCGTCGCCGACTCGCCGACAGGCACAGCCGCCGCGGACACGGCCGCCGCCGACTCGCCGACAGGCACGGCGGCAGCCGACACAGCCGACGCCGACGCGCAGACAGGCACGACGGCAGCCGACAACGCCGTCGCCGACGCGCAGACAGGGACAGCTGCAGTGGACCCAGCCGTCGCCGACGCACCGGCAGGCACAGCCGCCGCGGACACAGGCGTCGCCGACACCGAAGCTGACACATCGACGTCCACGGCGGCGTCGGCAACAACAGCGGCGGCGGCCGCCGCGGTCACTCCCGCGGTGGTCCGATCGGCGGTGAGCAGGTCCGCGGTGACCAAGTCGGCCGTGACCAAATCGACTCCCACACCTGCCGCAGAAGCCGACACCGCTACAGCCGATCCCGCCGACACCTCTTCAACCGACTCCGCCTCCGATGACGTCGAGCGCATAGTCTCGGCGACGCGGGAGATCGCGGCTCCGGCGGCCACGATCTTCGACCTGATCGCCGACCCGGCTCGGCAACCGAGTTGGGACGGCAACGACAACTTGGCGGAGGCCGCGCAGGGGCAGCGGGTCCACAAGGTCGGCGATGTCTTCACGACGCTGCTGACCCGCGGACAGGAGCGACGCAACCACATCGTCGAATTCGACGAGGGCAAACTCATCGCATGGCTGCCGTCCGAACTCGGCGGCACCCCGCCCGGGCATCTGTGGCGATGGCAGCTCTCCGCCGTCGACGACACGCACACTCTGGTCACGCACACCTACGACTGGACCCGGCTCAACGATCCGACCCGACTCGAACGGGCCCGCTGGACCACCGCGGACAAGCTACAGGCGTCCGTCGACCGACTCGCTCGGGCGGCCGAAGAACAGTTCGCCGCGGGCGAAGCCGCCGACGAGGACAACTCGGCGTCGAAGCCCAACATCACCCCCAACATCGTCAAACGTGCAGATTCGGGAGCGGCGAAAACGGACTAGGGGATTGTCGCGCCTAATGGTATTGGTGTCTTGCGCGCACCTTGCTTCGCCGCATCCTGCTGGTTGAGCGAGGCGAAGCCGAGTCGAAACCACTGTGAAGTTATAGATTTCATCATTCCCGGGCCGGTGGGGTTTCGACTCGCTCCGCTTCGACTCGCTCCGCTCGCTCAACCGGCAGAGGAACGAAAGGGTTATACGACTCTTTAAGCACGACACTCCACAAGCCGACCGGCGCCATGTAACAGCACATGACGCCGAGATGACATATGGCGGATGCCCGCGCACGGTGTCGGTGGCTCCGACTAAGCTGGCTTAGTGACTCGTCGAACTAAGATCGTATGCACCCTTGGTCCCGCCACCTCGACGGATGAGCGGGTACGTGACCTCGTCGACGCCGGGATGAACGTGGCCCGGCTGAACTTCAGCCACGGCAAGCACGAAGATCACGCCGAAATGTATGACCGCGTCCGTCGTGCCAGCGACGCGACCGGAAAAGCCGTCGGAATCCTCGCCGACCTGCAGGGACCGAAGATCCGGCTCGGCCGGTTCGCGCAGGATCGCACCGTGTGGGAGAACGGTGAGCAGGTCCGCATCACCGTCGACGAGGTCGACGGCACGCACAGCCGCGTGTCCACCACCTACAAAGAACTGGCCACCGACGCCAAGCCGGGCGATCGCCTGCTCGTCGACGACGGCAAGGTCGGACTCACCGTCACCGCCGTCGAAGGCAACGACGTCGTGTGTGAGGTCACCGAGGGTGGCCCGGTCAGCAACAACAAGGGTCTTTCGCTGCCCGGCATGAACGTGTCGGTGCCGGCGCTGTCCGAGAAGGACCTCGCCGACCTGGAGTTCGCGCTGCGTCTCGGCGTCGACCTGATCGCGCTGTCCTTCGTGCGCAGCCCCGCCGACATCGAACTCGTGCACGAGGTGATGGATCGGGTCGGGCGTCGCGTGCCGGTGATCGCGAAGCTGGAGAAACCCGAAGCGATCGAGAACCTCGAGGCCATCGTGTTGGCCTTCGACGCCATCATGGTCGCCCGCGGCGACCTCGGCGTCGAACTGCCGCTCGAAGAGGTGCCGCTGGTACAGAAACGCGCCATCCAGATGGCCCGCGAGAACGCGCGGCCGGTCATCGTCGCGACCCAGATGCTGGAGTCGATGATCGAGAACTCACGGCCGACTCGCGCCGAGGCCTCCGACGTCGCCAACGCGGTACTCGACGGTGCCGATGCGGTGATGCTCTCCGGCGAGACGTCGGTCGGCAAATTCCCCATCGAGGCGGTTGCGACGATGGACAAGATCGCCAACGCCGTCGAAAGCGGCTCGCGCGACGTCCCGCCGCTCGACCATGTGCCCCGCACCAAGCGCGGTGTCATCTCGTTCGCCGCCCGCGATATCGGCGAGCGGCTCGACGTGAAGGCGCTCGTGGCGTTCACCCAGTCCGGTGACACCGTTCGACGCCTCGCCCGGCTGCATTCGCGGCTGCCGCTGTTGGCGTTCACTCCGATTCAGGAGGTGCGTAGCCAGCTCGCACTCAGCTGGGGCACCGAGACGTTCATCGTCGACAAGGTGACCGACACCGATCAGATGATCGATCAGGTGGACCAGCAGTTGCTCGCGATCGGTCGCCTCGAAGTGGGCGATACCGTGGTGATCGTGGCGGGTGCGCCGCCGGCCACCGTCGGATCGACCAACCTGATCCACATCCACAAGATCGGCGAGCAGGACCACTGAGCGGGTTCTCAGCGAGCTACGCCTACTGTGGTTGGCGTGACTGATACGCAGACCGGTTCAGAAGACCTCGCGACACTGCTCGAATTGCTCGACGTCGAGCGTGTCGACGAGGACGAGTTCGTCGGTCAGCATCCCGAGCAGGTGACGGCGCGGACGTTCGGCGGACAGTTGCTCGGTCAGGGTGTGGTAGCTGCCGCCCGCACCCTGACCCGCGGCAACCCGCCGATTCACGCGCTGCACGCGCACTTCATCCGCGGCGGCGACGTGAAGCAGCCGATGACCTACCGGGTGAACCGGTTTCGGGACGGTAAGTCATTCGCCAATCGGCAGGTGACCGCGGTCCAGGGCGACGACGAGATCTTCACCATGCTCGTCGCCTTCCAGGACAACACCGCGGGCCTCGACCACGCCGTCGAGATCCCCGAGGTGCCCTATCCGGAGGAGTTGCCGACGCTCGGCGAACATTTCGTCGGATTCGAAGACCGCATCGCCGCATTCGTCAATGCGTTGCACCCCATCGACATCCGCTTCGCCAACGACCCGAGCTGGAAGATGCGCGAGGCGGGGGAGAAGCTCACCAGCAATCGCGTCTGGATGAAGACCCACTCCGAAATGCCCGACGACCCGATTCTGCACGTCGCCGCGATGTGTTACGCGTCGGATACCACGGTGCTGGACTCGATCATCACCACCCACGGACTGTCGTGGGGCATCGACCGGTTGTTCGCGGCGACCGTCAACCATTCGATGTGGTTCCACCGGGAGTTCCGTTTCGACGACTGGATGCTCTACGCAACCGAATCGCCGACGGCGGCCGGGTCGCGCGGCATCGGGTCGGGGCGGTTCTTCACCCGGGACGGATCGCTGGCGACGTCGGTGGTCCAAGAAGCTTTGATCAAATACTTCCCGCCGAAGAAGACAGAGGCCTGAGATGGGTTCGGATAGTTTCGACAAGTCCGACGCCGACCGCGGCGTCGAACGGTCCGACGCCGCGGATGCCGGTCGCGAGCCGACCGATCAGCAGCGTGTCGAGGGCGGCGCCGGACAGGTATACAGTGCGCCGGGAGCCGACGCCGCCGAGACCGAGGTGGTGAGTGTCGCGAAGTCCCGCGGAGCGGCAGGTGCCGGCGACGCGGCACCCGGCGTCGAATCTGTTGCGGCACAACACCTCGCGCCGTGGGAGCGTCAGCAGGGCGCAGTCGTTGATCCGTGGCGACAGCCGAGCGGAGCTTTCGGAGCGGTCGGGGCCCAGCCGTCCCAGCCCTCGGGCGCGTGGGCGGGTCAGGGTCAGCCGCCGAATGCGGGGCTCCCGCCGTACCCGGGAACTCCCGGCGAGCTCGCGCCCGGCTTGGGACCGCAGATGCAGAGCGCGCAGTATCCCGGGGGACCGTATGCCCCGGCGTCGTATCAGGCGGCCCCAGCACAGATGTGGATGCCACCGGGCCGCTACCTGACCCAGAGCACGTGGCGTAAACGCTGGAAGTTGCCGGTGATCATCGGCAGCTCCGTGGTGGGCTTGTTGATGGCGGCCGTGACGATCTTCGCGGTCATCCTCGGCGGCATCACCGGGTCGGTGTTCACCGCGCGCGGCGTGGTGATGGTGAGCTGCCAGACCAGCACCGCCCAAGACGGGCTCATCAGGGCCGGGTCGGAACTGCGGATCTGGGCTGAGAACGGCGCGCTGGAAGGCACGACCCGACTGGACGCGGTCAGGTCGGTGAAGTCGAAGACCGGCGAAAACGTGTGCTACCTGCCGTTCGAGGCGACGAAGGTGTCGGCAGGCCAGTCCGGGTTCACCGTCCGGGTCGGCTCCTACACCCAGTTCGTGACCGCCAGCGCGTTGCGCTCCGGCGTCGTCCTGCGGCCGACGCAGTGACCGCCGTCAGAACTGTCGTTTGACGAACTCGGGGACCGCCCGCGCCATCCCGGCCTTACGGGCGATCGTCGAATTCTTGCCGCGGAGCAACTGCGCCTGCAGGAACTGCTCGATCGGGAACGTCCACCGCGAACTGTGTTCCCAGGTGCGCTCGAAGAGCCACTTCGCCGACGCCACCGCGTCGGGGGAGCGCTGCACGATCTGCGCTACCAGCGCATCGGCGGCGGCGTGCGGATCGTCGTGCACTTCGGTCACCAGACCGATGCGCAGGGCAGTCGCGGCGTCGACCACCTCCGCGGTCATGGTGAGTTTCTTGGCGACGTCGATACCGACCAGCTGAGACAGGCTCGCCGACGCCGACATGTCCGGGATCAGCCCCCACTTCGACTCCATGATCGAGAAACTCGCATCGGAGGCGGCGATCCGGAAGTCGGCGCCCAGCGCGATCTGCAGTCCGCCGCCGAAGCAATGCCCGGTGACCACCGCGATCACCGGAACCGGGACCGACCGCCATGCCCACGCCGGGCCTTGAAATCCATTCGCGTTGCCGGAAAGGGGCCGTGGCACAAAGGTTTTCGCCACCCGAATCAGTTGTTTCGCGGTACTCCCGAAGTCCAGGCCGGCGCTGAAGCTGTCGCCCGCGCCATATAGCAGCACCGCTCGCAGCGACTTGTCCTTCGACGCGCGGTGAGCACATTTCTCTAGGTCGTCGAGCATGTCCAGAGTCAGCGCGTTCAGCTTGTCGGGACGGTTGAGCACGACGTGCGCGACGTCGTTGATGACGTCATAGGTGACGAGGTCAGACATAGTACGAGCGTAGCGGTGTCGGATGTGCTCCCGCCGCCCGCGTGTCAGGCCGCCTGACCGCGCGCGCGTCGCGAGGGTGTGTCTCCACCGCGTCGCGATGCCCGGCGGCTGACGACGTTCATGGTGGTCGCGGCATCGTGAGCGGGCTATCCGGCTTACCGGAGCACGACGCGCCCGCCGACCGTCGGTCGGTTAGACTGCTGCGATTGCATCCGACGACGAGTGGAGTGTGCGTGGAGACCAGTATCGACTGGGGCGATGAGATCTGGGCGTCGTCGATCTGGATGGCGTGGGTGTCTGCGGTATCGCTCGTCGGGGTATTGGTGATCGGGTTCCTGTTGGCCCGTTTCACCGCGTGGGGGCAGCAATTCTGGCGACTCGGCGGCGGCTTTTTCACCGACAAGCGCACGAGGGTCCTCGCGTGGGGACTCATCGTCGCGCTGCTGGTCCTCGCACTGCTCGGTGTCCGCTTGACCGTGTTGCTCTCCTATTGGAGTAACGACCTCTATACGTCTCTGCAGAACGGGGCCGAAGCGCTCGCGAAGGGCGATAGAGCGGCCCGCGACATCGCCGAAACCGCATTCTGGCGGGCCATCTGGCTGTTCATTCTCCTCGCCGGTCTCCATGTGGTGCGCACGCTCATCGAGATCTACGTCGGCAGCGCCTTCGAGATCAAATTCCGGACGTGGATGACCGAGCATGTCACCACCGACTGGCTCGGTGACCGCGCCTTCTACCGGAATCGCTTTGTCGGCCAAACGGATTCGAAAGGTGACCCGCAGCTGCAGGCGGGGGTCGACAACCCCGACCAGCGCGTGCAGGAAGACATCGAAACCGTCGCCACCCAGACTCGTCAACTGGTCTTCAGTTCCAACGGGTCGTCGACGAATGGGGTAATCCCCGCGATCGTGACCGTGGTGTCCTTCACGAAGATCCTGTGGGATCTCTCCGGACCGATGACGCTGTTCGGGACCGACATTCCGCGGGCGATGGTCTTCCTGGTCATGGCGTTCGTACTGATCGCGACGGTTGTCGCATTTTGGATCGGTCGCCCCCTGATCTATCTGACATTCCTTCAGGAACGGCTCGCCGCGAACTTCCGCTACGCGTTGATTCGTATTCGCGACGGCGCGGAGAATATCGCCTTCTATCGCGGCGAGGGCGTCGAACGGTCCGGTTTGATGTTCCGATTCACGGCGATTGTCGGCAACTTCTGGCAGATCGTCTATCGGACGCTGAAATTCACCTCGTGGAACTTCTCGATAACGCAGGCGTCGGTGATTGTTCCGTATGTCGTTCAGGCGCCCCGATTCTTTGCCGGCTCGATCAAACTCGGCGATGTGTCACAAACATCGTCGGCATTCGGAAACCTGCACGACTCGCTGTCGTTCTTCCGTGACTCCTATCCGACATTCACCGGATATCGGGCGTCGCTCATCCGTCTCGACGGGCTCGAAGACGCCAATGTCCGCTCCCGGTCGCTGACTGAGATCCGGACCGGAGACACCCCGGCCGTCGCACCGAACACCGTCACGCTCGACGGCGTCAGCATCTCTACCCCGGACGGCGGTCGTCTGGTCGACGACCTCTCGCTCGGGTTGCGCGGCGGCGACGCCCTCGTCATCAAAGGCCGGTCGGGCGCGGGCAAGACGACATTGCTGCGCGGTCTCGCCGGCATGTGGCCCTACGTCGACGGCGAGTTCGTTCGGCCGTCTGGGACCGACACGCTGTTTCTATCGCAAGTTCCCTACATCCCGTTGGGGGACTTGCGGACCGTCGTCGCATATCCGGCCCGGCCCGATGCCGTGTCCGACGACGAGCTGAAGGCGGTGCTGCAGCGAGTCCTGTTGGGTCACTTGACCGAACGGCTGGATGAAGAAGAGGACTGGGCGAAGGTCCTGTCGCCTGGAGAGCAGCAGCGCGTCGCATTTGCGCGTGTCTTGCTGACCAGGCCGAGGGTCGTGTTCATGGACGAAGCGACGTCGGCCGTCGACGAAGGGCTCGAGTACACCCTGTATTCGCTGCTGCGGACCGAGTTGCCGGACACCGTCGTCGTATCGGTGAGCCACCGCAGTACCACCGACCAGCACCACACCAAACTGCTGCAGCTGGTCGGCGGCGGCGAGTGGACATTGACCGACATCGGATAGTGTCGCGGCCTGCAGAGTTCTGTGTCTGCGACGACAGCAGTCACCGGATATGCGCGACGCCGACTCGCACTCGACGAACCTGGTACCGCACCGACGACAACCGCGGTCGGACCAAATCAAGCCCGGCTCGCTGTGCGATGTCCTCGACCACCTCGTCGACGGTCCGCTCGTCGGTGGGCACGTGCACTCCGAACCGCTTGTCCGACAACGCCGTCGAACATCGGTCGATCTGCTGCATCGCCCACGTCTCCTCGCGGCCGAACAGTCGCCCGACGCCGTGCGCGAGGCGAGTCCGCAACCGACGTCGCAGCGTCTCCGGACTGGCGATCAGCGAAAAGTGCCGAACGTCGACGCCGCGCTGCGACAGACCGTCCATGATCTCATCGAAATAGTCGGTGTCGACCAGCGTCATCGGCACAATAGTGGGACCGTCATGAGCTTCGACGGCGTCGGCGAGTGTCGCGATGACGGACGATCGCCACTGCGGGCGGTCTTGAAAATCGCCACGAGCCTTGGCGGGCAACATTCGGTGAATACCGAAGCCGATCAACTCCGGATCGGAGACGAATCCGTTGTCGATCCGTCTGTGCAGCTCGAAGGCGGTCTGTGTCTTGCCCGCGCCGAATGCGCCGTTGATCCAGATCAACGACTGCGAACGGTCTTGTGCCCGGGATTCCCGCATGCCTCCCGAGGGTAGCGGCGGCGTCGGATCTGGGCAGGTGCCTGACGTCCGGCTAGTGGAGTGTCGCAGTGAAAGAGTTGTATGACGTTGCGTTGCTCTGCTGGTTGATCCTGGATCCACCGATAGTGGTCCCATTTCGCTGGTTGAGCAGGTCGAGCGCCGTGCTGAGCGAGGCGCTAGCCGAGTCGAAGTAGCGCTAGCCGAGGCCGTGTCGAAACCACGGTGACACAACAGGTTACGTGCGACCGCTTGTCTCGCGTTCGATCGTGGTGATCATCTCCGGTCGTGCATCCAGCAGGTGCATTCGACGGTTGCGCTGATGTCGCGGTCCTGGTCTGGCTCGACTCACTGAAATCTGTTGTCTCACCTTGGTTTCGACACGCTCGTCGCTAACGCTCCTCACGGCTCAACCGGCGGGATGCGGCGAAGCGGGGTGCGCGCAAGATATCAATACCATTAGCTGCGACACGCCGCTATTGTGGCGAGTCGCAGTGAAAGAGTTGTATGACGTTGCGTTACTCTGCCGGTTGAGCGAGCGGAGCGAGTCGAAACCCCGCCCGCCGGGCGATGACGAAACTCGCAGCGTCGCAGTGGTTTCGACTCGGCTTCGACTCGCTCAACCAGCGGGATGCTGCGAAGCAGGGGCCGCGCAAGATATCGATACCATTGGTCTCGACACGCCACTACTTCGACGCCGGGCGGGACCGGCCAGACGCTCGTGCCCACACCGCGACCGCCGCTGCCCAGATCAGCATCCACATCGACATCCCGCCGACTTGGATCCGCTGCGCCAACCCCAGCCGGTAGTCTCCGACGAGATTGTCGGCGATCATCATCCAGGCCGTGGCACCGATGATCACCACCAAAACCGCGGTCCCCGCCACGCGCAGCACCGGCCAACGGTCGGATCGGAACACCGTCACGGTCGCCGCGATCATCGTGACGAACAGGCTGATCACCGCCAGCGAGCTGGTCAACGCGTGAACGTGATGCAACTGCGGGAACATTCCGCTGGGCTGCCACGGGCAATTCGCGTCGATGCCGGGGACGCACTCGATCGGCATCAACGCGTCGGCCAGCGTCGACGCACCGAAACAACCGAAGGCGACCACGGCTGTCACCGCGGGAAATCCCCGCACCAGCGGGCGCGGCAACATCAGCAGGAACATCGCCAGGATCGCCGAGCACGCGGTGACGACGTCGCCGACGACGTAGACCTCACGATGCGGCCGACCGGCGGCGTCGAGCTCGCTGAGGAACGAGCGCATCGGGTCGAGACCGCCCGCCCAGACGTGTTCGAGAACCCAGGACGAGTAGCACACCCCGGCCACGGCGATTGCGATCGCGGCGACCCAGATACGTACCGTGTCCAGCCGCTCTCGCCGCCCCGGCCTCGTCCTATCAAGCACAGGAGCCAGGCTACCTAAAGCCATCAGTCAGGCGGTGATCGCCGCGGACGCCGCTCACGGTACCCAGTTGAATTCCTCCGGGTTGGGGCCCCGACGACGGTCGGCGTTGAGCGACTCGATGACGTCCACCTGGGCGTCGGACAGTTCGAAGTCGAACAGTTCGAGGTTCTCCGCGATGCGGGCGCGGGTCACCGATTTCGGGAACACGACGTCGCCGCGCTGGATGTGCCAACGCAGCACCACCTGGGCGACCGAGCGGCCCAGCTCCTCGGCGATGGGCGCGAGCGCCGGGTCGTCGAGGACTGCGCCCTGGGCGATCGGCGACCAGGCCTCGGTGATGATCTGGTGCTCGGAGTTGAACTGGCGCAGCGGATTCTGCGACAGGTACGGGTGCACCTCGATCTGATTGACCGCTGGAACGACGTCGGTCTCGTCCAGCAGGCGAGTCAGGTGCTGCTGATGAAAGTTGGAGACGCCGATAGCGCGAAACTTACCGTCCCGGTAAGCCTGCTCTAGAACTTTCCATGTCTCGACATAAGACCCGACCCCGGGCAGCGGCCAGTGAATCAGGTAGAGATCGACCGGGCCGATGTCGAGATCGTCGACGGTGCGCTGGGCGGCGGCCGCGGTGTCGGCGCCGGGAGCGTGAGCGTTGTTGTTGAGCTTGCTGGTGATGAAGATCTCGTCGCGGGGGATGCCGGACTCGCGGACGGCCTGTCCGACTTCGGCTTCGTTCCCGTACATCTGGGCGGTGTCGATGTGACGGTAGCCGAGTTCGAGAGCGGTGAGGGTGGCGGCCTTGGTCTCCGACGGCGGGATCTGGAACACCCCGAAGCCGAGTTGCGGGATCGTGACCCCGTTGTTGAGCGTGATGGATGGGATCGTGGTTGTTGATGCCATGGCCAATATCAAGGCATTCGACGCCGGGGATATTCCGAAGTCGTCACGCGATCAGTTGTCGCTCGAGGAGGCGTACTCCCATTGATACTGGTTCGACGCGTCCTCGCCCTGGTACGTGCAGACCAATGTTCGACGACCGACCTTCACCCGATCATTAGCCTCGTCCGACGTACACGGTTCGCCGGGCGCGGCGTAGCTGCCGTTGTTTTCGCGGGACGTGGTCGTGGTGTCGTCGGTGGTGGTGTCGGTAGTAGGGGTCTCACCGTCGGAGGGGCTGGTGACGGTCACCGTCGACGGTGACTCGGTGACGGTCTCGGTGGCGACGGTGGTCGAAACGATCGTCGTCGTCGCCGGCGCCGCACTCGACGAATCGTTCTTGCTGTTCCACATGAGATAGGCGAGAAAAGCGATCGCGCACGCCGCCAACGTGATGATGACCGCGATGAAGGCGGTGGGGGCTTGTGAACGCATCATCGAAGTATGGCCGGTGAGACCGTGATTCACCTGAACTTACGATGAGCCGTACACATGGTTCGCGTCACACCCGGGCGTTATGCGTGGTCTGCGAGCCAATCCAGCAGCGGCGTGGTCTCCCGCCAATGGGTGCGAATGCGATTGACCAATTTCGCACTGTGAATGATCTCGTCGAATCCGTAGTCGCGGGTCACGCTGAGCGATTTGTGGCGCAACAGTTCGATCCGCGGATGGTCGACGTCGTAGCCGCGCGGCGCAGTCTTGAGCGTCGTACCGCCCAATTCCCACCCGCCGCGAACCAGCGACGCGATGATCTTCGCCAGCTCCGCCCCGTGCCGATTGTTGTCGATGGCCTTGCGGATGTTCGCCAGTCGTTCGGCGGGAGCGTCGTAGAAACCCGAGCCGACGCGGAAACCGGGCGCCGCGATCTGCAGGTAGTAGCCCGTCGCCGGTCCCGAGGCCACGAACGCCCCCTGATGCGTCTTGAAAGGCGTTTTGTCCTTGGAGAACCGGACGTCGCGGTGCGGGCGGAAGATCTTGGCGGGGCCGAATTCGTCGGCCAGTTCGTCGGTCAGCGCAGTGATCGGCTCCAGGACGGCGCTGCGATAGATGTCCTTGTGTGCTTCCCAGAACACCTTGGAGTTGTCGACTTCGAGGTCGTCGTAGAAGTCGAACGCCGCTTCGGGAAAACCGGTGAAGGTCATGACTCTCAGTCTCCCTCAACATCGACTTGACGGTGGCGTCGGCCTCGCTGGTGCGGGGATGGAGTACCGCATTCGGTCCCGGAGTGGCGAAGCGAGGAACGACCTTCCCTGCTCCCGGAGTGGCGAAGCGAGGAACGAGCGTCACCCGCTGCCCGAGTGCCGAAGCGAGGAACGGCCTTCCCTGCTCCCCGAGTGCCGAAGCGAGGAA
>NZ_JABBNB010000033.1 GCF_012933505.1 Gordonia asplenii
GGCCGGCAACGGTCCCCGGGGCGTCCCCCTTTTTTTGTCTGCGCTACACCACTATTGCCACCCCGGGCGCCCACCCCGAGACGGGCAGACCAGGGTCGGGGTGGGGTTGGGTTGTTCGTCTCACCAGACCCCTCGTTACACCGAAGCTCGTCCCTCGCCTCGGCACTCGGGGAGCAGGGAAAGTCACCGCCCTCGCCTCGGCACTCGGGGAGCAAGGGAAGTCACCGCCCTCGCTTCGGCAACCGGGGAGCCGGGATGTCGCCCTACTTAGCGAGCGGCGATGCCACCTCTGAACACACCGCGCAACGCAAAAGGGCCCCCGACATCGTCGGGGGCCCTTCTGGCGTTTCTAATCTGCTACACGATCGCGGTCACCGGGAGCACAGCGGCGATCTCCGCCGCGGTCGCCTGGCCCATGCGGACGGCGCCGTCGACGTGCTGGTAGCCGATGCCGGCGATGTCCGAGCAGGAGAAGTGGATCGGACCGACGGGGGTGCGCTGGTCCTTGCCGTAGCGCGAGAGCCCGCCCAGGTCGAAGCTGGCGGCATATGCGCCGCGGGTCCACTCTTCCGAACCCCAGTCCGATTCGTAGTAGACGACCGGCTCGAGTGCCTGCGGTCCGAGGAAGCGGGCGATCGATTCGAGGATCGCCGCCTTGCGTTCCTCAGCGGACAGCTCGAACATCTCGTCGGCCTTGAGGTCGGGCACGAATCCGACGAGGGTACCGCGGGTGTCTTCGTGGTTGGTGTTGTCGTAGACCTCTTGGACGATCTCAGTCGCGCTGAATCCGCTGCCCGACAAGCCTTCTTCGCGCCAGAACGGCGTCTCGTACACCGCGTGCACCTTGATGACGATGCCGAGCGACTGATGCTGGTGCATCTGGTGCTGACGGCGGGGCAGCGGCGGGTAGTACGAGATACGCGAGTACAGGTTCGGCGGAACTGCGACGATGGCGCGGCTCGCGTTGACGATGAAGTCGTTGTCGGCGTACACGGTGACACCGAGGTCCGACCAGGCGATCGTGCGCACCGGAGAGTTGAGGATCAGGTTGTAGCCGAGGCGTTCCGCGAGTGCGATCGACACTCCCTGCATGCCTCCCACGACGCGCCGGTCGAGGATGAAGTCCTCATCGGTCAGGTCGCTGAACGATCCGGCCGATGCAGCCATCAGGATCGCCTGGAGCGCGGAGAACGAGTGGGCCGGCTTGGTGAGCATGCCGCCCGCGATGAACAGGGCGATGCAGTTGACGGCTTCGGCGTCGTCGGTCTGCTCCTGCAGCCAGGACTGGAACGAGATGGAGTCCAGCTCGGCGGCACGCGGATGCGCCCACGGCTCGTCGGCACCGATCTCTTTGGCGAGATCGTCGAGCAACTCGGTCAGGCGGTTGATTTCGGCTACGGTTTCCTCCGACACGGGGAAGTCGTCACCGTCGTATACGGTGCGCTCGCCGTCGGCGACGTAGACCGAGCTGCCCTCGCGGTAGCGCTGGAAGGTTTCCAGCCCCAATTCCTCGACGAGTGCGGTGAGTGCCGTCTGATCAGGCGAGATCCATTGGCCACCGATTTCGAGCATTGCTCCGTCGATGACGTCGGTCCAGGTGCGTCCTCCGACGCGACCGCGTGCCTCGAGAACTGCCACTGAGTAGCCGGCCTTGGTCAGTTCGTACGCTGCGGTGAGTCCAGACGGGCCGGCACCGACGATGACGACGTCACGGGTGAGCGTGGTCAATTATTCTTCTCCTAGTCGTACGCGATCGCGTACTGAATTGATGGGTCGACGAATAGCAGTGGCGAAAGCCACTGCTATTCGGTCAGTGAGGATGGTCGGCTACAGCATCATTGACGTAGCCGACCGGAAACCGGCGAAGTCAGGCCGGCTGATTTTGGGTGATGCAGTGAATGCCGCCGCCGCGCGCGAAGATGGCGCGCGCATCAACGGTGACGACCTCGCGGCCGGGGTACACCGACCCGAGGATCGCGGCGGCCTCGGCGTCGGAGGCGTCGTCGAACGAGCATGCGATCACCACGCCGTTGGCGACGTAGTGGTTGATGTAGCTGTAGTCGACGAATCCCTCGTCGTCGGTCAGGGTCACCGGCGCGGGGACGTCGATGACTCGCAGGGGCTCGCCCGCAGCGTTTGTCGCCGACGTCAGGAGTTCCCGAAGTTGTCGAGAGACAACATAATCCGGATGCTCAGGGTTGCGCTGGTCGTGCAGGATCACGGTACCGGGCGACGGCATCGCGGCGACGATGTCGACGTGCCCGCGAGTGCCGAACTCTTCGGAGTCACGGGTGAGTCCGCGTGGCAGCCAGATGATCGTGCTCACGCCCAGCGTGCGGGTGAGCTCGGCCTCGACGTCGGCCTTCGACAACGACGGGTTACGGCCGGGGTCGAGCTGTACGGTCTCGGTGACGAGCACCGTGCCGATGCCGTCGACCTGAATTCCGCCGCCTTCGTTGACCAGATCCGAGTCGATCAGCTCGACGCCGGTCCGTTCGATGATGTTGCGCGCGATGTGCTGGTCGCGATCCCAGGCGGCCCACTCCTGCCCGCCCCATCCGTTGAACACCCAGTCGACGCCGGCTACCGAACCGTCGTCGGCGACGACGAACGTCGGGCCGATGTCGCGCATCCACGCGTCGTTGAGGGGGGCCTCGACGATGTCCACCGCGCCCGACAGGTACTTACGTGCATGTTCGGTCTGCGTCGGGTCGACGACCACCGTGACCGGCTCGTGGTCGACGATGGCGTTGGCTACCGCCGACCACGCGGTCCGTGCTTCGTGGTGGTCGTCTTCGGTGTCGCCGAGTGAGTAGCCGGGAGCCGGGAACGCCATCCAGGTCCTCGAATGCGGCTCGTGTTCGGCCGGCATCCGCCACTGCCCGGCCGAGGCGGGCACATCAGACTGTGCGGAAGTCATCTCAGGCTCCCGAGGTTCCGATGGGGTTGGCCCGGTCGAGCGGTGCGGTCAGCCGAGCGTAGGTGTCGGGGCGTCGGGTCATCAGGAACGGGAACAGCGTCAGCCAGTCCTTGCGCTGGTCGAGGTCGAGGTCGGCGACGAGCACCGCGGACTTGTCACGCGGCGCCTGCACGAGGATGCGGCCATACGGGTCGGAGATGAACGACGACCCGTAGAACGTGATCTCTCCCTCGTTGCCGTAGCGGTTCGGAGCGATCATGAAGGTGCCGTTGGCGATTCCGTTGCCGACGATGACCGACTGCCACAGCGGTTGGGTGTCGAACTCCGGGTGTCCGGGCTCCGAGCCGATGGCGGTGGGGTAGACGATGATCTCGGCGCCGCCGAGCGAGTACATGCGGGCGACCTCGGGGAACCATTCGTCCCAGCAGGTCGGCATGCCGATGCGCGCCCCGTCGAGTGCTTCGGGTGTGTGCACGGTGTAAGCCTCTTCGCTGGCCGGGCCGTGCCGGAAATAGGTGTCCTCGTAGTAGCCCTCGGTCACCGGGATGTGCAGTTTGCGGGTACGGGCGACGAGGCCGTCCTTGTCGACCAGGATGGCGGTGTTGTAGCCGAGGCCGTCGCTGAAGGTCTCGCCCGCTTCCTCGGAGTTCTTCTCGTACAGCGACGCGTGGATCAGGATGTCGTGGCGCTTCGCGGCCGCTTGCGCGAAGGTGAAGGTGGGGCCGGTGGCGAGATCTTCGGCGTCGGCTCCGGGGTTGTCACCGCCACGGACGAATGCGGGATATTGGACGAGGGTGATCTCGGGGAGGAACACGACTTGCGCGCCCTGCTCGGCTGCGGCGTCGATACCCTCGTTGAGTTCAGCCAGCAGGTCCTCGGTCGAGGCATGCCAGCGATGCTGAACCAGGGCTACGCGCAACGGCTTTCGAGTCGGCGCGTCGACGCGGGCCAACGACGTCGGCGGGGTGAGCGCGGTGATCAGTTCCATCGAAAGACTCCTTTGTCTTGACTTGGATGGGTTTGGGGTGCGGTGTCAGAGGGTGGCCGAAGCTCGGCCGGCGGGATCGGGGGTGGACCGGCGCAGTGTCTCGCCCCGGAAGAAGCCCGGCGAGACGATGCGCATGATGATCATCAGAACGGCGCCGAAGACCAGAATGCCGAATCCGATGTAGAACACCAGACCGATGCCGAAGATCTGTGCGCCACTTCCGTTGTCGGGATTCAGGCTCTCTTTGACCGACAACACGAACACGGTCAGCAGCGCGGCTCCGCCGAGCAGAGGGAAGAGCAGGCGGAAGACGAAGTTGCGGGCACTGGTGAACAGCGTCTGGCGGAAGTACCAGATGCATGCGAAGGCGGTGATCCCGTAATACCAGCAGATCATGATGCCGAGCGCGGCGATCGTATCGGACAACGTCCGCTCGGACAGCAGCGTGACGATCGAGTAGAAGACGGCGGTGACGATGCCGGCGATCAGGGTCGAGAAGCTCGGTGACATGAATCGGGGACTGATCTCGGCGAACTTCTTGGGGAACGCGCCGTAGGAGCCCATCGACAACATGGTGCGTGCCGAGGGCAGGAAGGTCGTCTGCAAGCTGGCGACGGCGGAGGCGAGGATCGCGAGGAACAGCAGCACGCCGCCCCAACGGCCCATCACCGGTTCGGCCAGCGACCCGAAGACGTTCTCCGAGTTCTCCGGATTGCCGAGTCCCAGGCCGTCTTCGCCGACGCCCGCGAACATCATCGTGGCCAGCGAGACGAGCAGGTAGGTGCCCAGGATTGTCATCACGCACAGCAGTCCGGCACGGCCGGGGGTGCGCTCGGGGTCCTTGCACTCCTCGCCGAGGGTCAGGCAGGTGTCCCAGCCCCAGAAGGCGAAGATCGAACCGGTCAGTCCGACCGCGAACGCTGCCATCGACATCACGGCCGGATCCTTGATGCCGGTGTCCCCGAACGGATTGAACCAGCTCCAACTGAAACTCAGGTGGCCGACGTGCCCGCCGGATTTCGCGAATGCGAGCACCGCGAAGATGACCAGCACGATCATCTGGAAGCCGACCAGGAAGTACTGCAGCCGCTCGCTGGTGGTGATGCCGCGCATCGATATGTAGGTGGCTATCGCGATCAGAATGACCGTGGTGCCGATGTTGGTGAGTTTGTTCGACGTACCCAGATCAGCGATGCTCGGGTTGTCGGCTATCCGCGCCACGGTCAGATAGAGGAACTGCACGCCGACCGCGGCGAGGTTGGACAGCACGATGATGGTGGCGATCACCATTCCCCAGCCGCACATCCAGCCGACGTACGGCCCGAAAGCCTTGGTGGACCAGGTGAACGACGCACCGGAGTCGGTGGTGTCGGAGTTGAGTTCCCGGTAGGCGTAGGCCGTCAGGAACATCGGGATGAAGCCGGCGATGAAGATGGCGGGCATCTTCAGGCCGACTGCCGCGACGATCAGACCGATACTCGCGGTCAGCGTGTAGCCGGGAGCTACCGACGACACACCGAGAATGGCGCCGGAGAGAACACCGACCTTGTTGGTAGCCAAGCCTTTTGAGGATACTTCCGACTGTGCTGCCGGTTGTGTAGCCATGAGGACTCCAATAGGAGAAGGGAAATGGGGAGCGCGGTCGGTGCTGCGGACGTCGGTTTCGTGCGCGTGATCTGGTCAGGTTTCGTGTCGAAATGCTTTTTTGAAAACGGCTGGCGCCGTTGGGGCTTCGCCTCCTACGGCGTCAAGGCGATGTACTTGGTGTTGAGGTATTCGTCGATGCCCTCACTTCCGCCTTCGCTGCCGAGACCGGACTGCTTGACACCGCCGAACGGGGCGGCCGGGTCAGAGATTACGCCGCGATTGACGCCCACCATGCCCGATTCGAGAGCAGCCGACACCCGCAGGGCGCGATCGAGGCTGCGCGAGTAGAAATACGCGGCCAGTCCGTACTCGGTGGAGTTGGCGCGTTCGATCGCTTCCTCCTCGGTGTCGAAGCCGGTGATGACGGCGACCGGACCGAAGATCTCCTCGGTCAGAATGCGCGATCCGGACGGGACCTCGTCGATGACGGTCGGCTCGAAGAAGAATCCGTCGCCGTCGACCTTCGATCCGCCGGTGTGCACGCGGGCTCCGGCGGTGATCGCCTCATCGACAAGTGCGGCAACGGAATTGCGCTGCTTGGCGTTGATCAGCGGACCGAGCGCGACGCCCTCCTCGTAGCCGGGGCCGACCTTGGTGGCGGCGATGCGTGCCGTGAGCGCCTTGGTGAACTCTTCCCGGACGGGGTTGTGCACCAGCAGGCGATTGGCCGCGGTGCAGGCCTCGCCGCCGTTGCGCATCTTCGCTGCCATCGCACCGTCGACGGCTGCGTCGATATCGGCGTCGTCGAAGACGATGAACGGAGCGTTGCCGCCGAGCTCCATCGAGGTCCGCAACACCTGGTCGGCGGACTGCTCGATGAGCTTCTTGCCGACGCCGGTGGAACCGGTGAACGACACTTTGCGCAGCCGGCTGTCCTTCATCAGCGCCGCGACGACAGTCGGGGCCTGCAGGGTCGGCAGGACCGACAGCGCACCGGCGGGCAGCCCGGCGTCGGCGAAGACCTGTGCCAGCAGCAGCATGGTGAGCGGGGTGTCTTCGGCCGGCTTGACGATCATCGTGCAGCCGGCGGCGAGGGCGGGCCCGATCTTGCGGGTGCCCATCGCGAGCGGGAAGTTCCACGGGGTGATCGCCAGGCACGGTCCGACCGGCTCCTTGGTGACCAGGATTCGGCCGTTGCCCGACGGCGCCGTAGCGGTACGCCCGCCGACGCGGACCGCCTCTTCGGCGAACCAGCGCAGGAACTCCGCACCGTAGGCCACCTCGCCGCGGCTCTCGGCGAGTGTCTTGCCCATCTCGATGGTCATCAGCAGGGCGAAGTCGTCGGTGCGTTCGACGACGAGCTCCCAGGCCCGACGAAGGATGATCGAGCGCTCCCGCGGCGGCGTGGCGGCCCACGACTTCTGGACGGCCGCGGCCGAGCCGAGGGCGGCTTGCGCATCGTCGACGCCGGCGTCGGCGACCGACGTCAGCACCTCGCCGGTGGCGGGATTCACGACGTCGAATCGACTGCCGGAGTTGGCCTCTCGGGCTCCGCCGTCGATCCACAGGCCGGTCGGCACGGTTGCGAGCAGGTCGTCGAACTTGGTCATCGAGGAGTTCCTTTCGGACGAGATCGTCAGGTCAGCGAGCGGTGCGGATGGCGTCTTCGAGGACGGTCAGGCCGTCGTCGAGCAGTTCGTCGTCGATCACCAGCGGCGGCAGCAGTCGCACGACGTTGCCGTAGGTGCCGCAGGTGAGGATGATGACGCCCTGCTCGAGGGCACGCGCCGCGATGGCCTTGGTGAGGTCGGGGTCGGGGGTGTCGGTGCCCGGCTTGACGATCTCAATGGCCAGCATCGCGCCGCGGCCACGCACATCGCCGATCACGTCGACGTCGGCGGCCAGCGCGCGCAGGCGGGTCAAAGCCTTGTCGCCGATGTTGCGGGCCCGCTCGCGCAGGTCGTATTCGACCATCGAGTCGAGTGCGGCGAGTGCACCGGCACAGGCGATCGGGTTGCCGCCGTAGGTGCCGCCGAGGCCGCCGGCGTGGACCTTGTCGAGCAGGTCGGCGCGGCCGGTGATCGCGGACAGCGGCAGGCCGCCGGCGATGCCCTTGGCCATGGTGATGATATCGGGCACGATGCCCTCGTCCTCACAGGCGAACCACTGGCCCGTGCGGGCGAAACCGGTCTGCACTTCGTCGGCGATGAACACGACGTCGTTGGCCTTGGCCCAGGCGACCAGAGTCGGCAGGAAGCCCGGTGCGGGCACGATGAAGCCGCCCTCGCCCTGGATCGGTTCGATGATGATCGCGGCCAATTGGTCTGCGCCGATCTGCTTTTCGATCATCGTGATGGCGCGCTGCGCGGCCTGCTCGCCGGTGATGCCAGCCTCGTCGCGGTAGGGGTAGCTCATCGGCATCCGGTACACCTCGGGGGCGAACGGACCGAAGTGGGCCTTGTACGGCATGTTCTTGGCGGTCAGCGCCATGGTGAGGTTGGTGCGGCCGTGGTAGGCGTGGTCGAAGGCGACGACGGCGTTGCGGCCGGTGGCCAGGCGGGCGACCTTCACCGCGTTCTCGACGGCTTCGGCGCCGGAATTGAACAGGACGCTGCGCTTCTCGTAGTCGCCCGGGGTCAGCTCGGCCAGCTTCTCGGCGACGGCGACGTAACCCTCGTAGGGGGTCACCATGAAGCAGGTGTGCGTGAAGTGGGCGGCCTGCTCGGCGACGGCGGCGGCGACGCGGGGGTCGGAGGCGCCGACGCTGGTCACCGCGATGCCCGAGCCGAGATCGATCAGCGAGTTGCCGTCGACGTCGACGATGATGCCGCCGTCGGCGTCGGTGGCGTAGACGGGAACCGACGATCCCACACCCGCGGCGACGGCGGCCTTGCGGCGTGCGGTGAGTTCACTGGAACGCGGGCCGGGAAGCTCGGTGACGAGATTGCGCTTCTGTTCCAGGCGGTAGGTGATGTTGCTCATGGATACTCCCAAATCGTGCGAAAGTGGTTGTGGAGAAGTCTTTTCCAAATCCGAGACGGTTTCCACCACCAGTCTGTCTAGTTGTGTGACCGCAGACACGCCATTTCGGCAGAAGGGTCGATAATTGCTGGTGAACGGCCATTTTCGGGTCGCTGGACGGAACATTTCCCGCCTGGAGACGACGGTGGCCGCCGTCGGGAAACGCGGGTGCGTTCCCCGACGACGGCCATCGTCAGGACAATTCGGCAGACTACGATTCTTCTCGCGGCACCACGACCATCGGAACCTGGAGCACGCGCAGCATCTTCGCGGCGGTCGAACCGAGGAACAGTCGTCGTGCCTGTCCGAGTCGGCTCGAGCCGACCATGATCACGTCGCCGTCGTGCCACTCCAGCTTGTTCACCGCGGCCTCGACGCTCGGCCCGTCGACGACCGACCAACTCACTTCGACGTCGGCGGGCAGTTTCGACTTGACCTGCTCGACGGTCTCGTTGGCGTGCACGCGCGCCTCTTCGAGTGCCGCCTCGTCGGACTTGTGTCCGTCGCCGACGGAATCGAGCGCGACGAGCGACACCAGTCGCAACGGTGTCCCGGCGGCTCCGGCGGCGCGAACCGCCGTGGACAGCAGCAGATCTGCACCGGGCCGGTCGCCGACGGCACAGGTGACCTCGCGTACCCGATCGATGGCCGAGTGCCGGGTTCCCCGCGGCGCCAACACGATTGGGATCGGCGAGGAGTGCAGCAACTCGTTGACGACCGAGCCGAGTGAGTGCGAGCCGACCAGACCGCCACCGCCGCCGCCCACGACGATCGCCTCGGCGTTGATGCGCTCAGCCGCCTCGATGATGCCCTCGGCGGACGACTCGGCGTAGCTGATCGAGGTCGAGACGGTGATGTCGTCGGCGACCAATTTGGTTGCCTCGGCGAGCCATTCGGCCGCCTGCTTGGCCAGCACCGATTCGAAGTCACCGGTAGGCGCGAGGGGCACGATCTTTTCCGGCGGGAGGACCATGGCGATCTCCAGCTCGGTACCGAGGGTCCGGGCCAGTCGGGCGCCGAGGACGACCGCATCGGCGCCACCGCTGGTGGCGAGGTATGCGACGAGGATTTTCATCGATGAACTCCGATTTCAGTTGTGATGATGGCAGGCTGCGGGCGGCGCGGGTTCGACGTCGAGCGCGGGATTGCGGTCGAAGAATCCGACGGGCTTGAGCCAGAAGTTGACGACGTCGACCGGCATGATCGGCCAGTCTTCCGGACGGGTGATGTGGTGAATGCCGAACACGTACCACAGTACGACGTCGGTGTTGTCGATCGAGCGGTTGCCCGCGGTCCACTCCGGCAGGCCGTGGTCGACGCTGCTCTGATTGACGAATTCGCCTGCGGGCCAACGCTCGTCGGGCGAATTGGGAGTCACCCAGAGCGTGTGTTCGATGGCCCGGCAGCGCGCGAGGATCGGGGAGTCCGGCGGGAACATCGCGGGGAACGCGCCGCCGGGCACCAGCTTGTACGACGGGTGGGTTCCCAGCCCGTTGGTGGTGTTCTCGTTGACGACCTTCCATGCGCGCTGGGTCGCGTAGTTCATGTCCTGCTTGCCTTCGTCCTCGGTGCGCAGCGGAGTGTTCACCTGCCGCAGCGAGAGGCCGTAGGGGTTGTCGGGACCGACGGGCACCATCTCGGTCTCGGTTGCGTAGACGGTGTTCTCGGTACCGTCGACGTCCAGATCCATTCGGGCGACGAGGAAGTGCTGATGGAACGGCGCATAGGTCCGCTGGTCGACGAGTGAGCCGTGCGGGTGCTCGCCGCCTTCGGGGAAGTGGCTGACGACCATGATTCCCGTTGCGCGGACCTCACATTCGATGTTGCCGTCCTGGTAGAAGCGCCAGTACACGAGGTATTCGTAGTTGGCGACCGTGACATGCGACGAGACGGTGAGTCGGCGCATACGGCGCACCTCGGCCTCGTCGTGGTCGACGTGCTTCCACAGCACCGCGTTGTCTTCTTCGTGGATGCAGATCGCATTCTTGATCTCGTACGGCTCGCCCTTGCTGTCGTGCAGCGTGGCGTCGAGGTAGCGGATCTCGCCCAGACAGTCGCAGCCGAGCTCCAGGGACGTCGTCATGAAGCCGATGCCCCACTCGCCGATGTCGAAAGCCGTTCGGCGGTAATGATCTTCGCAATGGTCGCGGTAGGGGACCATCATCTCGGCGAAGGACAGCCGGTGCGCGATGGGGCGGACCTTGCCGTGGTCGTTGTAGCTGATGGCATGGATCGTCATGCCCTCGCGGTAGTTGAAACCCACTCGCAGCGACCAATTCTGCCACTCGAGCTTGTTTCCCTCGAGAGTGAACGACGGCCCTTCGGGCTGTGTGATGTCGAGCGGTTTGAGCGGTTCGCGAGTGCTGGAATTGCGGATGCGTTCGGGTACGTACCGCGGCACGTACTCGCCCATCACCTCGGGACGATCCACGGTGAAGGTGTCCTCGATCTCCAGCAGCTCCATGCTGTTCAGGTCGATGACGCAGTGAAAGCCGTTGACCGGTCCCGCATACGGGTTCTTCCCCGGACCCGAGCGGACCCAGGTGTCCGACCAGCCGACCCGACGGCCCTTGTACTGCTCGGGAATCAACACATCGCCGTAGGTCCAGGTGTCCATGAACACCAGATCCATGTCGGTGACGCCCCGTGCGGCGAGCGCCGCGATGACATCGGGATGCGCACGCAGCGCGGCGTCGGCCTCTTCCCACTCGTCGACGGTGAAGTTGGCCTGCTGGTCCGGAATGTGTTCGAACGAAAGCACCTTCGATTCGGCCAACGACAGCAGTGCCTTGTGTGTCGAGTTGGTGGCCCGCTCGAAGCAGACCACGACGGCCTGCCGGTCGGGGGTGTCGCCGCCGGCGTCGAAGGCCGCGATGGCAGCCTTCGACGGCTCGGCCATCTCGATGTTGGCGTAGCGCCACTCGGGCACGGTCACACCGTGCGCATCGCGAAGGATTTCGGTGACCGCGGTGAATTCCGCGGCGGTCAACGGATCCAATGGATGAAAGGTATTCGCCATGCTGTTGAGGTTCCTCTCTCGTCCCTGACGGACACACCTGTGACTCGTCTCACTCTGCTCCACACACGATGCCATTGCATCTGCCAGAATGTCGGAGTTCGACAAGCAATTCTCGACAGATTGGAGTGCAGTGGGTGTTCCGGTGCGCTGGTTGCTCAATCAGCCGGAGCTCGGCCTGCATCTGCGCGCGGGTGCCGCCGGTACAACTGCCGAGATCACGTTCGCCGTCACCACGGAGCTGACGAGTCCCGGTCGGTGGCTCTCCGGTGGCGAGTTGGTGCTGACCACCGGCATCGTGCTGCCGCTCGACGCGCAGGGACGTCGAGCTTACATGCGCGAGTTCGCCGAATGTGGCGCCGCGGCAATCGGTTTCGGATTGGGTCTGTCGCACGACGCGGTGCCCGACGAGATGGTCGACGAGGCCGAGAAACTCGGTCTGACGCTGTTCGAGGTACCGTTGCCGACGCCGTTCGTCGCCGTCGTGAAGACGGTGATGGACCGCCTCGCCGAGCAGCAGTACGAGTCCGTGCTGGCCGTATCGCGCGCTCAGCCGCGGATGACGCGGGCGGCGGTCGGGGGCGGGGTGGGCTCGACGATCCGCGAACTCTCGGCGGCATGCGGCGGCCCGGTGCTGCTGCTCGACCGGGCAGCCCACGTGATCGAGCGGTCGCCCTCGTCGATTCCCGACGACGTACGCAGCGCCGTCGTCGAGCTGGTGACCACGCAGCTGCGCACCGGCGGTGTGCCTGACAGCAGCGTCATCCCGGGCCCGACGGGGGTCATCGTCGTGCAGTCGATCCGGGTGGGCCGTCGAACCCACGGGTACCTCGCGGTCGTGTTCAGCAGCGACCCGCGGCCCGTCGACCAGGTGCTGATCGGTCATGCGAACTCGTTGCTGGCCTTGGACTTCGAGAAACCGCTGCGCCTGCATGCGGAGCAGAACCGGATCAACACCGGCGCCCTGCAGATCCTGTTGTCGCGGGGCACCGACCTGTCGCTGGCGCGGGAGGTGGTCGAGTCGGCCGCAGACGAGCACAGCCGGATCAAGGTCTTGATGCTGCTCGGCTCCGGCGATCTGGTCACCGTCGCCGAGGCCATCGACGAACAGCTGAATTCCGCCGGGCGTCCGGCGTTTCTGTTGCCCGCAGGCGACGGATCGTCGTTGTTGGCGTTGCTGCGCGGTACCGACGATCTCGCCTTCGCGGCCCGTCTGTTCGACGCGGTGCCGACCGGTATTCGACGCCGGTTCCGGATCGGGCTGAGTACACCGCACGACGTCGGCGACATCGAGGCGGCGGTCGAGCAGGCGCGGATGACGGCGGCGTCGACCGACCGCAGCGGCGTCCCCGAAGAAGCGGCCGCGTTGGTCGGCCGGACATTGTTGGCGCTGCCGGAATCGCGCCGCGTGCTGGACAATCTCGCCGGAATTCTCGTCGATCCGCTGGCCGCGTACGACTCGGCGAACAACACCGAACTGCTGCCGTCGCTGCGCGCCTATTTGGAGGCGAACGGTCAATGGGAGGCGGCCGCGGCGGCGCTCGGAGTGCATCGACACACTCTGCGAAGCCGAATCGGGCGTGCGGAAGAGGTACTGTCGTGCGACCTGTCGTCGGCGCGAGTGCGAGCGGAATTGTTGTTGGCGATCATCGCCCGCGGGTAGGGGATGATTGGTTGTTGCGGTAGTTCGCTGTAGCTGCGGTGACTAGTGGTGTGTCGCATGGCACCCGCTCCGCTGGTTGAGCCTGAATTCACCGACGGTAGGCCCCATCTGCTGGTTGAGCCGCGAGGAGCGCTAGCGACGAGCGTGTCGAAACCCCTGTACCACAATGCATTTGATGGCAGCGTACTTGTCGAACCGTGATGGTATCGAACATCGCCTCACTTGCCGGGTGTCATCGCCGACATGGCGCGCATCATCGAAAGTCGTTGTGGCTGAGAGGTTTCGACACGGACTCGGCTAGCGCTACTTCGACTCGGCTAGCGCCTCGCTCAGCACGGCGCTCGTCCGGCTCAACCAGCGGAAGGGTCCACCATCGGTGAATCCAGGTTCAACCTAGGCTCAACCAGCGGAAGAGGCCTGCCGTCGGCGAATCCAAGCAGAGAGAGCCGAGCCCATCGGGCCCGGCTCTCCCGCGCTACCTATCCGACCAACTGCCGCAGAGCCGCAACCGTCACCACCGCATGCGCGGCGTCGACGCGCTCGGAGTGAGTCAGCTCGTCGATGAGTCCCGTCACCCGCTCGACGCCCGTACGGTTGTTGCCGATCCATTCGTCGATGCGCGCGGTGATATCGGTCGACGACCCGTCGGCGCTGTCGGTCACCATGGTCTCGGCGAGGGACTGCCACAGGTCGTGGAGTTCATCGAGTTGGCTGGCCGCGGCCATCGCGGCCCAGCGGTCGACCGTCGAGCCGGCGTCGATCGCGTCCGCGAGCCACGACAACCGCAGTCGTTCGCCAGCCTCGCGATGCGCCTGCGCGACCTGCGTGATGTGCAGGCCCGTCGCGTCGGCGCCCGCGACACACGCGAGTGAGCGACCGAGCACGGCGAACGTCTCACGATCGGCGCGCGGTGAACCGGTTAGCCGGGGGAGTGCGGCGCGCAGGGCGTCGACCTGCGGTGCGATGCGCGCGACCTCCGACGAGACGGTGAAGCCTCGGCGCCGGTGCCGCAGCACCCAGCCGGTCGCCTGCTCGATGAGCGACTGCAGCATCGCCAGCAACGCGAATCGATCGGCGGCGTCGATGTGCGGCATGGCCAGCACGTCGGCCCACAGCGAATCGACGCCGATGGTCCGGGTGACGACGGCGTATGCCCGGACGATCTCCGGCGTGCCTACGCCGTAACGACTTTCGATGCGATGAACGAAGCCCGGACCCACGTGGTCGATCAGATCGTTGGCCAGTGTTACCGCGATGATTTCGCGGCCGAGGCGATGATCGGCGAGCGAGTCGCCCAGCCGATCCTGCACCGACGCCGGGAAATAGTCGCGCAGCACCGGCGCCAACGACGGGTCGTCGGGCACCGACGACGCCAGGATGTCATCGCGCACAACGTTTTTCGACATCGCGAGCAGCACTGCGATCTCCGGCCGCACCAGTCCGGCGCCGGCTCGCTGGCGGGCCGCGAGCTCACCGGCCGACGGCAGCACCTCGTGCGAGCGGTTGATGCCGTTGGTCTCTTCGAGGTTCTCGATGAGCCGGGCGTGGCGACCGAGCAGGAACGACGACCGATCCTCGGCGAGCGACAGCGCAAGGGTCTGCCGATCGCAGTCGGCGAGCACCGACCGGGCCACCTCATCGGTTGCGGCGGACAGGATGTCGTCGCGCTCGTCCCTAGTCAACCGACCTGCGTGCACGGCGTCGTCGAGTGCGATCTTGATGTTCACTTCGCGATCCGACGTCGCCACGCCGGCGGCGTTGTCGATGAAGTCGGCGTTGCACCGGCCACCGGCCAACGCGTATTCGACGCGGGCTCGCTGGGTCAGACCCAGGTTGCCACCCTCGCCGATTGCGGTGGCGCGCAACGTGTTCGCGTCCACCCGCACCAGTTCGTTGCCCGGGTCGGCGGCATCGGCCGACGTCTCCGTCGACGCCTTGACGTAGGTTCCGACGCCGCCGTTCCAGAGCAGGTCGACGTCGGCGCGCAGGATGGCGCGGATCAGTTCATGCGGCGTCAGGACGGCGGCGTCGACGCCCAGGCGGGTCCGCATCGCGTCGGACAGTTCGATGGTCTTCGCCGAGCGTGGCCACACGCCGCCGCCCTCGGAGATCAGGGTGCGGTCGTAGTCGTCCCAGCTGCTGCCCGGAAGATCGTAAAGTCGTTGCCGCTCAATGAAAGACGACGCCGCGTCGGGGTTGGGGTCGCAGAAGATGTGCCGGTGGTCGAAGGCGGCCACCAGACGCGTGTGGGTGGAGCGCAGCATCCCGTTGCCGAAGACGTCGCCGGACATGTCGCCGATGCCGACCGCGGTGAAGTCGTCGGCGCCGACGTCGATGCCGGCCTCGGCGAGGTGCCGCTGCACGGCGAGCCAGCCGCCGCGGGCGGTGATCCCCATCGCCTTGTGGTCGTAGCCGGCCGACCCGCCCGATGCGAACGCGTCGCCGAGCCAGAAGTCACGCTGTCCGGCAATGGAATTGGCGAGATCTGAGAAGCGGGCGGTGCCCTTGTCCGCGGCGACGACGAGGTAGGGGTCGGCACCGTCGGTGACCGTGGTGTCGGCCGGGTGGCTGACCTCGCCGTCGACCAGGTTGTCGGTGACGTCGAGCAGTGCTCCGATGAACTGGCGGTACGCGGCGCGCACGTCGTCGGGGGTGGGGCCGGCCGTCGTCCGTGCGACGAAGGCACCCTTCGCGCCGACCGGCACGATCAGCGAGTTCTTCACCATCTGGGTCCGCATCAGGCCGAGCACCTCGGTCCGGAAGTCGTCCGGACGCTCCGACCAGCGCAGCCCGCCACGGGAGATCGAGCCGCCGCGCAAGTGCGCGCCTTCCACCGCGACACCGTGAACGAAGATCTCCCGGAACGGAATCACCTTGGCGGGCAAGTCGATTGCCGAGGGGTTGAGCTTCAGCGCCAGCGGCCGTTCGGTGGGAACACCCGGGGCGAACCAGTTGGTGCGCAACGTCGCGCGGACGATGGAGATCAGGGCGCGCAGCAGCCGGTCCTCATCGACCGAAGCCGCCAGCGCGACCGCCGCCGACAGTGCGGCCTCGGCGCGCGCTTGTCCGGCCGTGCGTTCGGCATCGTCGAGCCCGGGCCGCAGGCGAGCGTCGAACAGATCGAGCAGGCCGCGGACGAATGCGCCGTTGCCGGCCAGTGTGGTGGCGGCGGTGTGCAGGTTGACCGTGAGTCCGTATTGACGCGCATAGCGGCACAGCGCACGGATGAGGATCACTTCGGCGATGTCGAGGCCCGCCGCAGTCACCAGGCGGAGAAATCCGTCGATGTCGGTGTGCCCGGCCATGATCGCGTCGAACGCTCGGGTCACCGCGGTGGCGGTGTCGTCGTCGAAGGCGACCGCGTCGACGGGCTGCAGCGTCAGGCGGTGCAGGTGAGCGCCGGTGTCGTGGTCGTGGTCGACGATGACCAGACCGAGGCGGCTGAAAGTGTCGGCGAGACTCGTGAGCGTCGGTGCTACGGTCGTCGCGGCGGTGCCGGGATGGGGCCAGGCCAGGACGGCGGTCAGGGTGTCCGGCTGGATCGAGGCGAAGGCGAGCCGGGGGCGGGTGAGGGCGTCGGTGATGGCGAGGCGGCGGGTAGATGTGTCGGCGGACAACAACGTTGACTCCTTTGTCATCGTCGTGGATGGAACGCCCCTACTGTCCGTGATGTGCCACTGGTCGCGACATAACCGAAATGGAGTGTTACGTCACACGCCGCGCTCCGGTTCGTCGGGTGTGCGTGTCGCCGGACCTTGAACCGGCAGCTCGCGGCCTCCGGTACGCCACGTGCGACGTGCCGCAATACACACTCTGCGACCTTAAGCAACCCCACAGCTACCCTTCGGCAATGTCGTTGGCATGCACCTCGTGCCCAAACCTGTAGTCGGTCATATCCCGGGGAAATCGCGGCTCATCACGTTCGTCGCCATTGCACTCGTCACCGGATTCCTGACCCTCGCGGGGATGTCCTACGCCGACGCACTCAACGCTCCCGGCTACGCCAGCTTCGCCGACAAGACCTCCGAGTGGCTGCGCGATCACGGCGCGGGCCCCCTCGTCGACAGCGTCGAATCCTGGTACTACACAAGGCACGTGCCCTCGACGACGGCGGCCGACGTGAAGCAGTTCGCGCACGGCGCACCGGCGTCGAACGCGCACTTGCAACTGCCGACGCTGCCGATTCCGGTGGGCTCCACCGTCGCCCCGCGGTGGTTGCCCGGGCGCCCGGCAGCGGGCGGTAAACCTGCGCTCTACACCAGTTCGTTCGAGCCCGACCGTGCGCATCCGAGTGTCATCGCGGGCGTCGCGGTGATCGACTCGGCCGCCGTCAAGCTGCACTTGATGCCTGGCACGGCTCAGCCGAATTCGGCGCAGAATCATTCCGCCGCACAGGTTCCCGCCGTCGACGTCCCGAACCTCGCGGCGGTCTTCAACTCCGGCTTCCGGTTCGGCGACATCGCCGGCGGCATCTATGCGTTCGGCCACGAGCTCAAACCGCTGCACGCGGGCTCGGCTACCGCGGTGATCGACGACCGCGGGCGGCTGACCATCGGCGAGTGGGGCCGCGAGGTGAAGGCGTCGTCGCACATGGTCGCGGCGCGGCAGAACCTGGCGCTGCTCGTCGACGACGGCCGGTCACAACCGCAGATCCGCGGCCTCGGCTACTGGGGCGGAACCGGGCTGGAGAATCAATACACATGGCGCTCGGGACTCGGCGTCGACCGCAACGGCAATCTGATCTACGTCGACGGCAACCAGCTCAACCTTTCGGCGCTGGCGAGCGCCCTCGTCGACGCCGGCGCCGTGCGGGCCATGCAGCTCGACATCCACCCGGGAATGGCGACATTCGTCAGCTACTCCGTCGACCACGCCAGACATGCGACGCCGAGTAAGCTGCTGACCTGGCAGCCCGGCCCGCTCAATCGGTACCTGACACCGGACCGTCGCGACTTCTTCTACGTGACGACGTGAACCGCGCCGACACTCCGGTTCGTCGGGGGACACGAACCGGAGTGTGCGCGCTATATCTCAGCTCAATTCACGTCAGCTCAGATGGTGAACCTCCTGCAGCCCGTAGACGGGGGTGTGCAGTCCCTCGAATCGAGCCTTCAGTTGCAGGGCGAGATACAACGAATAGTGCCGCGACTGGTGAAGATTGCCGCCGTGGAACCACAGGTTGGGCTGCTGGGTTGGCTTCCACATGTTGCGCTGCTCACCCTCCCACGGTCCGGGATCCTTCGTGGTGTCTGAGCCGAGGCCCCACACCTTGCCGACGCGGTCGGCGACGTCCTGACCCATCAAGTCGGCCGCCCAGCCGTTCATCGAGCCGTAGCCGGTCGCGTACACCACGACGTCGGCGGGCAGCTCGGTGCCGTCGGTCAGCACGACGCTGTTCTCGGTCAGGTGGTCGACGTTGCCGTGGGCCAGCTTGATGGTGCCGTTGGCGACGAGCTCCGACGCGCCGACGTCGATGTAGTAGCCCGAGCCGCGGCGCAGGTACTTCATGAACAGGCCGGAATCGTCGTCGCCGAAGTCGAGGTCGAAGCCGGCGGCCTCCAGCGCCGCGTAGAAGTCCTTGTCCCGTTCGCGGATCTCGTTGTAGATCGGGATCTGGAACTCGTGCATGATCCGGTAGGGCAGCGAAGCGAAGGTGAAATCGGCCTTCTTGGTGGTCATGCCCGACGCCACCGCGCGCTCACTGTAGAGGTCGCCGAGACCGACCTCCATCAACGAATCCGACCGCACGATGTGCGTCGACGACCGCTGGACCATCGTCGCATCGACACCATTGTCCACCAACGCTTTACAGATGTCGTGCGACGAGTTGTTGGCGCCGATGACGACGACCTTCTTGCCCGCGTAATTGTCGGGTCCGGGGTGTTGGCTGGAGTGATGCTGCTCGCCGGTGAAGACGTCCTGGCCGGGGAAGCTCGGCACATTCGCCTTGCCCGACATACCCGTCGCGAGCACGAGCTGCGTCGGGTGCAGCGTCAGTTCCTCGCCGTCGCGGTTGATCTGGACGGTCCATTTGCCGCTGGCCTCGTCGTAGGACGCCGAGGTGCACTCGGTCTTGGACCAGTACGGCACCTCCATGACCCGGGTGTAGAACTCCAGCCAGTCGCCGATCTTGTCCTTCGGCGCGAAGACCGGCCAGTTGTCGGGGAACGGGAGGTAGGGCAGGTGGTCGTACCAGACCGGGTCGTGTAGGCACAGCGACTTGTACCGCTTGCGCCACTGGTCGCCGGGGCGGTCGTGCTTGTCGACGACGATGGACGGCACGCCGAGCTGCCGCAGTCGGGCGCCGAGGGCGATGCCGCCCTGACCGCCGCCGATCACCAGCACGTACGGCTGCACCGCGTAGCCGAGCTCGTCTTCCTCGTCGGCCTTGCGTTCGGCCCACGACCGGGTGTCGGCGCTCTGGCCGTGCACCGCGCCCATGACGCGCGAGGCACCCAATGGCTCCTCGTGGCCCTTGAGTTCCTGCAGCGTGGTGAGCAGGGTCCAGGCCTTCGGGCCGTCCTCGCCGTCGCGCAGACGGAGCAGACCTTCGCCGCGCCCGACCGACGTCTCGAAGGTGACGAAGGCGGTGTAGATGCCGTCGGCGGCGGTGGCCGGTTCGCTGGTGGTGAAGTTCGACGGCGCGGTGTCGGCCAGGCGATCGGCGAGCATCGCGGCGATCTCGTCATGCCCTTCGACGGTCTTCAGATTCCAGGTGAATGCGACCAGGTCGCGCCAGAAGCTGTCGGTGACGAACAAGTCGGTCACGGCGGCGATGTCCTGTGCCTGCAGCGCCCGTTCGAAATCGCCGAGCCACGCGTCGACGACCGCTTGGGGATCTGGCGAACCCGTACTTCCGACGTCGGTCGGATCCAGGGTCTGGGTCATGACTTCATCTCCTCACTGAGCTGTTGTGAGGTACAGCACACTCCGTTTCGCGACGCGCCGACAGGGTTGCAGGGGGTTGCAACGTGACCTGTCTTTGCCCACCGGCTGTGATGGAGCGCACAATGGGTGGCGATGACCAGTGCCGTGATTCCCGAGCCCGCAGTTCCCGCCGGCGACGATCCGCGCCAGTACGCGCGACTCCTCGCCGACGTCTACAACGCGACGATGTCGGGGGAGAAGGTGCCCGCACGACCCCGCGACGTCATCGGGGCGTCGTGGGAGCGGGTACGCGACGTCGGGCTCAACCCGGAGACCGGCATCCTCGACGGCCCGCTCGACGCGGCCGAACTGGAGGGGCATCGCGTCGGATCGGGGTTGCTCGCCGTGCTCGACGACCTCACTCGTGGGCTCGACATGTTGATCGCCGACGGCGACAACATTCTGGTGATCGCCGACGCCGGGGGTCGCGTGTTGTGGCGTTCAGGCGTGAATCGTGTTCTCTCCAAAGCAGATTCGCTAGGTTTCGTGCTGGGCGCCAACTGGTCGGAAGACATGGTCGGAACCAATGCGATCGGTACCGCTCTGGCGTCGGGCCGCGCGGTGCAGGTGTTCTCCGCCGAGCATTTCGTCCGCAGCCATCACGCTTGGACTTGTGCGGGTGCGCCGATCCGCGACCCGCGTACCGACGAGGTGCTCGGCGTCGTCGACGTGAGCGGCCCCGCGGCGACCATCCATCCCACGACGGTCGCGCTGGTCGACGCCGTGGCCAAACTGGCCGAGGCGCAGCTGCGCGATCTGCATCGGCGCAGCCTCGACGCGCTGCGTTCGGTCGCGGCCCCGATGCTCGCCCGGATGGGTGTCCCGGCGTTGGCCGTCGACGCGCAGGGGTGGGTTGCCGCGGTCGACGTCGTGCAACCGCGCAGTCGTTTGGTACTGCCCAAGAAGCTGTCCGCGGGTCGGGTGTGGCTGTCGTCGCTGGGTGCGTGCGACGTCGATCCGCTGCCCGGCGGCTGGCTGGTCCGCGTCGCCGAAGATGCGGTGGCCACCGAACCGACGCGCATCGAGTTGACTCCGGGCAAGACCGAGGTATGGGTCACCGGTCCCAGCGGTCGGCGCCAGATCAAACCGTCGCGCCGGCATGCCGACATCCTCGCGTTGTTGGCGCGCCACCGCGACGGACTCACCGCGGCGCAGATGGCCGACAAGCTCTTCGGTGACCCCACTCGCACGATTACGGTGCGCGCGGAGATGTCGCGGCTGCGCAAGTCGTTGGGTGGCCTGCTCGACGCCAATCCGTACCGGTTCTCGTCGGGGATCGACGTCGTGTGGGGCGGCGCGGCGGCCGACGGCCCGAGGGCGCCCATGCCCTAGGCTGGTGCGGGTGCGATTGGTTATTGCGGAGTGCCAAGTTGACTACGTCGGCAAGTTGACCGCCCATCTTCCGATGGCGAAGCGGTTGCTGCTGGTGAAATCGGATGGGTCGGTCAGCGTGCACGCCGACGACCGCGCGTACAAGCCGCTGAACTGGATGACGCCGCCGTGCTGGCTGGTCGAGGAGACCGTGCCCGACGACGTCGACGCGCAGGCCCTCTGGGTGGTCACCAATAAGGCCGACGAGCAGTTGCGCATCACCATCAAGTCGATCGAGCACGATTCCAGTCACGAGCTCGGCGTCGACCCGGGGCTCGTCAAAGACGGCGTCGAGGCGCATCTGCAGGAGCTGCTGGCCGAGCATGTGGAGACGCTGGGAGCCGGCCACACGCTGATCCGTCGCGAGTACATGACCGCGATCGGCCCGGTGGATCTGCTGTGCCGCGACGCCGACGGTGGAACCGTCGCGGTGGAGATCAAGCGGCGCGGCGAGATAGACGGCGTCGAGCAGTTGACGCGCTACCTCGACCTGCTCAATCGCGATACGACGTTGGCGCCGGTAGCGGGAGTGTTTGCGGCACAACAGATAAAGCCGCAGGCCCGGACGTTGGCGAACGACCGCGGAATCCGGTGCCTGATCCTGGACTACGACAAGCTGCGCGGGACCGAGAGCACCGAGTTCCGGCTGTTCTGAGGGTCGCCGCTACTGCGCCACCCGGCGGTTGACGTTGTTCGCGCTGAACGGCTTGGTGCTCGGCTCGTTCGAATTCGACGCCGCGCCTGATCCGCCGCCCGACGTCGGGGCCGAGCCGTTGGGTACCGCGTTCGGCGCCGAATTGTTGGACGCCGATTGCTGCGGTTGCTGTTGTTTCCCGATCGCGCGCTTCTCGTCGTCGGAGATCTTCGACGGCCCGGTCAGCTCGCGGTTGAGCAGTTCGGTGTCGGACAGATCGTCGGCATCGGCGAAGTCGTCGATGTGAGTCAGTTTGAGCTCGTTGGGCGCGGAGACCAGGTGTTTGCGCAGTTCCTCGAGATGATCGAGCACGCCCTGGTGGGTGCTGCGCGCACGCTTGGCGAATTCGCGTGACTGATGCATCCGCTCGAGGGCGACGCGTTGCGCGGTGTCTTTGAGGCGTTTGACCTCGGCGTCGGTCTTCGCGCGCTCGGCGGCGATCGCGGCGTCGAAGCGTTCCCGCTCGGTGTTGCGCGCACGGGTGCTCTGCTGCTCGAGCTCAGCAGCCTCGTTGGTGGCCTTCTCCACGATGCGCCGCGCTTCCTGGCGAGCCGCGGTCATCGTCGCGGTGTGTTCGTTCTCCATCGCGGTCTTGCGATCGGCGAGCGACTTGGCGGTCTTGTCCGCTTCGCGCTTGGCCGCAGCGGTGATCTCCTCGGCACGCCGTGTCGCCGCGGTCACCTTGGCTTCGGCGTCTTTGATCAGCGCGGCCGAGTGCTGCTGTGCCACCGACACGGTCTCGGCCGCTTCCGCCTGGGAATTCGCCCGGATCTCCGACGCCTCGTCGGAGGCCAGCTGCAGCATCCGCGACAGTCGCTCGCTCATGCCCTGCGCGGTGGTCGGCGGCACCGACAACCGGTCCACCTCGTGGCGCAACTCCTCGATTTCCTCGCGTGCGGCGCCCAGATGCGCGGCCAACTCGTTGGCGTTGGCGTTGGCCGCATCGCGGTCGGCGGCGAGCACACGCAATTCAGCGTCGAAGCGTTGGAATGCGTCGTTGACCTGGTCGCGGTCGTAACCGCGACGGGTCGTGTCGAAAGGGGCGGGACGCGGAGCTGGAGCCGACATGGCGACCAGTGTAGTGCCGATCGGTACCGCTAGTGGGCGCCACCGTCGGCAGCGGGCTCCACCAATTCCAAAAGGACGCCGCCCGCATCTTTGGGATGTACGAAGTTGATTCGCGAATCCGCTGTGCCTCGTCGGGGTGCAGGATAGAGAACCCGAACTCCGGCAGCGGTGAGTCGCTCGGTCACCGCGTCGACGTCGGTGACCCGCACGGCCAGCTGCTGCAGTCCGGGGCCGCTGCGCGCGATGAACTTGGCGATCGTCGACTCGTCGTTGAGGGGGGCGAGCAACTGGATGACGGCGCTGCCGTCGGTGGCCGCACTGGCCGGTCCGACCATGGCCTCGCGCACCCCCTGCTCCTCGTTGACCTCTTCGTGGAGGGTCACGAAACCGAGATGGGTGGCGTACCACTGCTTGGCGGCGTCGAGGTCGGGTACGGCGATGCCGGCGTGATCGATGGCCGTGACGAGGTCGGAGATCAGGGTGGTTGGGGAGGTGTTGGCTGGATCCGTTGACGATGCACTCATCGTCCAAAGGTAGCGTTGAGTCGGTAGACCACTGCGCGGTGGTCTGGACAACTTCAGTTATTTCGAATTAACTAAAGTTGCAGTGGTCGCAAGCAGTCACAAGGAGACAACAATGTCCACAGAACCGTCGGTAATCGTTGCCGGTGCCCGTACCCCGTTCGGCCGCCTGTTGGGGTCGTTGAAGGGACAGTCGGGGGTCGATCTCGGCGCGGTCGCCATCAAGGCCGCCGTCGAGCGTGCCGGGATCCCGGCCGAGGCCGTGGACTACGTCATCATGGGCCAGGTGCTGACTGCGGGCGCCGGACAGATGCCCGCACGTCAGGCCGCCATCAAGGCCGGCATCGGCTGGGACGTCCCCACCCTGACGATCAACAAGATGTGCCTGTCGGGCATCGACGCCATCGCCCTGGCCGACCAGCTGATCCGCGCCGGCGAATTCGACGTCGTGGTCGCCGGCGGCCAGGAGTCGATGACCCAGGCACCGCACGTGCTGCCCGGCAGCCGTGGCGGATTCAAGTACGGCAACACCGAACTCGTCGACCACATGGCCTTCGACGGTCTGTGGGATGCCTTCACCGATCAGCCGATGGGTGCCCTGACCGAGCAGGGCAACGACGTGGCGAGCGGAGCGGCGGGGGATGTCACGCGCGGCTTCACCCGGGCCGAGCAGGACGAGTTCGCGGCGCGCAGCCACACGCTGGCCGCGCAGGCGTGGAAGAACGGCGTATTCGCCGATGAGGTTGTGCCCGTCGAGATTCCGCAACGTAAGGGCGACCCGATCGTCTTCGCCGAGGATGAGGGCATTCGCGCCGACACCACCGCCGATTCGCTGTCCGGGCTGCGCCCGGCGTTCCGCAAGGACGGCACCATCACCGCGGGCAACTCCTCGCAGATCTCCGACGGCGCCGCGGCCGTCGTCGTGATGAGCAAGTCGAAGGCGCAGGAACTCGGCGTCGAGTGGCTGGCCGAGATCGGACCGCACGGCGTCGTCGCCGGACCGGATTCGTCGTTGCAGGCTCAGCCGGCCAATGCCATCGAAAAGGCTTGTGCGCGTGCCGGAATCGACCCCAAGGACCTCGACGTCGTCGAGATCAACGAGGCCTTCGCGGCGGTCGGGCTGGCCTCGACCAAGCAACTGGGCATCGATCCGGAGAAGGTCAACGTCAACGGCGGCGCCATCGCCCTGGGGCACCCGATCGGAACGTCGGGCGCTCGCATCACGCTGCACCTCGCGCTGGAGCTCAAGCGCCGTGGTGGAGGCGTCGGCGCGGCGGCACTGTGCGGCGCGGGCGGTCAGGGTGACGCGCTGATCATCTCGGTGCCGAAGGCCTGATCGGTACAGCGCCGACGAGTGACCTCTACTACGATTTGTAGTAGAGGTCACTTTCGTCATGCACAATGGAGCCCATGCAGCTTTTCGATCTCAGCACCCCGGCCAAGAGATTCCGGTTCGTCGCCGTCGCCGAAGCCATCACCTGGCTCGCGTTGCTGATCGCGATGTTCTTCAAATGGGTGCTCGGCCACGACGCCGCCGTTCGTATCCCCGGCATGGTGCACGGAATCGTGTTCGTGGTGTTCGTCGTCGTCGCGCTGCTGACCGCACGGGCCCTCAAATGGAACCTGGTCGTGACCGGACTGGCGCTCGTCTCCTCGATTCCGCCGTTCGGCACCCTCGTCTTCGAGTGGTGGGCCGCCCGCAACGGCCATCTGGCGGAACTGTCGGTCTCCGCACCCGCCGACGACGACTCCACCCCGGTCGCCGCCTGACTCACCTCGTACCCTTGGGCGAGTGACAACTCGCATCGACGCCGCGCTGACCCGTTCGCGAATCGCGGTCGCAGTCGTCTTCGCCCTCAACGGATTTCTGGCCGCGATGCTGGTCGCCCACATCCCGGTCATCACCGCCCGCACCGGCGTCACACACGAGACGCTGGGCGGGCTCTTGTTGTTGACGGGCGCGTCGGCGTTCGTCGGTATGCAGGTGTGCGGGCCGCTCATCGACAGATTCGGGTCGCGGCCGCTGACGATCATCGCCGTGGTGACCCTCGCCGCGGCGATCTTCGGTCCGGTCCTGGCGACCGGTACTTCGACGCTCGCGCCGGCGGTGATGCTCTTCGGCTTCGCCAACGGCAGCCTCGACGTATCGATGAATTCGCAGGCCGTGGCCGTGGAACAGGCCTATGACCGTCCTATCATGTCCGCCTTCCACGCATACTTCTCGGTCGGCAGCATGGTTGGATCGGCGATCATCGCGCTGACCCTGTGGCTCGACGTCGGGGTGGTCGCCACCGTCGCGGGCGCGGCCGTGTTCGGAGTGATCGTGCTCGCGGTCGTCGCCCGCGACCTCACCGTCGCCGACGTCGCCGCGCGGACGGGCGCCGGACACACCGAACCGAAGCGACGATGGTGGCACAGCATCGATCGGTTCCGGTTCGTCGTCCTGGCAACAGTGGCGTTCGCGCTGATGCTGGCCGAGGGCACCGCCTACGACTGGTCGGCGTTGCAGGTGGTCGAGACCTTCGGCGTCCCCGACGCCACCGGCGCGATCGCCTTCTTCGCCTTCAGCGTCGCGATGACCGCGACCCGCTTCGTCATCGACCCGATCGCGGCGTCGATCGGCCCGGCGAAGGTGGTCCGCATCGGCGCCACGATCGGCGCGGTGGGGATGACGATGGTCGTGCTGTCCCCGGCGCCCTGGGTCGCCGTCTGCGGATGGCTGGTCTTCGGTGGCGGCCTGGCCGGCGGCATCCCGCAGATCTTCACCGCGGCGGGCAATCTCTCGCCGGTGTCGTCGGGGCAGGTGATGTCGGCCGTGGTCGGGTGCGGGTATCTGGGCATGCTGGCCGGGCCCGCCGTCGTCGGATTCTTGAGCCATTCGACGTCGTTGGCGTCGGCGCTTGCGGTGGTCATTGTTGCGCTCGCCCTCGCGCTGGTCGGCGCGGGCCAGGTCAATCGACGTTCGTCGGTGGCGGCCGAGCCGCGGTAGCCCGCGTCCAGTCGGCCGGCCGCGACGGCCCGGGTCTCGTCGAGTTGAGTTCGCATAGGGAACGCGGGATCAGCCCGTGGCCGATGACGCCACATTGCGACCCCGTGACACACTGGTAGGCGTGAGCAGACCTCAGAGTCGGCAGGCCGCTGCACAGCAGGCCGCCGCTGCAGTAGCCATGGCCGGTGCGGTTGATCTCGCAGTCCTCAAGGAGCGGGCCGACGCTGCGCGCGCGCAGGCCGCGCGCCCGGCCACCGGTCCGGCGGGTCCCGGCGAGGCACCGTCGGGTGCGGCGTTGGGGCCGGCCGTCGTCGAAGTGACCGAAGCCAACTTCGAGGCCGATGTCCTGACTCGCTCGAGGCAACAACTCGTCGTCGTCGTGCTGTGGTCGGCACGCAGCCCGGTGACCGCGCAGCTGGTGCAGGTGCTGGCCGGTCAGGCGCAGCAATCGGGCGGCCGGTGGGCGCTGGCCGCCGTCGACGCCGACACCAGTCCGCGCATCGTGCAGGCATTCCAAGCGCAGGGTGTGCCGTTGGTCATCGCGATCGCCCACGGGCGGCCGGTCGCCGAGTTCGAGGGACGCTCGGAACAGGAACTCGCCGACTGGATCGACTCGATTCTGTCGCAGATCGGGCACACCCTGACCGGCGGCGGTCCGGCGGAAGCCGACGAGCCCGAGGAAGTGGATCCCCGGATGCTCGACGCCGAGGCGAAACTCGACGCGGGGGACTACGACGGCGCACTCGCCGTCTATCGTGACATCCTCGCGGCCGAGCCGGACAACGACGAAGTGGCGGCACTGATCCGCAACATCGAATTCATGTCGCGCGCCGACGCTCACGACGATTCGGTTCTCGACAGCGCCCCCGACGATGTCGACGGACAACTCGCCGCCGCCGACAAATTGCTGCTCGCACAGCAGCCGGAAGAAGCCTTCGACCGCATCATCACCGCCATCAAACTCAGTGCCGGCGACCACCGGACCAAGGCGCGCACCCGGCTGCTCGAACTGTTCGAATTGTTCGACGCCGCAGAACCTTTCGTAGTTGCGGCGCGGCGGAAACTGGCAGCCGCGCTGTATTAGATTTTGCGGCCTTGTCGGGCTTCGCTGACCGGCGCTGTTCGCTTCGTCGTCGTGGCGCTTTCGGCGGCCGAGGGTTGCTGGTCTGGGTAGTGGCAAGGTGCCGCCGAAAGCGCGACTCCTCCTCGTTCCACAGCGCCGACGCTTCGCCCGGGCCGCAGCCGAGGAAACACCCGCCACCCACCGCGCCGAATCGGTCAGGAATGGAGAAGTGTCGGCCGTCGAAGACCGATAGCCTTGTCGGCATGAATCCGAGCCCGCAGCCGCATCTCGCCGACAGTCACGACATGATCCGCGTGTACGGCGCACGCGAGAACAACCTCAAGAACGTCAGCGTCGAAATTCCCAAGCGCCGCCTCACCGTGTTCACCGGCGTATCCGGATCGGGGAAGAGTTCGCTGGTCTTCGGTACCATCGCCGCCGAGTCGCAGCGCATGATCAACGAGACCTACAGCGCGTTCATCCAGGGCTTCATGCCGACTCTCGCCCGCCCCGACGTCGACGTTCTCGACGGGCTCACCACGGCGATCACCGTGAGTCAGGAGCGCATGGGCGCCGACCCCCGCTCGACGTTGGGCACCGCCACCGACGCGAACGCGATGCTGCGCATCCTGTTCAGCCGCCTGGGCGATCCGTACATCGGCTCACCGCAAGCCTTTTCGTTCAACGTCGCGTCGGTCAGCGGAGCCGGCGCGGTCACGGTCGAGAAGGCTGGTCGCACCGTCAAGGAACGTCGGAGCTTCAATCTTGTCGGCGGCATGTGCCCGCGCTGCGAGGGGCGTGGCGCGGTCTCCGACTTCGACCTCAGCGCGCTCTACGACGACACCAAGTCGTTGAACGACGGCGCGCTCACCATCCCGGGCTATTCGATGGAGGGGTGGCACGGCCGCATCTTCCGCGGCTGTGGCTTCTTCGACCCCGACAAGCCGATCAAACGCTTCACCAAGCGCGAGTTGAACGATCTGCTCTACAAGGAGGCGACCAAGATCAAGGTCGAGGGCATCAACCTGACATACCTCGGTCTGATCCCCGCCATTCAGAAGTCCTTCCTGTCGAAGGATCGTGAGGCGATGCAGCCGCACATCCGTGCGTTCGTCGACCGTGCGATCACGTTCACCACCTGCCCCGAATGCGAGGGAACGCGGCTGACCGAGGGAGCGCGGTCGTCGAAGATCGCCGGGAAGTCGATCGCCGACGCGTGCGCGATGCAGATCTCCGACCTCGCCGACTGGGTTCGCGACCTCGACGAACCGTCGGTCGGCCCGCTGCTGGAGAACCTCCAGCGCACTCTGGACTCCTTCGTCGAGATCGGGTTGGGTTACCTGTCCCTGGAACGGCCCGCCGGTACGCTCTCCGGTGGAGAAGCCCAGCGCACCAAGCTGATTCGACATCTGGGATCGTCGCTCACCGACGTCACCTATGTCTTCGACGAGCCGACGATCGGACTCCACCCGCACGACATCGCCCGCATGAACAACCTGCTCTATGCCTTGCGCGACAAGGGAAACACGGTGTTGGTGGTCGAACACAAGCCGGAGACGATCCTCATCGCCGACCATGTCGTCGACCTCGGTCCGGGTGCCGGATCAGGCGGCGGCACAATATGTTTCGAAGGTACCGTCGAGGAGTTGCGGGCCAGCGACACGGTGACCGGACGACACCTCGACGACCGCGCCGGGCTCAAGTCCGACGTCCGAACGGCCAATGGGGCCTTGGAGATTCGCGGCGCGAACGCAAATAACCTGCGCGACGTCGACGTCGACATCCCGCTCGGCGTACTCACCGTCGTGACCGGGGTCGCGGGGTCGGGCAAGAGTTCCCTAATCCACGGATCGTTCGCGAAGTCCGGCGACGTCGTGTCCATCGATCAAGGCGCCATCAAGGGGTCGCGACGCAGCAACCCGGCGACGTATTCCGGGCTGCTCGAACCCATCCGCAAGGCATTTGCGAAGGAGAACGGCGTGAAACCCGCGCTGTTCAGCGCGAATTCGGAAGGAGCCTGCCCCGCCTGCAAGGGCGCTGGCGTCATCTACACCGACCTCGGAATCATGGCCGGCATGTCGACGGTGTGCGAGCAGTGCGAGGGCAAGCGGTTCGACGCCTCCGTGCTCGACTACACCTTCGGCGGCCGCGACATCAGCGAGGTGCTCGGCATGTCGGTGGCGCAGGCGCACGAGTTCTTCGGCGCGGGGGAGTCGAAAATTCTTGCGGCGCATAAGATTCTCGGCCACCTCGTCGACGTCGGGTTGGGCTACCTCACCATCGGGCAGCCCCTGACCACACTGTCCGGCGGCGAACGTCAGCGACTGAAGCTGGCGACGCATCTCGGCGACAAGGGCGGCGTGTACGTACTCGACGAACCGACGACCGGCCTGCACCTCGCCGACGTCGAGAACCTGCTGAGTCTTCTGGACCGCATCGTCGACGCCGGTAAGACGGTGATCGTCATCGAGCACCATCAGGCGGTCATGGCCCACGCGGACTGGATCATCGACCTCGGGCCCGGCGCCGGCCACGACGGCGGCACGGTGGTGTTCGAGGGCACGCCGACCGAGCTGGTCGCCGACGGATCCACACTGACCGCCGAGCACCTGGCCGCGTACGTCGGCGGGTAGCCGCGCATTTCCGACACGGCGGCTCAGCACCCGTCCAGCGGGCAGGATCTGAGCCGTGGTGTCGGATATCCGCCCGGCCCGGGCTACTCGGCGGCGGCCTTCGCCGGTGCCAACCAGACTGCCGAGTTGGCCGGCAGCATCACCGACGCCGACGCCGGACGGCCGTGCCAGGGTTCCGCTGTGGCGGTCACTTCGCCCAGGTTGCCCCGACCCGCGCCGGCGTACGCCTGCGCGTCGGTGTTGAGCACCTCGGTCCACGCGCCGACGCTCGGCAGGCCAACCTTGTACTCCGACCGATCCGAACCGGAGAAGTTGAAGATGCAGGCCACCACGGAACCGTCGCTGCCGTAGCGCAGGAAGCTGATGACGTTGTTGGCGGTGTCGTTGGCGTCGATCCACGAATAGCCTTGCGGCGTCGTGTCCTGGCTGTAGAGCGCGGGCGAGTCGCGGTAGACGCGGTTCAGGTCGGTCACCAATGTCGCTATGCCTGAATGCAATTCACCTTCCCAGCCGCTGCGCGTGTCCCAGTCGAGGCTGCGGTCGTCGGCCCACTCGCGTGCCTGCCCGAACTCCTGACCCATGAACAGCAGTTGCTTGCCGGGATGAGACCACATGTACGCCAAGAAGATTCGCACACCCGACGCCTTGGCGAAGGAGTCGCCGGGCATCCGGGTCCACAGCGTTCCCTTGCCGTGTACCACCTCGTCGTGCGAGATCGGCAGTACGAAGTTCTCGCTCCAGGCGTACATCAGCGAGAAGGTGATCTCGTGGTGGTGGAAGCTGCGATGAACCTGATCGCGACCGAGGTAACCGAGAGTGTCGTGCATCCAGCCCATGTTCCACTTCAGGCTGAAACCGAGACCGCCGAGTGAGGTGTCGCGCGTGACGCCGGGCCACGACGTCGACTCCTCGGCGACGGTCACCACACCCGGGAAGTGTTTGTGCACAGTGGCATTCATCTCCTGGAGGAACTGCACCGCCTCCAGGTTCTCGCGGCCACCGTGGATGTTGGGGGTCCACTGTCCTTCGGCGCGTGAGTAATCCAGATACAGCATCGCCGCCACGGCGTCGACGCGCAGTCCGTCGATGTGGAATTCCTCGATCCAGTACAGCGCGTTGGCGACCAGGAAGTTACGTACTTCCGCTCGACCGAAGTTGAAAATGTATGTGCCCCAGTCGAGTTGCTCGCCGCGCTGCGGGTCGCTGTGTTCGTAGAGTGCGGTGCCGTCGAACCGTGCCAAGGCCCAGTCGTCCTTGGGGAAATGCGCGGGCACCCAGTCCACCAGCACCGAGATGCCGCGTGAGTGCAGGTGATCGACGAGGTAGCGGAAGTCGTCCGGGGTGCCGAAACGGGCCGTCGGCGCGTAGTACGAGGTCACCTGATAGCCCCACGACCCGCCGAACGGGTGCTCGGCCACCGGCAGGAATTCGACATGGGTGAAGCCCAGTTCGGTGACGTAGTCGGCCAATTCGACGGCGAGTTGGCGGTAGTCCAGACCGATCCGCCACGAGCCCAGGTGTACCTCGTACACGCTCATCGCCTCCGCGGTGGGCGTCGACGCCGTGCGTTTGGTCACCCATTCGTCGTCGGACCAGGTGAACTCCGAACTGTCGATCACCGACGTCGTCGACGGCGGCGTCATGGTGCGCCGTGCCATCGGGTCGGCCTTGTCGCGCACGACGCCGTCCGCTCCGTGGATGCGGAACTTGTAGGCGTCGCCCACCTGCAGGTCGGGGATGAAGATCTCCCAGACTCCGGTGGACCCCAGCGATCGCATCGGGAACATGCGGCCCGACCAGTTGTCGAAGTCGCCGATCACGGTGACGCCGTACGCATTCGGCGCCCACACCGAGAACGACACACCGTGCACGGCACCGTCGGGCATCTCGTAGTTGTGCAATCGCGCGCCGAGCACCTCCCACAGCCGCTCGTGACGCCCCTCGGAGATCAGGTGCGTGTCGATCTCGCCGAGTGACGGCATGAATCGATACGGGTCGGCGACGGTGAATTCCCTTGTGCCACCGGCACCGTCGTCGTAGGCGACTCGGTACCGGTAGTCGATCAGGTTCTCGATCGGCACCGCCCCGACGAACAGATCGGGCGTCTGTTGCGTCATCGGATAGTCGACGCCGCCGATGACGGCGGTCACCGACACGGCGTCGGGCCGCAGTACGCGCAGGATGGTGTGCCCGGGCGTCGGGTGGGCGCCGAGGAAGGCGTGCGGATCGTGATGCGTCAGTGCCACAAGGCGATTGAGGTCGTGTTCGGGCGCGTTCGCGTTGACCGTGTCGCCGGTCGTGGGGTTCTCGTCAGTCATCTCTTCACCTCAACCGGTAGGAAAGTTCACGGGCACGGGCCGGGTCGAGCGGTGGCAGTGCGACGATGTGCGCGACGGCCCGCCACGGTTCGAGTCGGACGAAATTGGCTTGGCCCCAATGGAATTCCTCGCCGCTGACTTCGTCTCGGCCGCTGAACCGGTCGTGCCAGTCGTAGCCGAGGGCGGGCATGTCGAGCCACAGCGTCGACGATTCGGTACCGAACGGATTGAGGTTGACCACCACCACCACGCGGTCGCCGGTCGTCGGATCGATCTTGGAGTAGGCGATCAACGACGGGTTGTCCAGATGGTGAAAACTGATGTTGCGCAACTGCTGCAGCGCCGGGTGCCGGCGTCGAATCGCGTTGAGCATGGTGATCCACGGCTCCAACGACTCGCCGCGGCTCGCCGCGTCCTTGTAGTCGCGCGGACGCAACTCGTACTTCTCGGAGTCGAGATACTCCTCGCTGCCGGGCTTGACCGCGAGGTGCTCGAAGAGCTCGTATCCGCTGTACACACCCCACGACGGGCTCATCGTCGCGGCCAGCGCCGCGCGCAGCGCGAACATGCCGGGACCACCGTGCTGCAGACTCTCGTGCAGGATGTCGGGGGTGTTGACGAAGAGGTTGGGGCGCGCCTCATCGGCATGCGCCGCAATCTCTTTCGCGAACTGTTCCAGTTCCCACTTCGACGTCTTCCAGGTGAAGTAGGTGTAGGACTGCGTGAAGCCCAGGCGCGCGAGGCCGTACAACCGGGCCGGCCGGGTGAACGACTCGGACAGGAACAGCACCGCCGGGTCACGCTTCTTGACCTCGGTGATCAGCCACTCCCACATGTTCGGTGGCTTGGTGTGCGGGTTGTCGACTCGAAAGATCTTGACCCCCAACCCCATCCAGTGCAGCACGACCTTCAGCACGGCACGGTAGATGCCGTTGCGGTCGTTGTCGAAGTTGATCGGGTAGATGTCCTGGTACTTCTTCGGCGGGTTCTCCGCGTAGGCGATGGTGCCGTCGGGTTGGGTGGTGAACCATTCGGGATGGTCGCTCGCCCACGGGTGGTCGGGAGCGCACTGCAGGGCCAAGTCGAGCGCGATCTCCATGCCCAGTTCGCGGGCCCGTTCGACGAAGAATGTGAAATCCTCTTCGGTGCCGAGGTCGGGATGGATCGCATCATGGCCGCCGTCGGCCGAGCCGATCGCCCACGGCGACCCGACATCCTCGGGTCCGGCGACGAGAGTGTTGTTGGGGCCCTTGCGATTCACGACGCCGATGGGGTGGATCGGCGGCAGGTACACGACGTCGAAGCCCATCGACGCGATACGCGGAAGGTCGTCGACGGCGGTCAGGAAGGTGCCGTGCAGCGGGTGCCCGTCGTGGTCGCGGCCGCCCGTCGAGCGCGGAAAGAACTCGTACCACGAGCTGAACAATGCGCGAGTGCGGTCGGCCCACACCCGATACGACTTCGACTTGGTCACCAGCTCGCGCACCGGATACTCGACGAGCAGCGCGATCATCTCGTCGCTGATCGCGAGCGCCACGCGGTTCTCGACACGGCGTCGGGTCGCACGCAGATCGCGGAGGGCGTCGGCGAGCAGTTGCTGATTGTGCTCGGTGGCACCGGCCGACTCCAGCTGTGCCCGCGCGGTGGAGAGGATCTCCTCGCCGGTGGCCAGATCGTTGGCGAGGTCGGTGGCACTCTGCCCGGCGTCGATCTTCTTGACGACGGCATCGCGCCAGGTGCTGTACGGATCGCTCCACGCGTCGATTCGGTACACCCAGAACCCGACCCTGTCAGGGACGAAAGCGGCATTGAACGTGTCCGGCTCGGGGCCGGGAGTCATCGGGACGTCGTAGCGGGTCTGCTCGGGGCCGTCGATGTGGAGAGTGACGCCGAGGGCGTCGTGTCCTTCGCGCCACGCGGTGGCGCTCACTGGAACAAGTTCTCCCACAACGGCTTTGCCGGGGTGCAGACCGCCCGAATTCACCGGTGCGATGTCGTCGATACCCATGCGGCCGATCACGCGCGGTTCTCCTAAAAGCTCAGTTGCTGTGCGGTCGCACTTAACCGTAGTCGTCGGAGCCGGTTTCGGTGCGGCGTTGCGCGCCTCGCCTACGCGGTCAGGCGCCGCAGGGCGCCGAGGACCGTCGCGGTGTCCGTCGTCCGCCAGAACGGGGGCAGTGATTTCACCAGGTATCCACCGTAGCGGGCAGTCGCCAGCCGGGAATCGAGCACCGCGACGACGCCGCGATCATCGATCGACCGCAGCAGTCGTCCGGCTCCCTGAGCGAGCAGCAGCGAAGCGTGATTGGCGGCTACCGACATGAATCCGTTGCCGCCGCGCGCTTCGACGGCGCGCTGGCGGGCGGCGAGCAGCGGGTCGTCGGGGCGGGGGAACGGGATGCGGTCGATCACCACCAACGACAGTGACGGCCCGGGGACGTCGACGCCCTGCCACAGCGAGAGCGTGCCGAACAAGCACGACGCGGTGTCGTCGGTAAACTCGCGCACGAGGGTCGACGTCATGTCGTCGCCCTGGCACAGGATGCGGTGATCGGTCTGTTCGCGCATGATCGATGCCGCCTCCTTGGCGGCGCGCATCGACGAGAACAAGCCGAGGGTGCGCCCGCCCGCGGCCGCCATCAGCTCCCTGAGTTCGTCGCGGATGGGCTCGGCGATCGCGTCGCGGCCCGGCGCGGGCAGGTGCCGCGCGATGTAGAGGATCGCCGAACGCGGATAGTCGAACGGCGAACCGGCGTCGAGGCCGCGCCAGCGGATGTCCTCGGCGTCACTCGGTACGGCGAGCCCGAAGGCCGTGACATCGCCGACCGCCTGCGCCGCCGGATCCGGTTGCGGGGTGTCGTCGTCGGCGCGGGCGTGCGCGGGCAGCCCCCAGGTCGCCGCCAGCGCATCGAAGCCGCCGCCGACCACCAGAGTCGCCGAGGTGAGGATGACCGTCGAGTGGGCGAACAGCGAGGCGCGCAACAGCCCGCCCACCGACAGCGGCGCCACGCGCAGCACGGCGTGGGTGTCGTTGCGGAAACGGTCGTGGGCCACCCACACGACGTCGCGTCGGTTGGCTTCGTCGGGGTCGTCGAAGGCGCCGAGAACACGAACAGCGGTGTCGTGGAGTTCCTCGAGCGACGTCGTCGCCGCCGAACGTGCGGCAGCAGCTTCGGGGTCGGGGGCACCGGCCTGGTTGATGGGCCCGATCGCGTTGCGCGCCTTCCACAATCGATCCCGCAATGCTGCCAGCGCAAGGTCGTAGCCGTCGGGCAGGCGGGTGAGTCGGCGCGGCGTGGACGCGTCCGAGGTGTCGTTGAGCAGCTCACCGAACTGCTCGGCCGCGCCGATGACGTCGTCGACGAGTTCCTCGTCGATCAGCTTGCCGCAGCGTCGAGCGGCCAGCGTGATCGACGCCGAGCTCAGTTCGGCCGTCGACACCGCGGTGATGCGGTCGGTGAGCTCGTGGGCTTCGTCGATGATGACGACGTCGTGTTCGGGCAGGATGTTGGCCGGGCTCAACGCGTCGATGGCGAGCATCGCGTGGTTGGTGACGATGACGTCGGCCTGCCCGGCGATTATCCGCGAACGCTCGGCGAAGCAGTCCTCGGAGTAGGAACAGTTGTTGGCGCCCAGACATTCTCGGGCGCTGACGCTGACCTGCTTCCACGCGCGGTCGGAGACGCCGGGCGTGAGATCGTCGCGGTCACCGGTCTCGGTGTCGGAGACCCACTCGCGCAGCCGGGTCACCTCCCGGCCGGTCCGCGACAGCTCGAACGCATCGAGCAGCGCGTTCTCCGGCTCCTCGGTGACACCGGCGTGAATCTTGTTGAGGCACAGATAGTTTCCGCGACCCTTGAGGATGGCGAACCGGGGCTCGGAGCCCAGTGCGGGCTTGAGCGCCTTGGCCAGGCGAGGCAGATCGCGTTCGACCAGCTGACGCTGAAGCGCGATGGTCGCGGTCGAGACGATCACCGTCTTCCCGGTCGCCATGGCATGAGCGATCGCGGGCACCAGGTAGGCGAGCGACTTTCCGGTGCCGGTTCCCGCCTGCACGGCGAGGTGCTCGCCGGTGTCGATGGCATGTGCGACGGCGCTGGCCATCCGGATCTGACCGGGCCGCGACGCGCCGCCGAGAGCTTCGACGGCCGTCTCCAGCAGCGACGTGACAGGCGGAATGGTCTTGGTCTTGGTTCCGGTCGCTCCGCTCGCCCGGCTCAATTCGCACCGGGAATCTGGCTCGCACCGGGGATCTCGCCGACCAGTTCTACGCCGGCCGCCCGCAGCTGCGCCAGTGCGGTCTCGGTGGTTTCCGGAGCGACGGCAGCGGTGTGATCGAGGAGTACCCGGACCCTCAGGCCGGCGTGCGCGGCGTCGACCGCTGTGGCGCGCACGCAGTGGTCGGTCGCGATGCCGACCACGTCGACGGCGTGAATGTCATTGTCGCGCAGCCATTCTCCGAGCGTCGCCGACGGCGGGTCCTGAGTGTCGTCGAGCGTCCCCTCGAAGCCGGAGTACGCTGCGGTGTAGGCACCCTTGGAGAAGATCGCCGCCGCGACGGAGGCGTCGAAGTCGGGATGGAAGGCGGCGCCGTCGGTGCCGACGACGCAGTGCGGCGGCCAGGTGTCGACGTAGTCGGGGGTATCGGAGAAGTGCGTGCCCGGGTCGATGTGATAGTCGCGCGTCGCCACGACGACGGGGTAGTCGCGGGCCAGTTCGGTCACCGCGGCGGCGACGGCGGCGCCACCGGCAACAGCCAGCGAGCCACCTTCGCAGAAGTCGTTCTGGACGTCGACGACGATAAGTGCGGTGCGATCAGTCACCCATCCAGCTTATTCGATCGCAGGTTCGAACCGGCCCGCGCGACGCGGAGATTCGCGCGAAGGTGTGGAAAACGTGATCGGTGTGGATATCCGCGTACGTCCGACCAGCTCGCGACGACGTGAATTGGCGTCCCCGTGGCAAGTACGCGAGGGCAATGTTCCCTTCGACCACTATGACGGGGACGCGTGCTTACGCCGGGGGTCGTCGGTGCGTCGTATCCGGTGTCGATCTTGGCGGGTCACGCTGCGAATGTCTTCGAGCACGCCCGCCCAGTCGTACAGAACGTCGTCGTAGGTGAGTCGCATGGTCATCCATCGGTCGATCAACGTCATCCGGTCCCGTCGACGGTCATTGCGGTAGGACGCTTCGTCGGAGTGATAGAGCTTGCCGTCGCACTCGATCAGCAACGCACCGACAGCGAGATCCGCGTGCTCGTGCCTGCTGATCGACGGTTGCACCTCGACGCTGAATCCCGCGGATATCAACCTCAGGCGTGCGATGGACTCGGTGCCCGACTGCGACCGCGCGTCGCATCGTGCGAACAGTCGTGAGACGGTCTGCGTCACTCGCCCCATGTCGGCTTGGAGGTCGGGAATGGTGATCTCGGTCGAGTTCAGGATCGAATCGACGATGGCGATCCACTCTTCGCCGGTGACGCAGCGGGCCGCACAGCCCACCGCGACGGCCACCGAATCGACGGCCGCGGTCACCGGCAGCGGCCTGCCGTAACCCTGGCACCAGTGGAACGGGCCGGTGGGGCGCGCTGTCGTCTTCATGTGTTTGCTGCGGCGGACGTGGGTATCGGAGTAGCCCGACGGGATCCAGATCTTCGGCCACCGGTGTTGTTTGTGGAAGCTGAGTGCGCCGACGCAACTCAACGCGCCGCCGGCCATGACGGCCGAGACGACGTCGGGGTGAGCGGCGTCGGTCCGCACCCACCCGCGCCCGATGGAGATCAGCCGCTGCGCTCGCTGAGCTCGTCTGATCTCAGTCGGCGGCCAGCCCAACGCGACGAGTTCGGCGATCGTGAATACACCTGAGTCCATAGCCATGCACGGTTAGACGCAGAGCGGGGCCGATCGGTTTCATCCGACTTCGAAGCGCGTGAATTGGCGTCCCCTCCATACCCCTCGGAGGGCAATGTGCCCTCCGAGGCCATCCACGGGGACGCGAAGTCACACCACGTATCGCGTCGGTACCGCTGGGTCGCCGTGCGACAACCCCAATCCCTCCCACGGCAACGACACCAGCGCCGCCGCGAGATGTTCGCGTGCGTCGGCCAGTCCGGGCAGGCCGTCGACGACGTCGCCGCCCCGGACCAGAGGAATCTGCAGTTTGCGCACCTGCTCGCCGTCCGAGCCGTCGACGCCGGGGGAACCGCCGGCACGGAAGACGACTTCCTCGGTGATCGTGCCGGACGCCCGCGACACCCGGACCGCTTCTTTGGCACCGCCCCGGGACTCCTTGTGGCTGGCCCGCTTGGCGACCGGCCGACCGTCGACCTCGACGAGTTTGTACACCATCCCCGCGGTGGGTGCGCCGCTGCCGGTGACCAGGGACGTGCCGACGCCGTAGGTGTCGACCGGTTCGGCACGCAGCGAGGCGATCGCGTACTCGTCGAGGTCGCCTGACACGACGATCTTGGTCCCGGTGGCGCCCAGCCCGTCGAGTTGATCGCGGACCTGACGAGCCAGGACACCCAGGTCGCCGGAGTCGATTCGGACCGCGCCCAATTCCGGACCGGCGACCTCGATCGCGTTGAAGACGCCCTGGGTGATGTCGTAGGTGTCGACGAGCAGTGTGGTGCCGACGCCGAGCGCCTCGATCTGCGCCGCGAACGCGGCCTTCTCGTCGGGACCGGCGTCGCCGGTGAATGCGAGTGTGAAGGCGTGAGCCGCGGTGCCCGCGCTGGGGACGCCGTAGCTGCGGGCGGCCTCAAGGTTCGACGTCGCGGCCAGCCCGGCGATATAGGCGGCTCGTGAGCTCGCGACCGCCGCGCGCTCATGGGTGCGGCGTGATCCCATTTCGATGATCGGGCGGGTGCCGGCAGCGCTGACCATGCGTGCCGCCGCGGAAGCGATGGCACTGTCGTGGTTCATGATCGACAGGATCACCGTCTCCAGCACCACGGCGTCGACGAAACTACCCCGCACGGTCAGGATCGGCGACCCGGGGAAATAGAGTTCGCCCTCCCGGTAGCCGTCGACGTCGCCGGTGAAGTGGTAGTCGCGCAGCCATCCGACGGTGTCGGCGTCGAGGAAACGTTCGACGAGCGCGATCTCCTCGGGCCCGAACCGGAAGTCGGCGAGTGCTTCGAGCACACGCCCGGTGCCCGCGACCACGCCGTAGCGGCGGCCGTCGGGGAGGCGTCGAGCGAAGACCTCGAACACGCACGGACGGTGCGCGATGGGTTGCCGCAGGGCTGCCGAGACCATCGTGAGTTCGTAGTGGTCGGTCAGCAATGACGTGTTCTGGCTCATCACATCAACTACCCTAGGCCTTATGCCATTCACAGCTACTGGGAGCGGGCCGCTTGTCGCCGGCGCCGGGAGCGTAGCGAGCGGGCCGCTTGTCACCGCGAGCCTCCCGGACAGCACGCCCGGCGGGGCGACCCTCGCCGAGCCCGACGTCGGCGAGGACACCTCCATCGACCGCCCGTGGGTCACGATCGTCTGGGACGATCCGGTCAATCTGATGCAGTACGTCGCGTTCATCTTCCAGAAGCTGTTCGGATACTCCAAAGCCCGCGCCAACGAACTCATGATGCAGGTCCACACCGAGGGCAAAGCCGTCGTCTCCAGCGGGGACCGCGACAAGATGGAAGCCGACGTCCGGCGGCTGCACACCGCAGGTCTGTGGGCCACCATGCAGCGAGACAGTTGATTCGTGCGCACCTGGAAACGCGTGGGCCGGTCGCCCAACTATCGCTATCGATCTCAACTCGACGGCAATGAAAGCCAACTGATCGCCTCCGTCGTCAACTCCCTCGTCGAGCTCTTCGACGAACGTGAGCAGACGGCGCCGCACGACGAACTCGCCGCCATCACCGGAATCACGGTCGGGCACTCGACGGCCCCGACCGATGCGACGCTCGGTCGACTGCTGCCGGACTTCCATCGACCCGACCAGGACGAGGAACTCTGCGCCGAAACAGTCAACGGAAACGTCAACGCGGCGCTGCGCAGCGTCAACGAACCGCATATCATCTCGGCGAAAAGGGCTGCGGCACAGACACTTCTGGATTCGCTGCCGATGAACGGCGGCAACCTAGAGCTGACCGAGGCGCAGGCGCTCGAATGGCTCACCGCGCTCAACGACGTCCGGTTGGCGCTCGGTGCGATGCTCGGCATCACCGAAGACACGCCCGAGGAATTGCCCTACGACGACCCGAAGGCGGGCCATCTGGAGGTCTACCGATGGCTGACGCTGGTGCAGATGCTCCTGGTGGAAGAGCTGATGCGGTGAACGGTGCGGCCCCCGCCTCCCCGGGCCGTCGCATCACCGACGTCGGCGGCGTCATGGTCGGGCATCACCACCGCGTCGACGACGACGCCACCGTCGGCGGCGAGCAGCCGGGCACCGGCTGGGCGTCGGGCACGACGGTCGTTCGGATCCCGGCCGGATCGGTGACCGCGGTCGACGTGCGCGGTGGGGGACCGGGCACTCGCGAAACCGACCTGCTCGACCCGGTGAACACGGTGCTCGGTGCGCACGCGATTGTCTTGACCGGCGGAAGTGCTTACGGGCTGGCCGCGGCCGACGGCGTGATGTCCGCACTGGAGTCAGAGGGCGTCGGCCTGCCGATGGATCTCCACGGGCATGTGGTGCCGATCGTTCCCGCGGCGGTCATCTTCGACCTGTTGGTCGGGGACTGGGCCAAGCGCCCCGACGCCGATTTCGGTGCGCGCGCCCTCGCCGCGGCGGCGGTGGACTTCGAAGTCGGAAGCGTCGGAGGCGGCACAGGTGCGCGGGCCGGTTGCCTCAAGGGCGGCATCGGGACGGCGAGTGTCACACTGGCCGAAGGGCCGGGCGCGGGCGTCACGGTCGGTGCGTTGGTGGTGGCCAATCCAGTCGGTGACGTCCTCGATCCGGAGACCGGACTGCCCTGGGGCGCAAGCGAATCGATGCTCTCCAGGTTCGGCTTGACGAGGCCCACCGACGACGACATCTCCGCGCTCGCCGACTTGAAGGCCAAACAGACTGTTCTCAATACGACGATCGGTGTGGTGGCGGTCGATGCGAAGCTCGACGTCGCGTCGACCAAGCGAATCGCGATGTCGGCGCACGACGGGCTGGCCCGGGCGATTCGGCCGGCGCATTCACCGCTCGACGGCGACACATTGTTCGCGGTGGCGACAGGAGCCGTCGAAGTGGAGCGGTCGCCGCTTGTCCCACCGGGCATGAACCCCGACGTCGCGTTGGTCGGGATGCTCGGCGCGGCGGCCGCCGACATGGTGGCCGAGGCGATCGTCGACGCCGTGGTCAATGCTACGTCGGTGGCGGGGGTGTCGAGTATGCGTGAGGTTGTGGGGTCCGCGTTCAGGTGAGATATTCGAACAGGCCCCAGCGCGGCAAGGGGAGGATCGTCCTCGCCTATTTTCCAGTCGTTGCGATGCGCTGCAGTACCGACGCTGCGTGACTCAGTGCACCGTTGATCGAGTCGAACCTTCCTGTCGAGTCTCCCATCTTGCGGAATGTCTTGCCGCGTAGCTGGCGTCGGACCTCAAAGGTGAAGTTCGATCCATTTGGGTTGGGCGGAACAATTTCGGCCTGCCAATTGCTTGCATTGAGGAGATGCTGGCCCAGCCATTTGTTTTCATTATCTGGAGCGGGATGCCAACTGACGAGGGGACGGGCTATTTCTAGTTTGTAGCGAAAGTCGCTGGCGGTGGCTATGCGCTTACTCGGGTCGGCCTTAAGTGCATTGCCGACCGCTTGTCGCAAACTTCGGTGAATGTACGGCTGCCAATCGCGACTCGTCAGATTTGAGGCTGGCTTGCCGTCAAGTAATCCGCGAACACGACGGTCGCCGTTCAGGAGGCGATAGGCAGTCACTCCCAGTGCATATACATCGCCGACGGTATTCGTGATTGTTTGCGACGATCTCGACTCAGGAGGTAAATGCGCATAGTAGCCGAAAGGAGCGTCCGCCCCTTCGTGCGTTCCACACGCTAGACCAAAGTCGCTCACTTTGACGACATGGTCGTCGTCCAGGAGCAGGTTTGCCGGCTTGATGTCCCTGTGCAGCAGGCCTGCAGCATGGATGTGCTCGACCCCACGACATGCTGCCTCCATGATGCGGAGCGCATCGGTCACCGGAACCGGGTCGCGGCCATACTTATCCGCGACACTCCCGTTTGGGAGGTACTCCATCCTGATCACCCTGTCTCCTGCTTCGGTCAGGTCTGTCGAGTAGACCTCCACGACATTGTCGGCGCTACCGAGCAACATGGCCTGAGCTTCTGTGAATTCAGTGCTGAAAATCCAGTCAACGTCGAGATACTTTGCGGCAACCAGTCGGTCGAGACCTTCGTCGTGCTCAAGACAGACATGACTGAAGGCCCCTTTGCCCAGATTTCGTACGTGGCGAAACGGGGTCACTCAGACACCTCGTCAGGCAACTGAGACAATGCAAGTAACGCGAGATCTCTGAATGTGCCAGGAATATCGCGCAAACACGGTAGGTTGGCCTCGAGCTCGGCGAACTCGTTAATCTTGACGCCGAACGCCTTAGCGATGTAGCGAGACTTGATGGCTGTAGTATCGAGTTTGGCCTTTCCGAGTGCAGCTCGTATCACACCGTCAACTTCGATTCGCGATACGAGCGAATCTGAAAGATTCCCGCCGGCAACTCTCTGGATTGCCGCACGAATTGGCGTATGAAACTTCACTAGTTCTGCGACTTCTTGCGCGACCCAGAGAAGCTGCGCCTCGCGGTTATCCTTGGGGGTAGTGACCTTCTTACGCATTACAACGGCGGCAACGTTTCGGTCAGTCCCGTCGACCAATATCCAATCGAATCCATCCTTTCTGGATTTGAACGCGATTGCCTTCATGGGTTCCTTTCCGTTTCTGTCGAATCTCTTATGAAGCAGTCCAACGCGGTGATCATCCCTTCTCCTCCGCAATCCGCGGCGCCATTGCCTCCATTTGACTCATCACGCTCGCGATCGCGGCGGGCTGTTGGTCCGGTGGATAGCCGTACTTCCGCAGCAGTCGCTTGATCGATGTCCGCAACTTTGCTCGCACATCTTCGCGAACAGTCCAGTCGAGCCGGGTGTCACGGCGCATCGTCGCGACCAGGTCACGGGCGATCGCAGCGAGCACGTCGTCGCCCATTACGTCGACCGCGGAATCGTTCTGATGTACCACGTCGTAGAAGGCGAGTTCGTCGGTGGACAATGGCGGATCGAACTGCTTTCCTCGATCCGCTTCGGCAACAACATCTTTCGCCAACTCAGCAAGCTCGGCCAGAACTTCGGCCGCGGTGAGCTGCTGATTGGTGTACTTGAGCATCAACTCGTTGATGCGTTCGGAGAACTGCTTTCGCCGAACCTCGTTGCCCCCGGTGGCGAGTCGAGCGCCTTCCTGCAGGCTCGTCTTCAGCGCCTCGATGGCCAGGTGCACCTTGCTCTCCGACTGCGCGTCGTGCACCCATTCGGGAGTCAGGTACTGCAGGTCGGGAAGGCCGAGGCCTGCCTCGCGATAGATGTCGATCACCCCGTCGCTCGTCGCAGAAGTCACGATGAGGTCGCCGAGCTGACGCGCGATGTCCTCGGGGATCGGCTCTCCGCGGCTCTGGCGATCGCGCGCATCAAGTTTCGCCAGCCAGGTACGGATCTCCTCGTAGAAGCGGACCTCGGGGCGAACCTTCTCAAGGTCAGGGTCGTTGTGGGCGGCGCCGGCGGTCAATGCCCAGGCGCGGGCCAGCTTCGCAGCACGATCACGGAACCGCTCTGCGAGTGGACGCGCGTCGGGATCATCCGGATCGGAGTTGCCGGGCGTCGTCGGCGAGCGCAACAGGCTGATCACCTGGTTCACGGCAGAACGGTAATCGCCTGCTCGTGCGGCGTCGAGCCACGTGTCTCCGACTATTTCGCCGATTTCCCCGAGCAGAGTGTGGACGATCGCCGCCGCCTCGGCCATGTCCTGCCCGACCAAGCGTTCGCCGGTCTCGGCGGTGTTCCGAGTGAACTCGCGCAGTGCCTTCGTCAGGTTGTCGGCGAGTGGAGAGTAGGCAACGAGGAGTCCGTCTTCCTTTCCCCGGTAGGTGCGGTTGACGCGGGCCAGCGTCTGCATGAGCAGGGCGCCCTTGAGGGGGCGGTCGACGTAGAGCGTGTGGAGCGCGGGAGCATCGAAGCCGGTGAGCATCATGTCCTTGACGATGACGATCTGCAGCTCGTCGTCGGCGTTTTTGATGCGCTTCTTGATGGCAGCGATCGCGCTCGGTCGACGCATATGCGTCTTGATGGACGCCGAGTCGCCGGGTGTCGCGGTGTACACCACCTTGACGACGCCGCGGTCGTCGGCGTCGTTGTGCCACTCGGGGCGACGCTCGATCAACTCCTGGTAGAGCCGCGCGGCAATGGATCGGGTCGCGCACACGACCATCGCCTTGCCGGGACCGCCGATGAACGGCTCCATCACCTCTCGCCTTGTCTCCCAATGCTTCACCAGGTCGTCGGCGAGAACCGCCAGGCGCTCGGGCGCGCCGTACACGGTGTCGAGGACGGCGACGGTGCGTGCGATGCGATCGGCGTCGGCTTCGTCGAGGCCGGAGGTGAGTTCTTCGGCGGCGTCGTCGATCTCCTCGTCGTCGACGCCGGGCTTGCGAGCGAGCTTGATCAGTCGGGGCTCGAACTTGACGGGCACGGTGGCGCCGTCGGCGACGGCGCGGTGTAGGTCGTAAATGTCGATGTCGTCGCCGAACACCTTGCGGGTGTCGCGCTCGGCTTCGGTGATCGGCGTTCCGGTGAACGCGATGAGCGCAGCGTGGGGCAGGGCGTCGCGAAGGTGTCGGGCGTAGCCGTCGATGGTGTCGTAGTGGCTGCGGTGGGCTTCGTCGGCCAGCACGATGATGTTGTGGCGGTCCGACAGCAACGGATGATCGACACCGGCGTCGCGTTCGGCCTTGGTGAGTCCGAACTTCTGCAGCGTCGTGAAATAGATTCCGCCGCTTCGTCGTTGGCTGAGCTCGGCGCGAAGCTCCTCCCGGTTGGCCACCTGCTGGGGCCGCTCGGGCAGCAGCGCCGAGATCTTGAACCCTTCGAACAGCTGGGTGTCGAGTTCGGTTCGGTCGGTCAGGACGACGACGGTCGGATTGGCCAACCGGGAGTGTCGCATCACCTTGGCGGAGTAGAGCTCCATCTCCATCGACTTGCCCGACCCTTGGGTGTGCCACACGACGCCGGCGCGGCCGTCGGAGTCGACGGCGATCACGGTGCTGGCGACGGCCTTGGTGACGGCGAAGTACTGGTGCGGCTTGGCGATGCGCTTATGCAGACCGGTCTCGGCTTCGTCGAAGGCGGTGAAGTCACGGAGCAGCTGACCGAAGCGGTCGACGTTGAAGACTCCGGCGACGAGGAGATCAAGCTCGTAGTCAGGGTCGCCGTCCTCGTCGGGGGTTCCGGGCTCCACCGGTGCACCGTCGTCGTCGACGTTCCACGGGGCGAAGTGGTTCCAGGGCGTGAACGGTGTTCCGTAGCTTGCGGTGAGATAGTCCGAGGCGACGACGAAGCACGCGAATCGGAAGGCCATCGGAAACTCGTGCAGGTAGGTCTGGAGCTGATTGAAGGCGACTTGAGACGTCGCCTTGGTGGCACCGGCCTGTTTGAGCTCGATAATTGACAGGGGGAGACCGTTGACGTAAAGGACGATGTCGAATCGTCGTTCGTATTCGCGACTACGAATGGTTACCTGGTTGACAGCGTGATATTTGTTGCGCGCTGGATCGCTGGAGATGAACCGGATTGTCGGGGTGACCTCTTGACCGTCGTGGTCGATATAGCTGATACCGGTGTACCCGTTCACGAGTATCTTGTGCAGACGGAAATTCTCGGTGATCACGTCTTGTGACTGTGGTGTGGTCACTTCAGCCAACGCCTGGTCCAGATATCCGATGGGTACGCCCGGATTGAGATTCTCCAGCGCGGTGCGCAGGGTGCCGGTGAGAACGATGTCGTGCCAATTGTCGCGCTCGCCACTACCCGGTGCGACGTCTTTGCCGTCGCGATGCTGCCATTCCTCACCAGCGAGTTGGTCGAGGGTCCAGGCTTCCCAATCGGCTTCGGTCATGACACCGGACATATCAATTGTCTCCATTCACCAGGTACGTCGCGTGCGGAGTCACTTGGCTCCACTCCCCGGCGTAGCTCTGGGTTCGCTCATCGGTGGTCGGGTTCGATAAGCCGATAGCTTTGGCTTCGGCTGTTGCGAGGTTTCAAGGCCTGGACTTCGCCCCGATCTTGCAGGGCACGTAACCGTCGTAAAACTGCGTGATAGTTCATCTCAAGGGTTTCGCTTATGTCGCGAGCAGTCGTGTGACCTGCGCGGATCGCTTGTTTGACTGCATCGAAATCGACGGCGATTCCCGTTGCGTGTGCGCCGGGCTCTTTGAGCTCTGCGGGTCCGACGATTCTGGTGTCCACCGCGGGTGGACCTGCGGGGAGCAGTCGATATGTCGCATATCGACGGCCGCCGGATACTGTGGCGATGTTGCGTTCGACGAGGTCTCGTAGTGCGTCGCCGGCGACGTGTCTGTCGATTCCCCAGGCTTGGAGCATTCCATTCGAGACTCGACCTGTTGAATGCATGATTGCGAGCGCAAGATTCTGTGCGTCAGACATGTCTCCGAGTCCCAATGTGGCGATCCAGTCGATGACATCGACAGAGAGCAACGCGTGTTGGGGAACAGTTACGGTGACTCGACCCGGCGCAACGTCGAAAGCCGGAGGGCTCATGCCGGCTTGACGTAGGCTGGCAACAACACGTGGCAGTCCGGAGCCTCGATTCTCACTGACCACCTGACCACCCTGGTCGGGTAGTTCCACGTCCGCGAGCAATTGCGATAATGTTGCATTGCGTGAGGACGAAACCTGTTCCTCGGTCCCCAACTCCTCGACGCGGACTGCGCCGTAGATGCCGCCGGGACTCTTGAGCACGAGGCGATCCGGGTAGAGTTCAACGTGTACCTGGGTTCCACGTGCCAGAGGGCCGTAGTCTCGGTGCATCAGCGCGTTGACGATGAGTTCGCGAAAGACCTCGATGGGGTAGTCGTACCGGTCGGCTCGTCCCACGCCACGCACCACCGACGCTGAGCGCATGTTTCGAACCAATGCGGCAGTCGCGTCGGCGACCATGTGCGGAATCGGGCCTGTCACGCTGAGGTTGTCGAGGAATCGTGTGCCATCCGGCTGAGCCTCGCCCATCGAGTTTCCCGGTAAGACCACAAAGCTGACGAACAGCTGGGGATAGAACTGCTGCGGATAGTTGCCTAGGCATAGGAGCCCACCCACCGTTGGTCGTACTTCGTGGCCGTCGCGGACCGCGGCGCCGACCCTGACGAGCGCATCTGCCTCGGATAGGCCAGCGAAACTTCGCGGGGATCGTCTGCGAAGTCGTCGGAGAAGGCTATCGACCAGCGCCCCGTCGAGATCGTCGAGGGTAGCGCGTTCGACGGGTTCGGTATCGTGCAGCGGCTGTGATCGGTTGGCGAGTAGTTGAGTCACTTCGTAGTGGGTCAAGCGCAAGTCGCCGTCGCCACTTCGGATGAACGAGCCTTGGTAGGCGCCACGGGCCGCAACATGGCATGGTTTGTCTAACGGGTCTAGTGGGGCGATGTCTGCACGCACAAGGTGTGAGCCCTCGAACGCCTCGATCTCGATCGGGACCCGGAGCGCTGGGAGGACCCCCTCAGAGCAAGCGGACACCAGTGCGTCGCGGATCGGCCGGGGCTGAAAGCCGAGGGCAGGTACGAAGCCAGACTCTTCGTCCAGACCGAGTATGAGGACTCCGCCGTCGCCGTTTGCAAATGCGCTGAGCGTTTCGACGACGGTCTTGGGCAGTCCCCCAGCCGCGGTCTTGACCTCAACGTTGGCTAGTTCCGCGCCGACAGCGCGCAACCGCGCGACGAGTGCATCAGTCTTCACATGCGATCCTTAGGTAACTCATGCAGTGACTCTAGCGCTAACTCTTGCACTCATGCGGCAGAGGAATGCAAGAGTTAGGCGAGGCGAAGTGTTTGCAGGAGGGTTACGCGATGAGCGGCACTGGCGAAGGTGTACGCGAACCGAAAATGGCGAGAAACCTCTGGTCAGCGCCATGCCCGCCACCTGGTCGGCCCTGCGACGTGCAGCTTTGGCTGCGCGAGCTCGACGATCCGCGCCCATGGCACCACCTTGCGGAACGCTCCGCACTGACTGGCGTAATTGGTGCCGGCTGCATCGATCGCTTCGACGCCGTGGTGCAGAACTGCAGCTTCCTCGCCGAGTGCGTCGGCGAGCCACAGCAGGCCAGATGCGCACTTGAAACTGTTGTAGAAGCGCCTGCCGCTCGTGGACGGGTTGGCGCGGTTGTAGTAGCCGTTCGTGTTGTACTGGCCGAGCCACCTGGTGATGTGGTCGCGTTGATTGTGCCAATGGTCCTCGTTCGCGTATGCCACGCGTGACTCATATTTGTCGGTAATCGGTTGACGGGCGTTGAGTTGGCTGCACACTCTGATGAGGTCATCGGTGTGAATATCGCCGGGTTTTGCGGGCCGGTTCAACATTTACAGCACCTCTTCGACAGTGCGTTCGGCTTGTTCGACTGTGATGCGGCCATCCATGAGGAGGGGCAGAAGTTCGTCGCGGGTTTGGGCTAGGACTTGGTTTTCGTTCCGAGCTTTGCCGAGGCGGCGAAGGAGCGAGTCGCTCACCTCGCCGAACTTCGTCATCTCTTCGGTTGTGGGGACCGGGATGCTGAAGCTGCCTAATGCAGACGGCTGAACCCGTTGGCGCCCCGACGTGCCCGTCATCCCCTTTTCCGCGTGGTCGCGGAACTCCAGCGTTGAGGCGACGCAGAACGGTGCAGCGTACGGCACATTAGTGCGTGGACGCAGCACAATGAATTCAGTCGATCCGACTGCGACTTCATCGACTGCAAGATTGTCGACGAATCCGAGTTTCCCGTTCTCGAAGCACGGTGTAATACGTGCCAATAGCGTGTCACCATTGCGGAACCGTGCGCCGCTTCGCACCTCGCGAGCATCCCAGGATTCGATGAGCATGCCTCCCTGCGGAAGGTTCTTCATATCCAAGTATGCTGCACGCGAGGCGGTTACCGCGGTTCGTGGGTTTATCTCTGCAATCGACGAAAATGGCAAAGTACCTTCGGCTTCGCGACAAATCCAGTCCCACGAGGTGCAGATTAGTTCTTGTCCCACTGCGAGTAGCTTCTGATTCGCCGCGATCTTGTCGTCGAGGGCGCCGAGGACGTCGACGATGGCTTCTTGATCTCGGATATCGGGCAGTGCAACTTCGATCTGTTTGAGCTGGCCTAGATTGAACCCTGGAACGGAGCTGCCAATCGATTGACTGCGCACGTAATCCAACATTGACGGTTGAGAAAGGAAGTAGTATAGGAATTCTGGAAATGCAACTCTGGGGTCTGGGCGGAATCGCATCTGCTTGTTCGATACGATGTATTTCTCAAATTTGGAAGTTTCGTCGATTAGTCCTATCTGGCCGATGGTTCCCCAGCATGTGAATACCAGATCTCCGCGGCGAGCGACTGAACGTGCGAATTCTTCGCAGAATCGTTGGGGTAAGAATACGATATCTTGGTCGATTAGCCTTGTTGAAATACTTTCTGAGAGATTCGATCCTCGGATCATTGGGACGCCGCTGGTTGTAAAGTGCTTCGATGAAACGGCGCTGCCGAACGGGCCCGTTGAAAACGCGTTCGGCTCGGGACTAGCCAGGTCGACGAGTCTCTTGGTGGCCCGGTCTCTCACCCCAACCTCCCTAACTGTTCCCGCACAACCCCATCCAACCGTGCCGACTCGTCCAACGCCGCCGTCAACTCCCTGGTCAGCCGCGCGATCTTCTCGTCGATCGGCTCCAGATCCTCGGCCGACGCACTCGTCCCCACATATCGCCCCGGCGTCAACGCATACCCGGCGTCGCGAATCTCATCGAGTGTGGCGCTTTTACAGAATCCCGGCTCATCCGCATACTCACGTGGCGCGGACGCACGCCCGCGCCACGCGCGATAGGTCCCGGCAATGCGCTTCTCGATGTCATCGTCGGATAACGTCCGTTCAACCCGATCAACCATCTGCCCCAGTTCGCGGGCGTCGATGAACAGCACTTCGCGACTCCGGTCGATGGAGCCGCCGCGACCGCGCGACTTATCCTTCGCGAAAAACCACACGCACACTGGAATCTGCGTGCCGCGGAACAACTGCCCTGGCAGCGCCACAATGCAGGAGACCGCGTCGGCCTCCACCATGTTCTGGCGAATCGCGCCCTCGCCGCCGGTATTGGAAGTCATCGTGCCATTCGCCATCACCACCCCCGCTTCACCGCCCGGGGCCAGCTTCGACCAGATGTGTTGCATCCAGCCATAATTCGCGTTCCGGACCGGCGGCACCCCGAATCGCCAACGATGATCGTCCTCGCGCCTGGCCCAGTCCTTGATGTTGAACGGAGGGTTGGCGAGGACATAGTCCATTTGGATTCCCGGGTGAATATCGCGGGCGAAAGTATCCTGCCATCGCGACCCCAGGCCGTGAGTGTCGATCCCGTGAATAGCGAGATTCATCTTCGCCATCTTCCACGTGCGCTCATTCAATTCCTGACCGAATACCGAGATCTTCGTCGGATCTTCGTTATGCCGCTCCAGGAACTTCTCGGTCTGCACGAACATGCCGCCCGATCCGCAGCACGGATCGTAAACGCGTCCTTCGTGTGGCTCGAGGATCTCGACGAGTACGCGCACCACCGCCGGCGGCGTGTAGAACTCGCCACCGCGTTTGCCCTCGGCCTTCGCGAATTTGTCGAGAAAGTACTCGTACACCTCGCCGAGCAGATCGCGGGCCTTGGTGGCGCCCTCGCCGGCGAAGCGCACCGAATTCATCAAATCGACTAGCTCGCCCAGGCGGCGCTGATCGATATTGTCCCGACCGTAGATCGTCGGCAGGGTGCCGCGCAGTGACTCGTTCTCGTCGGCCAACTGCCGCATGGCGTCGTCGATGAGCTTGCCGACACTCTGCGCGTCGTCGGTCCCCGACGCCGCGATGCCCTTGGCGTTGCGCGCGATGAACTCCCACCGTGACGTCGCAGGCACCCAGAACACGCCTTCGGCGCGGTACTCGTCGGGATCCTCCAGGGTGTCCGCCACGACATCGTCCGACTCGCCCGAGAGCTCGTCGACCAGCGCGGTCCGGCGTTCCTCGAACGCGTCGGACACATACTTGAGGAACACCAAGCCGAGAACGACGTCCTTGTACTGCGACGCATCCATCGAGCCGCGCAGCTTGTCCGCGGCCTTCCACATGGTGTCCTTGAGGTCCTTCGACGACGACGCCGCGAGCGAAGTCTTGTCTTTCGCCACCAGAGTGTGCTCCTTGTCGATCCGTGGTTCGAGTCGAAGCGAGACTACGTCACAAACCCGAGATGTTGTGCCAAGTGAGTTGATAAGGAGCCTTATCGAAGGTCTAGCAGAATCGCTGGATCCAGCAGGCGATAGTGGTGTTCACCGCACTCACGGTCGGTGGCCGACCTCGGCATCACACACAACCACGCGATGTCAGTGCCCGGCGCTATGTTCACCTGTTCGGACGCAACCACACCCACATCGAAGGAATTGCCATGATCAAGAAGTTCGCACTCGTCTCCGCCCTCGCGATCGCGCTCAGCGCGCCGGGCCTCGCCACGGCCAGCGTTGCCGAGCCGACGTCGGGGGACACCGTCACCTACGAGTTCGTCTCCGACGTTCCCGACAATCAGGGGTCGAACTGGTACGACGCCGACAACGACATGAGCACGTTCAGCAATACCCACCTGCCCAAGTACAACGCCAAGAATGGGCACTACTGGGGCACCCAGTCGTTCACGTCACGCTCAACCTACCAGCTCACCGCGGCGAGCATCCAGACCAGCGGCTACTACGCGCAGTGCTTCGTGTCGATCAACGGGGTGCAGGTCAGTGAAAACCACGCCTCGGGCAAGTACGCGATGGCGGTGTGCTGAGTGCACGCAGGCATATGCGACGAAACATCGCTCCCGATGGGGATGGGGCCGGGAACCTCAGCCGCCTCAGCGGTAACAGCGAATCGTTTCCGCCCTGCGCGGCCTCGAGAGGTCGACCGAACTCCGCTACGGCACGGCAGGTTCGTCGCGGAACTCTCCGACCAGGACGTCGGTCGTCGCGCCCCGGCTAAGCTCAACCTCCGCGGCGTCGAGCGCGGCCAGTTCGGCGTGCAACTTCGCGCGCCGGGCGGTCAGCCGAGCGTGGGCGGTCGCGACGATCGGGACCTGATCCGCGGCGACGGTTCGCAGTGACCACGCGTCGACGTTGGCGGCGCGCTGCGCGCGGATGTCGGCCGCGGCGATGTGAGGAAGAATGCGACGGGGATCTCGATACGGCCGCTCGTTCCTCGCGGCCACTCGATCAGCGGGGGGATCGTTCCTCGCGGCCACTCGATCAGTGGGGGTAACTGGCCGGAGCACTCGCGCCGGGGTCAGCACGAGGTGACCGCCGTCCTCGTCGACGATCGCGCGCGGCGGCGTCGTCGGCTGATAGATCACGTCACCCGGTTCGGTGAAAGTGGCTCGGGGAGAGAGTCTTTCGAGGTCGAGTCGGTTGACGCCGCGGGTGCCGATCAGGTCGGGACTGCGAAGTTCGTCGGCGGAGATGACGACCACCGAGCCTGCCGCGACAGGCCCCACGGCGTCGGCGGGCAGGCGCACCCCCGCGATGACGCGCGCCGATCGGTCGGTGCCGACGGTTGCCGCACGCCAGGTGAGCGGACGGACCGGGCTATCCGGCGCAGGTTCGGACCGCAGTGAAATGCCTTGCAGCGCTTCACAGTCGGTCTTGCCGAGCGCATCCCACAGGCGCGCCAGGATCTCGCCGCCGCTATCTGTGTCGCTGTCCGATGACGGGAGCAGCAACTGCTGTCGCGGCACGACGACGCGGGAGGCACGCGAGACACCGCGCAAGAAGGTGTGTGATCGGCGGGCAGCTTCGTCGGTCGCCGCGGCGGTGACGTCGGCGGCGACGGCTTGACTCTCCACGTGCGTGAGCGCATGGGCCGAGTGGTCGGCGTAGACGGTCGAGGCGTTGTGTTCGTCTACGGCCGGGGCGAGAACCCATACCGCGAGTTGCCGGCGTCCGCTCGTGCGAAGCAGGCCTTTCGGCAGGCGCGCTACGTAGCGTAGCGGCGCGAAGTAGTCGACCGAGCCGAGCAATCGGGCACGTCGGCCGGCCGTTTCGGCGGGCAGGTCGTCGATGAGAAGAGCAGCCGGACCGACGATCAGTGCGGCACCGCCCGGACCCAGGTCGACGGTGAGATCGTCCATCCAATCGAAGAATCGAACCGCATCGTCATCAGTGGCCGACGCCCATTGCGCGATGATCAGCGCGTCAGAGTCGGGGGTGTCGACGACGCGAATCGGGATGCCGGCGGCGGCCAGATATCGCCACTGCGCGAGTTGCCACGTACGCAGGACCGAATCGCTCGTCCTGCCGCACTCGGGATACTCGTGTTCGTCGAGGGTAGTCAGTCCCGAGCCCAGCAGCGCCATGCCGCCTGGTCCGGCCGGGATCACTGTTGCGCGCGTGGCGCGCATCAATTCGGTGGCCATCGCGGTTAGCAGCGCCGAGCCGCTGTCGGTCATCGACTCTGCGATCGACACTCGATCCGATGCCATTCCGGCCCGAACGAGTTGTGCCAGAGCCGGTTCGGCGCCGAATGCCGCCTCCGCCAACTCGTCGACGGCGGCTACTGTTCGCGTGTCCGCGAGGGCGTCGGTGATCCGCCCGGACGGGGCAAGAACATCGTCGGCGATGCCGGCGACCACCTCGTACACCTCGGGCGATGACAGCGAGCCGATGTCACCGGCCGCGTGGGATGCGATGAGCAGCAGCAGCGAGGCGATGTCGAGTGCATCCGCGGTATCGGTCAGAAGACTTGAATGCATTGCGACGTCGTCGGCCGCAGCGGCGTTGTTGCCGCGCCCGGTCGCGCGTAGCCAGTCGGCGACGGCATCGGCATCGAATACCAACCGATCAGGGCGAATCGAGGCCGGAAAGGGGTTGTCGCCGGTCGCGTAGCGCCGACGCCAGACGCTCACGACAGGTCGACGGACCTGTGCGAGGTCGGCGATGTCTTGCATCGACAACTGAGCTGTCATGAGAACTCGACTTCCTGAATCTGGTGCCGCCAAGACTAGTTAAGCGATGGGTATTGCTATCGCAGTATTCGATAAGGGATCTTATCAAGACAATTGAGGTCGTGAGTGCGGTGGCCTGCCACTCTTGGACATACGCACACAACGAGGAAGTGAATGATGAGCCGACACGACCGCGAGCCGACGTCCGCCCGGCGACGCCGACGCTGGCCGCGCCACAGTTCTCATGAGTGCCCGAGTCGAAAGGTCAGGTTTCGCGACCACGCCGACGCGGTTGAAGCGCTCCATGCCATCGACAATCGCCGGCACTTCGCCGTCGACGGCGAAGCGTTGAACCGCCACGAGCGCCGCTGCTACCCGTGCCGTGCGTGTCACGGGTGGCATCTGACATCACGGCCGCTCGGACCGGAAATGTCCGACTGAACAGATAGGTTGCCCACATGTCCACTTACCACGACACACTCGATGCCATCGCCTTGTGTATCTCGACTCGAATCCCGGTGATCCTCTGGGGAAATCCGGGCGAGGGCAAGACCTCGATGATCGAGTCCGCCGCCCAGCGCGGATGGCACGTCGAAACGGTGATCCTCAGTCAAAGCGAACCGTCGGATCTGGCTGGGTTGCCGGTCGTGTCTCCGCGAGGTGACGTCGTCTTGGCGCCGCCCGCCTGGGCACGCCGCCTCGCCGAGCACGACGGTCCCGCAATCTGCTTCTTCGACGAGTTCAGACCGCGTCGCCGTCCCTGCAGGCCGCGGCGCTGCGCGTACTGACCCATCGCGAAGTCGGTGATCTGACGCTGCCCGAGTCGGTCACTTTCGTCGCGGCTGCGAACCCCGTCGACGTCGCTGCAGCAGGTTGGGAGCTCGCCGCGCCGACAGCGTCGCGGTTCGTACACCTCGACTTCGCGATGACGCTCGACGTATTTGCTCCCGGTACGGTCGCCGGCTCATGGCCGACGCTGCGGCCCGGCGTCCTACCGGACGATTACCGAGTACGGACCGTCCGCGCGATGGCCGCGGTCACCGGATTTCTGCGTGCCCGGCCGAACCAGCTCAGCGTGGTACCGAAGGACTACGCCTCGCGTTCGCGCAGTTTTCCGACGCCGCGCACATGGGAGTTCGTCGGCCGCCTACTGGCACTCGCGGAGTACGCCGGAGCCTGCGACCGCGTCACCGATCTCGTCGTCGCCGGTGCCATCGGCGAATCGACCGCGCATGAGTTCCTGTCGTGGCGGCGCAACCTCGACCTGCCCGATCCCAATGCGCTGCTGGACGGATCGCAGGCGCTGCGCTTCGAGGGTGTTCGCGCCGACCGGGTGTATGTCGTCTTGCAGTCGATCGTGGCGGCAGTCACCGCGGATTTGACGGCCGACCGGTGGCGGGCCACCGTTGAGCTGTGCTGCCAGGCCGCCGACCAAGTCGGATTCGACCCGGCTATTCCTGCGATCCGCAGTCTCGTCGCCCCGAACGTGCGGCCCGACGGCGCCGAGATGCCCTCTGCCGTCGTGATGTTCGGGCCCGCGCTGATGGAAGCGAGAGTGATGTGAACACGTCGTGGCCCAGCCGGATCACATCGGCACGTCTGTGGATCATCAGCACGCGTGACGACGGCGCGCCTCGTGACCACGATGCGCCGCTCGGGCTGGCCTACCTCGCGACGGCACTGTACGCCCTACATCCGATCGGTTCCGACGCAGTGGAGCGTATGACGGTCGACGAATCGTGGCGGTTGTATGTCAACGTCGACTGGCTCGCGGTCACCGACGTCCCGGAAGTCGGTCGCGAACTGGTGCATCTGCTATGGCACCTCCTCGACGACCACGCCGCGCGGGCGCGGGCCTGCGGGGTGAACGCCGACTCGGCCCGCAGATGGTGTGTGTCCGCTGACGCTGCGATCGCCGAATTCCTCACTCCCGCAGGCGCACTGCCGCGATCGATCCCCGGCCGCCGGCCGCTCCGCACGAGTGTCCCCGCAGAACTGCGGTACGCGCGGGCAAAGCGGATCCCCGACGATGTCGAGACCACCGAGCGCCGCGACGTGTGTGGGTCCGGCGCCGACGGTGTTCCGCGAAGCTACGAACCGCGTGATTCGGGCGACCTGCCGTCGGTGACGCGCCTCGACCAGTCGGTCCTGCGGCGTGCGGTAGCAGCCGAGGTGCTCGCCCAGGACGGTTCAAGCGGCGTCGGCGTCGCCGACGCAAAAGTTCAGCGTTGGGCGCAGACTGCCTGCACACCTCGGATTCCGTGGCGCACCGTCTTCGCCCAAGCGGTGCGACGCGTCGTCGCCACCACCGCGGGTACCGGCGACTACAGCTATCGCCGACCGTTCCGGCGTGCGTCGGCGATGCCAAAGGTGTTGTTCCCCAGCCAAATTCGCGTGGTTCCGGAAATCGCAGTCGTCGTCGACACCTCGGGTAGCATGAACGACCGGCTCCTCGGGATCGCCATCGCCGAGTTAGACTCAATTCTCGTCAGCAGCGGAGCGTCGGCGCGGGGCCTCACGGCGATTTCGGTCGATACCACCGCGGTGTCCAAACGCGTACGGTCCGCGGCCGACATTGATCTGCTCGGCGGTGGTGGCACCGACATGTCAGTCGGGATCGCTGTCGCTGCGCAATTGCGGCCGCGGCCCGAGTTGGTGGTCGTGTTCACCGACGGATTCACCCCGTGGCCATCCGACGCGGTACCGGGCATGACCGTCATTGCGGCGCTCGTCGGGTCGAACGGCGCCGATGCGCTGCCGTCGACGCCGGGTTGGTTGGTGCGCGTCGAATGCACCGTGGAGTACTGATGCCACGCCACCCGTTCACGCTCGACGAGCCCATCGTGGTTCAGGTGCCGTGCAGCACACGCCGAGAGTCGACGTCAGGAAAGGTCCACGACGTTGTTCTGAACCCCGATTGGTCGCTGACGACTCCACACGACGCTGCAGCCGAGGCGGTCGCGGTCGCCCTGGGCGGCTGGTCATCGTGCCACGAATTTCCGAATGTCGTTCAAGCCGTTCGCTATTTCATCGCTCTCAATCTGCGACGAGAGTGGTTCCCGTTGGTACACGACTACGTGGGCCGCTGGTCCGCGGGCGTCGGTCACCACTTCCCGGACGTCTACACCGCTTCAGCGTTCGTTCGGTCCTACGACCATGCGGCGCAGCGGTACAACGCGGAACCCACGCAGATTGCGATCCTGGCGGAGGCCACCGAATGGTGGACTGCGACGGATCGGCCCGAGACGTTCGACCGCTGGCGCGACCAGTTGGCGTGCGGCGAGGTCGGAAAGCTCTGGGAGGCGGGGATTCATCCGGACAGCATTCCGCGTATCCGCGCGTGGGCCGGCGCAGACCACGCCGAGATCAACGCCGAACAGGTCATCGAGCTCGCCTATACGGACTTGACGCCATCGGACATCCGCCTGCTGACCTCCGACGTCGGTTCGGTCTGCGACGCCGCGGACTGGCTCGGTGGGGGAGTACATCGGAGCAGGCCGTGGCTGCAGGTGACGCGATGACCGCTCATCTGGTGCCGCAGGCGGTGGAGTTCGTGATCGACGCGATGTACGCGGAGGACGGCGTGCGCCGCGGGCGTCGCCGCCCGCTCCCGGCGCAGCCCTGCCACGACTTCGGCACATCTGTCACCGGATGTACCCAGTTCCCCGAATCGTGGACGCCCGACATCGCCGATCAGCGGGCACAGGAGTTGGCGACCGCATCGGAGGTGGGGTGGAGTGCCATCGGCGACCGGCGGTTGTCGTATCGCGAATATCCAGACGGAGTGTGGTTGATGGCACTTCATCAGGAGGTCGACGGGCATCCACGGCGATTGATCGGGCGCTTTCCCTGGCGCTACGGCGGCAATGTCACGGCTACGGACATCTCGGAGCGAGGGCGCTACCAGCGGCTGTTCGACGGACTCACCGAAACGCTGGCGCACGCGGGAGACAGCGAAGTCGACAGGCTGTGCGAGTCCGCGGGCTACTTGTTCAAGACGGGTTGGGTGGCTGAGTCACTGGGCTGGCTCGTGCGAGTCTCCGCCGGGTACGCGATCGCGCTACCCGAATCGACCTACCTTGAGTTGTACGCGCTGAGCGTCATCGGACTTTTCGAGACGCAGACCGCCCTGGACGATCTCATCGCGAGGTTATGGGCGAGGTACTACCCCGCGACGTGGGGCCTGTCCCCGTTCGCAGGTCGCCGCTTCTTCGGGGTCGACAGCGTTCCGAGCCGGGGGGACCTGGTCCGCGCTGTGCGGCGGTGGTTGGGCAGTGTGTTGCCTGCGGACGTCGTGTCCGACCCGGAGACACTGGTCGAGTGCGGCGATATCGGCCTGTGGGGATATCACCTCGACCTTACGGTTCTGGGTCGAACTGCGGTGTTCCGGGCCGGACCACAGCTCACGTTCGCGCCCAGCTCGGGCGATGCCGACGAGATCCGCTGGGAGGACGATGAAGGCCCGGAACCGTGGACGATGACTCTTACCGCGACTGCGCACCCGTGCGCTCGACTTGCGGCGTTCGTCGTCGAATTGGCGCTCTGTGAAGTGCTCGGCTCGGGTTGTGACGCCATCGCGCTGCCTGCGGGCTTTCGGCCCGGAAGCGATGACGAATCGGTACTTCGTCGCGAGTCAAGCTACTTGGATCTACGGCGTTTGGTCGTGGTCGAGGAGTAATCGCGTATTTGCCGGTCGCGTCGCGTGGCAAATCCGAGTCTGATCCATCGTCACCCCACGGGAATACCTCCCCGACCACCCGACGTTGGCACAACCGTGCTCACGATCTCCCAGCCGCTGATCGACGCCATGGTGGCGCATGCTCGCTCCGACCACCCGGACGAGGCGTGCGGCATCATCGCCGGTCCAGACGGCTCCGACGTTCCGCAACGTTTCGTGGCGATGATCAATGCCGAGCGCTCCCCGACGTTCTACCGCTTCGACTCCGGCGAGCAGCTACGGCTATGGCGCGAAATGGACCGCAACGACGAAGAGCCCGTGGTCATCTATCACTCGCACACCGCGACCGAGGCCTATCCGAGCCGCACCGACATCTCCTACGCGTCCGAGCCCAACGCTCACTACGTGTTGATCTCCACCCGCGACGCCGACGCCGCGGAGATCCGTAGTTACCGCATCATCGACGGTATCGTCACCGAAGAGCCCATCGAGATCACAACCGAGGAGTGAAAGTGCCTGTCTCCGTATCCATTCCGACCATCCTGCGGCCATACACCGGCGGTGACAAGCGCGTCGACGCCGCAGGCGCGTCACTGCGGGCGGTCATCGACGACCTGGACAGTCGCCACGCGGGAATCAAAGACCGCCTGGTCGCCGACGACGCTCTGCACCGGTTCGTCAACGTCTACGTCAACGACGAGGACGTGCGCTTCACCGGCGGCCTCGACACCACCGTCGACGATGGCGACGACGTCACCATTCTGCCCGCGGTCGCCGGCGGATAACGGTGGCCCGATACGACTCGCTCGTCGACTCCCTCGGCCACACGCCGCTCGTCGGACTCCCGAAACTCTCCCCACGCTGGGACGACGCCGACGGCCCGCACGTGCGGATCTGGGCCAAACTCGAAGACCGCAACCCCACTGGATCCATCAAGGACCGCCCGGCGCTGAAGATGATCGACGCCGCCGAGCGCGACGGCACGCTGAAGCCAGGCGACACGATCCTCGAGCCGACGAGCGGCAACACCGGTATCGCACTGGCGATGGCGGCGAAAGTGCGCGGCTATCGGCTCATCGTGGTCATGCCGGAGAACACCTCGGCCGAACGTCGCCAACTTCTCACCATGTTCGGCGCCGAGATCATCTCCTCGCCCGCGGCAGGCGGTTCCAACACCGCGGTGGCGAAAGCGAAAGAGCTTGCGGCGCAACATGATGATTGGGTCATGCTCTACCAATACGGCAATGCCGCCAATGCGTTGGCCCACTATGAGGGCACTGGTCCCGAACTCTATTCCGACCTTCCCGAGATCACGCATTTCGTCGCGGGACTCGGCACCACGGGAACCCTGATGGGCGTCGGGCGATTCCTACGCGAACAGAACCCCGACATCGAGATCGTCGCCGCCGAGCCCCGCTACGGCGACGAAGTGTACGGGCTGCGCAACATCGACGAGGGCTTCATCCCGGAGTTGTACGACGCCTCGGTTCTCACCCGCCGATACTCGGTGACCGGTGGCGACGCGCTGGCACGTGTACGCGAGCTGATCGAGACCGAAGGCATCTTCGCCGGCGTCTCGACCGGCGCCATCTTGCACGCCGCGCGCGGCGTCGGGCGTCGGGCACTGAAGGCAGGTCAGCGCGCCGACATCGGCATCGTCGTCCCCGACGCCGGGTGGAAGTATCTTTCGACGGGTGCCTACACGGGTAGCCTGGATGAGGCCACCGAGGCCATCGCCGATCAACTCTGGGCGTGACCGCCCCGCACAGCCAGGCCAGGAAGGGACCGATGACGTACCCACCGAACGTCAACTCGGGCGCAGGCACCCTGAGCGACAAACCATTGTGGATCCGTTCGGCGATCATCATGGCGATCATCGTCGCCGTGCTGTTCGTCATCGAAGCGATCGACGCCGCAACGAATTTCGAGCTCGACGACAACGGGATCGAACCACGTCAACTGGACGGGCTCGGCGGGATCGTGTGGGCACCGCTGCTGCACGCCGACTGGGCGCATCTGATCGGCAACGTCACCGTCGGAGCCGTGCTCGGCTACATGCTGTTGCTGACTCGGCGATTCCTCGCGGTCACCGCGATCGTGTGGGTGGTCTCCGGAGTGGGAATCTGGCTGTTCTCACCGCCGTACACGGTCACCGTCGGGGCGTCGGGTGTCATCTTCGGATGGCTCACCTTCCTGTTGATCCGGGGATTCTTCAATCGACAGATCTGGCAGATCGTGACCGGTGTGGTGTTGCTGTTGATCTACGGCAGCGTGTTGTGGGGGATGCTGCCGTGGGCCGTCGGCGGACAGGTCTCGTGGCAGGGGCACCTGTTCGGAGCGATCGGCGGGGTGCTCGCCGCGTGGTATCTGGCGGCACGTGATCGTAAGAAAGCCGCCCAACCCTTCGTCTGAACACGAGCCGACATCCGAAAGGCCCGACCATCACTTCTTCCCTCGTCGTGTCCCAAAACACCGACCAGACTTCGGCCATCGGCATTTTCGACTCCGGCGTCGGCGGCCTCACCGTCGCACGTGCCATCATCGATCAGCTGCCCGACGAAGACATCATCTATATCGGCGACACCGCCAACGGACCGTACGGGCCGCTGACGATTCCCGAGATCCGACGCCACGCCCTGGCCATCGGCGACGACCTCGCCTCTCGCGGCGTCAAGGCGATCGTCATCGCCTGCAACACGGCGTCGGCCGCGGGATTGCGCGACGCCCGGGAACGCTATGCTCCGATTCCGGTGATCGAGGTCGTGCTGCCCGCGGTCCGACGCGCCGTCGCGGCGACCAAGACCGGTCGGATCGGTGTCCTCGGCACCGAGGCGACCATCGCATCGCGTGCCTACCAGGACTCGTTCACCGCCGCGCGTGACGCCGTGATCACCGCGGTGGCATGCCCGCGGTTCGTCGACTTCGTCGAACGCGGCATCACCAGCGGCCGCCAGATCCTCGGCCTCGCCGAGGGGTACCTGGAGCCGCTGCAAGAGGCCGACGTCGATACCGTCGTTCTCGGTTGCACGCATTACCCGCTGTTGTCGGGCGTCATTCAATTGGCGATGGGCGAACAGGTGACGCTCGTGTCGAGCGCGGAGGAGACCGCCAAGGACGTTTTCCGAGTGCTCACCGAACGTGATCTGCTGCACCCGCATTCCGATCGCACCGCGTCGAGGGTGTTTCAAGCCACCGGCGACCCCGAATCGTTCAAGAAGTTGTCGACGCGTTTTCTCGGTCCATCGGTTGGCGAGGTCACACACCTATAGGCGATGTGTGTCGTAACCCATCGCTTCGGTTCCGTGTAACCGAAGACGGCGGTTCGCCGACAATGGATCCGTGATGCGTGGCAAGGTGGGCATATGCGGTTGACGGTGCTTGGGTGTTCGGGAAGTGTTGGTGGTCCCTCCGTCGCCTGTTCTGGCTACTTGTTGACGGTTCCCGACCAACAGCCCGTGCTGCTGGATTGCGGTCCGGGCGTTTTCGGTGAATTGCAGAAGTACGTCGATCCCAACGACGTGGCCGTCGCACTCAGTCACCTGCACGCCGATCACTGCATGGACCTTCCCGCGATGCTCGTATGGCGTCGCTATGCCCCGACGCCGGCCGTCGGTCGGGCCCCGATGTGGGGTCCGCCGGGGGCGGCTCAGCGCATCGGCGCCGGATCGTCGGAGTACGCGGGCGACATCGATGACATATCCGACACCTTCGACTCCCAGGATTGGGTAGAGGGCAAGCCCGTGGAACTCGGCGGAATGACGCTCGTGCCGACGAAGATGGACCACCCGCCGGAGACCTACGGCGTGCGCGTCACCGGCCCGGAAGGGCAGACGCTCGTCTACAGCGGCGACACCGGCGCGTGTGACCAACTCATCGAGATGGCCTCCGACGCCGATGTATTCCTTTGCGAGGCATCGTGGACTCACGCGCCCGACGAACGGCCGCCGCACCTGCATCTGTCCGGCATCGAAGCCGGTGAAGCAGCCGCCAAGGCTCGAGTGAAACACCTCGCGCTGACTCACATCCCGCCGTGGACGTCCACCGACGACATCGTGGCCGAAGCCCGCAGCGTCTATTCGGGACCGATCACCGTCGTCGCACCGGGGCAGATCATCGACGTGACGTCCACGGTGGTCGCCTGATCTCATGTTGCCGGCGACCGAAGCTGAATTGCGCGCGTCGTTCATCAATTGCTCCAAGGGCGAGGCGGCACGGCTGGGAATTCCGCTGCATCTGCGCGGCGACATCGGTGGACTCGGTGGGCGGTACTCGAGATCGGTGCCGTGGGAGGACCTCGACTTCATCGGTTGGGCCGATCCGGCGTCGGCGGGTCGTGGCTATCTGGTGGTCCCCGACGGGGACGATCTCGTCGGAATCGCCTTGCGGTACAGCCGATCTGGTGCCGCCGGCCTGCGTCGAGCGCAAATGTGCTCGATCTGTTCGACGACGCACGGCGGCGGTGGCGTGTCACTGATGACGGCGCTGCGGGTGGGCGAGGCGGGACGACGCGGCAATTCGGTCGGACGTCACATCTGCGCGGACTTCGATTGTTCCCTCTATGCTCGACGCCGCAAAATACCGCCGATGGGCAGGCAGTTTCGGGAGGATTTCGACGTCGAGTCGCGCGTCGAGCAGGTGCGGACGTCGATGGCGGCGTTCGTGGAACGGGTACGCGCGCCGGAACCGGGTCGATGAGCAGATAGGGTTATCGACTATGACGACACGTGCTGACGGCAGGGCCGACGACGAACTGCGGCCGATCTCGTTCATCCGCGGATTCACCTCGCATCCGGCAGGGTCGGTGCTGGTGGAGTTCGGGGCGACGCGGGTGATGTGCACCGCGAGCGTGACCGACGGTGTGCCGCCGTGGCGGCGCGGATCCGGATTGGGTTGGCTCACAGCCGAATACGCGATGCTGCCGGCGTCGACGCACACGCGGTCATCGCGCGAATCGGTGAAAGGCAGGGTCGGCGGACGTACGCATGAGATCAGCCGCTTGGTGGGGCGCTCGTTGCGGGCGTGCATCGACCTCGCGGCGATCGGCGAGAACACCATCGCCATCGACTGCGACGTGCTGCAGGCCGACGGCGGCACGCGCACAGCCGCCATCACCGGTGCCTATGTGGCCCTGTCCGACGCCGTGACCTGGTTGGGTGCGGCGGGCAAACTGTCTGACCCGCAACCGATTTCGTGTGCCATCGCGGCCGTCAGCGTCGGCGTGGTCGACGGCCGGGTCCGACTGGACCTGCCCTACGAAGAGGACTCGCGCGCCGAGGTCGACATGAACGTCGTCGCAACCGATGCCGGCACCCTGGTCGAGGTGCAGGGGACCGGCGAGGGTGCGACGTTCCCGCGCGCCACGCTCGACAAACTGCTCGACATGGCCCAGATCGGTACCGAGAAACTGTTCGAGGCACAGCGTGAGGTCCTCGCGGCGGAGTACCCGGGCACGCTGCCGTCATGAGTCGGGTGCTGCTGGCCAGTCGGAATGCCAAGAAGCTCAAGGAATTACGACGAGTCGTCGCGGCTGCCGGGTTGACCGGACTGGAGGTCGTCGGGCTCGACGATGTACCGGAGTACCCCGAGGAGCCGGAAACCGGCGCGACCTTCGAGGAGAATGCGCTCATCAAAGCCCGATCGGGTGCACGCGCAACCGGATTGCCCTGTGTGGCAGATGATTCCGGTATCGAAGTGGACGCGCTCAACGGCATGCCGGGCGTGCTGTCGGCTCGTTGGTCGGGACGCCATGGCGACGATCAGGCAAACAATGACCTCCTGTTGGCACAGTTGAGCGATGTGCCGGCGGAACGTCGGGGAGCGGGGTTCGTGTCCGCCTGCGCTCTCGTGCTGCCCGACGGTGCCGAGACGGTGGTCCGCGGCGAATGGCGGGGCGAGCTGTTGTGGGAACCCAAGGGCGTCAACGGTTTCGGCTACGACCCCCTGTTCGCGCCGGCCGACGAGGTAGCCGAAGGTCGCAGTTCGGCGCAACTGTCACCGGACGAAAAGGATGCGATCAGTCACCGCGGAAAAGCGCTGGCCAGGTTGGTGCCGGCGTTGAACGAACTCGTAGTGTCTTAGGGGATAGCGATACCCCGCTCCCCGAGTGCCGAACTCGTAGTGTCTTAGGGGATAGCGATACCCCGCTCCCCGAGTGCCGAAACGAGCTTGCGAGTTTCGGTGTATCGAGGGGCTGGCGAGACAAAGATCCCAACGCAACCAGATCCGTTGCACGCATACGAATTCGCGGCAGAGAACACCGGCCGTCGGTGGATCCAGGCCGGGGTGTCGGCTCGCGTCTGGACAGCGCCACTGCCGCGTTCGCACTGCGGTAGTGCGTTCACGCGGCGGTAGTGTTGACGAACTGCCGCTGCGGTAACTTGGTCCCGCGGACGTAACCCCGCAGCGGGCAGCGGTTACGGTCGCGCGAATTCGGTCACCGCAGTGCAACATTGGCTACCGCAGTGCGAACGGCGAGCCCACCGCCGCGGCTTCAGGGTCTTTGCGGCCGACACCGCGATCGGCGCGACACCGACGCCCGCGCCGAACGCTCACCTGACAACCCCGACTGCCGCAGTCACACAACCCTCATTCGCCCCAGCAGTGACAACGAATCGTTTCACCATGCGACCGTCCAACACCACCATCGCATCGACACGGGAAATCCGATGCGACACTCCACTAGCCGACGCAAATGCGCTTCGGTGTTGCCTGGATTACCGGCCGCGACGGCGTGAGCCGCCAGTTTCCACTGGTGGAGTGAGGGGAAGGCGAGGGGAAACCACCAGTTCCTGGCTTCCGACGGTGGGGAAGTGGCGGCTATCGTCGAATCGACGTGTAACACGACGCAGCGAGATTCAGCGCGGCATCTTATCGATCGTCGCCCTCGTGAAAGCGATTGCGCGATCACAGATTTCGTCGATGGGAGGCGCGTTGGCGGAGATGTACTGGGCGAGGGTGGACACGCCTGCGCCAGACGATTGCACGTGCGTGACGCATGTCGTCGAGTTTATCTCCGACACCGCCACCTGCCGTCCTGAGATCTCCAAGTCCGGCCGCCACGTTAGAGATCGATTCTGAGACTTGTAGGCAGCGAGTGAAGCCTGATTTCCGACGATTTGGCTGACGGACCAAGGAGACTTTTCGTGGTCTCGCCATCTACAACCTCGTGCGGTTTGATGGTCGACTGTTGCGGCATCTTCAATACTGGCGGGATCAAGCCCTAGTCGTTCCGCTACGGCACCTGTGACCGCAACGCAAGGTTCGTATTCGGTGCCATCATTTCCTTGATTCCATCGGTTGGGAAAAGTGCTCGCGAATGGGAGTTGTGGGTGCAGTCGCTCCGAAACTTGGGCCGTCGAGAGGTGCGAGCTGTCGAAGTTGCTGACGGTACACCCAGTGCACATTAGTACCGCTACACACAGTATGACTGTCAGGCAGGTGTATGACTTCATTTGTCTAAACCGTCAACGTACTGCTGTTTTCCGAATCGGCAGCCGTGAGCGTCGCGGCGCTGTTCGAACAGCCGTTGCTCAGCGACGTACACGCATCGGCCTGAACTAGTAACGACTCATACCAACTGTATGGTCCGTTGACTAACGCAGCTTGGAGCGCCTCGTAAACCGCGGTTCCCTCGACGCACCCGTCGCCGAAGTAGTTCCGGGCCAACACGGCCGAGACTTGCATCGCGCACGTCCTCAGCTCTTCGGCGGCGACGCGCGCGGCCTCGGCTCGGGCGCGCCAGGCTTCCTCCTGAAGCTGCACGACGCTGGTTCCGTGGACGCTGACGCCGTTGTCATCACCTGACGCCGAGCCCGGCGTCGACGCGCTGGGCGTAGCGCTCTTGCCGCCGAGTCGGACGTAGTCCCCCGCGTTCGGTTGTGTCACCGTGCCCTCCCTCGCATGTGCCGTCGAATGTAGCGATCCCAATTTGGACGCACGGGGGAGGCGTTCGGTTCCATCGAATTCGGACGAATCGGAGTTCGGAGACGTCAGACGTTGAAGTTCTGCTTCACGTCCTTGGTGCGGATGTGTTCGAAGTAGAACGACAGGAACGGGATCGTGCCCGCGATCGCGGTCGCGACGGTCTTTCCGAGTGGCCAGCGCACCTTGATGGCGAGGTCGACGGTGAAGATCAGGTAGGCGAAATAGATCCAGCCGTGGACGATGCCCACCCAACCGAAATTGTCGACGCCGAAGCCGTACTTGGCGATCACTTCAGCCACCAGGAGCAGTAGCCACACACCGGTGATCCAGGCCAGAGTGCGATAGCGCAGCAGTGCCCCGCGAACCTTTTCGATGGGTGTGGTGGCCGGCTGGTTGCTCGACTCGTTGCCGACGGACACGTCGCTCACGTGAGGCCTCTTTCTGCGGGTGGTGTGTCTGAGCTGCTGAGTTTCCTCAGGTAGGTGTTGTAGGCGACGAGGCTTGCGTCGTCGTCCGGGTCCGATGATGTGCCGAATGCCGATGCGCTCGGCGTCGTTGGGCGGTCGGGGAGTAGCCCGTCGGGGATCGCGGTCTCGCCGTGCGCGTCCGGTGCGATCTTGGCTTGTTCAGCGGGGTCGGACTCCAGTACGACGAACCGTCGGTAGGCGTAGATGACCGCGATCGCGAAGGCCGGCCATTGCAACGCGTAGCCGAGATTCTGCGCGGTGCCCGACGCCGATTCGTAACGGCTCCACTGCCACCAGGCGAGCAGAAGACATGCGAGCGCTGCCACCACGGTCAGGATGATCAACGCGGGCCGGTGCCGACGTCGATGAGCCGACTGTGGTTGCGAGTGCATCCTTCGAAGGTACCCGGATGACGCGCTACCGCTGGTCGCGGGTTCGCCCCGGGTGACCGCCGTCACCGACGTCCCGACTTCGTCACCGCGGCGTCGAGGCGGTACAGTGAAACCGCTCACGCGCGAGTGGCGGAATTGGCAGACGCGCTGGATTTAGGTTCCAGTGTCTTCGGACGTGGGGGTTCAAGTCCCCCTTCGCGCACCATAGAACCCTCACTGCAAACATGACGTCCGTGAACAGCCAGTAAGAGGTCATCGATCAGGAGTTTGGCGTCGTCAGCAATGGCGGTGTTTTCTGTTTGGGCGGTGATCTGTCGGTAGGTGGCGTAGGCGGTTTGCTGACCGGTGTCGGCGTTGTGGGTGGCTAGCTCGGTGTGGTGGCCGGCATCGGCGGCGAGGAGTTCGGCCAGCGGCGACGTGACATCCTGGGCGGTAACTGTTTCGTCGTGGATGTAGAGCCGCTTGAAGGTGGCTTGGTTGAGACGGCGGCGTGTTTCGTCACTGGCGTGGAGGTAGAGCTCGTAGGGGTTCGCGATCAGCTGGAGGGCGAGGTCAATGAACTTTGCGCCGCGGCTCAGATCGTCCTCTACCTCGTCGAGTTGGCTGGTGAGGCGTTCACGTTGTTCGACGATGTCGCGGAGTCGTTGCTGGACCTTGGTGGTGGCGAGTGTGCCTGCGGCGGCGAGATCGAGCAGATTTCTTCTTTGACGTCGAGTTGTTTGAGTTGAGTTGTGAGCTGTTTGCGGTGGAGGCGGCTGGCGGTGGCCGTATCCGCGATCATGGCGTTCATCTCGGTTCGGAGGCTTGCGACGAACTCGGGTGATAGTTGGACTGTCTTGTAGTGCTCCTCGATTGCTGCTTCAACGAGGTCGGTGTTGTTATAGGGAGCATCGCAGGTGTGGTCTTGTACTCCGCGGCAGAAGAAGTAGCGGTATTCGCCGCCATTTCGGCCGGTGGCGCGTTGGATGATTATCCGACGCTCGACACCCGCGGCGCGCTTAGTGTGCCGTTTCCACCTGAAACACCCCAAAACCCAAGGTCGCATCACGGCGAGTCCGCAATTTCCGATTGGGTGAGCCAAGTCAGGTTAAATGACTAGGGCGGTCGCACGGTTTGGAAGCAATAAGATTGGTCAGTTGAGTAGTTGATCTATGTTCTGAATATCGCTACACCGACTCCGAACAGGAGATTGACGGTGACCATCGCCACGGTAACCGCGCTGAAGATGCTGTGCAGACACTCGGGAGCGTGGCCTCGCCCGCTACAAGAAGTCGAGAGCATTTGTATTTCGTCGAATATAGTCCGGAGTGCGATCACCGTACTTCGCGACGAGACGCTTGTAGCGCTTTGCGTTCGATCGAACGGACCAGAGCATCGCTGCAACAGTAACCGTGGAGAGGGCGATCAAAACTGCGACAACACGAAGTGTCAACCACCAGCCAGAATCGCCGACGAGCCAAAACCATGTGCTTACAGCGCCGCCGACTGCGAGTGTGACCACCGCGCCGATGCTCTCAGCAGTGCCGGAGTCGTTGCGCAGGCACGACAGAGCCGCTGAGTCCTTCATCGCAGTTCCGCTGTAGTAGAGCTTGCGGTACGCGCGAATCGCGGCCCTTTCGTTTGAATCGAGCAATACCGGGGCAGTGGATAGGTTCTTTGGTTTCCGTAGGTGCTTGGCTTCCCAGGCAAGGCGTGCCTCGGTGCGTTCTTCGGGGGTTCGCTGATCCTTCGGACGATCGACGTAGTTGGTCGTGCGCAGAACGGAGGTGGGCGCACTTCTGTCGGCTTTGGCTATCGCCACGGTTTGCAGCTGGTCAGTGTCCCGTGCCCCCTGCCCTTTGGCGTGTGCCAGGCGTTCGTTCGCACGATAGGTAGCCTGGGCCTTACGCTCTGCCTCAGCATGCCGCACTATGATCGCCTCGGCCGTCGAATTGACCGCAGTGAGTTCGCCAAGTGGTGAATAGGTAAAGAGCGCGATAGTGACTCGGTCGGCGTAGGCGACGGCATCCCGTGAGTAGCCCGCGGAGTTGATGAAGAGCATGTCAGCGACATCAGCACGTACGGCAGCCGCGCCGTAGAAGCGCTGGAGATGAGGCCGGCCCGTTTGAGATGCCTCCCACTTCACCTGCGCGACAGCGGAGGTAGCCACGACATCGATTCCGCCGTCTGGTCCAATCGGCGTTGCGGTTGCGTCGACGTAGCCCAGCGCACGCATGCGGGCAGCCGCATTTAGTTCGGCCGCGCGCGCCGACGTGATGTACTCCATCGTTGGTGATCCGATCTCTGATGACTCCAAAGTTGTTGCTACGCTACCGCATTCAGAGACGACTGTCCCGTGTCGTCCAATTCAGGCGAACGGAGGCGTCTCGGTGACCAGCAACGACTGCATGTTCTGTGGGCTCTTTGTGGCGACGTGGCAAGAGTGCCAGATGTCGGCCGTCAATGAAGACTGCTGACATCTGGCGTGTGAAGACCGATATCTTATCGTATGGCAATCGGCGCTACTCCTGTGGATGGTGACATAGCGAAACTCTTCTGCGCGACCAATCGAACTTATATGCATATCGGGCTATAGTAAGCAGAATATGTCATACTACTATATCGATAGGCTACTCGGAGATATGCAAGCTGCACTCTCAGAGGTTCGCAAGAGCATAGATTCCTTAAATGATCGCGTCGACCGGCTATCGACTGATCTCAGTGAAATGGATGGTCGCGTGACCAGACGAATGGACGGCCTAGAAGAAACAGTGAATCGTGGGTTCGAATGGCTCGACAACCACGCGCATGAAATGAATGATCGGTTGAATGCAATCCAGGTCTGGGATGGTGAGAAATTTCAGGAAGTTCACAAACAGCCTCACCTCCATGATGGATGGGTCGCCTGGAATCCTGCCGACCGTGCGCCGACAGTCAGTTCGAAAAGGCGTAGTTGGGAGGTTCGTGCATGGGCGCAAGAGAATGGATACAAGATCAGCGACCGCGGACGTATGCCGCTAACGGTGATTGAGGCGTATGACGCTGTGCACTGACATCGGACGTACGTCAGAGTCTTTCGCAAGACCGCTTAGAATCGTTCCACCGAATGTCGAGCACCTCGTGCAGTAACGAACAAGTCCGGGCACTGCGCGGCTGGGGGCAACAACGGTGGCGTCTACCTGGTCGAAGGCGGCTGTGTTGCGCTGTCGGTGATTGAATCGTACGACAAGCCACAAGGCCTGGAGGTTTCGGACGGGCTACTCGACGAGGTGAGGAACATTCATGCAGGTCAACAGTCGTCTGACGATGTGTCAGGGATCACAGATAGCCTCCCACTAGGTAGTCAACCCGACTATCGCTCGATGCCACGGCATGGGTTTCCAGACGTGCCCCGCCGGACTGGCCTTTGGATGGGAGTAGCACGTGAAGTATTTGTACTGGACTGGTGTCGTCGTCATCGGGCTTGTTCGCGCCAGGCGTCGGTCACCTCAACCGGATCCATCTCAGCTACAGATGCCGTCGTCCGAGGCCATGAGGCTAGTGACTGAAGTGAGGCGGCTTCTCGCAACACGAGCGAGGTCGACGGCGCTCGGGTTTATTATCGCGCTGCCATTCATAATTGTGCTTTCCGGCGTTGAGGCACTGACCTTTGGGCATCCTGGCGAGGATTCCGATCTCTACGCTCCCCAGCGGTGGATACCGGATATGCGGAGTCAACTGGACGGGGTGATTATGCCTGAAATGGCGCGAAATTGGGCTGTCGCAGCTTTGGCGCTCACAGCCACACTGTGTATTACGGCTGCTTCTAAGAGCCAGGCGGGCCCCACGTTACAGAGTCAAGTGGCCGCTGGCTTCGTGCGGGAGTACGTCGACGGCGTAACCTTCTTCCTCGCACTTATGACTCCCATTGTCACCGCGGGTGGATGGCTGAGTGTCACCGATAGGTCGTCAGTCGGCACGATGGTACTAACGACGCTAACTGCTCTGGTTATCCTAGGATTGGCAAGTCTGCCCACCGACGAATTCACCCCCGCACGGCGCGTGTGGCGTATCGCCCAGTGCAAGGAACGCGAAATGAAGCTGATCACGTGGCGTGAGACGCTAGCCAGCAAGGGTGTGCCCGAAATCGGTGAGGCTCAGTCGTCATCCGTCGTCTATGGTTTCGTCACTCGTACCCTGGTTGTCTTCCTGGCACTGTTTGTTTCGATGTCCGTTATTGTACCACTCGTACGCGTGATGCGGGGGTGGTCTCCAATCGCACCTCACAGCTGGTCGTTGCTACTGTTGGTGATTCCGGCGGCATATTACAATCTAGCTCTTGGATGGGGAGCGGTCTCACTGTGGTCGAGTTTCCGTGTAAAGCACCCGAAATGGCACTTTATCGGAAAGACGCTTGTTCCGGTCGCTCTGTGGGTTGTTACAGCGATAGGGGCAGTAGTATCTGTAGTCGCCCAAAATGGAGTCGCCACAACTGGGGTGCTCGCGTTCTTGTTACTCGGCGTTCCGGCTCTGCTTGCGCTTCAATTGCCGATGTCGCGGTCGGCGCGAATTGGCAGAATGCATCGATTTGCGGAATGGATGGCGCGTCCAGTGTGGCAGCAGGTCCAGACCCGATTGGACCGTCACGCTGAGGTAATCAAGGTGGATCTCAAGTCGGAAGTAAGCAACGTGCTCTACACGCGGTTCGACGGTATTGATCCGACGTAGACGGTCCGGTCCGCCGGCATCCGCCGCTGTCGGCGTCGTGGTGTTTCGGCGGACCTTGTTCGACCATCAACGTCTTGTGAACGAGGTTTGGGCCGAAGGTAGCCACGGAGGACTCTGACGTGATCGCGCCCCAGGCTGTCCAGCATGCGCCCACCCTTGCATGCCAGTCTCCGGCTGAGTAGTGGGCGCGTTTGTCGATCGTCAGCGCAAAGTCGTTGTCTCACAGCGTACTTTCCAGCTATCGGCGGATAAGCTGACGGTGCTAGGAGCGTTCGTATATGCGATTCGCAGTACGTCTTCGGCGAGCGCTTCTGCTCGTCGCATACTCGGGTATGTGACATGTGTTGACCTGTCAGTTGACGATAGTGAGTTCGATGTGTGTTAGCCTCATCGCGTTCGGGTGGTACGTCAGGCGGTACACAGAATCTTTGGGGGTAGCGGGTGTCTCACACCGTTCGATGGTTGGTGGGTTTGTCGGGTGCAGCGGTGATGGCCGGTGGTGTTGCTGGTGCAGGGATTGGTGTGGCTGCGCCGAATTCGTTCGCCGATCGGTCGGTCAGCAAGGTGACCGACGACGGTTGGCGGGTCACCGCTGTGAAGGCGCGTGAGGAGGTACGCAGCGTCCCGCCGCTGAATCAATCCAGTTGGACGCGTGAGGGTTTCATGTCCCTGAAGGGGGAAGCTGTCATCTCGGGGAGTGGTCGGGTCGCTGTTGACGCCGGCACGGTGACGGCTGGCTATCAGATCGGCTGCAACACCGATGTAACGTCGGGTCTGACCGTCGGCGTCATGGGTGGCCCGACGGCGCAGATGTCGATCTCGTACCCGCCGGCGCTGATCGTCGGCGCGCAGATCATGCCGAACATCTCGACGACCTTGAAGCCCGGCACGATCGCTGACATCCCATTTGGCACAAAGAAACTGGCAGGCCCGACGGCCGGTCTCACCCTCGACGGAGTGCACGTCAAGGTCGACGGTTGCCTCGGGCCGGTATCGGTGCGCGCGTATGTGACCGTTGCCATCTCGACGAAGACCAACGACAACACTGTCAACGTGTACGGCAAACCGCACTACCTGTAGATGATATCGAGCCGACGCAGGCGTGGCTCACAGTCGACTGTCTTTGATTTCTGTTCTGGGGGAAGGACTTTCATATCATGGTGGCTCGTCATTCAGAGGCCGGTGCGGTCGATCAGCGGGAGAGCGGAGCTGACACCGCCGAGACGGCCGACGGTGGAATCTCGGCCGCGACGTGGATTCTGTTCGTCGTGGGTGTCGGCCTGCTGATTGCGGCAGCTATTTCACTCACCCACCTGTCTGAGTGGACGACTCGCTGGGGACAAGTACCGGTGTTTCTGGTCTTCTTCATCGTGATGTCGCTGGCGGGCCGCTGGTTCTGGGGTGGCATCGACGCCTTCATCCGTCGCATCAAGGGGGAGTGACCGTGATTGCCCGGCGCGAACGACGCAGGCGTACGACGACTCGGCTTGGAGCACTCCTGCTCTCGCTTGGCGTCCTGGCTCTCACATTGATCGGTCTGATTCTCGGGGGATCGCGTTCTGAGTCGCATGCTGACGCGCTGTGCGACCAGATGCGCGATCGCTACGGATCGAACTGGCCGTGCATCAATGTGCCCACCTATACTCCACAGCCGACGCAGAATGTGCCCACGCCGACCACGAGCAACAATCCTGGCTCACAGGGCGGACCGGTCGTCGGCGGCAATCCTGGGCCCGGACCAGGCACGGGCAACGGCACACCCATCGTGCCCGTGCCGACCATTCCTTCGCCCGCGCCGCAACCTCAGCCGCAACCGGCGGCGACGAACCGGCCGCCGAATCCAGCCCGTGATAACGAGACGGTCTCCGCGACGGCGGTGCCACCTGTGCCTCGACTGCCGACTCCTCAACCGGCGAGGACACCCGCTCGGCAGAACGGCGAGAGGAGCGTGCCGACCGTGACGCAATCTGACCAGGTCGACACCGACAATATTCCGCTGTCAGTGTGGCTCGCGGTAGCTGGTGCAGCCGTTGCAGCGGGAGCGTTGATGCGACCTCGGCGCTCGGGATCTACCGTCGCTGGTCTGAGGTCGTTGCTTGATTCGGCTCGTCATGACGCGGCCGACTACGGCCCGGCCAACAATGCGGCCGGCGACGGGCCTCATCATATCTATCCGAACGATGCGATTGGACTTGGACAGGACAATCCAAACCAGGGGCGAATGGTGTGGCACCCGGATTCACCCGGGTCGTCTCAGGGGACGATCGAATGGTCGGTGACTCCGGGAGGCAAAATAACGTCGAGCAACCTACAGGTCAACCGGAACGGGCAGCCTGTGACGCCGAACTACAAGGTGTCGAATGACGGACGTACAATGACAGGATCGATCCGGGCGAACGCAGGGGATACCATCGACTATGACCTGACTGGAACGATGGACGGACCGAACAAGGTGCCCGTGCCAATCAATATCGACGGTACGGTCGAACCTATCCGTGAACCCGTCGCTGGCCAAACGGATGGCGGTCCTGGCGTGTGGGTCCGGAAGAACGAGTCGATGTCAGCGAACTCGGCATATTATCAGGAAGCGGTGACGCACGTGAAAGCCCGTGACTGGACGTACCGCATAACTCGCGGAGCTGACACGGCCGACTACGACGGATTCTACATTGATCGGAGTGGACAACAGTGGCTATTAGAGGCCAAAGGGCACTACAGCAGCCTCGTGGACCCGAGCGGCAACGCCAAGCCCTGGGGCGCCGGTCTCTTTCCTTCCGCACGGGGACAGTTTATCGCGCAGGACAAAGCAGCGAAAGGAACAGGAGCACGAATGGGCTGGTACTTGCAGGAACCGTCAACCCAGGCATTCTTTAACAATGCTGCACAGGCAGGTGGAGCGACAGCGGTGACGTTCTTCCCGAGCCCTGCGGGGAGGTCGAATTGACCGGCAACGACGCGGTGCCCAGCGACGGCGGCGCCGAAGAAGACATGCCACAGACCGACGTCGAGTCAGACGACCTTTCGGAATTCCAGCGCAAGTCAGCTGCCAAGTACCGCGCCAGGTTCGGAGACAATCCCGGACAGCCGGCACCACCACTCATCAGGACCGGGCAAGTACATTTCCAAGGGAAGGGTGACCATCGTCAACCAAGTGAATCAGAAGCGATCCATCTGATCAGTCTGTTTCTAGAGCGGCTTGTGGCGGCCGGGCCAGAATTCTCGCGGTGGTTCGGTCAGGGAGACACTAAGGCGGACGCTCTTGGCAATGTTGTGTTTGACGGTGATCACCGTGCGATCGGAGTCAGAGACGATGGGTCGGGATATCGGAATTCAGTGTTCTCGGGGTGGAATGAGCTCCTTCCGGAAGGAAGTGAACGATACAACCAAGTCGACGTTATATTCACGCCGTTTGACGAGTTTATTGTGAACGTCATGGTCGCCGAAGGTGCTCGTGTGGATGAGGACGCGCTGGTCAATGCGATCGTTACGGTGTTCGATCCGAGAATCGTTACTGTTGGCCGTATTGGCGAGACTTTGGATGAGAGCACGACTCTATTCGAAAAGTGACATTATCTACGCGTTAGTGATGGTCGACTTGGATTGTGGTATCGTATTGGCAAGACTTCTAAAGTCGGCATCGATGCCGGCACGGCGACAGCTTGACGGCGCACGCTAGGCAGCTTCACGAGACATTGGAGAACTAGGCTTCAGTATCACGAAGAGTGACGACTGGATGTCTTGAAATGATGACATGTATCGGCCGACCAACATGTCCGCCCGCGTGTTGGCACAGCAGAATGAGCGCAATTAATGACCGCCGTCGCGATGCCGTATTAACGGTAGTCGTCGTATTGTGAGTCACGGTACAACTGGGAGATATGTGAATCGTATCCACGAAGGACTGGCAGTCACTTCCGGGCAACCGGTACTCGTGGTCGCTGTGTCGACCGATCGGCGTAGACTAGATATTAGATATCCGAACGGCAACACTGGGTTCATCACAGCTCGTGATCCGGATGTGTTCGCCAAGGCAGTAGGTGACATCATCTTGATCGACGGAAACACCCTTCACGATGCCGATCTGGCCAACTGGCCCGAGCCTAGTGAAGTCGGCATCGTTCGTCGCATCTACGACGACCGGCTGCTGATTGAAGGAGACTATAAACTTAACCTGGTGCCTAACCGTGAACCCGAATCGGTCGCTCTCGGGCAAACTGTAGTGTTCAGCGAAAGCGTCGGAATTAAGGAAAAGTTGGACAACTTGCCCGTGTCCCGACGAAATGTCGAGGCCGATAGTGAGGTTGAGGGCGACAAATATCTCTGGAAATCTGATCCCGAAAACATGCTGAGTTTCGAAGACTTCGGTGGTTACCCCGAAGTGGTCGCACGTGCGCGAGAGCTAATTGAGATACCATTGCAGCACGGCGATAAGCTTCAGCAAATTGGGGCCCGGCCGATCAAAGGTGTGCTCTTTACTGGCGCGCCCGGTACAGGTAAGACTCACCTTGCCCGGATCGTAGCCGACCAGTCGAATGCTGCATTTTACTCGATCAGCGGACCTGAAGTGATCAGCAAGTGGGTTGGCGATAGCGAAGGAAATTTGCGCCGCCTCTTTGAAAGCGCCAATTCGAAGAGCCGTGCGATAGTGTTCTTTGACGAAATTGACGGTCTTGCAGAGAAGCGCAGCGAAGAATCGCATGAATCGTCGAAGCGTGTCGTGGCGCAGTTGCTGACTCTGATGGACGGTTTTGAGGGGACTGGCGGAAACTTGATGGTGATCGCGGCAACGAATCGCCCCGACGACATCGACCCTGCGCTGCGTCGGCCCGGCAGGTTCGACTGGGAGATCAACTTTCCACTGCCCAGTCTTCCTGATCGATTGGAGATTCTACAAGTTTCTATGAAGCATCTGAGTGTCGCAGATCCATCAAGAATGCCACTCGAAGAGGTTGCTGAACAGTCCGAAGGCTGGTCGGCAGCACGTCTTGCTTCGCTATGGACCGAAGCTGCGCTGCTTGCCGCTGGGGACGGGCGTGGGGCGCTGTATCCCGAAGACCTCGTGAGCGCGTTCGAACGGCTGAGAGCGAGGCGACAGGATACGGTGGGAACGCCAGTAGAGTGAGTACCACGGCGCGCCGGAATTGGCTACGGAGTGTGTGGCGTTGGGTTTGCGTTCACATATTTCGGCGACGGCCGAGCTTTGACGAGAGACCATTCAAGGAATTTATCTATCTCGACGAGATTAGCGTCGTGAGTCTTCTCGCCTCCCGAGTTGGAGAACTGACAGAAGAGATTCAAGAGGGCTGGACCCAAGAGGACACTTTGGCTTCAGAGTCTGGAGCAAATATCGGTATTAAGGACGTTGGTGGCCTGAATGGAAAGTCGTCGTTCCAGACGAAAAGCAGCCAGTCAGTACAGGCGACGCGCAAGGCTAATATTCAGTCGAAATTCCGCAGATTGCATCGTGAGGCGCGCTCGGAGGGAATTGTATTTCCGACCTTAGGAGTCGGCTACCATAAGTCCCCAATTGCCTTTTTGGGGGATCCGAAGATCGCGCGCGCCATTGACGCAGTCGACAGGGGTATGCTCGTCGAGTTGGACGTTGAATTGAGTGCCGATCCGCTGTTCGACAAGGCGTCGATTCTAACTGAAGTGGCTGAAATTGGTGAAGCTCATCCAGATATCCTGGGGGGTGCAATCGGAGGGCTACTTCCTGGTCAGATGAAGTCTTTCGGCAAGTTGCTTGATAGATTCATGGCTGGGCTAGTACCCATTCGCTGCAAGGTGCTGAACGTTGGTATTTGTGCGGAGGGTAGTTTGGAGTATCTTGTCGATAAGGCTGCCGCTGAATCTCAGGGCTTGCACGTCGAAACCCTCGAATTGGTGGGCGTGTTAGAGAAGGATCGATTCTGGAAGGATATTCGACGCGTTCTATTCTCGGAGTCGTCCGTTACAGTGCTTGGACGTGTTAGTGTCGCCGGCTTGCAGCAGAATTGGACTCCCATCAAGCTGCTTGATCTCTTCCGTAAGACCATTCCTGGGAGTGACCAGCTTGTCTCAGCGCTAGAGTCCTTGAATTTCGACAACAGCTCTGTTGACAGTGACGTCCGCAAAGATTCCTTTGGAAGGGCCCTTAGGAGATACGCTGAACTGTGGATATCCGATTCCGGACTCACGCTTACCAGCGATCAAGGTCGAGAGGTCGACCGTGCTGTGGATGACGGAAGGGATCGTGTTCAGACTGCCGAGGGACGACGAGGTGCCTTTAGGAGCATTGCGATGATCCTACGCAGTGCGGGCGTTGCTATCGCGGAAAGCCGCGACGTAGACTTCCGCCAGAATGCTATGCAGGCCGAGGGGATTGACGCTTTCGGCCACGTGCATCCTGGTAGTGTGCCTACCCCGCCATCGTTGCCTCCACAGAGTATTGGTCGACTGATCGAGGTTGAGGTAGTCGCGATGTACTGGTAGTTGGCAACTGGTGCTGGATGCAGAAGCTCTGCCCTCGGCGAGGAGCTGGCAATGGCGGAATGGGTTCGCGTCATCGAATTGTACCCCTCGCTTCAGATCAGCATTCCCAGAAATGTTGACCAGTAAGAATGGCCGCCTGTTGATTTCCCGCCAGTGTATTAGCGGACTCTAAATAGAGTATCGCAAATCTCAACTTTGACACAATCGCGTAGTTCATCGGACATTTCAGAGCGACTGTACTCAACAGGTATTCGACGCACCTGTACCCCGCACCGACGCCATTGAGTATTTCTAATGGGGAGAGTCTCTTGTAGTGGTGGGGTTTGGGGCCCGGTGATTTGAAGCACCTTCTGAAGGTTGGTGTGTGTCACGGGGTTTGAGGTGGGGGGTCATCGCGTAGTGATCTACGAGTTACCTACCAAGTGACTCATAGAAGGAGATCTACGCGATGACCCAGGACCATTCTGCCTTGCTCGCTCAGCTCGATGCACTTAA
>NZ_JABBNB010000034.1 GCF_012933505.1 Gordonia asplenii
GGGTTGCGATGCGACCGACAACAACAGCACTCGGGGAGCAGAAAGTTGCGACGCGACCGACAACGACGACGGCACTCGCGGAGCAGAGGGTTGCGACGCGACCGACGTCGCCAGCATTCGGGAAACGGTGCACGCTCTCCATCCCCGAATCCCCTTCCCCCGTTGGGCCTTTCGCCTCACCGGCCCCCTCTACTTCGATACAACCGCTCGTTCCTCGCGGTCACTCAGCACGGCGGTTACACCGAAGCTCGTCCCTCACTTCGGCACTCGGGGAGCAGAGAAATCTTCATCTCGAAACCCGCTTCGACGGCCTTCGAGTCGACGAGCACCCGACACGCGTACGCGCCCATCTCCCCCGCGCCGCCGATCACGAGGATCCGCTTGGTGCGCACCGCGGCGCCCGTTTCTGTCTTGTCTTGTACTGCAACATTGTTCGTCATTGGCCGATCGTGGATCCCGACTCACTCCCGGCAACCGACTGCGGTGCCAACAATGCCCGCTCGGGGGAGTTATCGGTTCAGCGCTTGCGCAATCACCGCATCTACTCCCGTCGACGGCACCGCAGGCAGACTGTGGTGCGACGCCGCATCGATCAGCACGACGGTGAATCCCGGATGGGCACGTCGCAGCCGCTCGGCGACCCGCGGGGCGTCGTGCACTCGGCTCTGCGCCGCGAACGCTACCGTCACCGACATCGTCAACGCTCCGACCTCGACGTCGCTCGGGCGCGGCGGAATCGTCAAGCCGCGCACCGGAAAGAGCGTCGAGGCGGCTCGTGCCACCCGCAACCAGCCGGCGTCGACTGCTCCGACCTGCGCCGACTCCCAGTCGATCAGCCGGGTGATACGACGCCCCGTGGGTCTCACCAATACCGGCACCGCACGAAGCAGATAGCCGGCAGATGTCCCCGCGAAACATCCGTTGGGATCGAGCAGCACCAGCCCGGCTACGCGGTCGGGTCGTCGCAACGCATACGTCAGCGCAACCTGCGCACCGTACGAATGCCCCACCAAACTCACCGCTCGCTCGCCGACGACCGACAACACAGCGTCGTCGAGGCAGTCGACGAGTTCCGCGACCGACAGCCGGCGGTGTACGACGCTGTACCCGGCGTCGCCCGGCATGTCGACGGCGATGACACGACGGGTCTTCGACAGTGCGCCGACGTTGGCGAACCATACGGTCGACGACGCGCCTGCTCCGGCGAGCAGCACCACCGGCGGCGCGTCAGGCGGCCCGCAGACGTTCATCCGAATCCGCGCGTGCTCGGCGTCGAAGGTCGTCTCCTCGACGGCGACTGGCCAGCGCGCCAACAGAGCGTCGTACGCGACGTGGAACTCTTCGAGCATGCCGACATTTAACTCGATACATCGAGATAATGGAAGCGTCGAGTTATCTTGCTACAGTTCACCGATGCCGCCGCACGATTCCGAGTCAACCGTGCATCTGTTGCGCGAACTCGTCTTACACATGCACCTGATGGCCGCCGACTTCAGCGGGTCCAGCGGCCTGCACACCACCGACATCCGCGCGCTGATCCTCCTCCTCGATGATCAGCGCGGCGAAAGATCAAGCAGCCCAGGAACTCTCGGTTCACGGCTTGGGCTCAACACGGCGTCGACGACGGCATTGCTCGATCGCTTGGAAACTCGCGGCTTTGTGCGGCGCGAACGTCACCCGACTGATCGTCGCAGGGTCGTGGTGAGCGTCACCGATCATGCCGTCGCGGTCGGCCGAGACTTCTTCGGCCCGACCATCGACCGACTGACAACGATCCTCGACGGCTACCCGCGACGCGACGCCGATGCGGTGGCGCGCTTCGTCGGCGACGCTGTCGCCGCGGTACGCGAGCGGTGATGTCTACCGCCGGAACGGCTCCGCTTCTGCCATCTCGGCGACCTCGACCGGGTCGAGTGTCTCGGCCGACGCCGTGACCCAGTCTCGATGCCACGCGACGGGCGGATGCGTGAGCAGTTGACGATGCTCCAGCCATTCGAAGAGGTCGTGGTAGGTCATCGTCACCTGCGGGTCGACGCGGCGGAACAGCTTGCGCGGCGTCAGTTGGTCGAAGGAGTCGAGGCCCATCGAGGAGATGATCTGCAACGCAGAGTTCACCGTCTTGTCCTGGTACTGGTAGACGCGCTGGATCTTATCGGTGACCACCAGGGCGCGGGCCCGCGCCGGATCCTGCGTCGCAACGCCGACCGGACATGCGTTGGTGTGGCATTTCTGCGCTTGGATACACCCAACCGCGAACATCATCGCGCGGGCGGCCAAGGTGAAGTCGGCGCCCTGGCAGATGCGTTTGACGATGTCGATGCCGGTCGCGACCTTGCCGCTGGCGCCGATCTTGATCTGATCGCGCAGCCCGACGCCGACGAGTGCGTTGTGCACGAACATCAGCCCCTCGGTCAGCGGCATGCCGACGTGGTCTTCGAACTCCACCGGGCCGGCACCGGTACCGCCTTCCGAACCGTCGACGATGATGAAGTCGGGCGCGTTTCCGGTCGCGAGCATGCCTTTGCAGAGGGCGAGGAATTCGCGTTTGGAGCCGATGCAGATCTTGAAGCCGACCGGTTTGCCGCCGGAGAGTTCACGCAGCTCGGCGATGAATTCCATCAACTCGATCGGTGTGTGGAAGGCGTTGTGCGCCGGCGGCGACACCACCGTCGTGCCGATCGGAACACCGCGCGCGGCGGCCACCTCGGCGTTGACCTTAGCGCCTGGCAGCAGCCCGCCCAGCCCCGGTTTGGCACCCTGCGAGATCTTGATGTTGATGGCCTTGACCTGGTCCGTTTGCGCGCGTTCGGCGAATTTGTCCGGATCGAAATGACCGTCCTCGGTCCGGCAGCCGAAGTAGCCCGACGCCACCTCCATGATCAGATCGCCGCCGCGAACTCGGTGGTGCTTGCTGATCGACCCCTCACCGGTGTCGTGGGCGAAGCCGCCGAGGGCCGCACCACCGTTGAGCGCTTCGATCGCGTTGCCCGACATCGACCCGAAACTCATCGCCGAGACGTTGAGCAGGGCGATGTCGTAGGGCTTGGTGCAGTGCGGACCGCCCAGCCGCACCCGCGGTTGCGGGCCGTCGGGCTTGGGCTTCGCCCGCAACGAGTGTGCGACGAACTCGTACCCGACGGCGTTGACGTCGCGCTGGGTACCGAACGGCTCCTCGCCGTGATTGCCTTTGGCGCGGTCGTAGACGAGGTCACGCAGTTCCCGGTCGAACGGGCGCCCCTCGATATTCGATTCGACGAAGTACTGGCGTACCTCGGGCCGGATCTCTTCGAGGAGGAAGCGCATATGCCCGATGATCGGGTAGTTGCGGGTCACCGAGTGGTGCGTCTGAATGAGGTCGTAGACGCCGAGGCAGGCGATCGCGGCAATGATGGCCGCGATGACCCACCAGGCCCAAGCGCCGGTCAGCAAGCCGAGACCGGCGACGGCGAGAGCCACTACGAACACGGACAGAACGGCTAGCCACCTCATGCGGTCATCATGGCACCGTCGGCGAAACGGAGTGTTCTAAATCACAAATGCCGTTCTGCTGGCCCTATCGCAGCGAGCGCACCTGCTCGCCGACGCTCGGCGCCAACGCCACCAGCGACGCGCCGGCCAGCACGACGATCCCCACGACCAGCGCCACGGCGGTGACAACGGTCTGCAGTCCGACCAGTGCTGCCTTGAATACGTTCTCGAACATGTTGTCACTCCCTTGTGATCACTCGGTGGGTGAAGCACGTGATGCGCCTCACTTCGTGCGGCTCACAGGTAATCAGACAACGCAACTCATGTCAAGACATACGCACAATTAGCCATTCAGTTCAGGGAATCGACCCGCGGAAAGCCCAGGACCGGCAGTCCGCCGGCAGCCTTGTAGCGCTCGAACCCGTTGCCCGCCAACACATGTGCACCAGTCTTCTGACTGAACAGCATCATGCCCCGATCGAACATCTGGATCACTCCCGCACCGTCGGGCGTCAACGTCGGCAACCCGACCGCGTTGCCCAGCGGTCCAAGCACTCCCCCCAACTCCGTGTACCGGCCCGCGAAGATGCTCTGCGCCGAAGACAGCAACGTGTCGGCCAAGGAGCCGAGATCGACGCTGCCGAAGTCGCCGCCCATCGTCGACGATCCCACCTGCGGCTTGACGATCTTGGGTCGGGTGGTCTGCCCCTTGACCGTGAACCACGCCGACTTCAGCTGCAGCAAGGTGCGCGCTTCTTCGCCGGTGACCTCCTTGGTTCCGCCGCTGCCGACCGCGCGCACTTTCACCGCACGCCCGTCTTCGGCACCGAGGCCATTGGCCTCGATGACCTGCAGGCTCTGCAGCGCTCCGACGCCGAATGCCGAACCGATGCTGCCCGCACTCACCGTTGCGGTCCAATTATGGTCTGGCGCAACCGAATCACCGTCGTCGACGACGGCGGGAAAGTTGCCACCCGCGGTGAAGCCGCCCGTCGACGCCGAGAATTCGGTGAACGCCGGTTTGCCGCCGGACAGTCGTATCTGACCGGCGGTGGCGTCGGCGGCCGCATTGGTCCGCGGGTCCTCGCCTGCCACGGCGCCGTACACCTGGGAGTTCTGCGTGTCGTCGAGCTTCTTTCCCCCCGCGATGGCGGCGAGTGCGTAGGTCCGGGCCGCGATGGCCTGCGCTTTGAGCGCTTCCATGCCGCCCTGGTCGCCCCAGCCGGGCGAGCTCTCCTTCGGGATGACGCCCTTGACGTAGTCGTCGACGTTGAGTTTGTTGACCACTCGCCCACCGTCGAGCCCGAGTGCGCCACGGTAGGCGGTGTTGGAGCCGCACATGGTGAGGAGTTCGTTGGCGGGCCGACTCGCGGCCATGTTGACCGGTTCGACGAATTGCGCGGCCACGCTGCGCACTACCGCGCCGCCGCACCCGTTGGTGATGGTGGCCGTGGTCCCGGACAGGCTGACCGCCTGTCCGGGAGCGACCGCCTGGCCGCCTACTCGCATTCCGGCATCCGCACGAACATTGACCGAGCCCTGCTTGGTGAGAGTCACCGAGACCTCGGGATTGCTCGCCTTCCCCGCGGTGGTGCCGCCGTAGTAGTGACCCAGAATCTGGGCTGCCGACCAGCCACGCTTGGCGTAGCCGAACGCACCCCATTGCCCCATCCCCCGGCCGTGACCGTGACCATGCCCGATGAGCGTGATCTCCGACCCGGCCGAAAGTGACACCGGTCCTGATTCTGTCGGCGATCCCGCGATCATGATTCCGCCGATGACGAGCGCCGGTGCGAGCCCGAGAACGGCGAACGAGATCGTTCGCTTGTTTCGCGCTCTGATGCGCCGTGCCATGCAGCCCTCCACGATCGCGAGCCCTGTTACATATGAGACCCGTGTGACAAATGAGACTTCTGTGACTGTAGTGAAGCTACTGCAGAGACAACAAGCCGGGGAGGTCACAACCGGGTATCAGTCTGCGGCGACGGGCGCTGAGCAGTGCTCCGGCACGCGTGCGTCGCCCTCCTCAGCCGAGGAGCGTGAGTTCCAATCCGGTTGGGCGAGCGCAGCGAATCGAAAACAGCGACGACCGAGGAACGTCGCCAAACCCGTGGATTGAGCGAGCACAGCGAGTCACAAACAGCGACGCCCGAGGAACGTCGCCAAACCCGTTGATTGAGCGAGCGTAGCGAGTCGAAATCACAGTGACACGACGGATTTCGGTCGGTCCGACACGGACGTCCGCCATACCCGATGTCGTCACGGGGTTTCGACTCGGCTTCGCCTCGCTCAACCTGGATCCACCGACGACGGGCCCTATCTGCTGGATGAGCCGCGAGGAGCGCTAGCGCGCCGTACTGAGCGAGGCGCTCGGACCGGCTCAACCAGCAGAGGGACGCTTCGGCGGGTGAAACCAGGCTCAACCAGCGGTCAGGTGCGGTTCGCGCCTCCTCGGTACCGCGCTACGACTACACGGAGGCAAGCGACGCGGCCTGCTCGACGACCCCCAGCGTCTCGGCGTTCCACGCCGATCCCCGGCGGATCACGCACACATGATCGAGGCCCAACTCGGCGAAATACTCTGTCCGGGCGAGGAATTCAGCCGACGACTCACCGGGGCCGAGGGCCGTGGTGACGGTCTTCGTGATGTCCCCGTAGGGTCGCCCGACGTCGGCGCAGTGCTGCGCAAGCACTGCCAGTTTGCGCCGTATCGTCGCTCCGCCGTCGGGGATGTCGAACAGGTTGCACGCGTCGCCGTACCGCGCGGCGAGACGCAGCGTTTTCTGCTCGCCGGTACCGCCGATGAGGATCGGTGGGTGCGGCCGCCGCACTGCCTGCGGGCTGTTGATCGGTCGCCCGAGGCGATGACGCGCCCCGTCGAACGGCGAGTCGTCGCCCGACCACATCTGCAATGCCAGTCGGAGCAGATCCTCCAACTCCTCGAATCGTTGCGCGGTCGGCGGCAACGGCAGCCCCATCGCATCGGCCTCCGCCTGTTGATAGCCGGCCCCGACGCCGAGCCACGCGCGGCCGCCGGACAGGACGTCGAGTGTCGTCACCGCTTTGACGGTGAGTGCCGGCGGGCGGAACGTCGCCGCGGTGACCATCGTGCCCAACCTGACTCGTTCGGTTCGGGCGGCGAGGAATCCGAGAGCGGTGTAGGCCTCCAGCATCGGGTCGTCGAAGGTGGCCGTCGGGTCGGCCTGAAGGAGGTGGTCGGCGACCCAGAGCGTGTCGATGTCGGAGTCGTCGACGATGCGCGCGATTGCAGCGAGTTGTGTTCGCAGACCGTCGAATTGAGGTGCCGCGCGGTAGTCGGTGATGCTGATGCTGATCTTCATGACGTCTCCTCCGAATGGCCGTGCGTCGGTGAGCAACCACGGTTGCACGCTCACCGGCACACGACATCGGCTCATCGTGGAGATCGGACTACGTCAGATGTTGAGGTCCCGCAGCACGAGTGTCTCGTGGCGGGGCACTAGAACCACCGCGCCAAGACCCGCGCCACACCGTCGTCGTCGTTCGACGACGACACCTCATCGGCCGCGGCCAGCGCGGATTGGTGACCATGCCCCATTGCGACGCCGTGCGTCGCCCAGCGCAGCATCTCGACGTCGTTGGGCATGTCACCGAACGCGATGACCGCATCCGTCGGTAATCCCTTGAGCTGCGCCAACTTTCGCAGTCCGGTCGCCTTATGCGTTGCGGGGACCGACAATTCGACGAGCCCGTTGTCGGTCGAGAAGGTCACCTCGGCAAGGTCCCCGACCGCGGGGCGCAACCGCGCCGCAATCTCCGCGCTGGGCAAATCTGGTTGCCGCACAAGAAGTTTCACCGACGGTTCGGAATACACGTCGTGATCGTCGACGACGATGTGGTCAGGATTGAGCCACGCGTGCCGATACCCGGCGGATGCGACGAAGGGCGGCGTCGCCGCGTCATGCGCCGACGCCCCGACCCGTTCGGCGGCGAGCCCGGCATCGGGGATCAGTTCGACGGCCATCGCCCCGAGTTTCGCGAGTGCCTCCGGTTGCAGCGTCGCGGCACTGAGCACTCGGTCGGATTCGACGTCGTAGATGATCGCGCCGTTGGCGCACACGGCGTATCGGATGATCGGGATGCTGCCGGGCGGGGTGTCGGCAAACTGGTCGGTCACCTCGGCGATCCACCGCGGCGGGCGCCCGGTGGCGAGCACCACCTCGGCGCCGGCGTCGCGGGCACGGCGCAGAACGTCGTGCGTGTACTCGCTGACGCGGTTGGAATCGTCGATCAATGTCCCGTCGACGTCGGAGGCGATCAGCGTCGGCGGACCGAACGTCGAATCGGTGGTAACCGAACTCACCGGGACTTCCCTTCGCGTTTCGCCGCGCGTGCGGCAGCCTTCTGCGCCGCTTCGGCGTCTTCGATCACTTTCGCGGCCTCCGGCGTCGGCGCACCGCCACCGAGCCGGGCCGGAACCCAGAACTCCCCCGCCGGATGCTGCCCGTAGTCGTCTTGCACTTCGTGCAACAGCGCCGTCATCGTCGCTCGGAGCGCGGCGGTCGCCGCCTCCGGATCGTCGTCGCGGCTGACATGCAGTGGCACACCGTACCGGACGATGATCGGCAGGCGAGCGCGGCCCATGTTGCGGTGTCCGCCCTTCGTCCACTGCCGCTGAGCACCCCAGATGATCGTCGGGATGATCGGCACATCGGCTTCGACGGCCATCCGGACCGCTCCGGATTTGAACTCTTTGAGCTCGAAGCTACGACTGATCGTCGCCTCCGGATACACCGCGACCAGCTCGCCGTGGCGCAACGAGTCGACGGCCCGCTCGTACGCTTCGTGCCCGGCCGAGCGATCCACCGGTACCGTGCCGGTGTGGTTGACCAGGAACCGCATGATCGGGTTGTCCATCACCTCGGACTTGATCATGAACCGGGTCCGACGCCCGGCGCGGTAGATGCCCAGCGCCATCGGCAGGAAGTCGAAGTACCCGGTGTGGTTGATCGCGAGTACCGCGCCGCCCGACGCCGGGATGTTCTCCAGCCCCCGGTAAGTGCGTCGGACACCCTGCACAGCGGCGATCGAGTGCGCCACACCTTCCAGGATCCGATACACCGGTTCCATGACGACTAGGCCTCGCCCGTGGCCTCGCGCTCGGCGCGCTTGGCCGCCTTCTCGGCTTGTTCGGCGGCGTCCATCGCGTTGGCCTCGTCGAGCGTCGGCGCGCCACCGCCCAGCCGCGCCGGAACCCAATACGCACCGGCCGGGTACGGACCGTACAACTGAACGTAATCGTCTTGCAGCTCATGGAGTTTCGCGCTCATGACGTCGTGCAGCTTCGCGGTGATCTGCTCGGGGGTGCCGATCGGTTCGATGGGGTCGGCGACGCCGATCATCACCTTGTAGCCGTGCCGTCCGAGATTCTTCGGGTGTCCCTTGGTCCAGATCCGCTGCGCGCCCCAGATGACCGTCGGGATGATCGGTGCGCCGGACTCGATGGCCATCCGGGCCGCGCCGGATTTGAATTCCTTGATCTCGAAGCTACGACTGATCGTCGCCTCCGGGTACACCCCGACGAGTTCGCCGCGCTTGAGGTAGTCGACGGCGGCCTTGTAACTCTGCGCACCTGCGCCGCGGTCGACGGGAATGTGTCGAAGCGACCGCATGATGGGACCGGAGATGCCGTTGTCGAAGACTTCCTTCTTCGCCATGAACCGGACCTTGCGCTTGCCCTGCAGAAAGGCGGGGATTCCGGCCAGGGTGAAGTCCAGGTAGCCGGTGTGGTTGATCGCGATCACGCCGGGCCCGTCCTTGGGCACGTTCTCGACTCCCGAGATCTTGAACTTGAGGCCCTGCGCCAGCCAGAGCAAACGGGCAGTGCTGATGACCGTGTCATAGACGGGTTCCATGGGGAGAGCTTAGCCGGGGCGCGCGACCGCACTGGTTATCGGCCGAGGTGAGGGCACTCGTCGTAAACTCAGCCCGAGGAGGCCGCCGTGACTGCTGAGAGATCGAGCACCTCGGTCAACTACCGTGTCGGCGCGTTCGAGAGCGCCGAGATCGGCGGTTGGCAGTCCGAGGTCTCGCGGTTGCACGGGGCCTTCACCATCTCCACACCGTTCGAGAGCGCGTATCGCGGCACGCTCGACTGGCAGGCGACCGCACGCCATCGGCTGGTCCGATGGCGCGGCCAACCCGAACGACTCGTTCGCGATCGCGCGGAGATCCGGCGCGACGAACGTGACAATTACGAGCTGGTGGCCCCGACGTCGGGATGCTTGGTCGTCGAACAGGCCGGCCGGAGGATTTCACTGCTGCCCGGCGACATGGTGATCGTGCCTCTCGATCGGCCGATCGTGTGCGAGCACGTCGGCGCCAGCGCAGCGATCGGATTGCTCACACCGTCGTCGAGCGTCGCGGGCCACCTTGCCCGGCAAGCGGATTCACTCGCCGTCGACGGCCGCACCGGCCTCGGCAATGTCGCCTTGTCGATGCTCAAATCTATTACCGAACAACGTGATTCACTTTCCGCGCGAGGATTCGAGCTCGCCTGCGAGCGCGTCATCGACATGTGCGCGGTCGCCGCTGCCGAGTCGATGACGCCCGGCGGCCACCGAGACGTCACCGCGCAGGCGGTGCGGCGCTTCGTCCACGACCACGCCGTCGACCCCGACCTTTCCGCGGCAGCCGTGGCAGCCGCGGTCGGGTGGTCGTTGCGCCACGTTCAGGCCGCCCTGCGCGACGACGGCACCAGCGTCAGCGACCTCATCCGCGCACGGCGGCTGGAACTCGCACAGGAGAAACTGACCGATCCACGCCTCGCCGGCACGTCACTCGCGGCCATCGCCGCGGCCTGCGGGTTCACCTCCCATTCGGTGTTCTGCCGTGCCGTACGCGAGCGCTACGGAGCGTCGCCCACCGATCTGCGACGATCCATGCGCGCCTGAAACGGCGCGCAATCGATCAAGAACCGTGCGCGCCACGACAAATCGCTCAGCCGTCGGCGAGGCACTGTCGGTACATGGAAATCGCAATCACCGTCGACGAACTTCTACTCTGGGACGGCACCCCGATGCCGTCCGGCTATACCCCGCACAGCGTCATGGATTCACTGCTCGGAGCTCTGTCCGAGCACGACGTCGCGGGTGCCTACGGCTTCGCCCACACCGCGCCGATCGAGGACGACCCGGCCAACCGCGACATCTTGGATCGGTGGGTCGACGCCGGCCACCATCTCGGCAATCACACGCACTGCCACGCGTGCCTGAATTGGGTGACCGGGCAGCAGTATGTCGACGACATCAAACGGTCCGAGGAGTACGTCGGCGGCTACGTCGAGAAGGCGCCGACGAAGTACTTCCGGTACGCGATGGACATGTCCGGGGAGTCGGAGTGCAAACGCGGCGTGGTCGAAGATCACCTGCGGGCCGAAGGCTACGTCAATGCGCCGATCACCGCGTGGTTCGGCGATTTCGCGTGGATCGCGCCCTATTGTCGAGCGCTGAAATCCGGCGACCGCGATGCTGCACGGATGCTGCGCGAGTCGTACATCGGTGCGGCGGTGGGGCAGCTGGTCGCCGCACACGAGACCGAGCGGCGCCTCTACCGATCCGACGTGCCGTTGATCTGGCTGATCCACGGCACGGCCATCGCCCAGGACTGCGTCGGGGAGATCCTCGGGCGTTTCGCAGAGCTGGGTGCCGAGTTCGTCAGTCTCGAGCAGGCGATGGCCAGCCCGGTGAATCGCGTGATGTCGCCGGTCTCACCGCTGTTTCGCAATCACCTGCAGCGCCTCGCCGCCGCGGTGGGCGACGAGATCCCGGCGACGGCCACTCCCGAACAGATGGCGCAGATTCTGACCGCCGCACTCCCCGACGGCGACGACCCGTTCGGCGTGTATGACGACCTGATTCATCGGATGGCCGCCCGGGCGGGCGGCACGATCGAGCACTGGTCGTGGGCGTGATCGGCCGCGAAGTCGTCCTCGAACGCCGTCCCGCGCGTCGCGGCGATTTCGATTGTTTCGACGTCGTCGAGCGTCGGGTGCCCGATCCGCTGCCCGGGCAGGTGGTCATCGCGTCGACGGCGCTCAGCGTCGACCCGTCGATGATTCCACGGCTGACCGCCGACACCTATGCCCCGAAGTTCACGCTGGGCCGAGTCATCGAGTCACGGGCCGTCGGCCGAGTGGTCTCGTCGGCCGATGATCGATGGGCGCACGGCGATTGGGTCGTGCACTCCGGTGGGTGGCGTGAGTTCGCCGTCGTCGACGCCGCGACCGTCACCCGCATCGAACCGACCCCCGACGTTCCCGCCGAGACCTGGCTCGGAGTACTCGGCGCGCCCGGTCTGACGGCCTTCGTCGGACTCGATGTCGCACGGTTCACGCCCGACGACGTCGTGTGGGTGTCCGGGGCCGCGGGTGCGGTCGGCTCGGTTGCCGTCCAACTGGCAAAGGCGCGGGGCGCACGCATCGTCGTCGGGTCGGCGGGCGGTCGCGAGAAGTGCCGCTATCTCACCGAGGTTCTCGGCGTCGACGTCGCGCTGGACTATCGCTCCGACGATCTCGCCGCGGCCATCCTCGATGTGACGGGCGGCATCGACCTCTATTTCGACAATGTCGGAGGCAGTCATCTTCAGGCGGCGCTGGCAACACTCAACGTCGGCGGCCGGATCGCGGCCTGTGGGATGGTCGAAGGCTACGGCACCGCCGGTCTGCCCGCGCCGCACAATCTCACCGAGATCATCACCAAACGGCTGACCATGTCCGGCTTGCTGGTCACCGACCACCTCGACAAACGTCCGGCCTTCCTCGCCGAGGCCGTGGACCTGGTGGCATCGGGGCGCCTGACGTCGTCGATCACGAAGTACGACGGCCTGGACAGCGCGGCGAACGCCATGTCCGCACTGCTCGGCGACGCCGCAAAGCTCGGCAAAGCGGTGATCGATCTAACCTGACGATTCGACAACTCCCCGACGCCAGGCCGTACCCTGGTAGGCGGTTCATCGTCGCTTCAAGCAGCCAGCCCGGGCGTCGTCGACGATGCGTGCGTACACAGGAAGGCCGAGACTTGCAGATCACCAGCGTCGGACACGCGGGGTTCCACATCCAGACCGCGGCGGGGTCGATCCTCTGCGACCCCTGGGTGAACCCCACCTACTTCGCCTCCTGGGTCCCGTTCCCCGACAACTCCGAACTCGACTGGGACACGCTCGGTGACTGCGACTATCTCTACGTCTCGCACCTGCACCGCGACCACTTCGACGCCAAGAACCTCGCCGCGCACGTCAACAAGGACGCGACGGTCCTCCTCCCCGACTATCCGGTCCCGGATCTCAAACGAGAACTGGAGAAACTGGGCTTCACGAAGTTCGTCGAGACCGAGGACTCGGTGAAAACCACCGTCACCAATGACAAGGGCTCGCTCGACGTCATGATCATCGCGCTGCGGGCGCCGGCCGACGGTCCCATCGGAGACAGCGGACTGATCGTCTCCGACGGCGAGACCGTCTGTTTCAACATGAACGACGCCCGCCCGATCGACCTCGACGTCATCGACGAGTCCTTCGGCCACGTCGACATCCATCTGCTGCAGTACTCCGGGGCCATCTGGTACCCGATGGTCTACGACATCCCCAAGCGTTCCAAGGCCAACTTCGCCGCGCAGAAGCGGCAGCGCGGCATGGACCGGGCACGCTCCTACATCGAGCAGGTCGGCGCGACGTGGGTGGTCCCGTCGGCCGGTCCGCCGATGTTCCTCGACCCGGAGTTGTTCTCGCTCAACGACATTCCCGACGCCGACGGCAAGCCCGACGAGACGTCGATCTTCCCCGACCAGGAGACCTTCCTGGACCAGATGAAGATCCACGGCACCGACGACGGCGTCAAACATCGTGGCCTGATGATGATTTCGGGGTCCACCGCCGATCTCACCGGTTCGACGCTCAACGAGCTGTCGCACCCGTTCCCTCCGGACGAGATCTGGAAAGACAAGCGCGCCTACCTGACTCGGATGGCGGAGAAGTTCGCGCCGGTCATCGCCGCCGACAAGGCCACCTGGGCGCCCGCCGACGGCGAGCCGCTGTTGGAGCCGCTGCGCGCCAAGTTCGAACCGATCATGAAGCAGTCCGACCTGATCTGCGACGGCATCGGCTACCCCGTCGGACTGGTGATGGGCGACGAGACCGTCGTCCTCGACTTCCCGAATCGTGTTGTGCGCGAACCGAAGGAGGGCGACGGCAAGTACCGCTACGGCTTCCGCATCCCACCCGAGCTGGTTCGCACCGTGCTGCGCGACGACGAGCCGGACTGGGTCAACACGATCTTCCTCTCGACGCGTTTCACCACCTGGCGCATCGGTGGCTACAACGAATTCCTGTACACATTCTTCAAATGTCTGACCGACGAGCGGATCGCGTACGCCGACGGCTGGTTCTCCGAGGCGCACGACGACTCCGCGTCGATCGAGAAGGACGGCTGGGAGCTTCAGCGTCGGTGCCCGCACCTGAAGGCGGACCTGTCGAAGTTCGGCGTCATCGAAGGCGAGAAGCTGACCTGCAATCTGCACGGCTGGCAGTGGGATCTGCCGACCGGCCGCTGCCTGACGTCGAAGGGTCACGAACTGCGCGCCGAGAAGCTCCGATCGTGAGCCACGTCGTCGAATGACCTCCACCCGCTCGTACGCCGGTCTGTCGATGGCCGAGCGGAAAGCCCAACGGCGACAACGGTTTCTCGACGCCGGGCTGGAGGTCTTCGGCACCGTCGGCTACGCGAAGGCCTCGATCTCGGCGTTGTGCGCGCAGGCGGGCTTGTCACGACGGCAGTTCTACGAGGAATTCGCCTCGCGCGAGGACCTGCTGATCGAGGTCTACGACGCCGTGCAAGGTGGGGCACGAACCGCCGTCGTCGAGGCGATCTCCGTCGTCGAGCCACCCGAACTGCGCGCACTCGCCACCGCGGCGATGACCGCCTACGTCGACGCCGTGGGGAGCGATCCGCGCCGCACCCGCGTCGGGTTCATAGAGGTGGGTGGAGTCAGCGACCGCGTCGAGCAGCATCGCATCGACGGACGGCTCGCGTGGACCGAGTTCTTCCGAACCACCCTGGCAGCGGTGGTTCCCGATTCCAGCCCGGCTGACTTCGACTACGCCGCAACGGCTTTCATCGGCGCGCTGACCGCCGTCGTGCATCGGTGGGGCACCAGTTCGCCGCGGCCGGACCGCGCCGACGTCGTCGCGCTCCTGAGCAGCATGCTGCTCAACCTCGCCGAGGGTCACTGAGGCGCAGCGGCGCTCGCCGAGCCGTGTCACCGAGGCATCACCCCTCGCTCCCCGAGTGCCGAAGCAAGCCCGCACCTACGCAACCCCCTCGCCCCCGACTGCCGAAGCGAGCCCGCTCCTACGCCACCCCCTCGCCCCCGACTGCCGAAGCGAGCCCGCTCCTACGCCACCCCCTCGCTCCCCGAGTGCCGAAGCGAGGAACGAGCTTCGGTGTAGCGAGGGGTAGGCGAGACGACGAACCCAACCCAGCCCGACGCTAAGAACATCCTGCGGGCGCAGCCTTCCTCCATCCGAGGTGACGCCGATTGTGGTCGTGACCACATCATGCTAGCGTCGTCGCCAATGCTGAGACTAACCAGTCTCACTTTTGGGCAAGGGGAAGACAAGATGGTTCGACGCCGGACAGTCCGGATAGTTGTTGCACTCTTCGTTACGCTGGTGATGGCGATCGGACTGCCCGCGGTCGCTTCGGCAGCGCCGAGCAGCCAGACCGGTCCGCAGCCGAAAGTCGCACCGGCACTTCCCTTTCCGGTTCCACCGGCCATCCCGGAATTCGATCGCAGCTTTTACCTTCCCGCCAAGGCGAAGTACCGGGATCTCAAGCCGGGACAGTTGATCGCCGCCCGTCGGGTCAACCTCGCGACGTTGTCGGTGCTGCCGCTCAACGTCGACTCGTGGCAGGTGTCCTATCGATCGACGAATACGCGCGGCGAGGCGATCCCCGCGGTCGCCACGGTCATCAAGCCGCGGGGCAAGGCCAAGCGAGGGCCGAGCCGGCTGCTCAGCTACCAGGTCGCCGAAGATTCGACCGCGCAGTACTGCGCGCCGACGTACCAGTTGCAGCTCGCCTCGATTCCCGGAAATCTCACCGGCTCAGCCGATTCCACCTACGAGGGCTTGCTGATCAACTCGGCGGTCGCCGCCGGGTGGACCGTCGTGATTCCCGACCATGAAGGACCGGATTCGGCATTCGCCGCCGGACCGCTGCATGGCCGCATCACGCTCGACGGCATTCGCGCCGCCAGGAACTTCCGGCCGCTCGGCCTCAGCGACGACGTCCGCATCGGCATGACCGGCTACTCGGGTGGCGCGATTGCGACGGGTCACGCCGCTGAGTTGAAGGCGTCCTACGCACCGGAATTGAACATCGTCGGTGCGGCCTACGGCGGCGTGCCCGCGGACATCGGCGCACTCGTCGACCTCGCGAACAACAACGCGGCGTCGGGACTGATCTTGGCCGGCGTCATCGGCGTGAGCCGCGAATACCCCGAGCTGGCAGCGTTTCTGAACAAGCACATGAATACGCTCGGTCACGCGCTGCTGGCCGGCAAGAATCCGCTCTGCCTGACCTATCAGGCGGCGTTGGCGCCGTTCCTCAACATCAAGGGCCTGATCGACCTGCCGGGCGACCCGATGAAATATCCGACGCCACGAAAAGTACTGGGACAGTTGAAGATGGGCAAGGTCACGCCCGAATTCCCGATCTCCATCATGCAGTCCAATCCCGACTGGATCGCGCCGGTCGGGCCGGTCAACACGCTCGTCAAGACCTACTGCAGGACGCCCGGCGCACGCGTCGCCTACACCCGCGATCACTTCAGCGAGCACATCACCCTTGCCGCGGCAAGCTTCCCGGCCGCCATGGTGTGGCTCGACGATCGCTTCAACGGTAAGCCGGTTGCCAAGGGCTGCAGCACATTCGACGCCGGGTCGATCACCCTGAACCAGAAGAACTGGCCGGCCTATGCAAACCTCGTCGGCGACAATCTGGCCGCGATCGTCGGGATGCAGATCGGAAATCCGGGGCGGCGGTAGGGGCGCGGCCCCTACTCCCCCGACAGATCCGCAGACAGGTCGCGCACCTGCGCGTTGTCGGGCTCCTCGACCTCCTCGACCGGCTCCGGGCGGTCGTCGTATTCCAACCGCAGCGCCCGGCTCATCGTCGCATGCATGTCGTAAAGCGCTGTCACATAAGTTAATTCGAGGATCTCTTCGTCCGGGAGATGGGCCTTGAGGACATCGAAGACCGCGTCCGGGACGCGCCCGCCGTCGTAGACCAATGCGTCGGTGTAGGCGAGGACGGCTCGTTCCAGTTCGCTGAACTCGTCGCTGATCTGCCAGTGCGGGAGCGCCTCGATCTTCGCTTCCGGCATGCCGAGCGAACGCATCTGCTTGCGGTGTTGCGAGTAGACGAATTGACTGCCACGGGTGTAGCCGGCACGCGCCTGACCCAGCTCACGCAGCAGCGGATCGAGTTTGACGCCGCGGTACACCTTGAATCCCGCGACGGCATGCCGAAAGACGTTCGGCGATCCCGCGAATACGGTCCACCAGTTACCCGGCGTCCCGTGTACGGTGCCGTGGTCGACGGCGGGGTCGCGGTCGGGACCGAAGAGCCGGTCGTAGAAGAACAGGATGCGCTCGTCGGTGACTTCGGCGCGGGGGATCTCACGCAGGCGTGGCATCGTCGACGATCCTCTCAGCTGCTCACCGGCACTTTGCGATCCGCGGCCGTCCGCGGCTCGTGCACGACGTCGGCTTCGGTGAATGTCTTCGTCCAGCAGGCGAATTCGAGCAATTCGCCGTCGGGCCCGGTGAAGTAGAACGACCGTACGAAGGTGCCTTCGTGCGGCTCACGGGACACCCCGTACTTGCTGTCGTCGTGGTTGAGGATGTGACTGACCTTGACGCCCTCGGCCTTGAAGCGAGCGTAGTACTCGTCGAACTTCTCCGGCGGGACGGAGAATGCGACGTGATTCATCGAGCCGGTGGCACTGTTGAGCTCTCCTTCGTCGGGCAGTCCGGCCGGGGCGGATACGCCCGGCACGCCGTCGGGCGCGGTGGCCAGCCAGAAGAAGGCGATGCAGTTGCCGCCGCCGCAGTCGAAGAAGAAATGCTGCCCCATGTCGCCGGGCAGTTCGATCGTCTTGATCAGCGGCATGCCGAGCACGCCGGAGTAGAAGTCGATGGTGCGCTGCATGTCCGCACAGACGAGCGCGAGGTGGTTGATTCCTTGTAGTTGATACTTCTCGTTTGCACTCATGGCCAGTCCTTCCGAGTGAAACACCCGCGTCGTCGGGTACCAATAGATGACTTGACAGTCATGTCATGTAGTGGGGATAGTTTGTCCGTGCCCGAGAGCTCTGTCAATACCGCACCCGCGGCCGGTCCATCGACACTCACGGCCCGGGGCCGCAAGACTCGCGACTCGGTGCTCGCCGCCGCGCGCACGGTCTTCGAGGACGTCGGCTTTCTCGACGCCAGGGTCGAGCTCATCGCTCAGGCGGCCGGCGTCTCCTATGGCACGTTCTATCGCTATTTCGAGTCGAAGGAAGATGTCTTCTTCGAGCTCAGCAATCAGCTGTTCACCGAAATGCACAGCGGCGAGCCAAGTTTCAGTGCCACGCCACGGGAGAGGCTCATCGCCGCCAATCACGCGTACTACGAGGCGTATCACCGCAATGCAGCATTGATGGCGATCGTCGAGCAGGTCGCCACCTTCAACGCCGAGTTCCGCGCGCTTCGTCACGAGCATCGCGAACAACTCACCGCGCGTACCGCGCATGCCATCGGACGCTGGCAGCGCGACGGTCTGGCCAGCCCCGACATCGACCCGATTCTCGCCGCGCGAACCATGTCGGCGATGGTCGATCACACCTTGTACCTGTGGCTGGTTCAAGGCGAGGAAGCCGACAAGGAGGCTCTGCTGACCACACTCGACCAGATGTGCGTCGGCGCGCTCGGCCTGCGTTGACGAGTGCGTCCGTCCAGCCCAACTGAAATTCGAAAGGACACCACCGCGTGAGCGCCCTCGACCCCACCACCGACCTCATCGAACTCACCAACCGCATGCGCGCCTTCATCGACGACGACGTGATACCGGCCGAGCCGACCCTGATCGCCGAAGAGCATTCCGGCGGAACAACTTTGGACGATCTTCGACGCCGGGCGAAAGACCTCGGCCTGTGGGCGCTCGGGCATCCCGCCGAACTCGGCGGCGGGGGCCTCGGATTCCTCGACTTCGTCTATCTCAACGAGATCATCGGGCGGTCGGAGTTCGGGCAACTCGCGGTCGGGTCGGCGTCGATGCAGGACACGCTGATGTTCTACAAGCACGGGACGCGAGAACAACAGCGACGTTGGATCCCGCCGATGGTCGCCGGTGACATCTTCCCGTCGGTCGGCCTGACCGAACCCGAAGTGGCGGGCTCCGATCCGACGTTGATCGCCACTCGCGCCGAGCAGGCCGGCGCGGACTGGATCATCAACGGACACAAGTGGTTTACCACCGGCGCGGCCCAAGCGGCCTACTGCTCGGTCTTCGCCCGGACCGAATCCGATGACGCACCACGACATTCCCGCGTCACCGCATTCATCGTTCCCACCGACACACCGGGATTCGAGATCGTCCGGTCCATCCCGACGATGGGTCACGATCCGAGCGATCACTACGAGATCCGACTCACCGATGTCCGAGTCCCGGCGTCGAACATCCTCGGCGAACGCGGCAAGGGGTTCATCGTCGCGCAGGACCGGCTCGGTGCTGGGCGAATCTTCCACGGCATGCGCTGGCTGGGACAGGCGCAGCGCGCGTTCGAACTGATGTGCGAACGCGCTAACACACGATTCGCACACGGGTCGCTGCTTGCCGAGAAGGGCGAAATCCATCGCTACATCGCCGAGTCCGCCGCGGAGATCCACGCCGCACGGCTGATGACGCTCGACGCCGCCCGGCAGATCGATTCCGGCGAGGACTTCCGGGTCCACGTCGGGCTGGTGAAATTCTGGTCCGCGCGGATGCTGCACAACGTCGTCGACCGGGCGATTCAAGTGCACGGCGCACTCGGACTCACCGCTGACACGCCACTCGAGCGGATGTACCGACAGGCCCGCTACGCGCGCGTCTACGACGGCCCCGACGAGGTCCATCGGATGTCCGTAGCGCGGCGCATACTGAAGGATCCGACGGCGGTGCCGTGGCAGTGACCGGGGAAAGCGCCTCTGCGTCAACTGATCTCGACCGCGGCGTGCAGGATGTGCTGGCGTCGGCGGGCATTCGGGTCACCGTCACCGGCACGCGACGACTGACAGCGGGCGCGAGCCGGGAAACCTACCTCATCGACCTGCTCGACGCCGACGGTACCGTCGGTCGTGCGGTGTTGCGGCGCGATCCGCCAGGCCGCGGGGACCCGGCGCGCATGCATGCCGAGGCGGTCTGCTTGCGCGCTGTATCGGAATCCGGTGTCCGGGTGCCGCGGGTGTGGTGTTCCGGCGACGACTCCCCCGGCATCGACGCGCCCTTCCTCATCGTCGAGCACGTCAGCGGAGAAACGTTGCCGCGCAAGCTACAACACGGTCCCGCGCTGGCAGCGGTACGGCCGAATCTGGCCGCAGAGTTCGGCCGCATATTGGCCAGAGTGCATCGAACTCCGTTGGCGGGCATGGAGATTCTCGACGACACTCCGGCGCTGGAGGCACTCGAATCGACGTTCCGAAACCTGGGCCTGCCCAATCCCACCGTCGAACTGGGCTTGCGTTGGCTGCGTGCGACCCCGGTGCCCGCCCGGCCGATGACGTTGGTACACGGCGACTTCCGCGTCGGGAACCTGATCGTCGACGCCGACGGAGTGCAGGCCGTTCTCGACTGGGAACTGTCGCATCTGGGCAATCCGGTCGAGGACCTGGGTTGGCTGTGCGTACCAGCGTGGCGGTTCGGTGGCGGGCAACCGGTCGGCGGACTCGGAACTCGCGAAACGTTGCTCGACGGCTATGAATCCGAAGCCGGCTGGCGACCATCGGATGACGAGCTGCGCTGGTGGGAGATCTTCGGAACGCTGAAGTGGTTGGTACTGAGCATCTTTCAATCCCAACGCCATCTCTCGGGTGAGGAACACTCACTGGAACTCGCCGCCATCGGGCGCCGGGTCTGCGAGTTCGAGTACGACCTGCTGGAATCGCTGGGGATGCTGGTCGACGTGCCGCTGCCGGAATCCGAGTCCGACTCGGCCGCGAGCGAATCCCCCTACCGGGGGCCGACATTGACCGAGATCCTCGCCCTCGTATCGGAGGCGATCACCGACGCCCGACCGCTTCTCGACGGCGACCTACAACAGCAGTACCAGTTGCGCATCGCGGCGAATCTGTTACGAATCGCCGAACGTGAGGTGCTGGCGGGCTCTACGGCGGCAACAGCGTTGACCGATGCGTTGCACAGCGTCGGATGCGAGTCGGAACATCAACTGGCCCAACGGGTTCAATCGGGCGAACTCGATTGGTCGGCAGCTGGCACACAGCGGGCGGTGTCGTCGACGGTGCTGCTGCGGCTGCGGGTCAGCAACCCGGGCCGGATCCGCTATCGCACGACGTCATAGAAGTGGAGTACCGGCGGCGTAGACGATGTGTCCAGGGCGTCGGTCATGTCCAGGGTGCCATCACCCATCGCAGTCAACAGTCGATTCGCGGTCGCCGGCAGGTCCTCGGTGTCGAGCTCGTAGAGACTGAGATATCTGTGCGCCGGTAGAGCGTCGGCATCGACTACCTGCACCGCCGCCAGCCGGTACCGGCGAGCTCCGACAACGCCGGCTATCCGCTCCAGTACCTGGGGGATGTGTGTCTGGTCGTACCAGCGGTTGAACTCTGCTTCCTGTTCCACATCGGCCGGGTTGACGTACCCGGCGAGAAGTGCCTTGGCCATGAAGTCTCCTATCGTTCTGGGCGTTCGTTGAGCGAGTCGATTCGAGATCAGAGCGCGAGTATTCCTATCGCCCCGCCGTCGAGAACGAACTCCCCGGCGGTCATATACGAAGACTCGTCGGAAGCAAGAAATGCGACGCAGTTGGCGACTTCCTCTGCTTCTGCGAGGCGGCCCAGCGGGATCATCTTGTTGCCGAGATCGTCCAGCGACGCACCCGCGACCTCGGCCCCGTAGTCGGCCATCGCGGTCTTCACATACGTCGGATGAACGGAATTCACGCGCACGTTGTGCGCGGCGTACTCAGCGGCGACGTCCTTGGTCATGAGCCGTACCGCGCCTTTGGTAGCGCCATAGGCGGTATGACCGGCCAGCCCGATCAATCCCGCGGCCGACGACATGTTGATGATCGAGCCTCCCCCGCGCTCCACGAGGTGAGCGACGGAATGCTTCATTCCGAGGAATGTGCCGGTCACGTTGATCGACATCATGCGGTTCCACAGTTCGACACTCGTTTCCTCCAGCGCCGAGATGACATATATGCCGGCACTGTTGAAAAGTACGTCGATGCCGCCGAACTGCTCCACGGTTCGAGCCACGACGTCAACCCATTGTTGTTCGTCGGAGACGTCGAGAGGTAGCGCCAGTGCGCGCCCGCCGGCGTCGGTCACCGCTTGTGCGGTCGACGCGGCGCGTTCGCCGTCGAGGTCGGTCGCTACAACCGCGGCACCGTCAGCGGCGAGGCGAATCGCGCTTGCCCGTCCGATACCGGCACCGGCACCGGAAATCAGCGCCACCTTGCCATCGAGTCTTGCCATTCGGGGCCTCCTGTTCATGCCCCGGCCGGGGCTCTCACTGCGCCGGGCCTTCCGGAGGCCTCTGAATCAAAACGCATCGCTGACCACGTTGCCTGCCCGGCGGCCGTCGACGTTGTGCACATTTTTCACATCGAACCTGGGCGTCGACGCCGCAGACCCGATGCTGATCAGCGTGCAAAAGTTGCACAGCACCCGTCCGATGGCCCTGGCTACTTTCGACTCGGAAAGAGCTATCCGTGGCCGAGACTCAGAAATCGTCCGGCCGAACCGTCATGGAGGACATTCAAATGAAGACTCGCGGAGCGATCATCACCGAAGTTCCCGGCAGACTTCACGTTGCCGAACTCGAACTCGCGCCGCCCCAGCAGGGCGAGGTACTCGTCAAGATGGTGGCCTCGGGTTTGTGCCACTCCGATCTGCACTACACAACCGGGGACATGGAGGTCGGCACCATCCCGATGCTGTGCGGTCACGAAGGTTCCGGCATCATCGAAGAAATCGGACCCGATACGCAGTCGGATCTCGAGGTCGGTGACCACGTCATCTTCTCGTTCATCACCGCGTGCGGGAAGTGCGAATTCTGCGCCCGAGGTATGCAGAACCTCTGCCACCTCGGCGCGCTCATGCTGCACGGTTCCACCTTGGAAGACGTCGAGCGATATCGCTTCTCGATGCCAGACGGCACCCGCTGCGGCCAGATCGCCGGACTCGGCACCTTCGCCGAACACACCGTCGTATCGGTCGGGTCATGCGTGAAGGTGGACAAGGAACTACCTCTTGACGTGCTGTGTCTCCTCGGCTGTGGCGTCGGCACCGGTTGGGGCTCCGCAGTCAACTCCGCCGAGATCGAGATCGGCGAGACTGTGATCATCGCCGGGATCGGCGGGGTCGGCATCAACGCCGTCCAGGGTGCCGTTTCGGCCGGTGCGACCAATATCATCGCCGTCGATCCCGTGCCGTTCAAACTTGACGAGGCCAAGAAGATCGGTGCGACGCACACGGCAGAGTCGATCGAGGCGGCAGCCGAGATCGCGGCGTCACTGACCAACGGGCAAGGCGCAGACAAGGCAGTGATCACCATCGGCGTGGTGAAAGGCGAGCATGTGGCAGCTGCCTTCAACGCGATTCGTAAAGCCGGAACCGTCGTGGTCACCGGGGTCGCGTCATTCGCGGACACCGATGGAATTCCCGTGTCGCTGGCCGAATTGACGCTGTTCCAGAAGCGGATCCAGGGCTCATTGTTCGGCGGTGCCAGCCCGAACTACGCGATTCCACGTCAAGTCGATCTGTTCCGCCACGGGCAACTGAAGCTCGAAGAGCTCATCACGCACCGATACACCCTCGACGAGGTCCAGCAGGGCTACGACGACATGGAAGCGGGCAAGAACCTCCGCGGCATCGTCGTCTTCTGAACGCCTGCCATCGACGATGAAGATGGATCTGACCATGCGCAGCCTCCTCGGCCGCGGATTAGCGAGCCTGCCCGGAGACCAGCCGGCGATCGTCACCCCGGAGCAGACGACGACCTACGCGCAGTTGCTGGATTCTGCGCGCCGAGTCGCGTCATGGTTCGTCTCGATCGGGGTCACTGCGGGCTCGCCCGTTGCGATCATGGTGCCGAACTCGATCGAGTACATCGTCACCGACATCGCCGTCAATCTCCTCGGAGCGGTCAAGGTTCCGCTGAACGATCTGCTCTCCGACGATGACATCGCCTTCATCGTCGATGACGCCCAGCCTGCCGCATGTGTTGCCGACGACCGACGCGCAGCATTCCTCGTCGGTCGCACGGACGGACATCAGATCCTCCACATCGTCTGCACGCACGAGATGCACCGGGGCACTACACCGTGGTCGGCGGTAACGGCCACGCCGCCGATGACTCTCGCTGAGCTCGACGCGCGTGTCATCGACGAGGACTGCCCCGGACTGATTCTGTACACCGGCGGAACGACCGGACGCTCCAAAGGAGTGGTTCACTCCCAGCGCAGCCTGACAACCAATCTGCTCGTGCACCGGATCGAAACGGGTCTCGACCAAACTGATCGGCTGCTGCTTACTTCGCCCTTGCCGCACAGTGCGGGTTTTCTGCTTCAGACAATGCTGCTCGCCGGCGGTGTCGTCCACCTGCGGAAGCGGTTCGAGCCAGGCGAGGTCCTCGAGCTCATCGAACGCGACTCGATCAGTTATCTGTTTCTAGTGCCGACGATGCTCTACCGGCTGCTGGACACGCTTCGAGCCACCGAGTCCGATGTCTCGTCGATTCGCACAATTCTCTACGGAGCCGCCCCGATGTCGCCGTCGAGGCTCAGCGAGGGAATCGACCGGTTCGGTGAGGTGTTCGTACAACTCTACGGGCAATCGGAAGTGCCCAATTTCCTCACTCGGTTGAGTAAAGGCGATCATCGCACGGCCGCGGGTCGATCGGGGAGTTGCGGCCGCGCGTGCAGCACGGTTGAAATTCGAATCGTCGATCCTCCCACCGGCGAGACTCAACCGCCCGGAGCGGTCGGCGAGGTGGTGGTGCGCTCCGGCTTCACCATGTCGGGTTACCTCGGACTACCGGATATAACCGCAACGACCCTGCGTGAAGGCTGGCTGCACACCGGCGACGTCGGATATCTCGACGCCGATCACTACCTGTACATCGTCGACCGGTTGAAAGACATGGTCATCACCGGCGGAATGAATGTCTACACGTCCGAAGTGGAGCAAGTCCTGGTTGACGCACCCGGTGTGGCCGAAGTCGCGGTGATCGGGCTGCCCGACTCAGACTGGGGCGAAAAGGTGTGCGCGGTCGTCGTGGCGAGTTCGGCTTCGCCCTTCTCCGAAAACGAGGTAGACGACTTCTGCCGGCTGCACCTATCGAAATACAAGCGGCCCAAGAAGTACGTCCGGGTAGCCCGACTGCCGCTGACCAATTACGGAAAAGTCGACAAGAAGAAGCTTCTCGCCGACATCTCTGCATCTTCCGGCTCGTGAACTGCCCGCAAATGCAATCACAATCCGACTCAATCAACGAGGAGTTGACTTCATGATTCACTACTCCCTTCTCATCGGCGGCAAAAAGGTCGACACCGGCGAGACATACGATGTGATCAGCCCGGGGACCGGCGAAGTCATCGCCACCGTCGCCAAGGGCTCGCCCGCCGAAGTCGACGCCGCAGTCGCGGCGGCCGAGGCCGCATTTGAAAACAGCGGCTGGCGCGACACCCCGATGCACGAACGGGCCGCAGTCATCGAACGGGCTGCCGCAGCCCTCGAAGCACGCGGGGAAGAAATCAGCATGCTGTCCGCACGCGAGAACGGCACTCCGGTGCGCTTGGCTCAAGGTCTCTCGGTCGGATTCCCGGTCGCGCACATGCGGTACTACGCCGACCTCGCTCGCAAGTACGTTCAAGACCATCCCACGATGGTTGCCGGGACCGTCGTCGGCATGATCCGCCGTGAGCCGATCGGCGTCGTCGCCGGCATCGTGCCGTGGAACTTTCCATTGCTCCTCGCCGTGTGGAAGTCGATTCCGGCGATAGCGGCGGGCAACAGCATCGTCCTCAAGGTGGACGAGAAGACCCCTGCTACCGGGTTGATACTCGCAGAATTGTTACGGGAATCGGGCCTACCGGACGGGGTCTTCAACATCATCACCGGCGACGGACCCGAGGTCGGGGGATACCTGACCGCCCATCCCCGCGTTCGCAAGGTGTCCTTCACCGGATCGACTGCTACCGGTCGCACCGTCATGCGCAACGCCGCAGACAACGTCAAGCAGGTAACACTCGAACTGGGCGGCAAGGGCGCCAACATCGTGTTGGCCGACGCCGATCTCGATCTCGCCGTGGACGGTTCACTGTGGGCCTTCCTCGTACACGCCGGGCAGGCGTGCGAGTCGGGCACCCGACTTTATGTGCATAAGGACATCTACGGTGACTTCGTCAAGCGCCTCGTCGCCCGCGCCGAAGGGCTCACCGTCGGTGATCCAACCGACCCCGGTACCGACATCGGACCGCTGATGAACTGCTCGCAATACGACCGGGTGACCGGCTTCGTCGCCGGCGCCATCGCTGCAGGTGCCACGGTGGCATTCCAGGCTCCACTGCCGGATTCCCTCCACCCCGACGGCCAGTGGGTGGCCCCGACGGTGTTCACCGACGTCACCGCAGACATGTCGATCGCCACCGACGAGATCTTCGGACCGGTCGTTTCGGTAATCGAGTTCGATGACGTCGACGCGGTGATCGCAGCCGCGAACGCCAGCGAGTACGGGCTCTCGGCTGGGGTGTGGACCACCGACTACGCACGCGCAACCGAGATCGCGAACCGTCTGCAAGCGGGCACCGTGTGGATCAATGACTGGCATAACCTGCCGGGCCCGCTGCCGTTCGGCGGCGTCAAACAGAGTGGCTTCGGACGAGAGATGGGGCCACACGCGATCGAGGAATTCACAAATGAGAAGTCGATCTGCATCGACTACTCAGGCCGCGAGGCCCGCGCCGCCTGGGGCCTGATGTTCTCGTGACCGACCATTCCCCGGCCCATCCTCTACAGCTTCCCGCCGATCCCAAAGGAAAGTAATCGTGACAACTCGATACGACGCCGTCGTCATAGGCGCCGGCTTCTCAGGCCTCTACATGGTTCACAAACTGCGCGAACAGGGATTGGCTGTGCGCGGCATCGAACGCGGCAGCGACGTCGGTGGCACCTGGTATTGGAACAAGTACCCCGGGGCCAGTTCGGACTCGCAGAGCTGGGTCTATCAGTATTCGTTCAACGAGGAGATCGAGCAGGAATGGGACTGGTCGTGCGTGTTTCCACAGCAGCCTGAGATTCTGGCGTACCTGCAGTTCGTCGCCGACAAGCTCGACCTGCGCGTCGACTTCGACTTCGACACCTCGATCGACTCGATCAGCTATGACGATGCCGCCCGCGACTGGACGCTCACCACCGATGCCGGTGATGCTCTGACCGCGGACTATGTGGTGACTGCCGTCGGTTGCCTCTCGGCAGCACAGGCTCCGGATATCCCGGGCCGCGATTCGTTCGCCGGGTTGGTGTTGCACACCTCGCAATGGCCGGCTGAGCCCCTCGACTTGGCCGACGCTCGCGTCGGAATCATTGGCACCGGCTCCACCGGTATTCAGGCCACGCCGAAGCTGGCTGAGATGTCCAAGCACCTCACGGTCTTCCAACGGACCCCGCAGTGGGCGGCCCCCGCTCGCAATCGCCTGCTCTCCGACGCCGAACGCGCCGAACTCAAGCGCGATATCCGCACGATTCGGGACACCTGCAAGTCATCCCCGTTCGGCCACCCCTACTGGCCGTCGGAACAGTCGGCCCTTGCCGCATCGCCTGTGGAACGCACTGCGCGCTACCAGGCAGACTGGGACCGCGGAGGTTTCGACTTCCTGTTCGGCAGCTACGGCGACCTGATCGTCGACGAAGCAGCGAACGAAACCATGGCGTCATTCGTGCGCGAGAAAATCGCCGAGCTGGTCGACGATCCTCAACTCGCAGCCCGGCTGACCCCGGACTATCCATTCGGCACCAAGAGGCTGCCGCTCTACGCCGAAGAGTTCTACCCCGCATTCAACCGCGGCAACGTTGATCTGGTGTCGCTGCGGAATGAACCGATCGTGGAGATCGTGCCCGAAGGCATTCGCACCGCGTCGCGGTTGATCGAACTCGATGTGCTGGTGTTCGCCACCGGATTCGATGCGATGACGGGGCCGCTCACCCGGCTGAACATCACCGGTCGCGATGGTCTGAAACTGAATGACAAATGGGCGGACGGGCCGCAGACAAACTTGGGTCTGATGACCAGGGGCTTCCCGAACCTGTTCATGGTTACCGGACCGGGGAGCCCGTCGGTCCTCGGCAATATGCCGGTAACTATCGAACAGAATGTTGAATGGATAGGCGATCTCATCGAGACGTTGCGAGCTTCAGGCGCGTCCATCGAACCCACTGTTGAATCCGAGCAGGCGTGGGGCGACGGTATCAACGAGATCGCAAACGCGACTCTCTTCGGAAAATATGCCTCGTGGTACAGCGGATCGAATATCGAAGGCAAACCGAAGGTGTTCATTCCCTACCCCGGGGGATTCGGCGAGTACCAGAGAATTGCCGCCGAGATCGCCGAGAACGGCTACGACGGATTCGAGATCTCAGTGCCGTCCCCGGCGAACGCGTAATCCCCTCGTCAGTCATTCCAACCAACCGAGAGATCACCCATGGCTATTCATCCAGACGCTCGAGCATTACTCGACGGCCTCGCCGCCGGCGGAGTCCCGCCCTTCGAATGCATGACCGTGCCCCAGGCACGCGAAGTCGCGAACGCTTTCAAAGATCTGCAGGGTCCCACCGAGGAGGTGTCTTCGGTCACCGACACATCAGCTCCCGGTCCGGCCGGTGACGTCCCGGTCCGCATCTACCGGCCGGCCGGAGCAGGTCCGGAGCCCCTACCCGCCGTTGTCTATTACCACGGCGGCGGGTGGGTGATCGGCACGCTTGACATCGTCGACAACCCCATGCGTCGACTCGCCAATGCGCTCGGCTCGGTCATCGTTTCCGTCGACTACCGGCTCGCTCCTGAGCACCCGTTTCCAGCTGCCTTCGACGACAGCTTGGCCGCGTTGCAATGGGTCAGTACCAACGCGGACTACCTCAACGTCGACGCCGGTGCCATCGCGGTTGCCGGAGACAGCGCGGGCGGCAACCTCGCCGCGGCGGTCGCCCTAGCCGTTCGCGGGCCGGACACGCCGAACATCACCGCACAGCTGCTGTTCTATCCCTGCGTGGAGTTCGATTTCAACACCGACTCGTATCGCGAAAACGCTGAAGGTTACCTGCTTCAGCGGGCCAGCATGCAGTGGTTCTACGCCCACTATTTCGGCAACCAGGGGGAGCCCCCCACCGATCCTCGCGCCTGTCCCGGTAGCGCCGAGGATCTGTCGGGCTCTGCGCCCGCCTTCATCGCAGTCGCCGAGTATGACCCACTCCGCAACGACGGGGAGCGCTACGCGAAGCGACTCGGCGAGGCCGGAACGCATACCGAGCTAATCCAGTATGACGGTCTGCTTCATGGCTTCTTCTGGACTCTGGGCGCCACCCCGAGCGGCGCATCGATTCTCGACGACGCTGCAGAATTCCTTCGGTCAGCGATCAACTGAGTCTGTCCCCGGCAAACGCCCGGCCACGGGCAGTGGGCGCCCGTCTCCGCGGAGACGGGCGCCCACTGTTCGATCGCTCGGGTCGACCCGTCAGGCCATCGGGCCTCCATGGAACGCACTGAGCCCGCCGTCGACGACAAAGCTACTGCCGGTGCAATACGACGATTCGTCACTGACGAGAAACAGCATGACATTGGCAATCTCCCGTGGATCCGCATACCGCTTCATCGGAATGTTCGCCTCCCACGCCGTCTGGACCGATGCCGGATCATCCGGATTGCCGAGTTCGTGGAAGTACGCCATCATCGCGGTATCGGTGATGCCGGGATGAACCGCGTTGACCCGGATCTTGTCGGCGGCGAGATCCATCGCTGCGCTACGCGCCATTCCCAGCACCGCGTGCTTGCTCGTTGTATACGCCGCGGAGGCGAAGTACGCGCTGATTCCCTGTGTGGACGAAGTAATCACGATGCTGCCCCGGCCCCGGGATCGAAGGTGAGGCACGGCTGCGCGGATGCCGTGCCACGTACCCTTCATATTCACCTCGAGAACCCGATCGAAGACCGTCTCGTCGTAGGCGTCGATCATCGAACCGTCGCCGAATATCCCCGCATTCAGAACCACGGCGTCAAGCCCACCGAATTTCTCTACGGCACGGTTCGTGTACTCCGAGACTGCGGCGCTATCGGTGACGTCCGCCGCGACATAATCGGCCGAATCAGTCTGCAGTCCGGCCGCTACGTCGCGCAAGCGCTCTTCATCGCTGTCGACGAGTAGTACGGCACCACCCTCTTCGACTATTCGCGCTGCCGTCGTTGCACCGATGAGCCCGCCGGCGCCGGTGACGATAGCAACCCTATCCCGCATTCGTGACATGGATGTTCTCCCTTCGACTGATACACGGAACCCGCATACCCAGTCGAGTGTGAAACATTTTGTCCGCAAGCAGGTGTGCAGAAAGTGCACCGGATCAGTCGAGTTCGCCGGAGTACTCCAGCGTCGATATTCGAAAGCGGGATATTTTGTTGTAGATGGTTCGCCGGCTGACCCCCAGCCAGCGAGCAGCCATCATCTTGTTTCCATTGTTGACTCGCAACGCCTGAACCACGGCATCTCGTTCTATCACGTCGATCCGCTGCCGGTTTCGCGCGGAAGAGATGAGCGCCTTCGTTTCCATCTCATCGACTACGGGCGGCCTTCGTTGCGGAACCCAGAACAGCGCCCCGAATCTCGCGGCGTCGCCGGGCATATCGACAATTCGAATCCCACGCGCAAGAATATTCTGACAATCATCGCCACGGGTATCGGGCAGGTCAACCCAGTCTTGAAGGCAGCGGATATCGTCTGCGGTCAGCGTTCTCATGGCCTCATTGCTGACAAACAATGAGTCCGCGGATACCGCAACGACAGACCCATATCGCTCACAGGCCGTCTCATATCTGCTAAACAGACGCTTTCGATCGCCGTCTACAATATCAGCGTATCCTTGGAGCACTTGCCGTAGGATGGACCGGATGAACGGCGCGCTGAGTCGCTGTTCATCAGAAACATGAGCGCACATGTTGACGACGCCGAGCGCACGATGACAGTGCTGTTCATGGATCGGAATCGCCATGCATGCAAACTCTCGCATGGATTCGTTGAAATGTTCCTGACCGCTGAAGTGGACTCCAAGACCCGATTCGATCACGGTGCCGACTGCATTTGCGCCCAGCACGTCCTCCGCAAAGGTCATGCCGGGCTCTGCACGTGCATGACGCAGCGCGTCCGCAAAGCTGTAATTCCCCGCCACGGCCTGGAGGATGACGCCATGTGTATCGGTGATCATCACACCCAGAGATTCTCCATCTAGGTCTTCGACTACATCGTGAAGAATCCTATCGGCCGTACGCTGCAGCCGAGAATCCTCGTTGATTGCCGTCAATGCGATGGCACCGGGCTCGACGGCTTCACTGATACCGGAGCGCCGCGAGCGGCGCCAGGCATTCTCGACGATGGAACCGTGACTTACCGCGTTTCGCTTATCGTTCATTTGGACTGCCCGATTGTGTTCGATCGCCACGCACCTCGCTACTGGACCACCGTCGCTAACCTCGCCGAAGCAGGAAACGTTGAATCTTCCCGCTGGGGGTCTTCGGAAGAGCATCGACGAAGTGCACGCGCCTCGGATAGGCATGTGCCGCGAAGCCGGTCTTCACCAGATCCTGCAGTTCTGCTTCGAGTGCATCGCTCGGGTCCGTCGCGTCGTCCAAGACGACGAATGCTTCGACCACTTCGCCGCGGAGCTCATCCCGGCGTCCGACCACCGCGACATCGACGACCGACGGATGGGTGATCAACACGCTCTCGACGTCGAACGGTCCGATCCGATAGCCCGCCATCAGAATGATGTCGTCGTCTCGTGCGGTGAAGAAGTAGTGTCCCTCGTCATCTACCCGAGCCGTGTCACCGGTCAGATACCAGCGGCCGTCAGCCGTATAGCGAGACGCAGTCTTGTCAGCGGCGTCGAGATAGCCAAGAAACCACATGAGCGGACTTGCGGTGGTGTCGACGGCGATCTGATCATCGATGATCGCGGTCGTGAAGCCGGGCATGGCGATGCCCATCGATCCGGGAAGTATTTCCTGGCGCAATCCGTCACGCCAGTGATTGTTGACGAACATGCCTTGCTCGGTCTGCCCGTAGTGATCCCGCACCTGGCTGCCCAGCGCCGGTGGAGCCCACTCGATCACATCGGGGGTCAGCGGCTCGCCGGCCGACGATGCACGGCGTAACTGATAACCGCCGAATGCCGAATCCGACTTGAGACTGCGGTACACCGTCGGCGCCGCGGCGAAATTGGTCACGGCGAGGTCGGCGAGAAGGCGAGCCGTGACCTCCGCATTGAATCCTGAATGAAGAAGGATGTTTCGGTATCCACGCGCCAGAACACCGACGATTCCGTAGTACAGTCCATACGCCCATCCGGGGTCCGCGGCGTTCCAGAACACATCGCCGGCTTGGACATCCAGCCCGAAATCCAGATAGCAGACAATCGACGCGACCGCCCGTAGCGGCACCGGCACCCCTTTTGGCGGCCCGGTGGTTCCACTAGTGAAAATGAGGATGATCATTCCGTCACCACCGACCGCTACTTCTCTGTCGGTCGGGTCGTTGTCCGAGATCAATGCATCGAACTCGTTCTCGACGACGATGACTTCGATGCCCTCGATACCTGCCACCTTCGCGGCTTGACTCGACTCGGTCAACACCAGTCGAGCTGCTGCGCTGGTCAGCCTCATTTCAATCGCCGGCTCGGCAAATGCGGTGAAGAGCGGAATGTAGACGGCACCCAACCGCATGAGCGCGAGAAAGGAAACGGCCAATTCGACGCGCTTTCCCATCAGTACACCGACCCGGTCACCCTCGCCGACGCCCCGCGCGGCGAGCGCCGTCGCAAGCCGCCGCGATTTGTCGGCGAGTTCTCCATACGTCACATCAACCGGACGCAGTACCGAATCCTCGACGTCCACCTGCGTGAACGCGATCGCATGCGGGTCATGTCGATCAACCAGGAGATAGGCCGCGTTCGCGTCCGGTGCTCCGAAAATGCTCAACTCGCGGTCGACGATGTCCGCGACGTCGGCAGGAACTGAGATAACCATTTACCTGCTTCTATTCTTGTGGTAGTCGAAGGTACTGAAGAGGAACACGATTCGGCGGACATCCGCGAATGGGCGCGGGCACGATCAGATCGGCGGCAATGACCGATGCGTACCAAAGGCTCTCGCGTGGTAGGTCAACGGCTCACTCACCGTGTGGCCCACCTGCTCTACCGAACCGAGCAGAATAGAATGGTCACCTCCGGCGACCACTTGCGCCAGGGAACACTCGATCCAGATCGAAGAACCTGAAATTCGTGGCAGCCCACGTTCCGCATCCCAGTCGACCTGGTCGAACTTGTTCAGCCCCTTCTTCGCGAACTGCGAAGCCAGGTCGGGCTGATCAGCCGCGAGAACGTTGATTCCGATTCGCTTGCCCTCGTCCAGAATCGTGAGCAGATCGGACTTCTGGTCCAACGCGACGGCGACCATCGGCGGAGTCATCGAAAGCGACATGAACGCGCTCACGGTGGTGCCATGGGGCCGGTCGCCGTCGAACGCGGTGACGACAACGACCGGCGAGCAAACGTGCGCCATCGCATTCCGAAACTCCCCGGCGAGAGTGTCCGAGGTACTGCCAGAGATGTGCGCCATTCCGCTCAGCTCTTCGCTGCGAGTTCCGACTCGTACTTCTTGGTCATGTGTTCGACGGCTGCCATCTGCCGAGCCGCATATTCTTCGCGCAACGAACGCGCGAGTGCGGCGGCCTCGAGCGGCTTGGCGGCCTGCTGCTGAAAATGCGGGAACACTTCCTGAGCGAAGAGCTCACATGACCTCAGGGTGTCTTGCGGATTAGCCCAATCATGGCCCATAAGCAGCATGCAACCGAACCCACCCGACTGGTCCCATAGCCGCTGCACCTGGTTGCGGGCCTGCTCTGGCGTACCGATCACTCCGACGCCACTGTCGTTGATGAAGTCGATCATCTCGTTGATGTGTTCACCCGACAAGGAGAACTGAGGGAATGCAGCGACGTGCTTGAAGTAGTCGAACCAGGCTTCGATGCCGAAGGCGACCTGGCGGTAGGCTTCCTCGCGGGTCTCGGCGATGTGGAACGGCCCGGTCAGCCACCAGTTCGACCGATCGGCGACATGCCCGGTCGCTGCTGCCCGCTCCTCTACGACATTCCAATGGTGGGCCAGTGCGTCGAATCCGTCCGCGGTCAGCGTCGCGCCGAGCGAGAGCAGTCCGATGCCGTGCATGCCCGCCAGCCGCGGGCCGGTCGGTGACGCCACCGCGGCGACCGCCAATTGGATTCCTTCGGTGGAATAGGCCCCAAGCTGCAGCTTCGCATCGATCAATTCATGAGTCTGCGTCTTTGCCGAGACGGTCTCGCCACGCAGCAACCGAGCCACGATATCCAAGTTGACCTCGAGCAGCTCGCGGCACTGTGTCGGATTCAATCCGATCATCTGCGAGTCGGTGGGCAACGACCCGGGCCCCATTCCGAAGATCGCACGTCCCCGAGTCAACTGGTCGAGCATCATGATGCGATCGGCGACCCACAGCGGATTGTGATAGGCCAGCGACACGACACCCGTCCCATATCGGATCTGCCGGGTTCGCTGAGCCGACGCCGCGATCATCATCTCCGGCGAGGCGATGATCTCGAATCCCGCCGAGTGGTGCTCGCCGAACCATGCCTCGTCGTACCCCATCCGGTCAAGGGCATCCACGAGGTCGAGGTCTCGGTTCAACGCCAGCGAGGGGTTCGTTCCGGGCAGATGGTACGGGGCGTTGAAGTATCCGAAACGTAGCCTGCTCATCGTCTTCTCCTGGATAGTCGAGGCTGCCTCAGGGGCAGCACGGGCGGGGTGATGGTCGGTCAGAACTTCGCTGAATCGCGTAGTGCCGAGCGTATCGTCGGTGTGACGGGGACTACAGTCCACAAAGGTGGACGATTGACCGTGGCCACCGAGTAGCCCTTGCCGAAGACTTCGTCAGTCGTGTTCGATGAGAGCGCGAGTCGCCCAGGAGGTGCGGATGCCAGACCAGACCGGGCCCGTGCCCACCGTCGAGATCGACCGAGCGGAGGCCGTGATCGATGCATGCCGGGCTGCGCGCTCACTGCCCGATCTCAAGTCGACTCTGATGACGGTTCTGCACGAGCACTACCACTGTCCCAACACGACATTCCTTGTCGGACATACCTTCCGGACCGCCTTCACCGACCCGGACACCGTGACGACCGGGCGGGTGACCACGGTTATCGACGAGTACCACGACCGTTGGCATCACTCCGACATCTTCGCCACACCGCAGGCTTTCGCCGCGCTCCGCAGACATTCCGCGATCAGTTACACGCAGCTTCGCCAACCGCCGGCGCAAGCCGTCGACTATGTGGACCGCTTCTTGTTTCGCAAGGACTTCCACAGTGCAACCGCTTTGCACTTCACGCTCGCCAACGACGCGCACGCGGTCGTCGGGCTCTTCGATTCCGCCGGCCACGATATGTCGCCGCACAAGCTCGCCGGTCTGACCCGCGTATCGAACGGCATCTCCGAACTGGCACGCACACTTCCCGGTCCTCCGGTGCGGCCCTGGCGCGATAGCCTCACCGCGCGCCAGCAAGAACTCACCGAATTGATCTGCGACGGCCACACCACCGAAGAGATCGCGATCATCCTCTCGATCACGACGGACACGGTCAAGAAATACGTCACCCGAATCTTCGCCGCCACCGGAGTTCGAAATCGGACCGAACTCGTGAAGCTGGTGTTCCAGGAGAAGATTTCGTTCACGACGCAATAGATTCTGCTATCCGGTCGTCTCCCGCTTGGCGAGTGCTCACGTCGCGGTAGCGTCTACCCCGTGAGCCTGGACGAAGTGCGTGCGCTGATGACGAGTGAGCAATCGGCCAGCGGGGCCGCGAAGACACTGCAGTATTATCTCGCCGATGCCGGCCCGGGATGGGCCGTCGTCGAGATGGAGCCGCAGAGCGAGCTACACGGCAACCTCAGCGGGAATGTGCAGGGCGGCGTGATCGCCGCGGTCATCGACTCCGCGCTGGGGTCGGCGCTGCGTACGGTGACCGAGCCCGGTCAGCGTTTCGTGACGCTGGATCTGTCGTGCCGCTACATCCGCGGAATCAAACCCGGAACCGGAACGGTGTCGGTGCGCGCGGAAGTGGAGCACGCGGGCCGGACGACCGGGACGGTCCGCGCGCAGGTGCACGACGGCACCGGGCGCCTGGTCGCGAGCGCGACGTCGACTCTGCTGCTGCTGAACCAGTAGGAGTCGTACACTCGAACGGTGGCCGGCCCCGCCAGCACCGACAACTATTACGACCTGGGAACCTATCGCCGCGACATCGACACGACGTCGCCCGACGCCCAGGTATGGTTCGGCCGCGGCCTTGTCTGGGCGTACGCATTCAATCATGAAGAAGCGATTCGCTGTTTTGAGCACGCTCTCACCTACGATCCCGGCTTGGCGATCGCCCATTGGGGCATCGCCTACGCGGTCGGACCGAACTACAACAAGGGCTGGGACGCCTTCGATCCCGTCGATCTCGCCGAGTCACTGCATCGCGCGCGGGCCGAGCTCGATCTCGCCGCCACCGGACGCGCCAACGACATCGAGCGCGGGCTGATTTCCAGCCTGCGCCAACGCTTTCCGAGCGACGACAACGCGCTGACCGCAGGGCACGCCGCCTACGCCGACGCGATGACCGGTCTTGCCGCCGCCTATCCCGGCGACCTCGACGTCGTCGCGCTGGCCGCCGACGCCCAGCTCAACGTCACCGCGTGGGCATTGTGGGACGGGCGAACGGGACTGGCCGCCAACGGATCACGGGTCGCCGACGCGATCGGCCTGCTCGAGTCCGCGCTGTCCACTCCTGCCGGTCGGTCCCACCCCGGCGTTCTGCATCTCTACCTCCACGCGATGGAGATGTCCGCGACGCCGGAGGCAGCGCTGCCGGCCGCAGATCTTCTGCGCGGACTGGTCCCCGACGCCGGACATCTGCAGCACATGCCCAGCCACATCGACGTGCTGTGCGGCAACTACCACGACGGCATCGTCGCGAATCAGGCTGCGGTACAAGCAGATCGAAAGTATCTCGCGGATCGGGGCGCGATCGACTTCTATGCGCTGTACCGCGCACACGATCTGCACTTCATCGTCTACTGCGCTATGTTCGCGGGCGATTCGGCGATTGCGCTCGAAGCAGCCGACGAATTGCGGGCACAGCTGACACCCGAGTTGTTGTCGGTGACCTCGCCGCCGATGGCAGACTGGCTGGAAGCCTTTGTGCCACTTCGGGTTCACGTGCTCATTCGATTCGGCCGATGGGCCGAATTGATCGCCTGCCCGCTGCCCGACGACGTCGCGCTGTATGCGACCACGTGCGCGACAGTGCATTACGGCCGCGGCATCGCCCTTGCGGCGACCGGCGACATCGAGGCGGCGAAGACCGCGCGGTCGGCGTTCGTCGCCGCCCACGCCGCGATCCCGGCGTCGCGCTATCTGTTCAACAATTCCTGCCGTGACATCCTGGCGGTGGCCGCGGCAATGCTCGACGGCGAAATCGCCTATCGGGAAGGCGATTTCGACGCCGCGTTGAGATATCTGCAGCGGGCCGTCGAGCTGGACGATGCTCTTCCCTACGACGAGCCGTGGGGCTGGATGCAGCCGACGCGCCATGCCTATGGTGCGCTGTTGCTCGAGCAGGGTCGCGTCGCGGAGGCGGCATCGGTATATGCCGCCGACCTCGGCTACGATCCCGCGGTCAGCCGCTCGAGTCACCACCCGAACAATGTGTGGAGCCTGCACGGCTATCACGAATGTCTGCAACGCCTCGGCCGCGACGACGAGGCGGTGATCGTCGGGCAGCAGCTGAAGTTGGCGCTGGCACGGGCAGATGTCCCGATCGAAGCGTCATGTGCGTGTCGGCTGTCGTCGGGCGGGTGTTGTTGAGGTAGGTCGCCGCTACCCCGTGTGCTCCACCGCTCCCGAGACCGCGACCGCCACCGCACCGGCAACGGCCGCGACGAAGGCGATCGCCGCGACCCAGCCCCATCCGGTGCGCACCGTGTCGCCGAGCAGCGCGATTCCGACGATGCCGGGAATCACGGTCTCGCCCACCACGAGCGCGGCCGCGGCACCGTTGACCGAGCCAGTCTGCAATGCAACGGTGAACAGGTAGAAGCCGCCGATTCCGCCGATCAACAGCGCGTAGGCGGCCGGGTCACTCAGCAGATGCCCGGCGTCGAACGGATCCACTCCGTCGAGAATCCGCACCGCAATCGCCATCAGACCGAAGAGGGCGCCGGCTCCCAGTCCGGCGAGTACCGCCACTCGTGCGCCGAGCCACAAGACCACTCCGAGACCGGCCCCGAGCACCACGATTCCGATGATCAGCACACCCCAATGAGTATGTGTGCCAACAGCTTTGTGCCCTTCACCGCCCGCCGCCAGCCCCAGTAGGACGAGTGCGGCGACTACGACGGCGATCGCTGTCCAATCGCGCGGGCGCAACCGCGTCCCCAGTACGACGATGCCCAGCAACGCGGTCACGATGAGGTTCGCGCTCATGATGGTCTGCGACAGAAACAGCGGAATCAGCCTGGCGGACACCAACGTTCCCACAAACCCGAGCCCGTCGAGAGCCATCCCGCTGAGATAGGAGACGGTCAAGACTGCGGCGAGCGTCGAACGCAACGTCGGCGCCGACGACGAGTCGTCCGAGACTTGCTGCGCGCCACGCGCCTGCAGTACCGAAGCAGTCCCATAGGCCAGTGCGGCCAGAACCGCGAAAAGTACGCCGACGATCATCGGGTCAACCTACTACCTCACCAATCAGCGTGGTTTCGACACGCTCGTCACTTCCGCTCCTCACGGCTCAACCAGCAGAGAAGGCTTGCAGTCGGTGAATCCAGACTCAACCAGCGGAGGGCCCGCCATCGATGGTTCCCGGCTCAACCGGCCTTTGGCGCGAGCACGTCGGTCCCGACGAACCGTGCGAGTTCCGGCGGGAGTTCGACACTGCCGTCGGACTGCTGATGGTTCTCCAGGATCGCAACGATCCATCGCGTCGTCGCAAGTGTGCCGTTCAGCGTCGCCGCGATCTGCGGTTTGCCGTCGTCGTCGCGGTAGCGGACCTGCAGGCGTCGGGCCTGGAAGGTCGTACAGTTCGACGTCGAGGTCAGTTCGCGGTAGGCGTTCTGCGTCGGCACCCACGCTTCGCAGTCGAATTTGCGCGCCGCCGAGCTGCCGAGGTCGCCGCCGGCGACGTCGATGACGCGGTACGGCACGTCGATCGCGGCGAGCATGTCCTTCTCCCAGTTGAGGAGCTTGAGGTGCTCGGCGTCGGCGTCCTCGGGCTTGCAGTAGATGAAGCCCTCGACCTTGTCGAACTGATGCACCCGGATGATGCCGCGGGTGTCTTTGCCGTAGCTGCCCGCCTCACGACGGAAACAGCTCGACCACCCCGCATACCGCTTGGGCCCCTCGGACAGGTCCAGGATCTCGTCGGAGTGGTAGCCGGCAAGCGGCACCTCCGACGTCCCGACGAGGTAGAGATCGTCGTCGGGCAGGTGGTAGATCTCGTCGGAGTGCGCGCCGAGGAAACCGGTGCCCGACATGATCTCCGGACGTACCAGGACCGGCGGGATCATCAGCGTGAAGCCGTTGGCGGTGGCCTTCTGCGCGGCCATGTTCAACAGCCCGAGCTGCAGCAGAGCGCCCTGCCCGGTCAAGAAGTAGAACCGCGAGCCGGACACCTTGGCGCCCCGCTCCATGTCGATCAGCCCCAGCGCCTCACCGAGTTCCAGATGATCCTTGGCATCGGGGATGTCGCGCGGTTCGCCGACGTGCTCGAGCACGACGTAGTCGTCCTCACCACCGGCCGGAGCGCCGTCCTGCACGATGTTGGAGATGGCTCGATGCGCCTGGGCCGCGTCGGCATCGGCCTGGTTCTGCCGCGCGACGGCCGCTTTCACCTGCTCGGCGAGTTCCTTGCCTTTGGCGAGCAGCGCGGTCTTCTCGTCGCCGCCTGCCTTGCCGACCTGCTTGCCGAGTGCCTTCTGCTCCGAGCGGAGCGAATCGGCCTCGACGATGGCCGAGCGCCGGGCGGCGTCGGCGTCGAGCAGCACGTCGACCAGGCCGGGGTCCTCGCCGCGTGTGCGCTGCGACTGCCGAACGAGATCAGGATTGTCGCGCAGAATCTTCAGGTCGATCACGGTTAGAAGCCTACTGGTCACGGCGTCGAGCACGACATTCGACATCGTCGTGGCGCGGGTTGCGACCGACGGGCCGATACACCAGGCATGATGGAGGACGATGACTGAGCAGAATTCTGCGCCCGACGCCGGGAATGACGCGGGCGGGACACATGAAACCGCGCAGCGGCGGACCGCGCCGTCGGGCTCCGGACGAGGTCACGTTCTCCGGGAACATCCGATCCGCGTCGTCCTGATCGGCGTCGTGATCGGGGCGGTCGCCATGGCCGTCACGGCGGTGTCGCTGGGATGGTTCTCCACCGCGGGCGACGTCGGCGGCACCAACATCGGCGAGAACGAGCGGCTGGCACAGAACGCCTTCACCGAGTCCGTTGCCGGTGACTGCCTCAACTGGCCCGATGGCAACCCGGGCAGCCCGGAGAAGGTGGACTGCACCGCCCAGCACCGGTTCGAGGTGGCCGGACCGATCGACGGGACGGTACTGCCCGGCGCCGAGTTCGGCACCAAAGCGGCCTGGCCCGGGGTCGCGCGGTTCGCCGCGATCCGTGACGAGCAATGCCCGGTGATGGTGTCGGAGTACCTCGGCGGCAAGCTCGACCCGCAGGGCCGTTTCTCGGTGGGGCTGATGTTTCCGTCGCAGGTCCAATGGGACAAGGGCGCGCGTCAACTGCGCTGCGGCCTGGAACAGCCCGGCCGGGACGGCGTTCAGACGCAGTTCTCCGGCAAGGTGAGCAACGTAGACCAATCCTTCGACTGGCCGCCGGGCACCTGCATCGGCATCGACACCGCGACCCGCAAACCGACGTCGACGGTGGTCAACTGCACCGAGAAGCACTCCTTCCAGACCACCGGCGTGATCGACCTCGGCGCACGCTTCGGCCCGCGACTGTCGGGCAAGCCGTGGCCCGGCATCGACGAGCAGAACAAGTTTCTCGGCTCCATCTGCCCGGGCCAGACGAATCGATTCCTGGGCGGCAAGGACAAGTTCGACAAGACGACGCTCAACGTGCAGTGGTCGACGGTCAGCGAAGTCAGCTGGCTCGCCGGCAGCCGTCGCGTCGTCTGCTACATCGGCCTGCCCGACGACGGTGGATTCGCCACCCTCGTCGGCGATGCCCGCTCGACGTTGCTGATCAACGGCAAGCTGCCCGTGCCCCCACCGGCAGCGCCGCCCGGCCGCGCACTCCCGACGCCGGTGCCGCAGGCCCCCGGGATCGCTCCGAACCCCCAGGAAGTCCCGGCGCCGGCCGGCGGCGGATAGGTCACCACGTGCCAGTTACCATGTCCGACAAGGACTTCGAGAACCTCGTCGGCGACGCTCTCGACGAGATTCCCACCGAGCTGACCGACCAGATGTCGAACGTGGTCATTCTCGTCGAACCGCATCACGAGACCTATTTTCACATCTTGGGTCTGTACCACGGCGTCGCGCTCACCGAACGCACCACCGAGTACGGCGGATTTCTGCCCGACACGATCACCATCTACCGCGACCCCATTCTCACCATGTGCCGCACCCGCGAACAGGTGGTCCACGAGGTGAAGGTGACAGTCGTTCACGAGGTGGCGCACCACTTCGGCATCAGCGACGCGTGGCTGCACGCCAACGGTTGGGGTTGACCTTCGACCTGGTCGAAGGACCATCGTCGTGCGTATGACACCAGAGCACCTGACGATCGGTACCTTCGCACGACTGTGCGGCCTTACCCCGAGCGCACTGCGCTTCTACGACGACGCGCGAGTGCTCGCACCCGCCGACGTCGACGACTCCAGCGGCTATCGCTACTACCTGCCCGACCAAGTGCCGACCGCCGTGCTCCTCCGGCAACTGCGCGAGGCGGGAATGTCGTTGGGAGACATCCGTGCCATCCTCGACGATCCGGCGTCGACGACGCGTCGCATCGATCGCCATCTCGCCGACCTGACGCAGCGACTCGCCGACGCCACCGCAGCCGCCGAGCGGGTGCGTGGTTCGGTGGAGCGCCACGTGCCACCGTGCGGCGGTCTGTCGGTGCCGGGGCCGCTGTTCGCGGCGTCGTGCGATCAGGTCCTGCCGGCAACTGTCGCGAATCCCGAACTGCCGGTTCTTGATTCGGTTCTGGTGGAGGCCGACGGCAACACCCTCACACTGACCGCGACCGATCGCTTTCGACTGACGTCGCGCACCCTGCAATCGCGAAGTGTCGGTGCGGATTTCGCGGCTGTCGTTGCTGCGGCGGCGGCGCGAACGCTCGCCGACTGGTCACGCCGCCAGCACCGAATCACATTGAGCCGCAACGGCACTGATGTCATCGTCACCGGCGACAGCGACGTCCGCCGCGTTCCGATCGTCGACGCCACATTCCCCGACTACCGGCTGATGCTCCGCTCGCTACCCACTCCGACGACGCGCGCCGTGGTCTCCCGAGATGCCTTGCTGCACCTGCTCGAACGCAGTCCGCGAACGATCCGGATGGTCGTGTCGTCGGACACGTTGTCGGTCGACGACGACGCCATCGCAGCGACTCTCACCGGCCCGCCGATCACCGTCGGCTTCGACGTCACTGTCCTGTATCCGACCGTGTGCAATGCCATCGGCGACGACGTCATGCTCGACTTCTCCGCGAATGATCAACCGCTGCAAGTCCGTTCGGCTGACGCCGGAGATCTGATCACCTTGGCGATGCCGATCCGGTTGCCCGACTGACCCGGCGTCGTCGACTTCGCGCCGGGAAACTCTCGTCAATTGCCGCGCCCGGGTGTTAAATCGAGAAATGGCGCGCACGGCTCGGGGCACCGCTATGAGAATCAATGCGCGCCTCGCCGCACTGATCCGCCGGGGAAACAAGGTACTCGCCGCGCTAGCCGTCGTCGGCGCAATCGTCGCCGTCGTCGGCGTGTACCTGGTTTGGCTGGTATCGGGAAAAGGCTGCCGCGATGTCACATTGTTCGCACAGTTCACCGGACTGCCGAATTCCGGTTCCGCGGCGAAGCTTCGGCAAACGCTCACCACCGGATGGGATTGCGCCGACGCCCCGCTGCAAACCGCATTGCTGGCCGACCTCGTGTTCGTCTTCGGTTGCTGGCTGTTGAGCACCGCCGTCGTACTCGGCGGGTGGTGGCGCTACGACGCACCCCGACTCGTCGCGACTGCCAAGTACATCCCATTGTTGCCGCTGGCCGTCGCGGCACTCGATCTCATCGAGAACGCGGTCACCGCACTCACTATCGGCGGGGGCACATTCGCGCGGCTCGGAGCGCACCCCATTGCGCGGTCGGTGATAACCACCGCGGCGTCGGCGAAATGGTTCCTCGCATTGATTCTGGTGATCGTCACGATAATGTCGGGGCTCGTCTGGATCTCACGACGCGACGAGACCATCGATGAACGCCCATGCACGCGTGGGTCGGCTCCGCTCTATCTCGGCGCTGCGACCGCGCAATCACCACTCACCGAATCCGACAGGGAACGACTCGCGCCCGCCGTCGAACTCAATGCCACGCTGGACGCCGATCCGCCCACGAGAAGGGATATCGGATTGTCGGCGAGCGGCGGCGGAATCCGCGCGACCGCATTCACCTTGGGAGTGATCGCCGAACTCGAATCTCACGGCGTAATGAAGTCGGTGACGCGGATCACCGCGGTGTCCGGCGGATCGTGGGGCGCCGCGGCCTGGGTATTGGCGAAGGCCGCCGACGCCGACCCGGCACGGGAGAGGGGATCGGGCGAGACGCCACTCACATCGTCGACGACGGCGTCCGCGGACGGCATCGACCGCCACACCGTCGCCGAGTCCGTCATAGACCGGCTGCTAGCGACCCCGACGGTGGCCGGCGGCGGTTCCGCAGGTTCCGACGAGCCGTGGATGTCTCGCCTGCGCTACCTGTTCAACGGACGCGGCGGAGTCCTCGGCCCCATCCTCTGGGTGGGACTCTGCACGCTGTCGACAGTGTTGCTCATCGTCGGGCTGACCTACCTCATCGCCTGGCTACCGGGTTACACGCTCGGCCGCACCTTCCTTTTCGGCGACACTTTTCACCCGTGTGATCGCATCGCACACGATATGCGGGACACCTGCACCGCTATTCCGGTCGACTGGCATAACCCGGGGATATACCTCGCCGTGATCGCCATTCTTGTTCTGCTGGGAACGAGTCTTTCCCGCTGGATTGCGGTCACCTGGAAGCCGAGTCTGATCCTCGCCTTCTTCGGCCTGGCGATCTTCTTCTACACCGCACTCATGCCTGCGTTCTTTTCTCTCGTTCAGCGTGGCGGTGTCTCCGGGAGCTTCCGCATAGCGTGGACCTACCTCCTGGCGACCGTCGGACTGAGTACGGTGGGCACCCAATTGTGGCGGACGTTCGGGGGCGAGATCACCGGTCGTCTCTCCGAGGCCGTCACGAGATATCTTCCTCGTCTGCTCGGCATCGTGCTCGCTGTCGTGACGACGATCGGTGGAGTATCGGTGCTCTATTTCACCGCGGTGTCGTCGGTTCCGCCACCGTCGAAGACCTCGATAACCATGGTGGTCTTCGCCGGTTTGCTAGGTGCGCTGTACTTGTTCGCCGGCCCCAGTCGTCCCTCCCTCAATCAGATCTTCAGCAAGAGACTCGGCCGAAGTTTCGACATAACCGCCGCGTTCCGCGGTCGACTCAGACCCGCGAATACGGCGGAATGGCAAGGGAGTTGGGCCTGGTTGCGTAACGTCGCGCAGACTGTTTCCGACGACGATTCGCCCCGGATCCCCGAATTGGTGCTCTGCTGCTCGCAGCAACGCAACGGCGTCGCGCCGGGCGGGCTGCCGGCGGAGTCGTTGACGATTTCGCAGTATCAGGTAACCCGTGGATATGAGCGGGAGCCGACCGCGGACTATCTCGCTCGCACGGCGTCGGTCCGCTATCTCGGGAAACTGCACGAGTACAAGCTCGATCTGGTCGCCCCGTGGCTCGCGGTCTCCGGCGCCGCGGTGTCGTCGGCGATGGGCCGCAAGAACCTCGGCAGCACCAATGCGGTACTCGCGGCCTTTCACGCCAATCTGGGGATCTGGATCCCCAACCTGCAGCCGCCGGGAAACCCCGCCTTGCCGATAGGTTCGCGGCCCAGGATCTCCTACATCCTCAAAGAGGTCCTCGGGTGGTACAACCCCACCGATCGGTACATCTTCGCCACCGACGGCGGGCACTGGGAGAACCTGGGGCTGATCGAGCAGTTGCGTGCGTCGCGGCGCACCATCGTCTGCATCGATTCCGGTGCAGATCCGCCGGGGTCATTCACGGCATTGCGCGAAGCGCTCGATCTCGCCACGCTCGAGTTGAACTACAAAGTCACCGTCGACGACCTCGAAGGTGCACTGACACAACTACTTCCGACGAACGGACGGCTCCCGGGCACCCTCGCCACCCGCATCGACTTCACCGTCGAGGTGACACCCGACCGGCCGAAGATCCACGGCCGGATCTACTACGCGAAGCTGCAGCTGTCCGCCGACATGCCGGCAGCCCTGCGCCTCTTCGCGAAAGAAGACCGCCGCTTCCCCAGCTATTCGACGCTGAATCAGTTCCTGTCCGACGAACAGTTCGCGCGACTGATCCAGGCGGGCCGACACGCCGGCCAGCTGCTCTGCGCCATGCTGGCGGAGGATCAGGTCGTGGGGCGGGGATGAGTCGGGGGAACTCGGAGAGCGGGGGGTGCCGAAGCGAGGAAAATTCGGCACCACCTCGCTCCCCGAGTGCCGAAGCGAGGAAGATTCGATACCCCCGCGCTCCCCGAGTGCCGAAGCGAAGAAGATTCGATACCCCCTCGCTCCCCGAGTGCCGAAGCGAGGAAGATTCGATACCCCTCGCTCCCCGAGTGCCGAAGCGAGGAAGATTCGGCACCACCTCGCTCCCCGAGTGCCGAAGCGAGGAAGATTCGATACCCCCTCGCTCCCCGAGTGCCGAAGCGAGGAACGAGCTTCGGTGTAACGAGGGGTCGGCGAGCCGAAAAACCCAACTGGAGAACGAACTTCGGTGTCTCGCGAAGAGCAGCCGAGACTTTGCAGACCCGACGCAACCCCACGGACCGCAAGAATTTCATTCCAAAACTCCTTGGCCTGGCTGATCCGTCACCTCACCAAACCCCTCGTTACACCGAAGCTCGCAAGCTCGCTACGGCACTCGGGGAACGGGGGGTTACCCAAGCTCGCGAGCTCACGTCGGCACTCGGGGAACGGGGTCACCGAAGCTCGCGAGCTCACGTCGGCACTCGGGGAACGGGGATTCGGCGCTCAGAGATCGGTCTGCTATCCCATGGCGTCGACCCCGCCGACTGGCCTTTCCGTCGGGCCCCCTCGCTCCCCGAGTGCCGAAGCGAGGAACGAGCTTCGGTGTAACGAGGGGTCGGCGAGCCGAAAAAGCCCAACTAGGGAACGAACTTCGGTATCTCGCGAAGAGCAGCCGAGACTACAGACCCGACGCAAACGCCCACGGACCACGAGAATTTCATTCCGAAACTCCTTGGCCTGGCTGATCCGTCATCTCACCAAACCCCTCGTTACACCGAAGCTCGTTCCTCGCTTCGGCACTCGGGGAGCGGGGGTTACACCGAAGCTCGCAAGCTCGCTACGGCACTCGGGGAGCGGGGGGTTACCCAAGCTCGCAAGCTCACGTCGGCACTCGGGGTCACCATAGCTCGCAAGCTCGCTACGGCGCTCGGGGAACGGGGATTCGGCACTCGGAGATCGGTCTGCTATCCCATCGGGTCGCCTTCGGGCGAATCCTCTTCTCCCTCAGTCTGGAACGGGGCGACCCGCGTACCCCACCGCCGACAGATCCACGCACCTTCGGCGTATTCCAACTCGATCGACTGGGTGTTCTCCAGATGGTTCCGCATCGCGAAGTCGGCGTCGATGCCGGCGAGTTTCGCTGCCGCCAACCTGATCGCGGCGCCATGGCTCACCAGATAGACGTCACGGTCGGCGCCGTCGGTGAAATACTGTTGTGCCACACCGTCAATCGCGGCGAGATAGCGGTCGTAGACCTCGCGTAGCGATTCACCGCCGGGCACGGCGACGTCGATTTCGCCGTCCAGCCACCGTTTGACCGTCCCCGCGAACACCTCGTGCGACGCCCGGTCGAAGTTGTCCTCCAGATCGCCGGCCTGCACTTCGAAGACACCGTCGACCAAGCCGCGGTCGATGCCCCACACCATGGCGGCGATCTCCGCCGTCTGCTGCGCGCGGCGCGCGTGCGAACTCAGCAACACCGCCGCGGAGGTGATCGGCGTCCGCAGCGCGAATTGTGCGGCCTGCCGTGCACCGAAGTCGGTGAGCCCAGCGCCGGGGAGGCGGGTGTCCAAGCGGCGCATGACATTCGACGTCGTCTCACCATGGCGGACCAAGAACAATCGCGACACTAATTCTCTCCTCGTCGTAGCGACTCGTACCACTGCACGCTCTCGCTGTGGTCGGGCGGCTGCGCACCGAGTTGCCCTCGGTCGGCGGGCCAGGATCCCAGAAACACCACGCTGTCCGATCCGCGGTGCAGTGCGCGCAGCGTCTCGCCGACGGCGTCGTCGTCGAGATGACCGACGGCGTCGAGGAAGAACCGGTAGTGCGCCGAGCGCGACGGCATCGCCCGTCCGTCGACTGAGCGCTCGACGACGCCGCCGCGTCGGGGCCGCGACTCGATTCGGGTGAGATCCACTCCGCGCGTGGCGAATTCGTTCATCGCCGACATCAGGCTGCCCGGCTCGTTCGGAAGGTTGAGGATGACCGCGGTGCGGTCGGCGCCCGACGGCGGGTCCGGCGGAGCGGGTCTGCCGACGAGAAGGAAGCGGGTAGCGGCGTCGTCCGCGTCGGCGACGCCGTCGGCGAGCGCGACCAGCCCCAATGCCTGTGCCGCCGGTCTGGTGGTGACCCCGGCGTCAGCGAGGCCGTTCGAGACATCTTGTGCCGCAGCGGCATTCGATGATGCGACGATGAAATCGGCATTCGGGAACAGCCGAGCGACCGTCTCGCGGACCTGCGCTGATGCCACCGGGTACGCGGCGACGGTTCGCACGGCGTCGGGCTGCAACGGCGTCGCGGCGGCGATGGTGAAGGCGATGTCGAGGATCACCTCGGCGAATACCTGGACACGTACGCCGTCGACCGGCACGAGCGCATCCATCGTCGCCGGAACTGATCCTTCGAGGGAACTCTCGATCGGCACGCAGGCGAAATCCGCGGCCCCCGAGCGCACCATCGCGATGGCCGCGGGCGGATTGGGCGCGGCGACCCGCTCGATGTCCGCGTCGGCGGCGTCGAGCAACGCGACCGGTCGACGACCCGCCAGGATCGCGTCGAGTGCCATCTCGGTGAAGGTTCGAGCGGGACCGAAATAGGCGATGACAGGCACGACGTTCAGGGTAGCCGGTCACCAACTGCCAGGGTCGTGGCTTAGGCTTCGGCTATGCCGTCAACCCGTCCATTACATCGGCAGCCCACCGCGCTGGCTGCGGTCTTCGCCGGCGGAGTCGTCGGCACCGCCGCCCGCTACTTCCTCGAGTTGGCGTTTCCGCCGGCACAGGGTGGCTGGCCGTGGGCCACGTTCTGCATCAATCTCGGCGGAGCCGCACTGCTCGGACTCATCTCAGCGATTCTGGTTGCCGGAGCCGACGACTCGCCGGTCCGGCAGCGGCTACGACTCTTCGCCGCAACCGGCTGCTGCGGCGCCTTCACCACCTACAGCACCTTCGCCCTCGAACAGACCAATCTGTGGCGACACGGCGCTCCGGTGGTCGCGGTGACGTATGCGGCGGTGTCGGTCGCCGGCGGTGTGCTGGCCGCCTGGGCCGGCTTCTCCCTGGGCAACGTCGTGAGCGCCTGGAGCGAGCAGTGATCGCCGTCGCCGCGATCCTGTGCGGCGCGCTCGGCGCAGTGACGCGATTCATCGTCGACGCCGCGGTCCGCCCGCGGGTCATCTTTCCGCTCGCGACACTCTTCATCAACATCACCGGTTCCGCCCTGCTCGGCGTGCTGGCGGGATTGGTCATGTTCCACGGCGCCCCGAGCGCGGTGACGACGATCATCGGAACCGGATTCTGCGGCGGTTACACGACTTTCAGTACCGCGAGCCTGGAGACGATGACTCTCGCGCGGGAGCGTCGCCAATGGCGGTCGGTCGCGTATGCGGTCGTCTCCGTCGTCGGGTCGGTCCTGGCGTGCGCGGCGGGCATGTTGCTGGTGTGAGTTAGGTTCGCGCTGAACGGGAACATTGACGCGCGCTTCATTCGCGTTTAGGTTAGGGTTACCTTCCTAGCGGATCCGCCGCACGAGTTCATCGAATGAGGAGCCCATGACCCACGTCGCGCATTCCCAGCCCTCCGATGCCGAGGCAATCCAGACCGCGTGCCGTCGAGTCAGCAGCGCCACCCTCGCCGTCGGCGCTTCCGGACCGTTCACCGTCAACGTCGTACATCTCTTCGAGTCGCAGGCATTCGTTCTCGTGCCGTCCGACCGCGCTGCCGCCGTCGTCGCCGGTGACGACCCCAACGGTGTCGCGGCACTACTGGAGATCACCGATCACGCGCCCATCGACCTGCGCGAACAAGTACGCGCGCTGATTTGGCTGAGCGGCACCCTCTACCCCGTGCCCGACGAACTGCAGCGCGACCTCGCCGTCGAGATCGCCACCGACCACCCCGACGACGGACTCCTCGATATCGGCCACGGCTACTCGCTGCTGCGCCTGCAGGTCGACAGCGCCGTCATCGCCAACAGCAGCGGTGCGGCGTCGGTCCCGGCGCCGGTACTCGCCGACGCCGAGCCCGACCCGTTCTGGGAGTACGAGAGCGGCTGGATCGCTCATCTGGACAGTGATCACGGTGATCTCGTGGGCCAGCTGGCCCGTAAGCTTCCCACCGAGTTGCGAACCGGGCGGGTACGCCCCCTCGGCCTCGACCGCTTCGGCCTTCGGTTCCGCATCGAAGGGCCCGACGGCGACTCCGACGTCCGGATGTCCTTCCCGCAGCCGGTCGAGACCGTGTGGGAGCTGTCGACGGCACTGCGCGCACTCGCCGGATGCCCCTACATCAACAGCTTCATGTGAGCCCTGGGGCTTAGGCTGGCACGGTGCTGCGCGCCCTGCTCGTCCCTCCGCCCCAAACCACAGTCGACGTCGTGCGGGATCCGACCCAGCGTCGTGGGCTCGTCATCGAACTGGTCATCGTCGGAATATTGACGTTCGGCTTCTCTGCTGTCTACGCGATCCTGTCACTGATCGAAGCGCAACTCGGCGCCGGGATCGCCCACACCACCGTCGCGCTCAATCCAACCCGGTCGACCAACGGCGCAATCGACTTCACTCGCCAGGTGATGAGTGCGATTCGACTCGGCGCCATCGCGTCGCTCGGCATATACCTGTTGTGGCGCAGCGGGATCCGCCTCAATCGGGTAGGTCTGGCGCGGCGGCCGGCGGGCGCCGACGTTCCGCCCGGATTGATTCTCGCGGCCGTCATCGGACTACCCGGAATCGGCCTGCTGGCACTGTCCCGGCTGCTGGGAATCAACGCACAATTGATTGCCAGCCCGACCGACGGTCCGTGGTGGCAGCTGCCGGTGCTCATTCTGATCGCAATCGGCAATGCCGTCGCCGAAGAAGTCGTCGTCGTCGCATACTTCATCACGCGGCTGCGTCAGCTGGGCGCTGGCGAGAACTCGGCGCTGGCCGCGAGTGCGGTGCTGCGAGGTGGCTACCACCTGTATCAGGGCGTGGGCGCCGGTGTGGGAAATCTGTTGATGGGCTTGATCTTCGGCCGCTACTTCCAGCGAACCGATCGCACCTGGCCGTTGGTGATCGCGCACGCGACAATCGACGTCGTCGCGTTCGTGGGTTACGCATTGCTCGCCGATCACCTCGGGTTCTTGAAGTGAGGTAGTGACTTTTCGGCTTGTGGGCTTCTGGCGGTGGCTCATATCGCTGGTTCAGCTGGACCCTCCGATGGTGGACCCATCTGGCTGGTTGAGCCGGTCCGAGCGCTACAGCTAGCCGCGGTCCGTGTCGAAATCACGGTGACACAATCGGTTTCGCACATCGGGCCGGTTGTCGCATCGTCGTGGATTGTCGGCGTCAGTTGCTTGGTTTCGACTCGCTGCGCTCGCTCAACCAGCGGAAAGAGCTGCGCTCGCTCAACCAGCGGAAAGAGCTGCGCTCGCTGACGCTCCGCACCCACTCAACCTTCGGAGAGACGGCCGGCGCCGCCGACTCCTCAATCAGCGAAACGAGGGCCGCCGACAGTCACCTCGGCGGCATGCCCTCCCCCACTAGTCGAACTGTGCCCCAGGGGGTTACGTCCGTGAGTCGCGCTTCGCAGACCTGACCCGACGAGGTGACGACCTCGACGTTGCGGATCCGCTCGTCTCGCCAGCGACGCACGTCGTCACCGTAAGCCGTTCCCGCCCAGTGGAATTGACCGTCACTGGGGTTGAGGTAACCCTGCACCCGGATACGTCCGGAGACCTGCTCGCCGTCGGCGAGCAGCGTCACGGTCTCGTCGAAGACATCGGAATCGGTGGATTCGCCGGTGTCCCAGTCGAAATCGACGGAGTCGAACTTCCGCAGGCGGCGCCTGCGCTTGCGCTCGGTCCCGATCGCCGCCCACTCGTTGAGCACCGGCCCACGAACGCGCACACCGGTAGCTCCCGACGCCGTGTACTCCGCGACGAGGGCGACGACGTAGTCGAGAGTGTCGTCGGAGCAGTAGATCCGGCCCGGCTCGGACTGTGCGATCACACCGAGGTAGTTCGGTTGCGGTGCAACACCTTCGACGACAACCAACTGTCCCCGCGTTGACTCTCCACTGTCGACGTGGATTCCCAGACGAGACGCGCGACGTCGCAATTGATCGAGGACGCCACTGCGACCGTCGATTGCGATGGTCGGCCGGAGGTCTTGGCCGGACCGGGCTTCCGAGATTGCAGTCACGCGAGGAAACCTGCTCGACGCCAACACATCCGGGAGAATCGATTCATCAGTCCGGCCTCTTCGAGGAATTCCGCCAGCGACGCGAACCCGGCGATCTGCGCCTCACGGAAATGCGGATTTCGCCGCGCGACTCGCGCGGACTCACGCGGGTCGAGTCCGGCACGCTTGTACATCGCCGGATTGGTGAAGACTATGCGGAACGGCGTCGCGGCGAAGCCGTGCACCGTGGACGCGATCAGCGTCTCTGTGCGAGACCGAGTCGCCTTGCGGCGCATCACTCCATCACGGGCGAAGCCGATGTGCCGTGCCTCCTCGGCGACGTGGACCTGCATCAACCGCGACACCAGCGGTTGAAGCTGCGGATCGTCGAGCATCTCGCGCTGCAGGGCGTCGAAGATCTCCTCGCCGACGAGGGCCGCCACCCACAGCACACTGCCGCGCAGGGCGTCGGCCAGCCAGTACATGGTGATCCGCTGCCACCACTTCATCCCGTAGGCCCGCGCGCCGCTGCGTTCGATGGCCCGGCCGAACATCAGCATGTGCCGGCACTCGTCACCCATCTCAGTGAGGGCGTAGTGGGTGGTCGCGGCGGCTGGGTCCTGCTTCATGAGTCGTTGCAGCAGAGCGCGGTTCAGCAGGTTCTCGAACCAGATTCCGGTGGAGAGTATGTTCGCCATCTCTTGGCGGGACAGCTCGATGCGCTGTGTCTCGGTCATCGACTCCCACAGGTCGGTGCCGTACAGCGTGAGCAACCGGGGCGGTAGGAAGTATTTGTCGGGGTCGAGCGGGGCGTCCCAGTCGAGGTCGACGATGGGGTCGTAGGAGCGTTTGGCAGATCCGTTGATAAGGCGTGTGGCGATCGCCGCACGACCGTCGGCGTCGTAGGCCAGGGCAGTCATTCCAACCTCCGGGTGTTGCTACGGGTATGACTTCCGACACTATTCCGACGCCCGAATAGTGTCAACGATCACTGTTACATTGACTGGTGGGACCGTAGTACTTTTGGGCGGACTCATCGGAATTTCAGTCGTGCCAACGTAAATTGACTGTCATGACTGACCAGCCGATGCCGCCGCGCCGGCGGCCCGCCGGGCAGCCCCAGAACCCGCCGCCACGCCAAGGTGGTCCGCGGCAGCAGTTCCCTCCGGGTCCTATGCCCCGAATGGCACCTGGGGGCCCTGCGCCGCGCGGACCGCGCCCGAACGCCTACCAGCCTCCGCAGGCGTGGTCGGAGCAACCGAACGTCCAGCGGTCGCCGCGGCCCGCGTCGACGCGACCCGCGCAGCCGGATGTGCGTGCGCAAGGGCCCGGTGTGAGCCGCTATGCCCCCACCCAGCGTCCGGAACCGGTCCCCGGCGGGCCACGCCGAGAACCGTCGCCGCGCCCGCCGTCGAACGGAAACGGACCGCACGGTCCCGGTGGCAACGGCCCGAACCGCGGTCGGCAGTCGGCGGCACCCGCACCGGCACCGGGTAAGCCCGCGCGCACCAAGCGGCGTCGACGATTCCCCTTCGGCAAGATCGCGCTGGTGCTCGTCGTTCTGCTGGTCGGTACGAGCGTAGGAGCGGTGTTCTACTACGACCACAAGCTGCACCGCGTGTCGGCGCTGAGCGACTACGCCGGCCGCGTCGCCGATACGCCCGGCACCAACTGGTTGATCGTCGGCACGGACTCGCGTGCCGATCTGTCGCAAGCGCAGAAGAACGAGCTCGCCACCGGCGACAGCGACGGTTCACGCACCGACACGATCATGCTGGTGCACAAGCCGACCAGCGGCAAGGCGATGATCATCAGCATTCCGCGCGACCTCTACGTCCCGATTCCGGGGCAGGGCTCGCACAAGATCAACTCGGCCTTCAACTTCGGCGGCCCCCACCTGCTGGTGCAGACCGTGGAGACGCTGTCCGGGGTACACATCGATCACTTCGGCGAGATCGGATTCGGCGGTTTCGACACGCTGGTCGACGCTATCGGCGGGGTACACATCTGCATCACCCAGGCGTTGAACGATCCGAAAGCGGGCCTGCGTCTGTCGGCCGGCTGCCACGACCTCAACGGTCAGCAGGCACTGGGTCTCGTGCGCACCCGCGCGTTCCCCAACGCCGACCTCGAGCGGGTGGTGAATCAGCGAAAGTTCTTGAGCGCTTTGATGTCCAAGGCAATCAGCCCCGGCGTACTCCTCAATCCGTTCAAGCTGTTCCCGTTCATCAACGGCGCGATCGACGCGCTGACCGTCGATCAGAACGACCACATCTGGGATCTCATGAGCCTCGCCTGGGCGTTGCACAGCGACCCGATCACCACCACCCTGCCCACCGGCGGCCCGGTATCCACCGACGACGGCGATTCACTCGCCGTCGGGACGAAGACCAAGCAATTCTTCGCCGCACTCGCCGCCGGTCACGGCGTCGACAACGACCTGATCAGCGATCAGAGCGGCGTGGTGAAGTAGGCGACGCTACGCTGGGCCCCGCGCGTCGAGCGTCGAGCGTCGAGCGTCGAGCGTCGAGCGTCGACTGGATTCTGAGGTGCGGTGAGCAGGACTCGATTGATGGTGATTTCGGTCTGATGGCGCGAAAGCCGTACTCCTGTAGGGCGATTCGGGGCGAGTTGGGTTCTTCGTCTCACCAAACCCCTCGTTACACCGAAGCTCGTTCCTCGCTTCGGCACTCGGGGAGCGAGGGGTTGCCCACCCACTCGCTCCTCGCTTCGGCACTCGCGGAGCGGAGGCCCCACCCGCTCGCTCCTCGCTTCGGCACTCGCGGAGCGGAGGCCCCACCCACTCGCTCCTCGCTTCGGCACTCGCGGAGCGGAGGCCCCACCCACTCGCTCCTCGCTTCGGCACTCGCGGAGCGGAGGCCCCACCCACTCGCTCCTCGCTTCGGCACTCGCGGAGCGGAGGTCCCCACCCACTCGCTCCTCGCTTCGGCACTCGGGGAGCGAGGGGTGCCGCGGCTCGCTCCTCGCTTCGGCACTCGGGGAGCGGGAGGTTGCCCGCCCGCGGCGCTAGCCGCGGCCGCATCCACCCAGCGGAGAGCGTCCTACAAGTTGCCGCCTGCGGCGGCGGGCGACGTCGTGTCGCCTTCGGTGACACCGTTGAGTTCGCGTTCGACGAAGTTCTCCAGGTCGAAGAGGTTCCCCTTGGCGCGCACCGCGATGGTCTGGAGGGTCGAGATGGTCGCGACCTCCTCCACCTGCTCCTTGAGGAACCACTGCATGAACTGTTCGCCGAGGTAGTCGCCCTCGTCCCGAGCGGCCTTGGCGAGGTCGATGATCTGCTGGGTGACGGTCTGCTCTTGCTGCAGAGCCAGGTCGATGGGCTCCATGTACCCGGCGAAATTGTTCAGCGGCGTCGTCACACCCGGAATCTGCACGGCGATGTCGCGGTCGAGGAAGTACTGCACGATCATCATCGCGTGATTACGTTCTTCGACGGCCTGCTGATAGAAGTGCTTGGCCAACTGCGGCATGTCGTGGTTGTCGTAATAGACCGCGATGCCGATGTACTGCTGCGACGACGAGAACTCATTGCTGATCTGGTCGAGGAGCAATTGCTGAAATTTGGTCAGTTCAGTCATGCATCTCATGGTAATGGGCACGTCAGACACTGTTCGCCCCAGCGACGCCTAACTAAGGTGAGGGTCGGCAACTGTGACCGGCGTCGAACCCGCGCTACCGCAAGGTGATCTGTCGCCCGCGGATGCCGTCACGCGAGCGGCGTTCATCAGCGGTCAACTCGGCCGTATTGCCCAGCGCCTCGACCAGGCGCTCGTCGAATTCATTCACGGCGTCGTACCACTCTTCATGGTGTTTCTCGTTGTCGAGGTCGAAGACCGGGACGAGCAGTCCGTGGGTGCGGAATGAGCCGGCGAAGCGCGATCCCTCACCGAGGGTCAGGTGGCCGGCGGCGTGCAGTCGGGCCAGTGCGCGCATCACGTCGTCCTCGTCTTCGGGGCGAACCCAACGCAGATGGGCGCGGTCCCCGGCGTCGACCCACCAGGGCGCACCGATCCCGCTGGTAGCGGTGAGACGCGCGGTGGGCATGATGGTGTCGTTGGCTCGCCCGAGCATCTGGGCGATCTCCGGCGGCAGCGCGGAACCGTCCGGGAACCACCACGAAAAGTCTTCGTGGACAATGATTTTCAGCGGTTCGTCGGCCTTGAGTAGGTCGGTCAGCACGTTCTCGTCACCGGAGAGCTCGTACTCGTCGCCGACCTCGGCGTCGGTCGCCCAGGCGATGGCGTTGGCGAGATTCGTCGCGGCGTCGGCGACGCTGAGTTCGCTGGTCGTCTGCATCGCGACGAGCCCTTCGACGGTGCGGCCGTCGGCGTCGGACGAGGCATCGATCTCCCGGACGATCGCCGACACGGCTCCGGGCAGGATGGTCGCGAGGGTGACGCGGTTGGTGGGGTCCGACGTGAGGTCGAGTTCGGCGGTGGCCGATGCGACGAAGGCGCGCAGGGCGACGAGGTCGCACTCTGCGGCGAGTCCGGCGAACGGCCGCGGCGGTGCGGCGACGGCCGCCAACGCTCGAGCTTTGCGCGCCGCGACTCGCTCGGATCGGTTGCTTCCGGGACGTGGGCCGCTGCCGCGCTTGCTCTTCTTCGCCATCGTTACACCTTCTCATGGCGTTGCGCCGGCACCGGCGCCGGGCGCGGGCCGTCAGTCGACGGTGACCAGCCAGTCACGCACGCGGGCGGGATAATTGGTGGCGAGCCAACGGACCCCGAGGTCGGCGCACAGTTGCATGTCGGCCTGCTCGTCGACGGTCCAGCAGTAGGTGACCCGACCCGACGCCGCGGCCCGGTCGACGAGTTCGGGATGGGTGCGCAGCGTCTGCACCGACGGCCCGATTCCCGTGGCGCCGACGGCGGTGGCCGCACTGCCGCCGAGGACTCGGGCGGTATCGCCGAGCAGGATGGTCGGCAGCAGCGGAGCGTTGCGACGGATGCGCCACACACCGGCCGACGAGAACGAGATCACGACCGCACGACTGTGATCGGCCGACGGTGGGCTGGCCACGGAAAACCGTTGCAGCTCTTCGAGAAGCAGCGTCTCGACGAGGCTGCCGTAGCGGACGGGATGTTTGGTCTCGATGAACAGCCGGACCGGCCGGCGCCAATCGAGGGTGAGGGTCAGCAGTTCGTCCAGGGTGAGCACCGACGCCGGTTCACCGGAGTGCCACGACCCGAAGTCGAATTCGCGAAGCTGCGCCAGCGTCAACTCACTGACCGCGCCGGTGCCGTTCGACGTGCGTTCGACGGTGCGGTCGTGGATGCAGACCAACTTGTGATCGGCGGTCAGCCGTACGTCGCATTCGAGCCCGTCGGCACCTTGTGCGAGGGCGAGTTCGTAGGCCCCCAGCGTGTGCTCGGGCCGCTCGCCCGACGCACCGCGGTGGGCGACCACCGCGGGCTTGCCCGACCTGGAGATCCGTTCGCCGACGTTCACTGCGCGACCACCCACCTCGTCGTCTGTACCGCTGCGGGCGCCGGGGCGTCGAACACCCGCGGCAACCGCACTCGGTACCACCAACTGAACGCCGCCGACACCGCGGCACTGACGATCACGAAGAATAGGCCATCGGCTTCATTCTGGATGGATTCTGCGCTGAAATGGTAGGTGATCGCCACGGCGGCAAACAGATTCACGACCAGCCAGCCGACCCAGATCCTCGTCATCCGACGTCGCCGCAGCGCGATCGTCTCGGCGTCGACGCCGAGGTCGGCGACCTCGTAGAGCAACCACGCCGGGCCCAACAGATTCACCACCGGCACGACCGTCGCGGGCCACAGTTGCCACCACGGTCGCGGATCGACCCGACCGACCTCCCGGTAGGCGTCGGCGCGCAGCAGGATCAGCCACCGGGTGAAGGCGATGACGGCGAACAGGACCGCGAGCGCCGCGCATACGCCGGAGAACAACACCAGCCACACGGTCGCGCGGTCCGCCCAGGACGGTACGACGTAGGTGCGGTTGACCGACAACAGCACGTAGCGCGCGAGGTGGACGAGCGCGGTGACCCCGAAGACGGCAGCGGTCAGTGTCAACGCCTGGGTCAGTTGGCGAGTGGCGACGCTGCGCGGCTCCTCGGCGGACGTCCACTCCGCGGGGAGGTTGCCCAGCCCCCATTGCGGGATGTAGGTGTAGCGCGGGATGGGATTTCGGCCGGGTCCGCTGGGTGGTGTGGTTCGACGGGGCGCGGGGCGCGCTTGCGGCGGTCGCTGCGCAATCCATCTCAGGTTGGGGTTGCGAAAGACACGTTGACGTTGTCCCCCGCGTTGCGGCATGGGCCGCGACTGCGGTGCCGGGCCGGCGGGCGCGGGCACCGGTGGTGCCTGGCGCGACCGCATGGCCGGCTGCGGTGACCGATTAGCTGATCCTGGAGTGATGACCGACAGCGGCCCGTGGCAACGGGGACAGGTGTCACGGCCGGGTCGGTGCGGCGCTTGAATGCGGCAGCTGGGACAGAAGTCGAGTAGCTGCGGCTGCGTCACTCGGCTGCTCCGACTTCGACGGGTTTGCCGTTGCCCTCCCACGCGACCATGCCGCCGCGGATGCACTTGCCTTCGTAACCGACATGTTCGAGGTACTGCAGGATGCGCATGGATCGACCGCTCGACCGGCACACGACCAGCAGTTCGACGTCGAGATCGATCTCGTCGAGGCGCGCGGGGACGTCGTTGAGGGGGATGTGCAACGCGCCGCGAATGTGGCCCTGTTCCCATTCGTCGTCCTCGCGAACGTCGAGCACGACGCGCTGCTCGTCGTCGGTGAAGTCGTCGGGCAGCTCAGTCACCGACACCTGCTCGATTGCCACTTGCGCTCACCCCGTTGAAGAAGAGTCGTGCCACGGTCGTCCGTCGTCAATCCATGGTGGCACAAGTTGTGGACGCGCCAGTTGTTCAGTCTGGGGACAGCCGATTATGACGACCTACATAACATTATCCACATGCTGTTGCGGCTACCCGGTTGATACGCGGGGCTAGCACATTCAATGCTTACTCCAGCGGAACGCCGATGTGATGGCCGACACGTTCGACGTTGTCGATTTGTGACGCCAATCACCACCTAGAGTGCCCAGCGAGCAATCTTCTTCACCATTGTGAATAGTCAGTGCATACTCCGCATCGGCGATTTATTCACAGGCGTCTGTGCACAACCTGGGGACAATGTGTGGATTATCGGCCGAGGCGCGCCCAATCGGCACGTTTCTCCACAGCGTCGAGTGCACCCTGGAGCACCGCCGCCGAGGTCCTGGCCCGTACCTGACCACCGGTGAGCCGCTGCAGGAGAGGCGTGGGTGCATCGACGGCGGTGATCTCAGCGTCGGGATAGCGCTCGGCGATCACCGATCTCATCACTCCGATCCCGTCGACGAGACCGAGTTCCACCGCACGCCTGCCCACCCAGACGTCGCCGTTGAACAGTTCGGCGTCGGATCCGGTGAGCTTGGCGCCGCGGCGCTGGCGCACCCATGCGATGAAGGTCTCCTGTAGTTGCGCCTGCAGTTGCAGCATCCATTCGACGTCGCCCTCGCCGACCGGCGAGAAGGTGTCGAGACGCGCTTTGCTCTCGCCGGTGCTGTAGAGCCTGCGTTCGATCCCCAACCGCTCGATCAATTGGGAGAGACCGAAACTCGACGACACGACGCCGATCGATCCGACCATCGACGTGCGGGCGGCGAAGATCTCGTCGGCGGCACAGGCGATCCAATAGCCACCCGACGCCGCGATGTCCTCGCAGAACGCCAGCACCCGCACCCCCTTTTCGGAGGCGAGCTGCCGAATCCGTTCGGCGATGTACTCCGACTGCGTCGGAGACCCACCGGGCGAATTGACGACGATGACCACGGCCTTGAGATGCTCGACGTCGAAGGCACGGCGCAGCACGCTCTCCATGCCCTCGCCGGTCAGCCCGCCGCGTCCGCCTGCCCCCGAACCGATGCTGCCGTCGAGGCGGACCACCGCGATCCGGTCGGCCCGCGACGCCGACCACGCATGAAACATCCGCTTGAACGGCCCACCAGTCATAAGCCGGAGTTTACTGACGTGATCGGACAGTTCTGGCCTCAGGGACTGCTGGGTAACGCCGGTTAGACTGCTGTGCGATGCATATCCGCTGGCTCACGGCCTTCTTCGACTTCCCCGCGCCGCAATTCGGCGACGAGGTGACCTTCTGGCGCGCCATCGCCGGGTCGACCGTCTCGCCGCCCCGCGGGTCCAACAAGGAGTTCGCCTCGCTCGAGCCGTTCAACGGCGACCCGCACTTGCGCGTGCAACGGGTCAACGACGGTCCCGGCGGACTCCACCTCGACCTCCACGTCAGCGATCATCGAGCCGGCGCCGACGAATGCGTTCGCGCGGGCGCGGTGCTCACCGACGCATCCGACCCGATGTTCGCGGCACTGCGGACACCCGCGGGACTGCCCTTCTGCGTCAACGAATGGAAGGGCGAGGCGGTGCGTTCGCGCCCCATCCGCTGGCCCGGAGCGTCCATCTCGATCATCGACGAGGTGTTGATCACCGTGCCGCACAAGGCGTTCGACGCCGAGGTCGCCTTCTTCTCGACGGTCACCGGCTGGACGATCGACGCCGCGCCACCGCAATCCGACGCCCCGGCGTCGACGCGTTTCCTCCGTGACGATCCGCTCCCGCTGTCCGTCGTGCTCACGCCGGTCGACGACGAACACACCGCTGCGCAGGTGTCACTCGCCGCGACGTCGGTCGCCGATGAGGTTGCGCGCCACGAGGATTGGGGTGCAACCGTCATCGCCGACGCCACCACCAGCGTGGTGATGGCCGACCCGGTTGGGCGCCGGTATCGCATCACCAACCGCAATCCGCGCAGCGGCCGGTGACTCGCATCGCTGGAAATCTCTTGTCGCGCAACCTATGTGCAATCTGATTGCGAACAGCGCGGGCGCGTCACGGGACCAGGATGGCGCGGCCTCTGAGCTTTCCCGCGCGCAGGTCGTCGAACGCTTGCTGAAAGTCGTCGATGGGATAGGTCGTGTATTCGACCTTGATCTTGTTCTGGGCCGCCAGCGCCAGCACCTGCAGCAAGTCCGCGCGGGTGCCCGCGTAGGACCGTTGGATGTTGACACCCCACGGCGCTTCGATCGCGGCGGACGCCGGATATGCGCCACCGCCCAACCCGACCAACCTGACCTTTCCCTCGGGCGCGATCGACGCGGCCGCCAGGTCGACGGTGGCTTGGACGCCGACGAAGTCGATGATCACGTCGGCGCCGTAGCCGCCGGTCTCGGCGAGAATCCGGGCAGCCGTTTCGGGACCGGGTTCAAGGGTCACGTCCGCGCCCAGCTCGGCGGCGTGCGCGAGCTTCGTCGGGTCCTGATCGACGGCGATCAGCCGTGATCCGCAGATAGCCTTCAGGATCTGCAGCCCCACGTGGCCCAGTCCGCCGATGCCGATCACCACCACGGTGGCACCGGGAGTCAGGCGGTCGAGCACCGAATTGATCGCCCGCATCGGAGTGAGTCCGGCGTCGGTGAGGGGACCGGCACCGACCGGGTCGATGCCGCCGAGCGGCAGGCAGTGCCGGGCGGGCGCGATCATGTATTCGGCCATCGCCCCGTCGGCCGTCAGGCCCGGAGCCGACGGAAAACTGTCGCGCCCGCCGGTCACCTCACACGCGTTGTCACGGCCCTCGACGCACGCCCGACAGGTGCCGCAACTCCAGACGAGATTCACCAGCACCGCATCACCGACGCTGTGACTCGTGACGCCGACGCCCACCGCGTCGATGATGCCCGCGCCTTCGTGGCCCATGGTGAGACCGAACGCCGGCCAGGCATCGCCCAGATCGACGAGATGCAGGTCGGAGTGGCACAACCCCGCCCCGGCTACCTTCACCCGAACCTCTGCCGGGCCGGGCTCTGGGATGTCCACATCCTCGAGGGTCAGGGTGCTGGGGCTACTCAGTTTGACGGCGCGCATCGCGGGACCTCTCGGTGTCGGTTGAACTACCTCTCCGGCGAGTATTGTGACTCACACCACGTCGCGACTGTCCCATTCTGGGACACTTCAGGCATGGCGCGGGCGCCCGGAACCGCGCGATCGGTCCTCACCGCTACGCGTTCAGCAGCGCCTCAAGTCGAGTCACCTCGCCGTCGACGTCCCGGCCATTCGCCTGCGTCACCTCGGTCAGATAGTCGACGACGACCCGCTCGCCGTCGGGCACCGACCAGATACCGGCCAACCGGCCGTCGACGAGCACGAATCCCGGCGATCTGCCGTTGGGCGTCAGCGTGCGCCGATACACCTCGGGGTCGGCGATGCGGGCCCGATCCGCTTGCACCGCAACGACATTGTCGAACGGCGCGACCAGCCGAGCCGGAGCCGGCCGGTCGGCGTCGACGATTTCGAGGCCGTCGAGGTCGTAGAGACGCTCACCATTCGGCCCGACGTAAGCGATCAACTCCCAGTCGGCGAGCATCGCTTCCAGATGCGGCTTCAACCCCGTCATCGCCGCCCAGGTCTGCACACCCTTGACGGTCGCCGGGCCAAAACCGCGCAGGTACAGGCGAATCAGATCGCGGACCGCCTCCTCGCCGGTGATCGCCGGGTCGCCGGGGCCGACCCAGTCGTCGAAGAGTTGATAGCGCAGCGGACCGCCGCCGCCGCACGCCCACAAGCCGCGCGGCGGCACTTGGACGAGGGGCAGCAGGCACCGGGCAACCGCACTCAGCGTCGACGCCGGTTCGTCAGGCCAGCGTTTCTGCAGCCGCGCTCCGAGTTCGCGGACGGAGAGTTCTTGTCCGGCGAGTTCTTCGGCCGCTTGAGCGGCGATGTCCGTCGGGTCCGCGGCGGTGAGGCGCCGACGGTGGGCCGTCTCGACCTCGTAGTCGAGCCGCGGTTGCGCGAGCGCCCGAATCCAGCGCGCGTCCTCGGCGTCGGACAGAAAGACCGTCGAACGCAGTGACGCCATCCGGACCACCTCGGCCGAGTCGAGGAGGCCGTCGAGTTCAGCGGGACGGTAGTCGACGATCCGCGAGGCGAGGCCGTAGTGCGCCGCGCGAGGATCTTGCGACTGCAGTCCCACGCAGCGGTCGATGACTTCGATCGCGTCGTCGTCGATGCGAGTCAGCAGATGCTGACGATGCAGCAACGTCCGATTCCACTGGCCGAGCGAAATCGGTGTGGGCGCAAAGGTGTCCACCATCGTGTGTGTTCAGCGGTCCCGTCGTCGGGATTCAGGCCGGATACTTCAGACCGGTCGCGGCATGGCAGCGGTACCCGTGCGGATTCTTCGCCAGGTACTGCTGGTGGTAATCCTCGGCGTAGTAGAAATGTCCGTCACCGGCCGCTGCGAGCGGCTTGATCTCCGTCGCGATCGGGTCGAGACCGGCCTGTGCGATCACCGGCGCGAAGCGATCCGCCGACGTCTGCGCGAGGTGTGCGTCGGCGTCGGAGAAGGTGTAGATCGCCGAGCGATACTGGGTGCCGATGTCATTACCCTGCCGCATGTCCTGGGTGGGGTCGTGGGCCTCCCAGAAGATCTTGAGGATCGCGTCGAGGCTGATCACCTTGGGATCGAAGACGACGAGGACCGCCTCGGTGTGGCCGGTCTGCGCGGTGCACACCTCCTCATACGTCGGATTGGGCGTGTAACCGCCGGCATAGCCGACCGCCGTGGTGTAGACACCGGGCACCTGCCAGAAAATCTCCTCGACGCCCCAGAAGCACCCGCCGCCGAGGATGACCGCCTGCCGACCGTCGCCCCACGGATCGTCGGATCCGGGCGCGGACGGCGTCATCGGATGGTGCAGGACCAGATGTGCATCGGCGACCCGCATCGGCGTCGAACGGCCAGGCAGGGCCGCCTGTTGTGCGACGAGGGTCTGCTTGTGCGAATGCGCGGAGAAGAGCTGGTCGAGCCACGTCATGGGTCCATGGTACTGACGGCGTCCACCGACCCGAGTTGAGCTGGACGTCGGGCGCTGCCTATGATGAGCATCACAGCAGGAGTGTGAGCATTTTCACTCGTGTCGCGACCTGGAGGGGCAGCGCAAATGGCAACCAACGTTCACCCACAGTCCGCAGCTGACGCCGCGGCGAGCGCCTTCATCGGCAGCAAGATCCGCAGTTCTTGTCTCACCACCGCGTTGAGCATCCTCGCCATCGCCGTCGCGCTCGTCGCCGTCGCACTGGTCTGACGATTCTGGTCCACCTCGGTGTCGGCGGAATTTTGCGCGTCTGACACGGTGTTATTGGACACGGCGCGCATCGACGTCGACCCTGCGATCGCAGACCGACCGGAGTTGCGTACGACACCACACTCGACAAGGGTGGTGGTGGCTGTTTCTAACAGAAGAAGTTTTGTCCTACCGAGAGGATCATCGTGGCTGAATACACCCTTCCTGACCTGGACTACGACTACGGCGCCCTGGAGCCGCACATCTCCGGCCGCATCATGGAACTGCATCACGACAAGCACCACGCGACCTACGTCAAGGGCGCCAACACCGCTATCGAGAAGCTCGCCGCAGCACGTGAAGACGGCACCATCGCCGACAAGGTCTTCGGGTTGTCCGCCAACCTGGCCTTCCACCTCGGCGGACACACCAACCACTCGATCTTCTGGAAGAACCTCTCCCCCAACGGCGGCGGTGAGCCCACCGGCGACCTCGCCGAGCAGATCGGCACCGACTTCGGCGGCTTCGAGAAGTTCAAGGCCCACTTCACCGCGGCGGCGACCACCCTGCAGGGTTCGGGCTGGGCCATCCTGGGCTACGACACCATCGGAGGGCGCCTCGTCATCGAGCAGCTCACCGACCAGAGCGGCAACACCTCCGCCGCGCTGATCCCGGTCGTCATGCTCGACATGTGGGAGCACGCCTTCTACCTCGACTACCAGAACGTCAAGCCCGACTACGTCAAGGCGTGGTGGAACGTCGTCAACTGGGAAGACGCCGCGGCACGCCTGGACCGCGCGAAGACCCAGGGCTCGGGACTCATCGTTCCCGCCTGATCGCCGGATTCACGAAGGGCCGCACTCCATCCTGGAGTGCGGCCCCTTTCATCTTTCTCCCACCTCCGCCGTACGCCACCTGCCCCACCGGTAACAACGGATCGATGCTGCCTCCACCTCGAGCGCTGACGCGTACCTGGTGTCGACGTTGTGAGTGTGATCCGCCGGCAAAGTGCACCGGGCCTGGCTGGAAGCTGCCTGCTCAGCGGTAGCGGGGTGAATGTTCCTCCCTAGATGAAACTCGCGACGATCACCGCCGCACCCGCGGCCACGACGACGCTCAGCGCGACCGCGTCGCGGCGATGCGGCCGCGAGGGATGGGCGACGAGGCTGCCCGTGCCGCCGCGGACGGTGATCGCCTCGGCCATTTCAGCGCTGCGGCGCAACGCGTTCGACATCGCCGCGGTCACCATGTCGAGCAGGGTCAGCTGGGCCGACGGGTGGCCGCCGCCGGCCTTCGACCTCGGGCGCATCCGATAGGCGGCGCGCAGGATCCGCAGTTCATCGATCAGCATCGGCAAGCCGCGCAGACACAGCGCGATCGCCACCGCCCACTCGTCGACCGGCAGCCGCAGCCACCGAAGGGGGCGCATCAACGACGCCAACGCGGGAGCGATGTCGGCCATCGGCGTCGTCCAGATGACCAGAATCGACGTCGCGACCACGACGACGGCCAGCATCGCCGCACGCAGGAACACCACGCCACCGGCGACGCCGCTGACCGAGGCGGAGATGACCACGCCTGCGGCCACCAGGCCCAGCATCCACCACGGCGGCCGGGGAATCGCGCCCAGCGGGATCCCGGCGACGACCGCGGTGACCACCACGACGCCCGCGACGAACCCCAGCGCGGGCCACGACGGAAGTACCCAGGTCATGATGCCGAGGATCAAGACGATCACCAGTTTCGTCCCTGCCCACAGTCGGTGGATCACCGAATCGCCGGGCACCTGCCGCAGCGGCACAGTTCGCATGGTCATCGCTGTTCCCCCACAAGTCCCAATCGTCCCTGCACCAGTTCGACGCGCCGATCGCACACGGCGTCGAGCGCCTCGAAATCATGCGAGATCACGATCAATGTCATGCCCGTCGAGCGGAGTCGGGCCAGGAGTCCGACCACTTCGCCGCGGGCCCCTGGGTCGAGTCCGGCGAGCGGCTCGTCGAGCACCAGAACGTCGGGCGCCGACGCGATCAGTGCCGCGAGGACCACGCGCCGCAATTGTCCGCCGGACAGCGAATCCGTGGGGCGTGCCGCGAGGTCGCGGGGTAGCCCGACGAGTTCCAGTACCTCGCCGACCTCTCGCGTCCCGACCTCCGGTCCGCCGACCGCCATGATCTCGTCGGCGACGTTGGCCTGCTGGATCTGCAGCCGCGCGTGCTGAAACGCGAGTGCCACCTTGCCGACTTGCTTCGACGTCGGGCGGGCGGCGTCGGCGGCACCCAGCAGGCAGGTACCCGACGTCGGCTCGATCAGTCCGGCGAGCATCCACGCCAACGTGGTCTTGCCGGAACCGTTTCCGCCGACGATCAGCACGCCGTCGCCCGGCTCGACGGTCAAGGAGACGTCGTGCAGCGCGGTGACCTGCCAGGGCGAGCCGGGCAGGTAGGTGTAGGCGGCACGGTCGACGGTGAGACGCTGCACCGTCTCCGGACGACCAGCCCGGCGTCGCACGGGGGAACCCGACTCATCGTGGCGCACCACCCAATTCGGTTCATGATCGACGACGCCGCCGTTGCGCAGATGGATCACCCGATCCGCAGCCGCCGCCTCCGTCATCCGGTGGGTGATCAGTACGACGGTGATTCCGAACCGATGCGGCAGGGCGCGCAGGAGTGCGACCAACTCGTCGCGGCCCACCGGGTCGACCATCGACGTCACCTCGTCGGCGATCAGCAGGGCGGGCCGTCGGGCCAGCGCCGCGGCAATGGCCAACCGCTGCTGTTGTCCGCCGGACAGGTCGAGGGTCTCGCGGTGACCGAGCCCGGCAAGTCCCACCTCGGCGAGGATCTGCTCGACGTCGACCGCGGCGGCGACGTCGGGGTGCAGGCCCCACACGACGTCGTCGGCGACCCGAGAACCCAGCATCTGGGTCTCCGGCCGCTGCAATACCATCGCGGTTCCGCCGGGCCGGCCCAACGCTGCGGCTCCCGGGCGGCCGACCGCGCCGACGCTCGGGGGCCGTCCGGCGAGCAGTTTGGCGAGCGTCGACTTGCCGGATCCATTGGGACCGACGATAGCCACGAATTCACCAGCGTCGAGCGACAGATCGACGTCGTGGAGTGTGGGACGCGACGCGCCGGGGTAGGTGAACCCGACCGAGGAGAACGTCAGCGGGAGCGGCGCGACGTCGGCGACGGGCGCGACGTCGAGGACGTCGGCGTTGTCGAGGGTGTCTTCGCTGGGGATGTCGGCGACCCGGTCGACGACGGTGCCCAACACCCACCAGGCGATGTAGAGCGCCAGGTAGGTGCCGAACACACCGGACACCCACATCCAGAGCCACCAATAGTCGACGACGCCGTCGGCCAGCGTCGTAAGAGTGCGTTCACCCCAGTCGAAGCCGATGTTCCCGAGCTGCTTGCCCAGTCCCTTGGCGAAATTCTCGAACGACTCGAGGGCGAGCTTGCGCAACGGGACCAGCACGAACAGCATCGCCACCGGGACCGCCGAGAGGAACGGCGACGCGACGGTCGCGACGACGGTGAGTGTGCCGACACCCTTGCCGCGACGTTTGATCTCACCCACGATGCCGCCGATCACCGCCGACCCGACGACGGAGACGGCCGCGCCGGTACCGGCGAGCGCGAAGGCGCATGCCGCGCCGGTGATCAAGGCTGCGACGAGGGCACGCGGACGGGTGCGCGCGGCGATCAGCGCCATCGGCACCGGCGCGAGCAGCCGGGCGGCGCCCGCCAGTGGAATGACCGCGGCAACCACTACGACGGCGACGGCAAGCCCGGTGAAGATGGCTATCGTGGCGTACTCGATGGGACGCAGCGGACCGCGGGGCGCCCCCCGGTTGGCCTCGACCACGCTGGGCTCGGCTGCCACATCACCTCCCGCTGTGCCTGCCGCCCGTGCGGCAAGTGTCGAGTCAGTATCGGTGTTCATCGAATTCAGTGTGCCAAAAACTGCCGGAGACGGTCTGCCCGCATAGTCGAATCAGGTAACCCTGAATCTATTTTTCATGCCCCCTACCTGCATAAATGCGGCAACTCCAGCTGTTGCGACGCCCGTTGTGACGTGGTTAGGCTGGCCGGGTGATTACTGCTCTACTGGTCAGCTTCGGCGTGATCTTCGTCGCCGAGCTCGGCGACAAGTCGCAGCTGATGGCGATGACCTATGCCCTGCGCCACCCGTGGTGGATCGTGTTGTCGGCGATCGCCGTCGCCACCACCGCGGTGCACGCGGCGTCGGTGTTCTTCGGCCACTTCCTCGGCTTGTCGATACCGTCGGATCTGATGGCGATCGTCGCCGGTGTCGCCATGCTGCTCTTCGGATTCTGGACGCTGCGCGGCGATTCGCTCACCGACGAGGAATCGCGCCGGGCCGAGCGTGTGGGAAAGTCGGTGTTCTTCGCCGTCATGTCGTCGTTCTTCCTCGCCGAACTGGGCGACAAGACGATGCTGGCCACGATCACCCTGTCCGCCGACCACGACTGGGTGGGTGTGTGGATCGGCTCGACGGTCGGCATGGTCGCGGCCGACGCCCTTGCCATCGCCGTCGGCGTGTTGCTGGGCAAGCATCTTCCGGAGCGGGGAATCACCGTCGGGGCGTCGATCCTGTTCTTCGGCTTCGCCGCGTGGTTGCTCTTCGAAGGCCTGTCCGCGGGCCCGGGCACCGTGGTGACGATCGCGACCGTGACCGCGGTAGTGGTGATCTCCGGTGCGGGCGGGGCCTACCTGTGGCATCAGCGTCGTGCGGAGCGACGAGCAGTCGACGTCGGCGCGGGCGAGGAGTAGCTGATCGGCTGAGTGCGCTCTGCCCCGCGAACGCCCTACAGCACCCGCGCTAAGCGCAACAACGGTTCGGCGTCCTCGTCGAGGCTGTTGCCGTCGGCCGGCAGGACGTCGCGGACCGCGCCCTTCGACGTCCCCGCCTCGCGGTACTTGTCGACCGCGGCGCGCAGCAGATGCGCGCGGTCGGCGTCGGGCGCGGCGTCGAATTCCTCGGAGAGCAGCGGCGACAGCTGCGTGAGTCCGTCGCGGATCTCGACGATCCGCCGTTCGAAGAGAACCGTCGGCGTCGATTTGAGTCGGTCGCCTCCGTGGCCGGGTAGCACGACGCCGGGCACCGCCCACGTGACGAGAGACCAGAGTGGTTCGAGTTCCCGGTACCGACGCCGACGACGCAGCCCGGCGAAGAGTGCCCGGGTTCGGGCATACAGCATCGGGTAGCTGATTCCGACGAGGAAGGCGATGAGCCCGATCAGCGACATCACGGACGACACCTGCATCAGCGCGAGGACGGACACGCCCCACAGCAGCGAACTGAGCACGTAGACGATCTGCGCGAGCGATCCCGCTGCGAGCAGGATGAGCCCGCTGATCAGAATGAGCAGCGACACCTTGAGGTAACCGTCGGCCATCTGCAGGAATCGCCGGATACTGCGGACGCATTGCAGCAGTCCGTACGCGAGGTAGCCACTGGCGATCAGGAAGAAGAAGGCGAAGCCGATATTCTGGGTGGTCGACGCCGACAACCCCTTCGTCCGCAGATCGAGCGGGATCAGCAGCATCGTGACCTGCAGCCCGACGACGGCGACGACGAGCGGTATCGCCTCTACGCCCGCTCGACGTTGCCGCACGCTGTCTTTGGCGCTGAAGAAGAACACGACGATCAGGCTGGCGACGCCCAGTGCGAGCAATCCGTACAGCAGCACTCGGGAGACGCCGGTGAACAGAAGGTCGTTGAGGAACCTGGCGACGCCCTTATTCGATACGACGAACGCGAGAGTCAACGCGCCGATCGCCGTCGTCATGGCGACCGCTTGCGTACCCCCGCCTTGACGTCGGATCTGGTCCAGTCGCCAGCACATTGCGCTCGCGAAGACCACGAACGCGATCATGTTGATGATCCCGGCAATCACTAAACACTGACCTCAACTCTTCGGCACCAGCAGACGTTCCCGCGTCACAGCCAGCCTCGATGTCCACCCAGGACTCGCTGAATTCCGCGTAGGCCCTGATGCTGCGCTGTCTGCCCGACGGCTTCGCGCGCTTCAGCTGCCCACGTGATGATAAGCGATGCCAACATCTCGGCTTCCCACTCACGCTCATCCGAGTAGCAGGTACGGGCGAGAGCCGCATCGGCGTCGTCGGGATCGGGCCCGGCGAGGGCGGCTGCGGCCAGATCGCCAAGCATCTGGTGACCTGCGATCATGTGCCCGAACTCATGGATGATGATCTGGTCGCGATGCACCGGTGTCGTGTTCTCTTGATAGAAGAAATAGTCGGCGTCCGACGCCGCGAGCCATACTCCGTTGGGCATGCCCGCCGGCAGCGGGTGAGCGATCAATTTGATCGGTCGACCACGCCGTTGACCGTATCGATCGCACAGTTGTACGACGTCGAGCGGCAGATCGAGATCGAGCCCGCGCAACGCTTCGCGAATTATCAAGCGCAGCGCGCGCTCGCTCCTCATCCCCAGGTAGACGTCATTCGCCGGAGTCGGCGAGTCCGGCCTCGGTGACCTGCGGCGGATCGGTCGGCAATCCCTGCTGCTTGCGCAGCACCTTGATGAGCTCGCTGACGACGCTCACCGAATCGCTCGACAGTCCAGCCAGGCGGAAGGCCGCGAGCTGGACATCGGTGTCGGCCTGCATGCGCATCATGTCGATCTCGTCGCGGGTACGCTGCGCGGCACGATCTTCCAGAAAGTAATGGACGTCGACGCCGAATGCCGCGGCGATGCCTTCGACGGTGCGGAACGACGGCGACTTCGCCTTGCCCGAGCGCAGCTGGGACAAGTAGGACTCGCCGAGTCGGAATCCGCGTTCGGTCGAACGGGCTGCGATGGCCTTCGCGCTATATGCACGGCCGTTGGGGCCTGGTACCGTCCGAAAGAGTTCCTCTAGCCGACGTGCGAACAATCCCGGATCGACGTCGGCTATGACGTCGTCGTCGTGCAACGCCGGTGAACCATCTACTGTCACGATCTCCGCCTATATTCCTGGCGAGCGGCGTCGCGCATCGCCATATCTTTAGTACTGTCCTCGACCCAACAGCTAGACGAAGTAACGAAATCTTGCCTAACTGCGAATTTACCTTGCGTTCATTAAACGTCGGATTGGACCCTCCTCGCAAGGTCCATTCATTCGGAGGATACCCAAATCCGCGGCCGAACCGATACGACCAGCACCAACATTAGTCGCACTGTGGCACTACTCACACACTAACTGTTACTGCAGGTCAAAGATAGAAAAGTCTGGTCAAATGACCAGGTCGAATCTACGGCTGGGTAACGTAGACTGACTGATCGACAACCGAACCGCTACCGCAGGATGGCCCACCCCGCCCGCACCCCGGGCCACTGCCAGAGGACTCGACGACCATGAGCCACCTTTCTTCGACGCCTACCGCGCGCCGCACGCTGCGCAGATTCTTCGCCTTCGCGGCGACAGCCACAGCACTGTTGGCGATGACGCTGCTCGGCTCGCTCGGCGCGGGTTCGACACACGCTTCCCCCGGCCTCGGCAACCATCACAGCCATGGCAGCGGAAGCGGTTCGGGCGCGGGGTCGGGTTTCGGCTCGGGTTCGGGCTCGGGTCACCACGGGTCGTGGGGCACAGGCTCGACGCACACCCCCGGCACCCACAACAATGACTGCGACACCACCGGCACCACTGGCACCACCGGTCTGCCGACCGCATCGGGTCTGCCCACCGCACCGACCGTCCCCGCGGTGCCCACGGCTCCGTCCGGTTCCGGCTCGGGCTCAGGATCGGGAAGCGGAAACGTGACCGTTCCGACTTACACCGGGCCGGGCAGCAACGGTTCGGGGTCGACGTCGACGCCGAACCAGTCGAACGGTTCGTCGTCGACTCAGTGGAACGGCGGCCAGCACCCGAAGCAACCGTGGGAGAAGGCGGCCCCCGCTGTTCCGGCGGCGCCAGCTGCTCCCGCCGCTCCGGCACCGGCAGCTCCCGCGGTCCCAGCTGCGGCGGTCCCCGGAGGCGGTAGTGGGGGCGGCGGGGGCGGGGCGGGAAGCGCGACGCCACCCAAGCCTTCGGTGGCTAAGCATCTCGCGGCCAAGCCCGCCGTCAAGCCGGCGCCGCCCGCGCCCGCGGCGCCCGCGCCGGTCATCGCTCCGGCACCGGCGCCCACCCCGATTCCGGCGGCCGCGGCATCGGAGCTCGGCGACTTCGCCGGCGGAATCGCGCCCGCGGCGTTGATGCTGCTCGGCTCGGTCGCACTGCTCGGAAGCGGCCGCTTCCTCGACGCCATCGCGGCGGCACGCGCCTAGCTCAGTGATTCGGCGGTGCTGTCAGTGGCGCCCGAGCCAGGGATTCTCGCTCGGGCGCCGACGTCACTACAGCGGCCCGGGCAACCATTCCGCCGGACAGCCAGTAGTCGCTCCGACCCGGGCAACCACCCGCCTAGCAGCCAGAAGTAGTCGCTCCGACCCGGGCAACCATTCCGCCGATTGAGCGAGGCGCAGCCGAGTCGAAATCACGCTCACCCGACTAGCCCAACCATCCCCACGCTTGCGCTGACACCGACGACACACCAGGTTTCGACACGGACCTACGCTGGCGCTCCGGCCCGGCTCAACCTGGATCCACCGGCCGAAGCGCCGCTCTGCTGGTTGAGCCGGACGAGCGCCGTGCTGAGCGAGGCGCTAGCCGAGTCGAAGTAGCGCTAGCCGAGTCCGTGTCGAAACCTCTCAGCCACAACGACTTTCGACGGTCCGCGCCAATATCGGCGACTTTGACCCGGCAAATGAGGCGTGTGCACCCTATGGGTGCACACGCCTCGATGTTCGATTCCATCACAGTTCGACAAGTGCGCTGCCATCAAATGCATTGTGGTACAGAGGTTTCGACACGCTCGTCGCTAGCGCTCCTCGCGGCTCAACCAGCAGATGGGGCCTACCCGTCGGTGAATTCAGGCTCAACCAGCGGGGGGCCACTAGCCGTTCCGGCCCGGCTCAACCCGCAGGGCAGCCGGACTGCCAGTAGCCGCTGCAGCCGGACAGCCACCCTCAACCAGCGAGCACTTCCACCCTTGCCCTAGACACGCCCTGGCAATTTGGCCGCGTCGTGGTAACGGCGTCGGACGTCGTCGACGGTGGGGATCGTCGACGCCGCCGCGCCGTCCATCCACTCACGAAGCACCTTGGTCGCGCGGACGTCGTCTTCGTTGTATTCGAGCAGTCGTCGACGCTGAGTGAGGTCGACGGTCTCGCCGATGCCGACGGCGTGGCGGTACCAGTCCATCGACGCCGCGCCGCCCGCGTCGTCGTCGCGCCACCGGAAACCGGCGATCGGCGCTACTCTCTTGAGGCCTTTCCCCTTGGGGGACAAAAAGTTTCGCCCGACGGCAGCGAAGATGTCGACCCATTCGTCGGAGGCGATGAACGCATCGACCTTCGCTCGCGACGGGATGCCGGGATATCCGGCGAACCGGTCGGCCGAGCCGCGGAGCCAGCGATTCTCCGCCTGCTCGGAATAGCAGTACGCCGCGAAGGTCTTGCCCTGCGAGCGCGCCGAATTGCGCGCCGTCATCAGCCACTGCCAGAACTCGGCGAACGAGCGGGCTTCGTCGACGGTGGGTAGCGGCTGCCAGGTGACGAAAGGTCGATACGGCTCGACCTGCCCGATCGTGTTGTCCGTCAACAACGTTCCCCACAGGTACGCACCGTCCTCGCCGAAGGACTCCATGTCGACGTCCACCTCGACGTCGGCGCGGCGCACCGCCACGTCGTCGTGGCGCCGGACGAGCGGCGTGTCGGTGATCCAGCATTGGGCGAAGGTCACGGCGTCGTCGAACGACCCGACATACTCCGCCGGCGCCTGATCTGCATCGGCGAGCTGGTCTATCGTGTGAATTCCATTGTCGGACAACACTTTCACCTGAGCGCCGTTGACCACCAAGCTGACGTCGCGGCGGTCGACGAGTTCGGGTTCGCACTGTCCCCACCATGGGCAGCCCCGGCATTCGCCGACGCGGCTGGGCACGGTCGCGATCTGCTGCGCGGCGATTCTTCGACGGCGGGCCAAATTGTCGTCGTAACCGGGCAGCATCGGTTCTAGGTCGACGACGACGATGCAGTCGACGTCGAGTCCGATGACTCCGCCCTGTTCACGTCCCGCGAGCCCGGCTGCCTGCAGCATCCGATACAGATGCAGCAGGCGCATCTGATCACGCCGATTGTTGCGCGCTGCGCGCGACTGATCGGTTGCGGGCAGCCATCCCCACAGTGGGCTGGTGACGATGCCCGACCGGTTGCGGTCGTCCGGGTCGACGGTCACCGGTTGGCTGACCCGATGATTGACCACGATCACCGGCACATAGCCGGTGCCGTCGTGGACGAGCAGCTCGCTGTGTCCGCGCCGCCCGGCGTCGACGTCGGTGCGCAGTACGGCATCGGCGATCCAACGCGCCCCATCTCGACACGCGCGGTCGGTGGCCTCGACCCGATCGCGGCGCGGCGCGGCGTCGTCGACGATCACGAAGGTGCCCGGCGGCTGGTCACTGTGCAGGCTGCGCAGCAGGTCACGGACCCTGCCGCGGTGTTCGGTCGCCGCACGGATGCGCTGGGCGACGTCGGGGTCGGTGACCGGTTCGACCGGCATCGTGTCGCGGCCGGGTGCGAAGTCGAGGGCGAGCCGATGTTCACAACCAGTGAGATCTCGGGCACCGAGCACTGGTGAACTCACACGCCTGGCCTTTCGTCGACGCGGCGCAGGAGACACCTGCATCCGTCCCCTCCACCTTATGTAATGCTTGTACCGACACCGCGCGGGTCTATCGGTGAAGGTTCCCGCGCAGCGACCGGAAGGCAGTGGCATGGGGTTGATCGTTTCCGACGGCAAGAGCCGCGCGCAGCGTCGGGCGGAGGCCAAGGCGCTCAAAACCAAGGCCAAGATGGAGGCGAAGCTCGACGCGAAGGCCAAGCGCAAGTCGGACAAGATCGATCGGCGCGCGGCCGCCAAGTCCGACCGCAAGGCGACGCGGGCGGTCACGAAGTCCACCAAGGACGAGCACAAGGCGACGGTCAAGGCCGCCAAGTCGGCGGAGAAGGTCGCGCAGGCCAACGCCAAGGTCGAGGTCGCGAAGATCCAGGCCGAGGCCAACAAGCATCTGTTGAGCACCACAAACGTGAAGCGCTACCTCGCGGTCGCTCGGCTCATCGCCCCCATCGCCGGACCGGTGATCTACCGGGCATCGGTGGGCATCCGCGAGCAGCTGTCGATCGCCAAGGCCAACCGCGCCGGCGTCTCCCCCGACGTACTGCGGCAGTTCTCCGGGCACGGCGCCACCCTGTCGGCGCGGATCGCTACCACCCGCACCTCGATCGACAATCTGTCAGCACAGGACTCCTCCCCCGAATCGAATGCGTTCACCGAGGCGATGCGCGCACGGCTGGCCAACCTCGCCGCTGCCGTCGACGCCGCCGAGATGATGCCGACGACTCAGCGCCGCAACGCCCACCTGGCAATCGATCGTGAACTGTCGGCGATCGACGGCGACATCCTGGCCCGACTGGGTGTGAAGGGGTAGTCCGCCGCTCGACTACCGCGCGGCGCTACAGCCCGACGATGATCCCGCTGTAGGCCGTGCATTCCCGGCCCTTGTGCGGCACTGCGAGCCGGCAGAGCCGGAACTGTTTGCCGTTGTAGTGAGCCGAGCGATTCCACTGCCCCACCGCGGGCAGCCCGTTCGGCGGAGCGACGGCGAGTCGGTGCCACGGCGTGGCGCGCCGGACGGGTGCCTGTTGTCCGGCCCGGGTGATGACGGCGACGGTCACGCTGCGCTCTTCGAGCACGACCGTCCGCATCCCGCCGTTGCGAGTGAGCGAGTAGAAGCCCGCGCTCGGCCCGACTTCGACGGCGTGCGCGGTGCCGTACCAGTCGGCGAGCGTCACCTGCGGTGCGAGTTCACGTTGCGGCGCAGCGGGTTTCGCGTCGGCCGACGACACCGGCGCCAATACGGCGGCCGTGATCAGCAGTGCGGTGAGGAGTGCCGGGCGGACGATCGATGACGACATGACCTCAAGTCCTCTGCTCGTGGCGGATACCTACCGCCCCGGCAGGTACTTCAACGATCCCATCAGCTTAGGCGTCACCTTCAGGAACACACCGCGCGGGACTCCCCGCATACCGTCGAGCCCGATGAATCGCTGTTCGGCGATGGTCTGCGGCTCGGTGTACTTGTAGAGCCCTTCCTCGCCGTGGCGGCGGCCCACGCCCGAGATTCCCATGCCGCCCATCGGCGCGGCCGTCGAGCCCCAGGCGGCGGCATAGCCCTCGTTGATGTTGACGGTGCCGGCACGCAGCTGCTCGGCGATTTTCTGCGCCTGGGCGCTCGATCCGGCGAAGACGCTGGCGTTGAGTCCGTAAACGGTGTCATTGGCCTGTTGGACGGCCTCGTCGATGGACGCGACGGGGTAGATCGATACCACCGGACCGAAGGTTTCGTCGCGGTAGCACTCCATCCCGTCGACGACGCCGGTCAGGACGGTCGGTTCGAAGAAGAACGGTCCGAGGTCGGCGCGCCGCTTGCCGCCGGCTCGCACCACCGCACCCTTGGCGACGGCGTCGGCGACATGCTGCTCGGCGGTGTCGGCCTGGCTCGCCGACGCCAGCGAGCCCATGTCGGCGCTGAAGTCGTAGGTCGCGGCGAGGTTCATGTTGCGGACGTAGGCGGCGAATTTGTCGGTGAATTCGTCGGCGACGGCGGCGTCGACGTAGATGCGTTCGATCGAGATGCACAACTGCCCCGAATTGGAGAAGCAGGCGCGGGCCACACCGGACACGATGCGGTCGATGTTGGCGTCGGCGGTGACGATGAGCGGATTCTTGCCGCCGAGTTCGGCGGAGAAGCCGATGAGTCGACGCCCCGCCTGCTCGGCGAGTGCGGCGCCGGTCGCCGACGACCCGGTGAACATCACGTAGTCGGTGAGCGCCACAATCGCTTGTCCCACAACACTTCCCGCGCCCGGAACGACAGCGAACAGTTCGCGGGGCAGGCCCGCTTCATACAGGAGTTCCGCGCAGGCGAGCGCACAGTACGGTGTCTGACTGTCGGGCTTGATGACCACCGCGTTGCCCGCGGCAAGCGCGGCGACCGCATCCGAAACTGCAAGTGTCAGAGGGTAATTCCACGGTGAGATGACCCCGACGACCCCTTTGGGCTGATAGCGCACCCGAACGTCGGTCGCACCCGGGAGGATGCCTTTGACCTTCTTGTCCGCGAGCAGCCCGGGCGCGACGTTGGCGTAGTGCCGCGCAGACAGTGCGACGTCGAGGACCTCTTCCTGTGCGTAGATGCGTGCCTTGCCGGTCTCCGCCTGCGCGATGTCCATGAGTGCTTCGGCATTCTTGGTCACCAACGCCGCGAATTCGAAGAGGACCTTCGCACGGTCGGCGGGTTTGCGTGCGGCCCAATCTTTTTGGGCCTCGCGAGCTCGGTCGACGGCGACGCCGAGATCGTCCGCGGTACCCACCGGGATGGTGGCCATGTCGGCGCCGCTGAAGGCTTCGACGATGATCCGGGTCGGACGCTGCGCGGCGTCGTCGATGGCGACGAGGCGCCCGAGGCGGGCGAAGTAGTCAGCGGTGGGCTGCGGCATGGCATGGGCCTTTCATCGAATGGGAACGCGCTGGCACGCGGGGGTATTACGGCGCGACGAGGACGATGCCGTCGTCGTCGGAGTAGAGGAGGTCGCCGGGGTTGACGGTCTCGCCGCCGATGACGAGCGGGATGTCGCGCTCACCGGCTCCGGTCTTGGTGGACTTGCGCGGGTTGGTGCCGAGCGCTTTGACGCCGATCGCCATCCCGCCGATGGTCGCGGCGTCGCGGATGGCACCGTGCGCGACGATGCCGACCCATCCGTTCGAGCGGCCGAGTTCGGCGATGAGGTCGCCGACGAGCGCGGTGTGCACCGACGCGTCGCCGTCGATCACCAGCACTCCGCCCGGATTGGGCTCGGACAGGATGGACTTGAGCAGGGCGTTGTCCTGGAAGCATTTGACGGTGGTGACCCGCCCGACGAATTCACGGTTGCCGCCGTACTGCCGGAATTGGGTGTCGCAGCTGCGGACGTCGGCACCGATCTGGTCGACGAGGTCGGCGGTGGGGACGAAAGTCAGGTCAGTCATGCCGGTATTTTACCGGCCGGTAGCCTGCGCGTCGCCGGTGGACTCGATCGTCTCGACGATGACCTGCGCCAGCTCGGCGGGACGCTCGTCGGGGATCCAGTGCGACGCCCCTTCGAACACCTCGAAGCGGTACGGCCCGCGCACGAACTGCGCGGTGAGGTCGGCGCCGGCGCGTCCGAGCGCGGTGTCGCCGTCGCTCCACACGTAGGCGGTCGGCACGGTGATGCGACCGATACCGCGACGGTCGGTGAACGGCAGGGCGCGGTACCAGTTGAGCGGTCCAGTCAGCCCGGCGGTGTCGAGGATCTCGGCGTGCACGGCGTCGACCATCTCCCGGGTCATTCCGGTGGCGCGTAACGCCTTGTCGAAGATCGCGGGCCTGCGTCGGACCATGAATTCGGGAAGCTTCGGCGGCTGGAATGCGAGCATGTACCAGGAACGTCGGGCCTGATCGCTGGTAACGAGCGACTTGATGAACGCCGCCGAGTGCGGAACCGACACCGCGGTCAGCGACGTCACGAGTTCGGGATGCTGCCCGGCGATCGTCCAGGCGACGTTGGCTCCCCAATCGTGTCCGACGACGTGTACCGGCCCACCGACGACGTCGATGAGCGCGCGGATATCGGCGACGAGCTCGGAGCTGCGGTAGGCGCGCCGGCCCTTCGGCGCCGCGGTCGGCGAGTAGCCGCGCTGATTGGGCGCAAGAGTGCGGATGCCGCGATCGTTGAGGATCGCGGCGACCTTCGCCCACGACGACGCCGTCTGCGGAAAGCCGTGCAACAGAATGGCGACCGGGCCGTCGAGCGGGCCGGAATCGATCACCGGAAAGCGGAAATCGCCACGACGGAACTCGGTGATGCGGTCATTGGACATGCCGTCTCCTCAGATAACTGACTTGTCGGTAACTTAACGTCGGAAAGTTAGAGTGTCAATAGAAGCCGCGGCTGCGCTCGACCAGCGGAGGGGCCCACCGTCGGTCACGCCGCTGGTTGAGCCGGGCCGAAGCGCAAGCGAAGGCCGCCCACTCCGCTGGTTGAGCCGGGCCGGAGCGTTAGCGAAGGCCACCCA
>NZ_JABBNB010000035.1 GCF_012933505.1 Gordonia asplenii
CGGCGTTGACGCACAAATCTGCACGTCAGAGCATCCCCGCCCGACGTTTCCGCTGATCAGCGACCCGAACTCCGGTTCACCTGCGCGCAACCTCGCCGAAACATTCGATGTGACGTGCATCACTCCTATGCCGAAAGTCGAGACGCTAGCGGAATTTCCCTGCTCAGACAGCCGCGTGCCCCGCACCGACGGCGCGCCCGTGCGCGGCGACGAGTCCGACGATGTCGGCCGGGACGTCGTCGCGTCCGCTCAGCGCCTCCACCGCTCGGCTGACCACCGCGGCGTCGCGCGCGATGGGCAAGTCCAACACCACACCCACCTGCTCCGGTGACATGACCGCGACCACCGGCGCCAGCGATCCCCACTGTCCGGCGGCGTCGGCCTGCCCGATCAGGTCGTCGAGCAACTCGGTGTCGAGCCCGACGATGCGTCCGGCGAGAAATGTCCGCGGTTCGGTCGGCAGTTCGCCGGCGAGCGGCAGCAGGTCTAGCCACATGTCGTCGGCCAGCGCGGCGTCCATGACCGCGGCGACGGTGTCCGGCGCCTGGACTGCGGGATTCGACGCGAAGACGCGCAGGCTCTCCACGGACATCAACCGCGTGACCGGCAGCAGCGTGGCCCACGCCCCGGTTGAGTGCGCGGCGCCGATGAGATCAGCGAGTACCTCCGTATCAAGCTGTGCCGCCAGGTCTCCCATGGTTCTGCGGTGCTCGTCGCCGATGGCGTCGAGCAATCCGAGCGCGTGACTCCACAGTCCCTCGTCTCCCGCGGCCGCCAGGATTCCGGGCAGCCGGTCCGACACGACGTCGACGACGTAGTCGATATTGGCGCGATCCTCCAGCAGGAATGCGACGCGCAGCAGATCGGAGTCGTTGATCTCCCGGGCGGCGGTGCGCAGTGCGTCGTCGGAGATCGCCCCGACGAACCTGCCGAGCGTGATGTGCTCGCCGTCGGCGACGAGTTGCGCCGCGACCTTGCCGGCGAGGCTCGCCGGGAGCGCGGAGAGGATCGGGCCGCAGCGTCGGGGATCGAGTTCGGCGGCGACGCGCGCGAGGAAGCCCACCCGCAGGTTGCCGGCGACCGCGATTCCGCGAGACACCTCGATCGAGCTCGCGATCGCCGCGGTCAGCAGTGGACCGAAAGCCACGGCGGCCGCCTTGGCGGCGATCGGGGCGGGCACCAGCTTGGCCGCGGCGGCGATCCGCTTGAGTTTGTCGCCGTCGGCGTCGAACAGGCGGTCGCTGACCGACATCCGCACAGTCTTCAGCGAATCGGGCGACACCTCGGCGAGAAATGCCAGCCGCTCTTCCTCGACGCCGAGTGTGCGGGCCAGTTTGGTCAGTTCCGCGGCATGCGCGAGTTCGGTGGCGTTCACAGTCCCAATACTTTCTTGATCGCCGGTCGGGCGAGACGCGGCGCGTGATCCAGCGAGGCCTTGATGGCGCGGTCCATCGCGGTCGCGCGGTCGGCGAGCGCGGCGCGCAGCATCGCGTCGAGCGCGTTGAGATCTTCCGGTGGCAGCGCCGCGACGTCGTCGGGCAATGGGGCATTCAGCGTCTTCGACAAAGACGACGCAGCGGGAGACATGCGGCTCCTCCTGAAATTCACTCACGTAACTTACCGATGGGTCAGAATGATTTGTAACACGTTTCATAGCTGGCGGGAAGCACTCGGGCTGCCAGAACACGACTCCGTTGCACACTTGCGCCCGACGACGATTTCGCCCGACGCGCCGGTCGATGGGAGAATCGTGCAGGTGAACACCTCTGCAGCACTGTCGACCGGTACCCGGATCGGGCCCTATCCGGTCGACCCGCCGGTCGTGCTCGCGCCGATGGCCGGCGTCACCAACCGGGCATTCCGCCGCCTCTGCCGCGAATACGGGAGCCCCGACGCCATCTACGTCTGCGAAATGATCACCGCGCGCGCCATCGTCGAGCGCAATGAGAAGACACTGCACATGATGTCGTTCGACGCCGACGAATCGCCGCGGTCGATGCAGCTCTACGGCGTCGACCCGCGAACTCTCGGCGAAGCGGTGCGCTTCATCGTCGGGGAAGGTCTCGCCGACCACATCGACCTCAACCTCGGCTGCCCGGTTCCGAAGGTGACCAAACTCGGCGGCGGCGCGGCCCTCCCCTACAAGCGTGGATTGTTCACGAAGATCGTCCAGTCGATGGTCGCCGCGGCCGAGCCCGCCGGAGTGCCGGTGACGTTCAAGTTCCGCATCGGCATCGACGACGACCATCTCACCTATCTCGACACCGGCCGCATCGCCGAAGACAACGGCGCGGCGGCCGTCGCCCTGCATGCCCGCACCGCCGCCCAGCGCTACTCCGGCACCGCCGATTGGTCGGCGATCGGCGAATTGAAGCAAGCTGTGACCACAATCCCAGTTTTCGGAAACGGCGACATCTTCGCGGCGTCGGACGCCGTGGAGATGATGGCGCAGACCGGCTGCGACGGCGTCGTGGTCGGGCGCGGATGCCTCGGCCGGCCGTGGCTGTTCGCCGAACTGTCGGCGGTCCTGCGCGGCGAGGCACCGCCGACGCCCCCGACGCTCGGCGAGGTCGGGACCATTCTCGCTCGCCACGCATTGCTGCTCGCCGAGCACCACGGCGAGGATCGCGGCCTTCGTGACCTGCGCAAACACATGACCTGGTACCTGATGGGGTTTCCCGTCGGATCCGATCTGCGACGCTCCTTCGCCCAGGTGTCGACGCTCGCCGAACTCGACGGTCTGATCGCCCAGCTCGACCCGACCGTCCCGTTCCCCGACGACGCCACCGGCCCACGCGGGCGTCAGGGGTCGCCGGGAAAGGTCTCGCTCCCGCACGGCTGGCTCGACGACCCAGACGACGCCACAGTCCCCGCGGGTGCAGATGTGATGCACAGTGGCGGATAGCGCGCGAAGCCGTCGTCGGCGCGGCTCCCTGAGCCCCATTCTCAGGTCAACCAATTAACATGGCACGAACCGCTGCGAATCGTCGCGGCGCTCAGTGGTGCGCTCGACAGCCCGACTGAGCATGAACACCAAGAGGAGCAACGTTGACTGACACGCCGTCGGGCTCGCAAGAGCCAGAACAGCCGTCTCAGCCATCTCGACGCTCCGGTGCTCGTAGGGCGGGCAACCGAGCGTCGAATCCGAACGAGTTCACCCAGATGTTCGCCGATCGCACGCCGCCGACGACGTCGAATCGCAGCTCTGCACCGGCGACGCCCGACTCGTCGGCAGGCCCCCCGACCGACCGTCTGCGCGAACCGCGTAACCGTGACCGCTACGTCCGCAACCGCAACCGGGTAACCGTGCGCGACCTGATGGAACAGATGGATGCGACCGGACAGCTCCCCCGCGTCACCGACGAGCCGCGCGCGCAGCGCCCGCGCCCGGCCTACGATCCCGGACCCGTCTCCAACGACGTCACCACCAAGATCCCCCAGATCGTCACCGGCAGTCCGGTCGACCTGTCCGACGCCGCGACCGCGGCCCGCGTCATCGCCGAGTCCCGCGGCCAAGGACACGGCCGCCCACTTCAGCCGACGCCCGACCTACCCGACCCCATCGAATTGCGCTCGGCGGCTCTGCGCAAGCCCAAACGGACGCGGCGCCAGATGTTCGTCCGCGACGCCACCATCGCCGGGCGCATCGTCGTCGCCATCGCCTGCATCGTCGCCCTCGGCGGCGCGGGGTACGTGTGGAATTACAAACGTTCGTGGGACGGCAACTGGAATACCATCAGCGCCGTCAACCCCGACGACGCGAACATCCGCAACAAGGACGCGCAGTACGGCGACGAGAACTATCTGATCGTCGGCACCGACACGCGCACCGGCAACAACTCCAGTGTCGGTGCGGGCACGGCCAGCGACGTCGAAGGTGCCCGCTCGGACACCGTCATCCTGGTCAACGTGCCGGCCAACCGTAGCCGCGTGGTCGCGGTGTCCTTCCCACGCGATCTCCAGGTAGACCGGCCGCAATGCCGCGACTGGGACAACAGCAGCGGCACCTATGGCCAGAGCATGCCCGCCGAGACCGACGTCAAACTGAACTCGGTGTACGCCGTGGGCGGACCGGAATGCCTGGTCAAACTGCTCACCGAGATGAGCGGGTTGAACATCAACCACTTCATCGGCATGGACTTCAGCGGCTTCCGCAAGATCGTCGACCAGGTCGGCGGCGTCGAGGTCTGTTCGCCCACGCCACTCTACGACTACGAGATCGGCACCGTTCTGAAGAAGGCGGGCAAGCAGAAGCTCAACGGTCGCACCGCGCTGCGGTATGTGCGCGCCCGGACCATCTCCACCGAAGGCAACGGCGACTACGGGCGCATCAAGCGGCAGCAGAAGTTCATGTCGTCGCTGCTGCGGGCCACGTTGTCGGGCAATGTGCTGTCCAATCCGAGCAAACTGAACGGCATCGTCAACACCTTCATTCAGAACAGCTTCGTCGACGGCGTCGACACGCAGTCGCTGCTCGACCTCGCTGACTCGATGCAGGGCATCGAAGCCGGTCGCGTCACGTTCCTGACCATCCCGACGTCGGGTACGTCCACCGACGGTCAGAACAACGAGATCCCACGCACCGACGACATCAACAACATCTTCAACGCCATCATCGACGACCAGCCGCTGCCCGGCGAGACGAAGAAGAAGGCGGCCAAGAACACCTCCGCGCCGTCGTCGGACCCGGCGCCGACCACATCCGCACCGAAGACCACCAAGCTGTCGGCGACCGCGATGTCCCCGGGCAATATCGGCGTGCGCGTGCTCAACGGCACGGGTAAGTCGGGGCTGGCCACCGAGGTCTCGGAGAAGCTGACCCCGCTCGGCTTCGACGTGCGCGGCGTCGCGGACGCCTCCGAGCAGCAGTCGACCACCGTCGTCCGCTACGGCACCGGCGAGGAAGACGCCGCGGCGACCCTGGCGAAGATGTTCCCGGGCGCGTCGATCCAGCCCGACCACACGGTGAAGTCCGGCGTCGAGGTGATTCTCGGCGGCGATTACTCCGGGTCGTTGTCGTCGACGCCAGACGCGGGCACCAAGCTCACTGTCACTCAGCTGCCTGCGACGGTCGGATCGAGCGACCTTCCCAACGATCTCGCGGTCACCAACGCCGGCGACACGACCTGTCAATAGCCGCAGGCATTAAGCCCGCCTTCATACCCCGTTTACCGTGCGGTGACCGGTGCCGTCGGTCGCAGCACGTAGTGTAGATACATGCGAACTGCGTATCAGGAGCAGATGGCTGCTCTCAATGCTGTCCTCGGTCAGATGTGCGAGTTGGCGGGGCAGGCGATGTCCAGCGCCACCCAGGCACTTCTGCAGGCCGATCTGGCGGTTGCCGAGCAAGTCATCTCCGACCACGACCGGATGACCGCACTGTCGGTGCGGGCCGAGGAACAGGCATTCGCTCTGCTCGCACTGCAGGCTCCTGTCGCAGGCGACCTGCGCTCCATCGTCAGCGGATTTCAGATCGTCGCCGACGTCGACCGGATGGGCGCACTCGCGCTGCATGTCGCCAAGGTCGCTCGACGCCGCCACCCCGCGAAGGCGCTGCCCGAAGAAGTGAACGGTTACTTCGCCGAGATGGGCCGGCTCGCGGTGCAGTTGGCGCACAATGCACGTGAGGTGCTGACGTCGCAGGATCCGGAGGCTGCTCTGACCCTGCAGGAAGACGACGACGCGATGGACGATCTGCATCGCCACCTGTTCACCGTGTTGATGGACCGCGACTGGACGCACGGCGTCGCCGCGGCCGTCGACGTTACGCTGCTCGGACGCTACTACGAGCGCTTCGCCGACCACGCCGTCCTCATCGGGCGCCGCGTCGTCTTCCAGGCCACCGGCAAGACCCCGGAGCAACTCGCCGACGCCGAAGCCTAGGGGACGGTAACCCGAGCAGCATTGGCGCCGGTTGACGTCGCGCTGCGGTAACCGACGTCGCGCAGCGGTAGGCCGGAAAAACAGGAAAACTGCTGATGAGCAAGGGCAGAATGCCCTCGGCGACCCACTATTCGGACGATTTTCTCCCAGCCGACCCACACCACACCACACCAACCACCCCCGCCGCCGCTGAACAAAGCAGCTTCCACTCAACGCCGACCGCACATCAGCCCGGCAACGCCCACCACAATCTCAACACACAGATTCATAACACCTCAGATTCGCATCAGCGAACGGATCCGGCCGAGGCGGCACGAGACCCGACGACACCGTCGACCCCACCAGTCACAACGAACCGCCGCGGCCGCAGCTGCCGACACCGCACGTTCTGGAGGCGACACACCACTGATGGCGTGTCGCACTTAAAGAGTTGCATGACCGTTGCGGTCCTCTGCCGGTTGAGCGAGCGCAGCGAGTCGAAACCCCACCCGCCGGGCACTGACGAAACCCACAGCGTCACAGCGGTTTCGACTCGGCTTCGCCTCGCTCAACCAGCAGGACGCAGCGAAGCAGGATGCGCGCAAGACATCAATACCACTAGCCGCGACACACCACTAGTCCTGTCACCAGTCCGTGAACGACCTGCACAAACACCTCGTCCCCAGCACCGAGACAGGTGCTGGGGACGAGTGTTTGGCAGACGGCCGAGCCTAGCCGAAGCGGCCCGAGATGTAGTCCTCGGTTTCGCGCTTGAGCGGGTTGGAGAACATCACCTCGGTGTCGTTGATCTCGACGAGGTGCCCCGGCTGGCCGACGGCCTCGAGATTGAAGAACGCCGTCTGGTCGCTCACGCGGGCGGCCTGCTGCATGTTGTGAGTCACGATGACGATCGTGTACTCCTTCTTGAGCTCACCCATCAGATCCTCGATGGCCAGAGTCGAGATCGGGTCGAGCGCCGAGCAGGGCTCGTCCATCAGCAGGACGTCGGGCGAGACGGCGATGGCGCGGGCGATGCATAGCCGCTGCTGCTGGCCGCCCGACAGTCCGCCGCCCGGCTTGTCGAGCCGGTCCTTGACCTCGTTCCACAGGTTCGCGCCGCGCAGGCTGCGCTCGGCGACGTCGTCGAGAGTGGACTTGTTGCGCACGCCTTGAAGTTTGAGCCCGGCCACGACGTTGTCGCGAATCGACATGGTGGGGAACGGGTTCGGCCGCTGGAACACCATGCCGATGGTGGTGCGGACGCTGACCGGGTCGACACCCTTGCCGTAGACGTCCTCGCCGTCGAGCAGCACCTTGCCGGTGGCGTACGCGCCCGGGGTCACCTCGTGCATCCGGTTGAGGGTCCGCAGCACGGTCGACTTACCGCAGCCCGACGGACCGATGAAGGCTGTGATGCTGCGCGGCGGAACCTCCAGCGTCACCTCCTTCACCGCGTGGAACTTGCCGTAGTAGACGTTGAGGTCTTTGATGTCGAGGCGCTTGGCCATGAGTCTTCAGTCCTTGAGAAGTGCGAGTGTTGTGGTCAGGAGGTCTGAGCGGTCAGGAGGTCTTCGGCGCGAAGAACTTCGCGATCCACTTGGCCCCGAAATACGCCAGGGCCACCAGAATGACCAGGGTCAGGGCAGCTCCCCACACCTTCTCGAAGGCGCCGGGACCGTTGTTGTACTGCTGCACCATCATCAGCGGCAGCGATTCCTGGTTGCCGTCGAACGGATTCCAGTTCATCGCCTTGGTCGAGCCGACGAGGATCAGCACCGGGGCCGACTCCCCCATCACGCGGCCGATGGCCAGCATCACGCCGGTAACGATGCCCGACAGCGCCGTCGGCAGAACGATGCGCGCGATCGTCTTCCACTTGGGCACGCCGAGCGCATAGGCCGCCTCGCGCAGATCCTGCGGGACGATCTTCAGCATCTCCTCGGTGGAGCGGACCACCAGCGGAACCATGAGCAACACCAGCGCGATCGCGACGAGGAAGCCCATCCGCGGCAGACCCAGCGTCGTGCGCCACACCGCGTAGACGAACAGTGCTGCCACGATCGACGGCACACCGGAGAGAATGTCGACCATGAACGTCGTGACGCGGGCCAACACCGAGCGCCCGTTGCTGTATTCCACCAGGTAGATAGCCACGAAGATACCCAGCGGAATGGAGAGGACGGCGGCGAGGGCGGTCTGCAGCAGGGTGCCGACGATCGCGTTCAGCGCGCCGCCGTACCGTTCGGCGTTCGTCCACCATCCGGCGTCGAGCAGCGGGGTGATGCCGTTGTAGATCAGCGTGCCGATCAGCCACAGCAGCGGAATGATCGCGATGACCACGGCGACGACGACGGCGACGTGCGCCACACGGTCGGCGATCTTGCGTCGGCCGCTGATCGGCTGGAAGCCCGACGGCCGGGTCTTGACCGGGTCGGTGCCCGAGATGTCGAGGGTCGTCATATCACTTCTGCTTCCTGGCGACCACGGACCGCGCGGCCGCGTTGACGATGAACGTCAGAACGAACAGGGTCAGGCCGGCCGAGATGAAGGCACCGGTCTTGGTCGGTGAGTCGAATTCGGCGGCGTTGTTGGCGATCGTCGTCGCGAAGGTCTGGCCGCTCTCCATCAGATTGAAGTCGATCGGTCCGGTGTTGGAGATGATCAGGTAGAGGGCCATCGTCTCGCCGAGCGCGCGGCCGAGGCCGAGCATCGAGCCGCTGATGTAGCCGGAGAAACCGAACGGCAGCACAGCCAGCCGCACGACCTCCCATTTGGTGGCGCCGAGCGCCAACGCGGCTTCGCGATGCGACACGGGAGTCTGGATGAACACCTCGCGGGTGACCGCGGTGATGATCGGGAGAATCATCACCGCCAGCACGATGCCCGCGGTGAGCAGCGTGCCACCGGTGGACATGTTGGCGACGTTGGTCTGCGGGGTCTGGAAGAACGGCAACCAACCGAGGTTGGTGACGAGCCAGTTGTTCACCGGGACGAGCGCGGGTCCCAGAACCAGGATGCCCCACAGGCCGTAGACGATCGACGGCACCGCGGCGAGCAGGTCGACGAGGTAGGTGACCGGACCGACGAACCGCTTGGGCGCGTATTCGGTGAGAAAGATCGAGATGCCCAGGCCGATCGGCATCGCGATGATCAGGGCGATCACCGACACCAGCACCGTCGCGTAGAACAGTTTGGGGATACCGAACTGCAGCGAGCCGCCGTCGACGACCCAATCGCCTTGGAAGGTGAAGAAATTCGCTTGGTTGTCGGCGAGCGCGGGCGCGGCCTGAATGATCAGGAACAGCGCGATCAGCGCGATCACAATCGATACCAGCAGCCCCGACCCCACCGCGAGACGGCGGAAGATCGCATCGCCGAGTCGGCCGCGGGCAGACCCGGCCAGGTCCGACGGTGGCGGCGGCGGTGGCGGCGCGACGTCGGGCTCGACGCTGGCGTCGTCGGCGGCGTTGTCCCCCTGGCTCTTACTCAGTGAGGTCATACGTCCTTCTACGGATTCGGCTCTGGTCATGATTCGATTGGGTCCACGTCGCGCGCGCCGACGCCGGTCACCGGCGTGTTCGGCGCTCGGGTGGCTCCCGCAGCCTTCCCCAAGTGTGTCAAGTGCTGCCGTGGGACCGCAAACGCTGCGGCCCCACGGCAGTCGTGGTCAAACCGACGCACGCCCTATTTCAGTGCGTCGACGGTGCCCTGGACGGTCGTCTTGTAGGCGTCCGGCAGCGGCACGTAGCCGATCCCGCTCAGTCCGTCCTGGCCCTTGTTCAGGATGGTGGTGAATGCGCTCTTCAACGACGCCGCGGTGTCGGAGTTCGAGTATCCGGTGCTGCAGACGATCTCGTAGGTGGTGAGCAGCAGCGGGTAGGCGCCGGGGGTCTTCGAGGCGAACAACTTGTCCGAGTCGACGACCAGGTCCTTACTGCCCGGGGTCTTGAAAGTCACGGCGTCGAGTGCCTTACCGGCCGACGTCGCGTCGAGCTTGACCGGGCCCGCGCCGAAGTCGATCGCGGCGACGCCCAGCTTGTTCTCGGTCGCGAAGCCCCACTCGACGTACGCGATGGAGCCGGGGGTCTTCTTCACGGTGTCGCCGACGCCGGTCGACTTGGCCGCGGCCGAGCCGCCGTTGCCCTTGAATTCCTTGCTGTGCTCGTACGGCCACGCCGCCGGTGCTGCCTTGCTGAGGAAGGCCTGGAAGTTGTCGGTGGTGCCGGAGCTGTCGCTGCGGTGCACCGGGTTGATCTTGGTGGCCGGCAGCTTGGCACCCGGATTCAGTGCGGCGATCGCCGGGTCGTTCCAGGTGGTGATCTTCGAGTTGAAGATCTCCGCCAGCACGGTCGGGTTGAGGTTGAGGTTCGACACACCGTCGACGTTGTAAGCGATCGCGACCGGTCCGGCGACCAGCGGGATGTGCCATGCGTCGTTGCCGCCGCAGCGGGTCTTGGCCTTGATGACCTCGTCCGGCTTCAGCGCGGAGTCCGAGCCGGCGAAGTCGACGTCGCTGGCCAGGAACTTCTTGATGCCGTCGCCCGAACCGCTGCCGGTGTAGTCGAGGACCACGCCGCCGTTGTCGGTGAGCACCTGGCCGAAGTGCTCCATCGCCTTCTGCTGGGCGGTCGAGCCTTCACCGGTGATGGTCTGCGAGCTCGAGCTCGAGCCACCGCCACATGCGGAGACAGCCATGATCGCCGCGGCGCCTGCTACTGCGGCGCCGACCCGGATGCCATTGCGCTTGATATTCACGTCCCAGACTCGCTTTCGCTCAAAACTCCAACACTTGAAGTCTTCTCGATCAGCGACGCTATGGGTCAGTGGTGGACGTTCGGACTCGACAAGGTGAACGCAGAGTTAACTGACGCGGTCCGGCGGGCGCAATGTGACCAATATCCCCCGTGGAAGCGACCTGCGGTGAAACTATGCGCGGCCGTAAGCGACGTCGATGGCATACCGACCGAAGCCGAGTCGCTCATAAGTGTGCAGGGCTGCGGTGTTGTCGCCTTCGACGTACAGATTGCATTCGGCGACGAGCGGATCGAGGTAGTGCAGCCCGGCCAGCGTCAGGTAACGCCCGAGTCCGCGGCCCTGGGCGGCGGGGTCGACGCCGACGATGTACACCTCACCGAGGTCGGGTCCGTGGATCTTGGTCCAGTGGAAGCCGAGGAGGTGACCGGGTGCCGCTGCGTCGTAAGCGAGGAACAGTCCGGCCTCGTCGAACCAGTCGGAGCCGGTGCGCGCGGCGATGTCGTCGAGGGTCCATCCGCCCTGCTCGGGATGCCAGTCGAAGGCCGCGTTGTTGACGCGCAGGATCTCGGCGTCGTCCTCGGCCCCGGAATAGGTACGCACGATGATGTCGTCGCGCTGCGGCAACTCGGGGAGGTCGGCGCCGTCGAGGGGACGTCGGAGCTGCAGCAACGTGCGCGTCGCGGACAATCCGTTCGACGCCGCGAGCGCCGCCGCGGCGGGCAGGTCGCCGTGTGCCCACAGCCGGACATCCGGAAATGCTTCGACGACGGCGGTAACCAGCGCCGACCCGACGCCCCGACGTCGACGATCCGGGTCCACCACTAGTTCGGCCATCGACGGCTCGTCGTCGCGGCCGGGCAGCACATTCGCGTAACCGGAAATCGAATCGTCGTCGGAGGCGAGGAAATGCTCGACGTCGGGTGCCCCGTGGGCGACGGCGAGTACCGCCTGCTCCGACAGCGCGGCCACCCCGTCCGCCTCTGCGGCGGCACCGAGAATCTGCGCGACGGCGTGCCGCTGCTGCGCGTCAAGGACCGACAGTCGTGCCACCTCGGTCATTCGACCGCCTCCTCCACCAGATCAAAGTCGTCGGCGTCGCCGACATCCGCTGCGTCGGGACCGGATTCGTCGGACGCTCGGGATCGCCCGACCGGCCGTACCGCCTTGTAGCCGACGTTGCGTACGGTGCCGATCAACGATTCGTGGTCGCCGCCGAGTTTCGCGCGCAGGCGTCGAACGTGGACGTCGACGGTGCGCGTGCCACCGAAGAAATCGTAGCCCCAGACTTCCTGGAGCAGTTGGGCACGGGTGAAGACGCGACCCGCGTTCTGCGCGAGATATTTGAGGAGTTCGAATTCCTTGTAGGTCAGGTCCATCGGTTTGCCGCGCAGCCGGGCGGTGTAGGTGTCTTCGTCGATGACGAGTTCACCGAGCGAGATGGTCGACCCCGACTCGGCGGCGTCGCCCGCCCGCGCCCGTACGGCGAGCAACCGTAGTCGAGCGTCGAGTTCGGCGGGACCGATGCCCGCCAGTAGGAAGTCGTCGAGGTCCCAGTCGGCGTTGACCGCCACCAGGCCGCCCTCGGTGAGCACCGCGACGACGGGGATCGACCCCGTGCTGCCCAGCAGCCGGCACAGGCCGCGCGCCGCGGCGAGGTCGGTGCGGGCGTCGACGATCACCGCTTCGGCAGAGCCGGTCGCCATCAGCGACGACACTTCGGCCGGTGCGACGCGCACACCGTGAGCCAGCAGGGACAGCGACGGCAGTACCGCGTCGGCATTGGCTTCGCTCGTCAGAATTACGAGATCCACACCCACTCCGATCGGAATAGCGGCCCATCACGGGCCTGAGTCATATCAACGCACAAAACTGAGTCGACGTTGACTCGGCGGGGTTCACACAGTGTGTCGGTGTAAGAATAGCCCGGATGCCGCCCGCCGAAAGCAACCCACCGACCCAAGCGCCGTCGACGACCCCGCGCGACCAGCCTGAATCAGGCGCGCCGCGGCTGCGTCGGGCTTTCGTCATCATTGCGGCGGCGGTCGTAGTAGCCGTCGTCGCGGCGTTCGTCGTCGACACCGGGCTGGGCGCTCGCGGCGAGAGCCGACTGTCGCATTCGCTGCAGACCTCCCCACGACTGGAGTTCGCCCCCGAGGTCACCTTCGGCGGATTCCCGTTCGTCACCCACGCCGCAGCCGGAGACTTCACCTCGCTCACCGTCACGGCGCGTGGCGTCGCTCTCCCGCGAGCCGGATCGGCCGCGTGCCGCGCCACCCAATGCTGGGCCGAACTCGGCGTCAACGCCACCGGCGTGCGAACCGGCGCCGACGCATGGTCGTTGTCCCCCGACGCGGCGCTGTCGCTCGACGCCGTGACCGCCTACGCCAAGCTGGACTCGGTCAACCTGGGCCGAATGCTCGACCTCACCGACCTCTCGGTGAATACGCCTGCGCCACAAGGCAAGGCGGGCGGCGGGGGCCCAGGCGACGGACTCCTCGAGCGCACGTCGGGGGTGCTGCTGACCGGTACAGTCGCGCTGCCGCCCGACGCCGCCACCACATCGTCGGTGCCACCGTCGGCGTCGAAGTACACCGGCCCCAAGGTTCGGGTCAGCGTCACCGTCGATCTGTCCGTCCGCGCCGACTCCCTGATCCTCACGCCGACGGACTTCTACGACGGCCCCGAGGAACACGCGTCCGACGACGTCCCCACGCAGTACCGCGCCGCGGTACTGCGACGCTTCGGCGCCGCGGTGCCGATGCCACCACTGCCGTGGGGAGTGAACCCGACCTCGGCAAACAGCGCGGGCAGCGATGTACTGATCAAGGGATCGGCGACCGCGCGCGTAGTTCGGGTGGATCAGTTCTAGCCCGTTCTAGCCCCACCCGCCGGTTGGGAGCCGGGACGAAGCGCTAGCGCAGACCCGCGTCGAAACCACGCACGACAAAGGCACCAACGCGACCAAACAGCCTGCACCAGTTGATATTTCGCTACCGCGCTGTTGCACTCAGCTGGTCGCGGCCTGCTGGCAACGAATAGGTACACAGACCACGGAACATGAAGCGTCACGCTCCAGCATCGGACGCCGCACTCGACGCCGCTCGACGATCATTCGGTGTCCCATCGAGGCCGATCCGCGCACCGCCGAGGAACATCACCCACGCCGTTGCGGCACGATTCGACCCACGAGACCAAGAAAGTCGCGCCGCCGGGGCGATAGCGGAAGCCGTTGCCGCACAGGTTGTTTCAGGCCAGCTTCGACAGCAGGACGGCCAGTACCGCGCCCCGGCCGATTCAGATCACCGACCTGTTGTATCCTTTCAGCCATGCAACCGTGCCGTGAGTTGATGCTCACCCGCCGCCGCGCCATCGACTTCTGTCGTGTCGCCAACTGTTGCTGTCGGTAAACGACGGTCGCCGCTACCGCGACCATCTTTGATGGCGGTACCGCACAAATCCTCCTGACAGGCATTTCTGCACGTCTTCTGCTGTGCGCGCCGTCCATCACACTCCCCAGATGATCCGTGCGGTCACCTCGACCGTCGTCATCTATCCCCGTATGACGGAAAATCCGAAACACCTTTCGAAAGGGAGCCATCATGGCACGTTCCGACGTCCTGGTCAGCACCGAATGGGCTGAACAGAACCTCAACGCCGACAACACCGTGTTCGTCGAGGTCGACGAAGACACCACCGCCTACGACGGCGGGCACATCGCCGGCGCCATCAAGCTCGACTGGAAGTCCGACCTGCAGGACCCGGTCCGCCGCGACTTCATCGACGCCGATCACTTCAGCAAGCTGCTCTCCGAGCGCGGCGTCGCCAACGACGACACCGTGATCCTCTACGGCGGCAACAACAACTGGTTCGCCGCGTACGCCTACTGGTACTTCAAGCTGTACGGCCACAACGACGTCAAGCTCATCGACGGCGGCCGCAAGAAGTGGGAGCTCGACGGACGCCCGCTGAGCACCGAAACCGTCACCCGCGCGGCCACTGAATACAAGGCGGCAGCCGCCGACAACAGCATCCGCGCATTCCGCGACGAGGTCGTCGCCGCAATCGGCAACAAGAACCTCGTCGACGTGCGCAGCCCTGACGAGTTCTCCGGCAAGATCCTCGCGCCGGCCCACCTCCCGCAGGAGCAGAGCCAGCGCCCCGGTCACATCACCGGCGCCATCAACGTGCCGTGGAGCAAGGCCGCCAACGAAGACGGCACTTTCCGCAGCGACGAAGAGCTCACCGAGCTCTACAAGGATGCCGGCCTCGACGGCGAGAAGGAGACCATCGCCTACTGCCGCATCGGCGAGCGCTCGAGCCACACCTGGTTCGTGCTGCAGGAGATCCTCGGCCACCAGAACGTCAAGAACTACGACGGCAGCTGGACCGAATACGGTTCGCTGATCGGCGTGCCGATCGAGTTGGGAGAATAAGAAATCATGTGTGCTGCACCCAAGCAGGGACAGGCGTTGCCCGCGGGCGTTGACGTCGAGAAGGAAACCGTGCTGACCGGTCAGGTCACCGACGGCTCGGGTGCACCGGTCGCCGGTGCGTTCGTCCGGCTGCTCGACTCGACCGGCGAGTTCACCGCGGAGGTAGTCGCCAGCCCCACCGGAGACTTCCGGTTCTTCGCCGCCCCCGGCACCTGGACTCTGCGTGCACTGTCCTCGGTCGGCAACGGAGACGTGACCGTCAGCCCCGAGGGCCCCGGAGTCCACCAGCACGACGTCATCGTCGCGAAGTGATTCGCTGCGAATCGATTGCTGCCACCCAGGAGCGAATCACGCGAGCGACAGACATGACCGTCGCGAAGTAGGCTCCGCGCGGAGCGATTCCGCACCCGACGACCCCGTCACGCGAACGCGTGGCGGGGTCGTCTTGAATGACCGGCCGAAGTACTGATGACCTGCAATACCCCGCACCCACGCCGCTCCCCGAGTGCCGAAGCGAGCTCGCGAGCTTCGGTGTAACGAGGGGCCGGTGAGATAAAAGACCAACGCACACAACGCATCTCGACCAGCAAACGCGATGAACGCCGATTCCCCAGCACCGGCCCGTACTCGATGGCCGCGGGATTCCCGCCGCACGAGCCGCCCAGCGCGCCAAGACATCCCGCGCAGCGTATCCGTGCACGGATCGCACCCATCCCATCGCGGAATCCAGGCTCAACCACCAGCGTGCTCAACGCGGGGCAACACCAGCGCCGCCGCGCCGATCGCGCCGGCCAGGTTGCCGAGTGTTCCCGCTCGGATCGACGGATCCCAGGCGTAGTCGGCCGAACGCATCAATCGGCGCAGCAGGGGCGCACGGTACAGGTCGAGATACTGGGCAACCGATCCGCCTATCACCACTTCGTCGGGATGGAAGGCGCTGATCAGTGTCTCGAGGCCTGCTCCGACATGTGTCCCATAGGTCTCGAACAGCCGTAGGGCTGCGGAGTCTCCGCTTCGCGCGGCTGCCGCGGCGTCGTCGCGCCGCCCGCCCGTCGACCCATCCAGGCTGGTTCTCGACGCCAACTGTTCCCAGCACGTGGGTAACCCGCAATAGCACGGCGCCGCAGGGCCGTCCACCGCGATGTGGCCGAGTTCCGGGTGCGCACCGTCGGCCGCACGAAACGGCGCGCCGTCGACGAGCATCGTCACCCCGACGCCGGTGCCGAGGGTGACCATCAGCATTGCGCGACTTCCCGCGCCCGCACCGAACCGTTGCTCGCCGATGGCCGCGGTCGCCGCGTCGTTGTCGATCCGGCAGTCGACGCCGAATGCGTCGGCGATCAGACCGGTGATCTGCAGTTCGCTGTACGCGGGCAGCGTCGCGCGATTGTGGATGATCCCGTCGGAGTCCACCGGTCCGCTCGCACCGATGCCGACGCCGCCCACCGGTTCGTCACCCACCAGCGCGGCCAGCGAATCGATAAGTGCGGCAACGGCTTGCGTGCTGTCGTCGTGCCGAGTGGGTGCGGTGGTGTCACCGACGACCCGACCCGCTCCGTCGAGTGCGACGATGCGGGTGCCGGTACCACCGAGGTCGACGCCGAGATACCGGCTCATAGTGACGACGTCACCTTCGAGCCGTAGGCGAAGGCGCCCGGTGTGATGCCCCGCCCCCGTGCGACGGCGACCGTCAGATGCTGGGCGACCAGCGCGCCGTGCACGAGCTGCGCGAGAGGTGTCGACGGCCCGGAGATCCGGTGCGTAGCAGACTCGCCTGCGCCAACGGAGACGACCGTCGATCCGGTGGCCAGCAGGTCCTCGGCGAGCTGGCGCGCGGACGGGGTCACCGACGCTCCGTCGAAGAGCACCGCGGTGAGTCCAGGACCGGCCAATTCCAGTGGGCCATGCCGAAATTGGCCCCCGGCGTAGCCGTCCGAGGGGATCTTTGCTCCCTCCTTGGTGATGAGCCCGGAGTACAACGACGTCGCGGCATGATCACCGAAACCGATGTACGCAAGTCGCGCACCCGGCACGGCGATGTCGGCGGCGACGGCGCCCAGGAAGTCGGGCACCGTGAAATCGGCCACGGCCGCGAGCGCAGCGGTCGGGTCAGTCGCCGACGAGTTCGTTATCATATCGGCGATAACCTGTTGCGCAGCAAGGGTATTCAGGTAACTCTTGGTGCTCACGGTGGCTTCCGGTCCGCTGCACAGGTCGATCACGACGTCGCTGCGCCGACCCAGCGGGCTGTCGGCACCGTTGGTGACGCCGACGATCGCGGCCGGACTACAGTCGGCCAACAAGGCCACGACTTCGCCGCTCGCCCCGGACTGCGACGTCGCGATCAGCAGCGTGCCGGGCGTGACGAGTTCGGGGGCGTCGAGCAGTTGGCCGCTGTCGATCCACCACGCGGGACGGCCGGTGGCGACGATCCGTCGCCAGGTCCCGATCGCGGCGAAGTGCGACGATCCCATGCCGGTCAACACGATTCGGTCGTACTGGCCCGTGAGAACGCTGCCGAGGCCCTCGGGGATCGGTGTCGCGACGAAAGTTGCGAGTGCCTCCGGTTGGGCGGCGATGTCGAGTTCGAAGGGGGTAGTCATCTGTTGGTTCCTCACTTCGCCGCGGCGCGGTAGCGGGCTACGGCCTCGGCCGGGCTCACCCCGGCGAGGCCTGCAGCCATTCGGGCGCCGATCATCGCGATCGGCAGATTGATGTTGCCGCGGGTGATGTCAGGCATCACCGATCCGTCGGCGACGTAAAGTCCCTCGACGCCGTGCACCGCGCCGGTGGCGTCGACCACGGCCAGCGGGTCGTCGGCGGGACCCATCTTGCAGGTGCCGGCGGGGTGGCAGTAGCTGGCCACACTGTTCAGGGGGTCTCGGTCGGAATTGGCCTGCGCACCGAGAATCGCGGCCAATTCTGGGACGACAGTCATCGATTTCAGCAGTTCGAGCGCCTCGCCTAGCACGGCGCGGTCGTGGCCGGCCGGATCGCTGGCATACCGGTGGTCGATGTGCAGTGCGGAGTCTGGCTCGGTACCGCTGATTCGCACCGCGCCCTGCGATTTCGCGCGCATCGCGCCGCCGTAGAGACTGATCGGCGGCAGTCCCGGGTGGCCGCTGTTGGCCCCGGCGACCATGAATACGTGAATGTCGTACGGCCCGTCGTCGCACTGACTGGACCGGGCCCGACCCAAGCTCTGCTCGTCGGGATTCCACTCGAGTTCGGCGAGTTCCTCGAGGAGTCCGTCCTTGCCGTGGAAGTCGAGCTGCACGCAGGCATGGTCGAGGAGGTTCTCGCCGACGCCGGGCAAGTCAACCGTCTGGTCGACTCCGGCGGCGCGTAGCACGCTCGCTGCGCCGACGCCGGACCGCTGCAGGACGGCGGGCGAATGGTAAGCGCCACAGGCGATCACGACGCGGCCGGCGCGGATGGTCTGTCGCTCGCCGTCGGAGCCGACCACCTCCACTCCGATGGCGGTGGTGCCGTCGAACAACACCCGTCGCACTGGACTGTCACCGACGATCGTCAGATTGTCCAGATGCCGTACCGGGTCGAGGAATGCGAACGATGCGTTCCAACGCACGCCGTCGACGATGTTGACCGGCATCGGACCGATCCCTGGGCCCGCGGTCACGTCGTCGAGATCATCGGCCCAAGGCAGGCCGACGCTCACGCCTGCATTCACGAACGCCTTCTGCGCGCTGGTCAGTTCCTCGGTGCGGTAGCGGCGGACCCGAAGGCTCTCGTGCACCCAGTCGAGCATCGGCTCGACCAGTTCAGCCTGCCAGCCGGGGTTGCCCGCCTCGGCCCACCCGTCGTAGTCCTCGCGCGCGCTGCGAGCGGCGGTACATCCGTTGTGCGCCGAGCAGCCGCCGATGATCCGGGCCCGCGGCAGATCGAGTTCGGTGCCGGCGTCGTCGGTCAGCTTCCAATCGTGAGACAGCGGAATCGCCTTGGCGCTGAGCATGTCCGCCGGCCAGTCACCGCTTTCGCGGGCGCCGTAGTCGGGTCCTGCTTCGACTAGCAGGACCGAACCGGCAGTGAGCGCTGCCAGCATGCCGGCGAATGCCGCTCCGCCGGTTCCACCGCCGACGACGACGGTGTCGACTTCGCTGGGCAGGTTGATGTTCATCGGTGAGTCCGTTCTATGAGATGTACGGGGCGATCCCCGCAGCAGTGAGGCTCTGCCGAACATCGGTCGGCAGGTGGGTGTCGGTGTGGATCTGGTCGGCGGCGTCGACCGCGGCGACCCGCGCGAATGCCGTCTGCCCGAATTTGGTCGAGTCGCAGGCGACGATGCACCGGGTCGAAGAGACGAGTGCGGCACGTTTGATCGCGGCGTCGGCCTCGTTCCACTCGGTCAGGCCGGCGGTCATGTCGACGGCGGACACCGTCATGACATAGCTGTCGAAGCGATAGTCCGCGAGGGTTCGTTCGGCCGCGGGACCGACGAACGATTGCTCGCCATGGCGAACCTCACCGCCGGGAACCATCACCCGTGTCGCAGGTGACGCCATCAGCACGTCGGCGACGCGGAGGTTCAAAGCGCAGACGGTCAGCTTGCGGCCGACGAGCTCTTCAGCGATCGCGACGCCGGTCGATCCGCCGTCGAGGACGACGGTCTCGCCGTCGGCGAGCTGCGCGACGACGCTGACCGCGATGGCCCGCTTGCTCTCCGCGTTGAGGCGCGTCCGCAGGGCGTAGGGCGGTTCGAAGTTGCCGCTCTGGCTGCGTACCGCGCCACCGTGGGTGCGCCGCAGCAGCCCTTCGGCTTCGAGTTGGGCGAGGTCGCGACGGATCGTCATGTCCGAGACCTCGAACCGCGCGCTCAACTCCGCGATAGCCAGTCGCCCGCGCAGGTCGAGCGTTTCGAGGATCTGCTGCTGACGTTCCGTTGCGTTCATGTACTCGCGCCTCTCGATAGGTTGGCTTGGGTGGTAGCGGTCAATTCACATCGGGGAGCTCTCCCGCATTGGCCATCCATTCTCGCCGACCAGGCCGCAGATTCCGGCCATACAGCACCGCCGCGCCCAGCGCCAGATAGCCGAGCGCGATGAACGGTGCGTACATCACCGGGGCATCGGGAAGCGGTACAAGGCTTTTGTAGCCGATGACCAGCATCGCGGCCGTCGAGATGAGCGGGCAGATCACGAACGGGAACAGGGCGAACTCTTCGGGGTGCACCCGACGGAAGTAGAGGAAGGCTGCAACGTTGGCCAGGATGAAGATCGGAATGTAGACGAAGGTGCCGGTGGTTCCGAGCATGTTGAACAAGTTGTACGGGCCCATCGGAATCCCGAGCACCACGGTGATCACGATCGCGACGGCAGAAGCGAGGTATACCGCGACTACCGGCGTGCCGTACGCTTTGCTCACCCTGGCGAGAGGTTGCGGCAGCGCCCCGGTGCGGGCCATGCCGAAGATGGTTCGGGTGGCACTGGTAGTGCAGGCGATGCAGACTCCCAGACCGGAGTTGACCAGCGCGATCAGGATGATGACCGACCCGCCCGCCCACAGTCGGTCGGCCAGCACGAATGCCGGAGCCGTCGGTGAATCAGCCAGTGCGGCAAGGTTATCGGTGCCCCAACCGATTTGCAGGCCCCATGCGCAGATCACGTAGAACAGGCCGATCAGTGCCAAGCTGCCACCGATCGCCTGCGGCACCAGACGCTTGGGATCCCGCGATTCTTCGCCGACGGCGGCCGCCGACTCGAACCCGGTGAAAGCGAAGATCGACAACACGATGGCCAGGAAGAATCCGGAGCCGCCGCTGATGTGCGCGGGATTGAAGCCGGTGAAGTTGACACCTCCGGGACCCGGATCGAAGACGCCGGTGAGTGCCAGGCCGAGACCGACGGCGATCTCGAAGATGGTCATTACGACGAGGAACCGGATCGAAATCACAATTCCGCGGTACGCGCAGGCGAAACAGATGACCAAGATGGCCAGGGAGTACACCCACCAGGGAATGCCGATACCGTACTTCGAATCGAGCTCGTCGTGCAGCACCGCACCGGTGAACGCCGCGAGCGCCGCGGGCACGACGGTGACCATGACGGCGTATAGCCAGCCGGTGATGAATCCCCAGCGCGGCCCGATGCCGTGCGAGATGTAGGTGTAGAAGCCCCCGGCCGACGGCAGGTGTCGGGCGAGCCCGGTGATCGGCACCGCGATGGTGGCGCACACCAGGAACGCCGCGAGATAGGTCAGCGGCGCAGAGATCCCGGCCTGGCTGGTCGCAAACCCGATGGTGTAGAAGATTCCCAGGGTGGGCGAGATCTGCGCGATGGATTGCATCAGCACACCGGCAAGTCCGATCGAGCCCTTCCGCAGATCGGTGTGGACGACCTTGACGTCCTCAGTTGTCATCTGAACTCCTCTAGACAATCAATCTGTTCGATTGAACACTTGATGTGATCATCATCACCGGTTAGATGTTCGAAGTCAATAGATTTGTTCGATTTGATGTTCGATATAGTGCCTGATGCCCAGTCTCACTGCCCACGCAAGTGGCATCGCAGTCGGCAGTGCTGACCAAATCACCTGCTCAAGACCATGATTGCGAGTAGGATCCGCCCACCGGCACCTGTCCTACAAACGAACGTCTCTATGTTCATTTGGACGATCGCAGACTTCCCGACCAACACCCCACCCGAGCTGGGCCGCATCGCGCACCGACGTGGCTTCGGCGAACGAAGGTACGTCGCCGACTGCGATGTCGGCGGGCGGGCGGAGGGGCCCCAAGTAATCAGTGCGCCTCGAAAGCCGGCTACCCGGCCAAGGGATGACGGGGATACCCGGGCAAATACCGGCGTTCGATGATGGCCCGTCGACTCGAACACGAGCGCCGCCGACCGATCTTCTCCAACGCCCCCGAGGACGACGCAGTCGACTCCCCACGGAGACAAAGCAATCGCCGCGGTCCGGCCACCAAGGCCGGACCGCGGCGATCACCCGCACGACTCTCCTACTACTTCGATCCGATCACCACGGCACGTACGACTTGACCGTATCGGCCAGTCGCACAATCGGATTCGGCTTACCGGGCACCGGTGCCCCGACCTTGGGCCACGGCGCGAAGACACGCTCGACATCGCCGATCACCGGAGCGAGCTCCGGATAGTGGCGCAGCAGAACGTCTTTCATCGAGGTGTTGTTCACCCAGTCGAACCCGACCTTGGTGTACACCTCCGGCCGGAAGTCCGTGGTGAGGAACCGGTCGGACTTGATACGCCGCGACGCCATCAGGATGAAGATGCGGAATGCGGTGTCGGAGAAGCCGAATCCCTTCGGCGGCTTCTCTGCCTGCATGCCGATCTGCAGGTCGACGCTGTCGACGTCGCCGCGATAGATGTCGGCGATCTCGCGGGCCCACTGGCGGTTCGGCGTGATCTCGTCGAATGTCTTGCGACGTGGCATGCGCAGCATCTCGCGGAAGTCGTTGTAGCGCGGGATTCCACGTTCGCGGTCACGGACGATGTCGAGGGTCGCGAGGTCGGTCACCTGGCCGTCGAGGCGCTCGAGGCTGCGCAGCGCGTTCGGGTAGTTGTGCAGGCAGACCGCACCCGCGCTGGCCAGGCCGAACGAGTACCACATGTCGCCGAACTCCAGCCGGTCCATGAAGTCGCGCGTGTGCTTGCCCTGCAGTTCGGTGAAGTACTTCGACTCCAGCTCGTCGCCGCTGGCCAGCGAGTAGAAGGTCCAGTCGTCGGGGATCAGCGGGTGCATGCGGTACACCGACACGAACTCCTCGGTCAGCGAGAACGGTGCGGCGTGGTGCGCCGTCGACGACCCGAGGACACCCGAGAGTGCCTCGCTGTCACCGAGCCGGCCGAAGGTGTCCTTGAACGTTTCGCCGAGTGCGCCATACCAGTTGGCGTTCATGCCGATCTGCAGCGCCGGGTGGCGCAGCACGCAGGTGGTCCATTCGACGGTGTGGATCTTCGCGATCAGCGCCGAAACGACGAGCCAGGCGATCTCGAAGAGCCGCTGATCCGACAGTTCCGGGTACGACTTCTTCAGCGCGTCGCAGACCGAGTTGTGCTCACGGGCGAATACCGTGTGCAGCAGTCCGACGCCCACCCACCAGTTCTCCTCGAAGCCGGTGGTGTCGATGCCGTTGATGGTGGCGTGCTTGGGCAGCCGACCGTCGTCGGTGACCTTGATCTTGCCGTCGACGAAGGTGCGGATCTCCTTCTGCTTATCCGCGCCGCTGCCGTAGATCTGCGACGCGTCCCACCAGTGGGTCTCCTGGTTGGCGTAAATCGGCGCGCGACTGGTCACCGGGCACTGGCCGGGCATCTCAGTGGATCGCCGGATGCGCATCGGGTTCTCCGGGAAGCTGTCGCCCTCCGTCAAGGGGATCTCGATCGCATTCTCCGCCACCCCGTTGCCGTGGAAGAACCAGTTGTGGTTCTCGAACTGCAACCACGCGGCACCGAGCGCGTTGAGAATGCCCGCGGGCTTGAATTCGTCTCGCGCCATGAGCTTTTCGCTGATCTCACGCGGGTGCGGGTCGAGCAGGCGGGTGGTGTCGGGCTTGGTCTTGTTCAGCGGCACGTTGCGACCGAAGCCGGTTCCGCGGGCACCCATGGCCGGGGTGGCCAGGTCGTTCCACGAACCGTCCGGGGTGCGGGCGCGCTTGACCTCGTCGGTCGCCTCGCCGTAGTCCTTCGGCGGGCGCACGCCGTCGGCTTCGTACAGATTGTCGTCGCGCAGCTTGTCGCGCTCCTCCGACAGCGCCTTCAACTGAAGGGTCAACGCTGGGTATTCATACCATTCACGGCTCATTGCGGGTTCTTCCAATCATGCTGTACGGCAAATGAATTCAAGGGACCGGTCGACGCCGGGCGGGTCAGGCCGGCCGGAGGCCGACGGTGGCGGTGAAATAGTTCAAACCGAACGGCAGCGGCTCGGTGGGCCGGACGTCTGCGTTCTTACTGACCAGCTCGCGGGTGCTGAGCAGGCGCGCCAGAAATGCCTGACCGAGGAACAGCGACAGGTGTAACCCCGGGCAGCCTTGTGGGCCGTTGCTGAAGAAGTTGAAACCCCAGTACGATCCGGCGTCGCCGGTCACCCAACGTTGCGGATCGAAGCTGTCGGCGTTCTCCACGAGATCGGCGTTGCGATGGTTGAAGATGTTGTGGATGAGGATGTCGGCGTCAGCGGGAACGCTTACGCCACTGGGGAAGTCGACGTCGCCGAGGGCGACGCGCCCGAGCATCGGGGTCGTCGGCCACAGCCGCATCGCTTCGTAGATCGCGCCGGCCAGCTCCGACAGCCCCACCACGTCCGACGCCGAGCTCAGGTCGGCGGCACCGATCTCGGCCTTGATGCCGGCCCGGATCTCGTTGTGCGTGGCGAGCACCACCAGCGTGCGCAGCAGATTCGCGGGCAGGGTGTCCCCCATGGCGAACAGCCAGTGCACGATCTGCCCCTCGAGGGGGCCGTGCACGTCCTGCGGCGCCTCGGCGAAAAGCCCTGCGAGACAGTCAGATTCCGGTTCCGCGGTGTACCGCTTCAGGTAGTGCAGCAGGTCGGGGTACTCCTCCCCGACCTTGCCGGGCGTTCCGTTGGCTTGTGCCATCAGTGTCGACAGGGTGTCGGTGAGCTGGGTGTCGCGAGCCGCCCGCTCGCCGAGCACCACGCGACGGGTGAGCCGCTGGAACGCGGCATTGATTGCGGGCCAGGCGATTTCGTCCGCGTCAGCGAGCTGGTCGGCTTCATCGCGGGCGACGTCGAGGAACGTCGCCGCCAAGCGGTGCAACGGTTTTCCGGTGTCGAGGACGGCCTCGGCGAATGCCCGGCGCCCTTCCCAATCACCCGAGCGTGACAGCGTCAACGCGTCGGGCTGAAAGACCATCATGCCCTGCTGCTTGGCCTTCGGATTGGACGCGAACAGCGCGGGCGAGCCGGCCAGCACGAACTCGATGTCGGACGGGTCGGTGACGAGCACGCTGTTGTTCCCGGCGACGCGCACGTAGAACGGCGCGGGACCGTATTTGCGGACCAAGCCCGCGATGGTGTCGTAGCCGCGCCGGTCGACGTCGAGCAGCGACGCGACCTTGACGGCGCCTTCTTTGCGGCTGAACAGGCCGGTGACCATATTGGGTGCCGCGGCGGTCAGCGTGAATTCGAGGCCTTCGAGCACAGATGCTTGCTGCGGAGCTGACATCGAGGTGTTCTTCCCTTGTCTAGAACTATTGCGTCCGGAGGGCGAAATACCCGATACGGTCGTAGCGGCCCTTGGTGCCCGGCAGACCGGGCAGTTTGAAGAAGATCTTCCCGAGGTAGGCCCCCGGCACCAGTTCCACCAGTTCGTCGCGGATGCTGCGGATCACCAGCGCCGGATTCTCCTTGACCGACGCGTAGTTGATGACGAGCACCGCAACGTCGGCGTCTTCGACGCCGCCCTCGGTGAAGGTGTCGAAGGTGAACGCCGCCTTGCCGTCGTCACCCGAGCGCATCGAGTACAGCGGCCACAGCAGCTTGCCGACGATGGCCGACGATTCGGTCATCCGGTTCTCGCCGCCGGAGTTCGCCGAGTCGAAGCTCTTGCCCCGCCACGGCATCCAATTCTCGGTCAGCGCCTTGGCCGCGCCGTCGAGCGCCCTGTTCGTCGTGGTCGTGACGAGCATCCCGTCGGTGGGTCCGTCGAGCGCGGTCGGCGTGGCGCCGAGCGCGAAGAGCTGATTGAGGTTGTCGATGGCGGCGTCACGCTCATCGCCGCCCGCGCGCACGCGCAGGCTGTCGATGAGCTGCCAGGCTTGATCTTGTGCTGCTGCGGCATCCACGGATGCCAGCGTTCGTAGTCGGGCGAGAAAGTCGGCCGTGTCAGCGGTACCGAGGGCAGATATGTCGGACATCGATCCTCAACTTCAGGCTGGGTGAAACGTCGGGGCTGTGACGCGCTTCACTTAACCAAAGTGAATCTGGAGCGATACGAGATTCGAAAACGCGTGTTCTGCGGAACAACGAGCTGCCATCAGCAGTGTGACCGAGAACAATCACTTCATCGAAGTGAAGGTTTACGCTGACTTTCGATGACGTACTCGGAACAAGAATTGCGGCGGCTCGGATCGTCGTTGGTGGAGACCGCGGGCGATCTCGGCGCGAAGGCTGCGGCCGCAATCTCCGAGTCCGTGCCGTTCTACCGCGACACGGCCTCGATCGGCGCCGACGATCTGCTGACCAGCTGCACGGAGAATCTGCGCTTCGTCTTCTCCGCGCTGGCCAGCGGCAAGACCGCCGACACCACCGCGGCCAGTGAGACCGGGGTCCGCCGCGCGCGGGCGGCCGTCCCACTGCACGAAGTGATGACCGCCTATCGGGTCGGCTTTCGCAGCGTGTGGGAGCCGGTCATCATCGGTGGCCGCAATCGACCCGAGCTCAGCGCCCAGACGCTGCTGGAAGCGACGGCTCGCGTCGTCGCCGCCCAGGATTCCTTCACCGACGCGATGGCTATCGCCTATTCGCGCGAGCAGGCGTCGCTGGTGCGTGTCGAGTCCGAACGCCGATCGGCGCTGATCGCCGGCCTGCTGACCGGCAGCTTGGTTGGCGGGCGCACCCTGTGGGAGATCGCCGATACGCTCGGGCTGCCCAACTCCGGACCGTACGTGGTGGTGGCCGTGTCGTGCGCCGACGTCGGGCGGTCGCCGATGCCGACGGTTGCCGACGAACTGGGGCACCTCGCGATCCTGTCGGTGTGGCAGTTGATGCCCAACGCCTACGTCGGCGTGGTGCACCTGCGCAATCGTTCCCGCCTCCCCCAGCTCATCACCGTCCTCGAACGCCTGGCGCGCACCAGCGTCGGCGTCTCCGGGGTGTACGACAATCTCGCCCAGACCGGTGAAGCGCTGCGGCTGGCCCGGATCGCGAGTGCGGGCACACCGCGCGGGGTGCGGGTCACCGTGTTCGACGCCGCGCCGCTGGCCATCGCCGCGGGCACCGATCCACCGACGATGCGTGCGGTTGCGAGCGGAGTTTTCGCAGGTCTGCCCGACGACGAGCGGGACATGCTTCTCGACACCATTGAGGCGTGGTTCGAGTGCGCGGGCTCGGCGTCGGACGCGGCGGCACGCCTGTATTGCCACCCCAACACGGTTCGCCATCGCCTCCACCGGGTGGAGAAACACATCGCCAAGAGTTTCACCAATCCACGCCATGTGGCCGAGATGTGCGTGGCTCTGGAGGTGGCCCGCAGGTTCGGCCTCGACTGAGCACGACTGTGCCAGTGAAATGAGCCACCACGCTGCATCCGGGCGGGTCTGCCCGGTTACACTCCTACCCGTGGTCCTTTTCTTTGAAATCTTGTTGGTGATCGCATCGGTGATGATCACCTGGTTCGGTCTGTACGCGCTCTACCGCCTGGTCAAAGACGAATCGTGACGTCGAGCGACGATAGCCGCCCGGAAGGATTGCGTTCCGGGAACGAGGCCATCGAAGCAGCCGAGGAACGAGCCAAGCACACGGGCGATCGAAACCTGCCCAAGTGGGGCGACCTCCCGGTCCCGCACGACACCGCAAACCTACGCCTGGGTGCCGATCTGCATCCGGGCCTGCTCGGTTTGCTGCCGCTGGTCGGCATCTGGGTCGGCGAAGGCGAAGGCCACGACCCGATCACCGGCAACGATTACCCGTTCGGCCAGCAGATCATCGTCAGCCATACCGGCGAGAACTACCTGAACTGGTCCTCGCGCATCTGGCGGCTCGACGCCGACGGCAACGTCGACCGCGCCGACCTGCGCGAGAGCGGCTTCTGGCGGATCAGCGAAGACGACAACATCGAACTCCTCCTCGCCCATGCCGAGGGCTGGATCGAGTTGTTCTACGGCCGCCCGCTCAACCAGACCTCCTGGAACATGACCACCGACGTGGTGATCCGCACCGAGACCGGCGCTCACGCCGGCGGAGCGAAACGCCTCTACGGGCTGGTGCCCGACGGCGACCTCGCCTACGTCGAAGAGCGCGTCGACGCCGACGGCGACCTGACCCCGCGCCTGTCCGCGAAGCTCAAGCGCTACGCGGGGTAGAACGTCGGGCTGACCCGCGGAAATCTGTCAACCTTGATCCACCGATGGCACCCCGTCCGCTGGTTGAGCCGGTCCGAGCGCCGTGCTGCCGGTTGAGCCGGACGAGCGCCGTGCTGAGCGAGGCGCTAACCGAGTCGAAGTAGCGCTAGCCGAGGCCGTGTCGAAACCTCTCAGCCACAACGACTTTCGATGATGCGCGCCAATATCGGCGACGTCACCCGGCAAGTGACGCATGTGCACCCGACGGGTGCACATGCCTCGATGTTCGATACCATCACAGTTCGACACGTGCTCGACCATCAAATGCATTGTGGTACAGGGGTTTCGACATGCTCGTCACTTCGACTCGGCTATCGCCTCGCTCAGTACGGCGCGCTTGCGCTCCTCGCGGCTCAACCAGCAGATGCAGTGCCCCGACCGGTGAAACCAGGCTCAACCAGGAGATGGAGTGCCCGCCGTCGGTGAAACCAGGCTCAACCGAGACTCAACCACCAGATGACGACTTTTTCAGGTCAAAGGAGCTAACGGTGTGCGGGCATCGTATGGCCGCGTGGAACTTCGGTCGATGCCGGCGTGTAGGGCCGCTCGGGCAGCGGCGCATATGCCGACACCAGAGTCCGGACCAAGCCAATCAATGCGCGATCTCAACTCGCCGGCTATTCGGCTTCAGTACCGTTAGTCACCGTTAGTCGCAACCACAAGATTGGAGCCGCGCAGTGCCCCTCGCCCCGGATGTTGCCCGCGATATCGCCCGTCAATATTACGGTGTCGACGCGGAGGTGTCACCACTCGCTGGCGAGCGCGACGACAACTTTCGGGTAGCCACGGAGGACTCCACGTGGATGCTGAAGATCGTGCACAGTGCGGAGCCGTGGACGGTTACCCGGTTTCAAAGCGAGATCCTCGCCCATCTCGCGGGCGGTCCGGTGTCGGCACCACGGCTCATAACGACCGTCGATGGCGAACCGCATGCGCGCCTCGACGACGGCCGCGCGATTCGCATGACATCATTCTCGCCCGGCGTGAAGATTCGAATGGCGAAGTCACAGAATCTATTTCGCCTCGGCGCTGCCATCGCCGACCTCGACGCCGCGCTAGCCGACCTTGATCCCGGGGACTACGGTCAGGACCTGGCGTGGGATCTTCAGCAGCCCGAACGCGCCTGTCGACTCCTTGACGACCTGCCGCAATTGGACTCGGACGGAACCTTGAGCGGCGCGTTCGAGCGCTTCGATGCCGACGTCGCGCCACGCCTGGCGATGCTTCCGTCGCAGCTCGTCCACAACGACGCCAACCCCGACAACATCCTCGTCGACGGCGATCGGTTCGAGTTCATCGACTTCGGAGACGCCGTGGTCGCACCGCGGGTCGTCGATCTCGCTGTCGCGGCGTCGTACTTCGTCGGTGCGCCGAGCGCGCTCGACGGCGACCCGGTACTGGGTGCGGCGACCGACGTGCTCGTCGGATACCACCGGCGAACTCCATTGAATGACAACGAGATCGGTCTCCTGCACGAGCTCCTGATCGCGCGGGTGGTCACCGCGATCACGATTGCGTCGTGGAACGCCGAGCAGTCTCCAGGCAACCGAGACTATCTGCTGCGGCACACCGGCGCGGCGTGGCATCGGCTCGAGATCCTGAACTCAGCGGATCGTGACGGCGTCGCCCGAGACCTCGAAGAACGGTTGGCAGCCGAATGACGTCGAACCCGGAATCGTTGCAGTACAGACGCGCCCGCGCACTCGGGCCCGCTAGTCGACTGTTCTACCGCGAGCCGCTGCATATCGTCCGCGGCATCGGGACCAGCTTGTTCGACGCCGACGGGGTCGAGTACCTCGATGCCTATAACAACGTGCCGGTGGTGGGACATTGCCACCCGCGCGTGGTGGACGCACAGAATCGGCAGGCGGGCCTCCTCAACACGCACACTCGATACCTGAGCGACCACATCGTCGACTATGCCGAGCGCCTCCTCGCGACATTCCCCGCGGATCTGTCGAACATCATGTTCACCTGCTCGGGCAGCGAAGCCGTCGACCTCGCGGTGCGGATCGCCCGGCATGGTCGGGCGGGGACCGGCATCATCGTGACCGAGAACGCCTATCACGGCACAACCGCTGCGGTAGCGGCGATTTCACCATCGCTCGGGACTGGACAGCCACTTGGAGCCGATGTACGAGTCGTGCCATCGCCACATCGCCTCGATGATGTCGCGTCCGCCTTTCCCGCCGCTGTGCAGACTGCCGTCGACGACTTGAATCGGCACGGTCACGGAGTCGCGGCTTTCATCGCCGATTCGATCTTCTCATCCGACGGCGTGGTTTCTGATCCAGTCGGATTCCTGTGCGGCGCAGCGGAAGTAGTGCGATCCGCTGGCGGACTGTATATCGCCGACGAGGTGCAACCGGGCTTCGGCAGGACCGGAGCGCACATGTGGGGATTCGATCGGCACCACGTGGTACCCGACATGGCGGTTCTCGGTAAGCCGATGGGGAACGGAATGCCGATCGCAGCCACGGTGCTGCGTCCCGATCTCGCCGAACAGTTCGGTTCGCAGATCCGGTATTTCAACACCTTTGCCGGAAATCCCGTCGCGATCGCGGCGGCCGACGCCGTACTCGACGTGATCGAAGACGAGGAACTGATCGGGAACGCACAGCGAGTGGGTGCGTACCTGAAAAGTCAGTTGCAACGCATGAGCAGCGATCTTCCCCGAATCAGCGAGATACGCGGTGCCGGACTGTTCTTGGGTGTCGACGTCGTCGACGACGACGGTCGACCAGACCGCGGAGAAGCCGATCGGCTGGTCAACGGCTATCGCGACGCCCGGGTGCTGATAGGATCTGCGGGACAAGGCAACTCGGTGTTGAAAATCCGGCCCCCGTTGCCGTTTTCGATGAACGATGCCGATCGCTTCCTGACCGTCACCGAACAGCTACTCGCATCTCGGTGACGGCGTGACTCACATGAAGTCGGCGGTGTAACCCCCACAGGAATGGCACAACCCGAACGGAATTTCCGTTCGGGTTTGGCCTTATCGTTCGGGTTTGGCCTTCGGGTGTGCTGGCGCACCCAATCAGTTCTGCACAACAGAATCTCATGTTCTTCTCTGCGACGTTCGGGACATCCTTGAGACATGACCGACACCGACACCCCCGTACGGCTGCACGCCGTCGACGCACCGGGCCAACCCGTGGTGACTCCAGAATTGACCGAGCTCTACCGCGGCTTCGAGTCCGAACTCCTCGTCCCGCTGTGGACCGAGATCGGCGACCTGATGCCGGCCCATCCTCACCCTACGGCGTTACCCCACTTGTGGCGGTGGAAGAACTTGCGCGAGTTGGCTTCTCGCGCCGGTGAGATCGTGCCGGTCGGCCGCGGCGGCGAACGGCGGGCGATCGCCCTGGCCAACCCGGGCCTCGGCGGCCGTCCGTTCGTCACTCCGACGCTGTGGGCCGCGATCCAGTACTTGATGCCCGGCGAGGATGCACCCGAGCATCGCCACACGCAGCACGCGTTCCGATTCGTCGTCGAGGGCGAAGGCGTGTGGACGGTCGTCGGCGGCGATCCGGTAGCGATGCGCCGCGGCGACTTCCTGCCGCAGGCCGGCTGGAATCTGCACGCCCACCACAATGCGACCCGCGAGCCGATGGCGTGGATCGACGGCCTCGACATCCCCCTGCAGTATCAGCTCAACGCGCAGTTCTTCGAGTTCGGCCGCGACGCACTTTCCGAGGGTGAGCGCACGACGCCGGAGCGCTCACGCTCCGAACGACTCTGGGGTCACCCCGGTCTGCGCCCGATCGGCGCGACGTCGTCGGCGCCCGGCAGCCCGCTGCTCGCCTACCGCTGGGAGCACACCGACCGCGCCCTGACCGACCAACTCGACCTCTACGCCGAGGGATTCGCTTCCGGCACAATCGAACCCGGCCACGCCGCGGTCCGCTTCACCGACCCTCGCGACGGCTCCGACGTTCTGCCGACGATGCGCGCAGAAATGCATCGCGTCGTCCGCGGCACCGAGACCGAGCCGACTCGGCAGACCGGTTCGTCGGTCTATCAGGTCTTCGACGGTTCGGGAGTCGTCACCGTCGACGACCACACCTGGAGCGTCACTCGCGGCGATCTCTTCGTGGTGCCGTCCTGGTCGACGCTGTCGGTGCGTTCCGAAGCCTCCGCCGACGATTCCGACTCCGGCGCGCTCGACCTGTTCACCTTCTCCGACGCCCCCGTCTTCGAAGCACTTCGCCTGCACCGCAAGGCCTGACGGCCACCGACCTCCACCTAGGGACATCCAATGAAACTCGCCACCATCCGCACCGCCGCCGGTACCCGCGCGGTCAGCCTCGACGCCGCGTCGGGCAGTCTGGTCGATCTCGGCGTCTCCGACGTCGGAACGCTTCTCGCTCAACCTGATTGGCGTGCCGTCGTCGAGCAGGCCGACGGTGAGAAGTTCGACGCCGCGGCGGTGGACTTCGCGCCAGTCGTGCCCGCGCCGTCGAAGGTCGTCTGCGTCGGACACAACTACCGCAACCACATCCGGGAGATGGGCCGCGAGATGCCCTCCTACCCAACGCTGTTCACCAAGTTCGCCGACTGTCTGATCGGCGCGAACGATACGATCGAAAAGCCGAAGGAGACCGACGCGCTGGACTGGGAGGTCGAGCTCACCATCGTCATCGGGCAGACCGTCCGTCGCGCCGACGAGGAATCGGCCGCCGCGGCCATCGCGGGATTCACCGTGATGAACGATATCTCGGTGCGCGACTGGCAGTTTCGCACCATCGAGTGGACGCAGGGCAAGATCTGGGGCGACTCGACACCCGTCGGCCCCTACCTGGTGACTCCCGACGAGCTGCCGGGTGGCGTGCGCCCCGAACTCGCGGTCAGCACCGTCGTCGATGGGCAGACAATGCAGTCCGACAACACCGCGGACCTGCTCTTCGATCCGGTCCACCTGGTGCAATACATCTCGACGATCCTCCCGCTGCGTCCCGGTGACCTGATCGCCACCGGCACCTCGGCCGGTGTCGGCCACGCCCGCGATCCGAAGATCTACCTCCAGCCCGGCCAAGAGGTGGTCGCGTCGATCGATAGTCTTGGGGAATGTCGGAACACCGTGGTGGAGCAGGCGTGCGAACGCTGACCGATTCGCTGCGCTGGGCGAGACTCGGGACGTCGGCCCTCGACGAGATAGTCAGTGGCACAGGAATTTTCGGTGTCACCGACTGGGACGCCGACTGTGCCCTGCCGGGGTGGACGCATAGACATCTCGGTGCTCATCTCGCCGCGAACGCCGACGCGCTGGGCAACCTGGTCCGCTGGGCCGCGACGGGTGAAGCCACTCCGATGTACTCCTCGCCTGAGCAACGCAACGCCGACATCGCGCTCGGATCCCAGCGGCCGGTCGCCGACATCGTCGGGTGGTTCACCGCGTCGAGCGCCGCCCTGTTCGAGGCGATGGCTGCGCTGACTCCCGACCAGTGGCAGTCGCCGGTGGTCACGGCGCAGGGCCGCACCGTCCCGGCCACCGACATTCCGTGGATGCGCGCCCGCGAGGTCTGCATCCACGCGGTCGACATGGGCACGGGTTTCACGTTCGCCGACCTGCCCGACGACTTCTTGAGGGCATTGATCGACGACGTCGTGGCCAAGCGCGGCGCGCAGGAGTCCCGACCGGGCATCACGCTGTCGGCGGGCGAACAGTCGTGGACGCTCGGCGACGGAGCCGTAGACGTGAAGGCGTTCCTGCCGGATCTGGCGGCCTACCTGACCGGACGCACGGAGCTGGCACAGGCACCGACGCTGGGAGCATGGCTGTAACAGGCTATCCACTGCACGACCCGGACCCAACTCACCAACGCAACCACCGCACACACACCCAACACCAGCCTCGTGCCGACCACGTACGACAAAGGCGCCCTTCGTACGCGGCTCGGGGAATCGAAAAATGGGATCGGGGCGCGCGGCTGAAACGAAGCGCTAGCGAAGTGCAAGACGCGCGGGGGTCCCCGTTCTGCCCATTTTCGAGTCCCCGAGCCGCGCACGACGGCCGCCGAAAAGTACCCACACCAAACGAAAGAACAAGACGTCGAACACGAGACGACCCCCGCACCACTCCCGAAACGGGGAGCCGAAGGCGGCCTGACGGGGCCGCGGTACGGGGGTCGGGTGGTCACCTGGAATTCGCTAAAGCGACTGTGCGCGCAACGAATTGCAGCTTGGACCGTTCTAGCGGATGACCACCTCACGTGTCGCTAAGTCATACAACTTCAGACCACCTCCTTCCTTGTGTACCGACGAACCTACGCCGCACCGCGACGGCCCGCAACGGATTTATCGAACGTCTCCGATCGCACCGTTTTCGGCGAGAGTGATGACTCGATCGGCACCGTGGTCGGGCGGCAGCCGGTGGGTGACCACGACGACGCTGCGCTGCGGTCCGAACAACTCGCGCCGCCCGAAGATGTCGCGCAACACGTCGTCGGCGTCGTCGGGGTCGAGGTGCTCGGTCGGTTCGTCGAGCAGGACGACCGGTGCTCGATGCAGCAGCGCGCGGGCCAGCAGCAGTCGCCGACGTTGCCCGCCACTGAGTGCCGCCGTCCCGCCGGCCAGCACGGTGCCGACGCCGTCGGGCAGGCCGTCGACCCAGCCGCCGAGACCCACCGCACCCAGAGCATCGACGATCTCCTCGTCGGTCGCGTCACCGCGCGCGACGCGCAGATTCTCTGCGACCGAGGTCGTGAACACGTGCGCATCGTCGGCGAAGTAGCACGTCGACGCCCCGAGATCGGTACCGAGCGAGGTGGTCACCGCACCGGACCGCGGCTCCAGCAGACCCGCCATCGTCAGCAACAGCGCCGTCTTGCCGACGCCGCTCGCCCCGACGACGGCGACTCGTTGACCGGGTGACAGGGTCATCGTCAGCGTCGATGCACTCTCCGACGTGGGCCAGCCCCATCGCAATCCGCGGCAGTCGAGACCGGTGACCCGGTCGTCGACCGTGACGTCGTCGGCGACCGCGAACTCGTCGATCTCCGCGGCGGTCAGCTCTGCCGACCCGGCGTCGTCGATCAGCGTCAGAATCCGACGCGCGGCCTGCCGACTGCGCTCGAGTTGCAGACCTGCCTCGGTCAGCGGTGCCGTCGCCTCGAATGCGGACAGCGGCAGCAGGATCAGTACGCCGAGAGTCATCGGGCTCACTCCGGGATCGCCCGCGAGGCCGATGCCGATCAGGCACGCCGCCACCAGCGAAACCCCGAGTGCCAGCGGCGTTGCCGCACTTCCCCACGACTGCAGTCGTTGTCCCCGGTCGGCCGCGTCCACCGCCAACCGCTGCGTTTCGTCGATGCCGGCGAGCACCGTGCCCCGACGTCGGGCCACCGCCAATTCGTCGGCGTGCCATAGTGCGAGTGTTACCGATTCGGCGAGATCCGCCCGCGCCCGCGCACTGCACTCGACGACGTCGGCGGCACCGCGCGCCGCGAGGGTCGGCGCCGCGACGCTGCTGATCAATAGTGCGACGGCCAGCACCCCGGCGGCCGGAACTGACACGAAGGCCATGATCACCACTGCCGCAACGTTGGTCACCGCCGCGATGCCGATCGGGATCACTCCGCGGATCAATGCGTTGCCGATGTCGTCGAGGTCGGCGCCGGTGCGGGTCAACAGGTCGCCGCGCCCGAGCAGCACCGAGTACGACGGGTTGCCCGCCGCCAACGCGACGAAGATGCGCGAGCGCGCCGACGCCATCGCCCGCAGCGCGAGATCGTGGGTGGCGAGCCGTTCGAGGTAGCGAAATAGACCGCGCGAAATACCCAGTGCCCGAACGGCTGTGATCGCGACCGAGAGGTAGAGGATCGGCGGCATCTGCCAGGCACGCGTGATGAGCCATGCGCTCAGTGCCGCGAGTCCCAGCGCGCTCAGCGCACCGCCGATACCCAGCAGGAGTGCTGCCAGGACCGGCCTCGGCCGCACGCCGAGGTAACCGAGGATCCGCCGCAACGATCGGTCATCGGGCCGCGACATGCGCACCTCCGACGTCGACGACGTGATCGGCCGCCGCCCACCATGATTCGCGGTGACTGATCACAATGGCGGTGCACCCGCGGGCGACTCGGGCGCGCACGGCGTCGATCACCGCATTCGACGCCTCGTCGTCGAGATGGGCGGTCGGTTCGTCGAGCAGGAGCAGCGGCGCCGACGCCGCCAAGGCGCGCGTCAAACCGAGCCGTTGGCGTTGTCCCGCCGACAGTCCCACGCCGCCGGCACCCAGCCGCGTCTGCAGACCGGCCGCCAGCGACTCGACGACCGCGCCGAAACCGGTAGCGGTCATGGCCGCGTCGAGGCCATCGGGGGTCACCTCGGCGAACAGGGCCAGATTCTCCGCGACGGTGGCGGGCGCAATGGCCGGATGTTGTGGCAGCCAGGCGAGTTGGGAGCGCAGGTCCTCGACGTCGACGTCACGCAGCGACACGCCGCCGACGCGCACGTGCCCGGAATAGTCGCCGATCAGTCCGAGCAGGACGGCCAGTGCCGTCGACTTGCCCGCGCCGTTCGGTCCACGCCACACCGACAGTGTTCCCGGTGGAATCGACACCGATAATCCATTGGGCGCCATGCCGTCTCGGCCGTCGACGGAAAGGTCGTCGAACTCGATGGCCGCGTCACGAAGCGCAACCCGGTGTCCCGGCGCAGACTTCGGCCGGTCGTCGCCGATCAGTTCGAAGACGTCGTCGGCCGCGGCCAGTCCGTCTGCCGAATTGTGAAACTGTGCGCCCACCTGGCGCAGTGGGAGGTACGCCTCGGGCGCCAGAATCAGCGCGAAAACACCTGCGAACAACGACATTTCGCCGTAGACCAGCCGGACGCCGATGCTCACCGCGACCAAGGCCACGCACAGCGTCGCCAGCAGCTCGAGGACCGCGCCGGAGAGGAAGGCGACCCGCAGCGTCGCCATCGTCGAACGCCGCCACCGCTGCCCCAGTTGCTCGACCTGCTTGGCGGGGCGATGCACCCGGTGCAGCGCACGCAGTGTCGGAATTCCGGCGACCAGGTCCATCAGCTGGCTCGAGAGGCGGCTCGTCGCAGTGAGTTTCGCCGCGGTTCGGTCACGCGTCATGAGTCCGATCAGCACCATGAACAACGGAATCAGTGGCATTGTGATGATGACGATCACCGCCGACGGCACGTCGACGACCGCCATCACCACGATCATCGCCGGTGTGACGACGACCGAAAGCACCAGTGCCGGAACATATCCGGACAGATAGGGCGCAAGGTCGTCGAGCCCGCGGAGTACGACGGTCGCCGCATGGTCGCGCACGGCGAGCAGTCGTCGCGGTGGGGTGCGCCGCGGATCGCTCAACGTGTCGACCGCCTGGCGTCGGAGATCCGCGATCACCAGATCCGCGGCACGCTGCGAATATCGTTCGCGCACATAGTGAACCGCGGTCCGCACCGCCACGGCGATGACCAACACGATCAGCTGGGTGCGCTGCGCCTCGAGCGAGCGCGCGCCGGCGTCGACGATGAGTTCGGACAGGATCGACGCGGTGGCGCCCGCGATGACGACGACGCACGTGGCCGTCGCGACCGCGAACAACACCGTCGCCGCGACATATCGTCGGGCTGCCGGCGAGCTGCGCAGCAGCCGGGGATCCAGCGGCGGTCGCCGCGTTGCCGCGCGGGTCACGCGCGCAGCGACGGCAGCCCGATCGACGGCGGGATCTGCTCGATCGAAATACGTTGGCGGAACACCCAATACGACCAACCCTGGTAGGCGATCACGACCGGCGTGATGAAGCATGCGGCCCAGGTCATGATGGTCAGCGTGTAGTGACTCGACGACGTGTTCTCGACGGTCAGGTTGTAGGCGGGATTCGTGGTGGACGGCAACACATTCGGGTACAGCGACCCGAACAGGGTGATCACGGTGCCGATGATCGCGATGGTCGTCGCCGCGAACGCCAGCCCTTCGGCACGACGCAGCGTCGCCGCCACCGCGCCGACGGCGGCCAGTGCCGCGATCACCACCGGACCCCACGTCCAATCCTTGCCGTAGGCAAGCTGCGTCCAGAGCAGGAACACCCCGGCGACGACGAGCATCGCCATAGACAGCCGCACCGCGTAGCGGGCGGCGTCGTCGCGGATCACGCCGGTCGTCTTCAGTGCCAGAAACACCGCTCCGTGCGTCGCGAAGACCAGCAGCGTGGTCAGACCACCGAGCAGCGCATAGGGATTGAGCAGTGTGAAGAACGAGCCGGTGAACTGGTGCTCGGCGTCGATCGGCAGACCGCGCACCACGTTGGCGAAGGCGACACCCCACAGCAGCGCGGGAATCCATGACCCCAGACCGATCCCGACGTCGCACCACATGCGCCAGCGCGGATCGTTGATCTTGCCGCGCCATTCGATGGAGACCACCCGCACGATCAGACCCACCAGGATCAGCAGCAGCGGAAAGTACATGGCGCTGAACAGCGTTGCGTACCAACCGCCGAACGCAGCGAACATCGCTCCGCCGGCGGTCAGCAGCCACACTTCGTTGGCGTCCCACACCGGGCCGATGGTGTTGAGCAGCACCCGACGCCGGGTGTCGCCCGACTCGTGTCCCCGGCCGATGAACGGCATCAGCATGCCGACGCCGAAATCGAACCCTTCCAAGACGAAGTAGCCGCCGAACAGCACCGCGATGACGACGAACCAGAACTCTGGCAATCCCATGTCTGACTCCTAGTAGGCGAACGAGAGTTGTTCGGGGGCATCGGTATCGGCGTCGTCGCCGCTGGACGACGCGACGTCGGAGCGGGCGCTGGGCCCCTCGATGACGTAGCGGCGCTGCAGGCCGAACCAGATGAGTCCGAGGATGCCGTAGAGCAACGTGAGCGTGATCAGCGACACCCAGACCGTGCCGGCGGTGTGGCGCGAGACGCCGTTGTGGACGAACATGCTGATCCGCAGCGGATCGAGGTTGTCCACCCAGTTGGGTGCGACGACCCACGGCTGGCGGCCCATCTCGGTGAAGATCCAGCCGGAACTGTTCGCCAGGAACGGCGCGGGGAGCATCCACAGCGCGAACAGCCCGAATCGTCGTGAGGAGATGACTTGTTTACGTCTGGTGAACCACAGCCCGGCGAAGGCCAGCAGCGCCGAACCGACGGCCCAGGTGATCATCGCGCGGAAACTCCAGTACGTGACGAACAGGTTGGGCGCGAAGTTCTGCTCCGGCTTGTTGAATTCCTTCGCGTACTGCGCCTGCAGTTCTTTGACGCCCTGCAGTCGGGTGTCGAAGCGGTGATCGGCCAGGAACGACAGCATGCCGGGCGCGGTGATGACGTGGTCGATGTTGTCGCAGTTGTTCTGGCGGCCGATGGACAGCACCGAGAAGCCCGCCCCGGTTTCGCTCTCGCACAACGACTCCGCCGCCGCCATCTTCATCGGCTGCTGCTTGAACATGATCTGCGCCTGGAAGTCGCCGGTGATGAACAGCGCCACCCCCGCGACAACGGTGAGCCACAACCCGAATCGGGCCACCGGACGCCACAGGGTGTGCGCATCGTCGCGCAACTGCTCAGGCGTCGCGTCGACGTGACTCGGCGACACGGCGTCGGGGACCGGTTCGGCGTCGATCGCAGCGTCGGCCGCGTCCTCCAATCGCTTGGCACGCCACATGTTTCGCGCCATCCACCAGCAGCCGATGCCTGCGACGAAGGTCGACGCGGTGAGCAGTGCGCCCGCGATCACGTGGGGGAACGCCGCGAGCGTCGTGTTGTTGGTGATGACCGCCCAGAAGTCGTCCATCGCCGGGCGCCCACGGACCGGATCCCAGTGCACGCCGACCGGATGCTGCATCCACGAATTGGCCGCGACGATGAAGTACGCGGATGCGTTCACGCCGATGGCGACGAGCCAGATCGCCGCCAGATGCAGGCGTTTGGGCAGCCGATCCCAACCGAAGATCCACAACCCGATGAAGGTCGACTCCAGGAAGAACGCCACCAGCCCCTCCAACGCCAGCGGCGCGCCGAAGACGTCGGCGACGAACCGGCTGTACTCACTCCAGTTCATCCCGAACTGGAATTCCTGCACGATGCCGGTCGCGACGCCGAGCGCGAAGTTGATCAGGAACAACTTGCCGAAGAACTTGGTCGCGCGCAGCCACTGCTCGTTGCCGGTCACGTACCAGACCGTCTGCATCACCGCGATCATCGGCGCGAGTCCGATGGTCAGCGGGACCAGAATGAAGTGATAGACGGTTGTGATGCCGAACTGCCATCGCGAGACATCCACGACGTCCAGGGCCAGATTCATTGACACGGTGTCCACTTCGGGCATCCCATCGCGAGCAGTGTGAGTCGAGCTGTTGACTATCCACGCATCTACTACTGAACGTAGTAGAAGTGTCACCTACGCTACGCCCGCCCGCGGCCTCCAACAAGGGACTTCTGTCCTCCTACGAGCGTCCGTGGGATGAATTGTCCCGCACATCGCACCCGCGCCGCGTCGGAAAACCGAAATCCCACGCCGCGCCGTCGACCTCTTTCCGCAGTTCGCGGGCCATCACCGCAGCACGGCGCGCCGACGCGGACGCATCGTGTTGAATCCGCGGCGTGACACTGCACACCCCCGTGTCAGTCGGCCGCGATCGCCTCGTCGACCAACTTGCCGAGATCGATCGAGTCGATGCCCGGATGCTCGACGTCGAAGTCGTAGGAGTTGATTCGACGTATCCGCGCAGCCAGCGTCACACTCGAGACCATCCACACCGAGTCCGCCGCGATGAGGTCCTCGGTCCGCATCCGCTCGGTCGTGACCTCCCACCCGTTGGCCTGCGCGTAGTCGAAGAGCGCCTGCTGGGTGGTTCCGGGCAGGATCCCGGTGTCGGTCGGCGGCGTCACCAGCGTCTTTCCGACGACCGCGACGACGGTCGAGCGCGGCCCCTCGAGCACTATGCCCTCGCTGCTGAGATAGATCACGTCGTCGTAGCCGAGCCGCGCCGCGTGCCGTAGCGCGGCCATGTTCTCCGCGTAGCTGAGTGTCTTCGCGCCGAGCAGCGCCCACGGCGCGGCGGGCGCGAGATCCACCGAATAGCCGCGGTCCAGCGTGATCGCCGCGACGCCCTCGGTGCGAGCCGCGGCCGCACGAGCCGGCACCGCACCGACGGTGACGTAGGCGGTCGCCGCACCGGGCCGCTGTGCCGACGCCGGATCCGATTCGCGCCCCCGGGAATACACGATCCTCAGCAGTCCCTCGACGTCGACGCCATGTCGTTGCGTCCACAGCCCGGCGGCCGTGTCGACGGCGGTGGCGAACGCGTCACGGTCGGGAACCGGCAGGTCGACGATGGCGGCGCTGCGCGCGAGCCGATCCAGGTGCCGCCCGACGCCGCATGCGCGCCCGCCGCGGACGAGCAGGGTTTCAAAGATGCCGTCGCCGCGAACGGCGGCGAGGTCGTCGGCGTACAGAAGGGGCGCGCTCGCGTCGGTGGGACCGTCGGCGACGGTGACCAAGATCAGATCTGCCATGGCTCAACACCTTAATTGCGCGGGTAGGATCTGCCTGTGAGCGCGTCGCCGATTCTGACCAGTTTCTCCTCCGCGGGTGCCGTCGCAGCACCTCGGTCCGATGCCACCGAAGGCACCTCGGTCGCCTGGCATTTCGGTGACCCGTTCGGTGAGCAACGAGCGGCGACGACGACGTCGGCGATCATCGACCGCGCCGACCGCGCGGTCCTCGAACTCGACGGCGACGAACGAATGTCCTGGCTGCACACCATCTCCAGTCAGTTCGTCGCCGACCTCGCCGACCGGCGCAGCGCCGAGAACCTGTCCCTCGACCTGCGCGGTCACGTCGAAGAACATTTCGTCCTCACCGACGTCGACGGCGTCACGTGGATCGACACCGAGGGGCCGCACGGTCCGGGCCTGCTCGACTTCCTCACGAAAATGGTGTTCTGGGCCAAGGTCACGCCGGTCGACCGCCCCGATATGACCGTGCTGACGGTGATCGGACCCGACGTCCGCTCCGGCACCGTGGCCGAGCTGCTGGAGATCCCCGCCGACGCCGAGGTCTACGACGCGGGCGACCTTCCCGAACTGCATCATGACCAAGAGCCGTCGGGGTTCTGGCGGCTGATGCCGCCGATCGGCGAGGGTCGCACATTGCCCGTCGTCGACCTCGTGATTCCGCGGTCCGACGCCGCGTCCTGGTGGAAGGCCGTCGTCGACGCCGGAGCCACGATGTCGGGTACGTGGACCTACGAGGCGTTGCGGGCCGCGGCGGTACGCCCCCGCATCGACGTCGACACCGACGAGCGGACCATCCCGCACGAGGTCAACTGGATCGGCGGACCCGACGAGCACGGCGCGGTGCATGTGAACAAGGGCTGCTACCGCGGCCAGGAGACCGTCGCGCGGGTCCACAATCTGGGCAAGTCCCCTCGACAGCTGGTCCTGCTGCACCTCGACGGCAGCGACGATCACCGTCCGGCCACGGGCGACCCGATCCTCGCCGGCGGGCGCTCGATCGGTCGCGTCGGCACCGTCGTCGATCATTACGAATTCGGCCCCATCGCGCTGGCTCTCGTGAAGCGGGGTGTGCCCGTCGATACCGACCTCGCGATCAGTTCCGAGGATGCGTCGGTGACGATCCCCGCCCGCATCGATCCCGACTCGATAGCCGCCGACGACCGGATTCAGGCCGGCCGGGCGGCTGTCGCGAAGTTGCGTGGCACACAATCCGATACCGCTCGGTAGCGCTCGGACTGGGACGATGGCCGACCGCCCGCCGGACTTTTCGCCACACCTGGGGTGTGAGTCCGCATTATCGTCGCGAGCGCGCTAGACTGTTCATCACGACAGAAATTCCTAACCTAGAACGGGGCCGCCACCAGTTTGGTCGCCCCGTCATTGTGCGAGGGGGTCCCAAATGGGCCGCGGCCGGGCAAAGGCAAAGCAGACGAAAGTTGCTCGTCAGCTCAAGTACTCCACACCCAACACCGACTTCGACAGCTTGCAACGCGAGCTGTCCGGGTCCGGTGCACCGGAACGACACGATCCGGTGGACGATTGGGCTGAAGAAGACGAGTGGCGTCGCGCTTGACGCGACTAACCACCTTCCCCTCCTGAGGTAGTTCTCCGCCCTACGGGGGCGCAACCGCTAATCACCCGACTTGTGCAAGCAAGTCGGGTGAACGTGTGTTGCCTTCACGCGTGGCATTCGTGCCACGAAAGTCATCTCATGCTGAGTCGTACGTCGACTTCGGCGCATGCGGGTCCCTGTCGAAAACGCATGCCGCCGACGCCGTCGTTCGATTCAGCGCACGTCCTTCCAGAAACGCAGCCGGCCGGCTCCGCGTGCATTTCAGCACGAGGAACCGGCCTGTTGACCCTTACCGCGTGGTCAGAACCGCGAGTGTTCGCCCAGCAAGAGCGCCGACCCGGTCTTCGCGCCGTCGGTCGATTCGCCCGCGCGCTTGATCGAGCCCAGCACCCAGTTGTTCACGTGCTTGGCGGTCAGCACCGCCTGTGCGCGATCGGTGTCTTCGGGCGCGACGATGGCGACCATCCCGACACCCATGTTGAAGGTGCGCTCCATCTCTTCGCGTGCCACTCGTCCCCGCTGCGCGATCATCGAGAAGATCGGCGCGGGTGACCAGGTGCCGCGGTCGAGCTCGGCGACGAGTCCCGGCGGGAGGACGCGGCCCAAGTTGTCGGCCAACCCGCCGCCGGTGATGTGCGCGAAGGTGCGGACGTCGGTCTCGGCGGCGAGTGCGAGGCAATCACGCGCGTAGATGCGCGTCGGCTCCAGCAACTCCTCGCCCAGGCTTCGGCCGAACTCCTCGACGTGCCCGTTGACGTCCATGTGTCCCCAGTCCAGCAACACCTTGCGGGCCAGCGAGTAGCCGTTGGAGTGCAGACCCGACGATCCCATCGCGATCACGACGTCGCCGGGGCGAACCTTCTCGGCGGACAGAATCGAATCCGCCTCGACCACACCGACGCCGGTCGCCGAGATGTCGTAGTGGCCGTCTTCCATCAGACCGGGGTGTTCGGCGGTCTCACCGCCGAGCAGTGCGCAGCCGGCGATGACGCAGCCGTCGGCGATGCCTTTGACGATGTCGGCGACTACCTCGGGCACGACCTTGCCGATGGCGATGTAGTCCTGCAGGAACAGCGGCTCGGCGCCGCAGACCACGAGGTCGTCGACGACCATGGCGACCAGGTCGCGTCCGACGGTGTGGTGAACGCCCATCGCCTGCGCCACCGCGAGCTTGGTGCCGACACCGTCGCTCGACGCCGCGAGCACCGGCTCGCGATAGTCGCCCTTCAGTGCGAACAGCCCCGCGAATCCGCCGAGACCGCCCATCACCTCGGGTCGGGTCGCACGTTTGGCGTGCGGCTTGAACAATTCGACCGCGCGTTCACCTGCGTCGATGTCGACGCCGGCCGCTGCGTAGGAAGCTCCAGCCGAAGGTGCGTCGTAGTGACCGGCATCGCGATCGGACATGGTGATGGACTCCTGCGAGATCGAGTGAAAGAAGACCTGCCGCTCGGACAGACCGGCTTTACGCTACCCGACCGGCCGCTCGGACAGACAGTCACGTCGGCTCTCCTGTGCGGCGCGTCACGCGTTACATCACGGACGCATGATCGCGCTGACATTGTCGTTGGCGGTGGTCAGCGGATCGACCTTCGGGCCGTCGCCGAGATCCTCGGCCGCGTTCTTCAGCATCGTCTCGAGCACCGCTTTGCCCATCGACGTCTCTCTCGGCAGCGGGATCGGATACTTCCCGTCGAAGCAGGCGGCGCACAGCTTCGACGCCGGCTGGTGGGTCGCGTTGATCATCTCGTCCGCGCTGATGTAGCCGAGCGAGTCGGCGCCGATGGCCTGCCGGACACCGTCGACCATGCCCTCTTCGGACTCCATGCCGTTGGCGATCAGCTCCGCGGGTGACGCGAAGTCGATGCCGTAGAAGCAGGGCCAACGGACCGGCGACGACGCGATACGCACGTGCACCTCGGCGGCGCCCGCCTCGCGCAACATCCGGATCAACGCCCGCTGCGTGTTTCCGCGGACGATCGAATCATCAACTACCACAAGGCGTTTACCGCGGATCACGTCTTTGAGCGGATTCAGCTTGAGGCGGATGCCCAGCTGCCGGATGGTCTGCGACGGCTGGATGAAGGTCCGTCCGACGTAAGCGTTCTTCATCAGCCCCTGGCCGTAGGGAATGCCCGACTCCTGCGCGTAGCCGACCGCCGCGGGCGTCCCCGACTCCGGGACCGGAATCACCAGGTCGCCGTCGGCCGGGTGTTCCCGGGCAAGGCGGCGTCCGATGTCGACGCGGGTGGCGTGCACGCTGCGGCCGTTGATCACGCTGTCCGGTCGGGCGAGGTAGACGTATTCGAACACGCAGCCCTTCGGCGTCGGCTCGGCGAACCGCTTGGTGCGCACGCCGTCGGCATCGATGGCCAGGAGTTCACCGGGTTCGATGTCGCGGACGAAGGAGGCGCCGACGATGTCGAGGGCCGCGGTCTCCGAGGCGACCACCCAGCCGCGGTCGAGGCGGCCGAGTGACAGCGGACGCACCCCGTGCGGATCACGCGCCGCATACAGCGTGTTCTCGTCCATGAAAGTGAGGCAGAAGGCGCCCTTGACCGTCGGCAGCAGTTCCATCGCGGCCTGCTCGATGGTGCGGTCGGCCGCGCCGTGCGCTAGCAATGCGCCCAGGACGTCAGAATCCGACGTCGCACCGCCGTTGCCGGTGAGCCCGAGCTCTCGGGCTCGGCTGGCGAGTTCAGCGGTGTTCACGAGGTTGCCGTTGTGGCCGAGCGCAACGCCGGTACCTGCGGCGGTCGTACGGAAGATCGGTTGGGAGTTCTCCCAGGTGGTGGAACCGGTGGTCGAGTAGCGGCAGTGCCCGACGGCGACGTGACCGACCATCGCAGCCATGGTCTGCTCGTCGAAAACCTGACTGACCAGGCCTAGATCCTTGAAGACGATGACCTGCGAGCCGTCACCCACCGCGATGCCCGCCGCTTCCTGACCGCGGTGCTGCAGCGCGTACAGGCCGTAGTAGCTGAGCTTGGCGACGTCTTCGCCAGGTGCCCACACTCCGAACACACCACACTCTTCGCGCGGCTCGTTCTCCGAAACATCTTCGGAGACAAGAAGATTCGGGGTGTTAACTGACATGTCTGCCACAAGGACTCCCGGGTTGGGTGGGCTGGTGCGGGGAGGCGCAGGGCTCAGTCTACCGGCCGGTCAGCACCAACTCCGAATCTGACAACGCGGGAAACGGCCGATATTAATCCCCGACGCCGTGCCCTCGAACCCGGATCAGGGGCAGGTGATCGCCCACCTCACCGGCCCGCGACCCGGATGCGGAGACGTCGCCACGAGCCACCGCGTCGTCGAAATCGGCCAGCCCGGCGACCAGCGCGAGCCATGTTCGAGGCGTCGTCTCGACGACGTTGGGCGGCGTCCCACGTGTGTGCCGAGGTCCGGCGATGCACTGCACCGCGACGAACGGCGGAACGCGGACCTCGACCGATGCGCCCGGAGCCAGCTGCGCGAGGGTCCGTGCCGACTGCCGCACGGCCGCCGCCAACGTCGCTCGATCGGGCTGCTCGACGGTGTCGTCGGCAAGCCAGTCGACGGTCGCCAGCACGGCGGCGCGCATCTGCGCAGGATCAACTGTTTTCGGGCGAGTCACCCGTCTATGGTGCCCGACGCCCCCGACGGCGCCGGTGTGGCGAACAGCACACCGAAGCCACGGCCGCTCGCCCAGCACCACCCCTCCCGCTCACCGAGTGCCGCCCGCTCGCCCAGCACCACCCCTCCCGCTCACCGAGTGCCGCCCGCTCGCCGAGCACCCCCCTCCCGCTCACCGAGTGCCACCCCGCTCGCCCAGCACCGCCCCCTCCCGCTCACCGAGTGCCGAAGCGAGCTCGCGAGCTTCGGTGTATCGAGGTGCCGCAAGCCGACGTCGCAACGCTGCCACTGCTCGACGGACGATCGGAAACGGCAACCCGGGCGTCGACGCCCACCCGATCACCCGATTTTCGCCACGAGTCGCCCCGTCGGTGTTGCACGATTATGCGATGGGTATCGATGTGGCGAAACGCACATTCACCGGCGACGACCGGGTCCAGTTCCGACGTCAGGTGTCACGCGGCACCGAGGCGATCGCTCGAATGCTCTCCGACGGGCTGTTCACCGACCACGGCAAGCCGCCCGAGCCGCTCCTCGGTATGGAGGTGGAGCTCAACCTGGTCGACGCCGAGATGGCGCCGGCGCTCGCCAACGCCGCCGTGCTCGACAGCATCGCCGACCCGGACTTTCAGACCGAGCTCGCCCAGTTCAACATCGAGATCAATGTCGCGCCGCGGCCGCTGACCGATGACGAGACGCTCGCCCTCGAACAACAGTTGCGGGCCTCTCTGAACAACGCCGAGGCTCGTGCCGCGGCGATCGACACGCATCTCGTGATGACCGGCATGCTGCCGACGCTGACCGCGGAGCACTTCTCCGATCAAGCCCTGTCGGCGAATCCCCGTTACGGACTGCTCAACGAGCAGATCTTCGCCGCGCGCGGCGAAGACATCGAGATCGACATCACCGGCGTCGAGCTCGACTCCGACAGCAAGCCCGAACGGTTGCGGTTGACCACCGATTCGATCGTTCCAGAAGCCGCGTGCACGTCGTTGCAGTTGCATCTGCGCGTCGCCCCCGAAGACTTCGCCGACCATTGGAACGCGGCACAAGCCATCGCGGGAATTCAGGTCGCACTGTCGGGCAACTCGCCGTTCTTCGCCGGTTCGGCACTGTGGCACGAGAGTCGGATCGCCGTCTTCGAACAGGCGACCGACACACGGCCGTTGGAACTCAAGAACCAGGGCGTCCGCCCCCGCGTGTGGTTCGGCGAGCGGTGGATCACCACCATCTTCGACCTGTTCGAGGAGAACACCCGCTACTTCCCCGCCCTGCTGCCGGTCTCCACCGACATCAACCCGCTCGACGTACTCGAGCACGGCGGCATCCCCAACCTCGATGAACTGCGCCTGCACAACGGAACCGTGTACCGGTGGAACCGTCCGGTCTACGACGTCGTCGACGGCCATGCGCACCTGCGCGTCGAGAACCGCGTACTGCCGGCCGGACCGACCGTCGTCGACACGATGGCCAACGCCGCCTTCTATTACGGACTGCTGCGCGGGCTCGTCGAGCAGGATCGGCCGGTCTGGTCGCAGATGTCGTTCGACGCCGCCGCCGAGAACCTGCACTCCGGCGCCCGCGAAGGCTTTGGCGCACAACTGTATTGGCCGAAGGTCGGCTGGGTACGCCCGGACGAGCTCACCCTGCGCAAGCTGCTGCCGATCGCCGACGCCGGGCTGCAGTCGTTCGGCGTCTCCGCCAAAGCCCGATCCCGGTACCTGTCGGTGATCGAAGGCCGATGCCTGTCACGCCAGACCGGCTCGGAGTGGCAGCGTCGTTCGGTCAGCGCGCGCGAGGCAGCGGGCGACGATCGGGCCACCGCGCTGGCGGGGATGCTCGCCGACTATGTCGCGCTCATGCATGAGGGAGAGCCGGCGCACACCTGGGCGTTGTGACGGCCGCGCGGCGGGGTCTTACGCTCGCGCCACCAGTCCCCGCCCGGACACCATCGGAAGGTCGAGCGCCGTTACCAACCCCGGTGCGGCGGCGACCACCGCCCCGACCGCGTTGATCAGGCGCTGAGCCGTCACGATCATGCCGGACACATTGTGGTCGCCGTTCTCACCGTGGTGGGTGAACTCGACTTCCATGTCGGGTTCGCCGCTGACGATGACGCGATAGCAGCCGTCGCCCTTGGCCGGTTTCGGCCACGTCGGACACTGATCGGGGTGCGTCCGGGTGTAGTGCTCCAACACGATTCGATCGACACCGCCCACCTGCCCGACCACCTCGAAGCGCAACGCGGCCATCGTGCCGGCTGCGACGTCCACCGAGACCGTCGAGTAATCCCGTTCTGCCGCAACGCGTTCCACCCGCTCGACGAGCGGCTCGTCGAGCGTCACGCCCAGCCCCGCGGCGAGTTGCCGAACCACACTGCCCCACGCCAGCGACAACACCCCCGGATTGAGCAGCATCGGCGTGGTGTCCATCGGCTCGCCGAAGCCGAAGATCTGCTTCATCACGACCGGCTGGTAGTAGGTGGAGTAGTCGGCGATCTCCTGACAGCGCACTTCGTCGATGCGCTGCGACAAGCTTGTCATGGCAAGTGGCAGAACATCATTCGCGAATCCAGGGTCGATGCCGTTGACGTGCAGGCTCGCCCCGCCGGCTCTACCCGCCTCGACGATCCTGTTCACCATCTGCTCGGGGATCACTCCCATCGGATACTGCAGGACAACCGGCCCGCTCGACACGACGTTGATGCCGGCTTCCAGGAACGAAACCAGATCATCGATGGCCTCGATGATCCGATCGTCGGTCATCGCCGTATGCACGATCGCGTCGGGCTTCAACGCGAACAGCGCCTCGCGATCATCGGTCGCGACGACGCCGAGTTCGCGCCCCAGGCCGGCGAGGTCGCCGGCGTCGCGTCCGACCTTGCCCGGATCCGACACCCACACGCCGACCAGTTCAAGGTCTGGGTGCGCATCGATTCCCGCGATGGCGTGGCGTCCGACAGTTCCCGTCGACCATTCGACGATTCGCAGAGTCATGCTTCGACAGTAGAGGACTCAAGTAGAACACGTTTCAGTTTGCCAGGATCCACTTCTTGGTCGACGGGGCGCACGCGAGAACCAGGGTGATGACGGGGAATAGCAGAAAGCACAGCGCACCGACGACAGATCCGGCGGCATAACCGGCTTTCGTGTCCGACGACAGCCCCGTCCCGCCAATGACCGATCCCCACATCGCCCAGCTGACGATGTTTCCGATCAGCGATAGCGCGATGAATACGCTGCAACCCGCGGTAATCAACGTCCGGCCGGTCAATCGATGCCGCAAGATCTGTACACCTCCCGCGGTGAGCAGCGCGCCGACGACGATCGCGACAACGATCTCGCCGATCATGATCGCCGTGAACCCACCGCCGAACTCGCTCAGGTTGAGTTGTGAACCAGCAGCCATGGCGATACCGGCACCGACGAGAATCACCACCATGTGTACGACGCCCAGGAAGGCCAGCACCGCCGCGGTCGTGGCCGTCGCACCCGACGGTTTGGGCTGATACGGGTAACCCCCGAGTCCCGGCTGTCCGTACTGCTGGCCGTATGCCGCATAGTCCGGCGTCGGCGCACCCGGATACTGCTGACCGTAAGGCTGCGGCTGACCATAGCCGGGTTGCTGACCGTAACCGGGTTGCTGACCGTAGCCGGGTTGCGTGCCAAAGCCGGGTTGCTGACCATAAGGCTGCTGACCGTAAGGCTGCGGCTGACCGAATCCCGGCTGACCGAACTGCTGTCCGGTCGGCGGCTGCTGTTGTTGATAGGGCTGTTGTTGATCGGGCTGCCGACCGTACGGGTCATAACTCATCAGAACTCCAATGCTCGCATCCGCGGCGATCTTCAAATACCGGCGATTCTCGCCAGAATACCTGCGTCTGTGCTCGTCTGCCGCTACCGGCGTCGTCGCAGCGGTTAGCGTGGTGGTCATGATCGTCGAACACGTCGTCCTACCGGTTCGCCCGGGAACGGAAGTTGAATTCGAGACCGCTTTCGCTCAGGCCAGATCGATTATTTCGGCAATGCCGGGATTCTGCTCGCTGACATTGTCGCGTGGCATCGAATCACCATCGAATTATCTGCTTATCGTCGAATGGGAATCACTGGAAGCGCACACCGTCGGCTTCCGGAAATCGTCGGACTATCACCGATGGCGCGAACTTCTCCATCATTTCTATGACCCATTCCCGGAAGTCGAACATTATCGGCCGATCGTCGCCGCCGACGCCTGAACTCACACTTTCAATACGCTGAACGGATATACCGGGATGTTGCGGATGACGAACCACACCCCGATCATGACCAGGAAGGTGACCGCCGCCCAGCGCTGATGCTGCCAGCTGCGAACTCGGCGCCCGCGCCACAATCCGATGCAGTATGCCCCAAAAGCCCAGAGCAGCAACGCCATGCAGACGACGCCGACAGCGTTGTACCGAATGGCCGCGCCCAGGTCACCGTGCAGCAGCGAATAGATCGCCCGCAACGATCCGCACCCCGGGCAGTCGATTCCGAACAGCAACTTCGTCGGGCACACCGGCGCAGGCCCGCCCGGCGTCGTCGGATCGGCGAACCAGATTCCCACGCAGCCGACTGTCGCCAGCCCCACGACGACAGCGGGCCCGGCGATCTTGTGATGACTCACCTTGCTGACCGCACCGAGAACCCGGTCGGTGAACGGTACCGGCCGGGTTTGCGGAGAATCAGTTCGGGTCAGGGGTCTTCCTCAGTAACTCGGAGTCGTATAGGTGTAGGTATACGAGGGAGTGTAGTCGGGGACGGTGCTGGCGACACCCACGAGAATAACGAAAAAGACGACATAGGCGATGATTGCGAGCACATAGACGACCACCGAAATGATCGCGCCCCACATCGCCCACTTCTTCGCCTCGTCGGCCGCACGCTGAGCACCCGCGTAATCTCCGGTCGCCCACAATTTGCTCACCGACGTCGATTTCACAATCGCGACGATGCCGAGCGGCAGACAGCACAGCACCGTGCACAGAATCGCCCACACGAGGTTGTTGTCGGGCTCCGGGCCCATCGGCATTCCGTATTGCGGTTGACCGTACTGCGGTTGACCGTATTGTGGCTGCCCGTATTGCGGTTGGCCGTATTGAGGCTGCTGGCCGTATGGGTCTTGCTGACCGTACGGATCATTGGGATAAGTCATCAGCGGCTACTCGCAAACCAGATACCGCCGTACGCGACGTTGATGATGATGGCGATGACGAAACCGATCACCCACGCGATGGCGCCCCAGATCGCCCACTTCTTCGCATCGTCGGCGGCAGCCTGCGCACCGGCGAAATCGCCTGCGGCCCAAAGCTTCTTCACCGACGTCGCCTTGACGATCGACACGATGCCGAACGGAAGCGGCAACCAGGCACAGCAGATGACGCCCAGAACGGTGACGACGATCCCCCACACCAGGTTGTCCGCGGGAGGCGTCCCGCCGGGAGCGCCGAACTGCGGAGCCGCCCCGTAGGGCTGGGCCGGCTGCCCGTACTGCGGCTGTTGTCCATACTGCGGCGGCTGCCCATATTGCGGCTGCTGTCCGTACTGCGGTGGCTGCTGCCCGTACTGCGGCTGCTGCGGGTCGTGCGGCTGCTTGCTATACGGATCGTTGTTGTCGCCGCTGCCATATGGGCTGGTCATCGAAGAGTCCTGCCTTCGTCGGGATGCGCATGAACCTGATCGAGGCTCCGATCAAACAGATCACAGCGATCGATCAGTGTGAGTGCGTCGAGAGTACTAAACCCGACGGATCTCCGCGAGAGGACCCGGTGGCGACCTCTGCCGTCCAAATGACGGAGGTATTCGAATAGGTGAGGCGCAACCGCCGCACTCCCGCCGGCTGAGAGAAACGAAGCCCCAGCCCCTCCCGCCGGCTGAGCGAAACGAAGCCCCTCCCGCCGGCTGAGCGAAACGAAGCCCCTCCCGCCGGCTGAGCGAAGCCCAGCCCCTCCCGCCGGTTGAGCCAAACGAAGCCCCCTCCCCGTCGGTTGAGCGAAACGAAGCCCCTCCCGCCGGCTGAGCGAAGCCCAGCCCCTCCCGCCGGTTGAGCCAAACGAAGCCCCCTCCCCGTCGGTTGAGCGAAACGAAGCCCCTCCCGCTGGTTGAGCGAGCGCAACGAGTCGAAACCACCCCAGCACTGACCGAAATCGATAGTGCCACCATGATTTCGACTCGCTGCACTCCCTCAATCCACAGGCGACAACCCGCTGCGCCGATCGACGACCGGCGCAGCCGCGATACTTCAGCCGAACAGAGCCGGCAGAGTCCGCTCGAACGTCTCGTGCAGTTCGGCCAGCGGAATCTCGAAATGATCTTGAACGCTGACCGCGTCGCTGCCCTGATCGACGACGCCGATCCGGGTCCACGGCATGCCGCGGGCATCGAGCATCGCCGAAAAACGTGACTCCTCGGTCCGCGGAACCGCGACCAGCACGCGGCCCGCCGATTCGGAGAACAGGGTGACGAACGGATCCGCGCCCTCCGGCAGAATGACCCGACAACCGGTCTCACCGGCGAGTGCCGCCTCGATGACCGCCTGGATCAGTCCGCCTTCGGAGAGGTCGTGGGCGGCCGAGATCAGGCCGTCGCGAGACGCCGCTACCAGGATCTCACCGAGCAGCTGCTCGTGGGTGAGATCGACGATCGGTGGCACACCGCCGAGATGGTCGTGAACCACCTGCGACCAGATCGATCCGTCGAACTCATCGCGAGTCTCGCCGAGCAGGATCAGCGTCTCGCCGGGTTCGGTGCCAATACCGACGGGAGTACGGCGTCGCACGTCGTCGATCACACCCAGCACGCCGACGACCGGAGTCGGGAGAATCGGCGTCGAGCCGGTCTGGTTGTAGAAGCTGACGTTTCCGCCGGTCACCGGGATCCCGAGCTGTGCGCAGCCGTCGGCGAGGCCGCGGACCGCCTGCTGGAACTGCCACATCACGGCGGGGTCCTCGGGCGATCCGAAGTTGAGGCAGTTGGTCACGGCCGACGGCGTCGCACCGGTCACCACGACATTGCGATACGCCTCGGCCAGCGCCAGTTGCGCACCGCGGTACGGATCGAGGAAGGTGTAGCGGCCCGACGCGTCGGTGGCCAACGCGATGCCGCGACCGGTCTCTTCGTCGATGCGGATGACACCCGAGTCGGCGTTCTCGGCCAGGACAGTGTTGCCGCGGACGTAGCGGTCGTACTGCTCGGTGATGAACTTGCGGCTGCACAGCGCCGGGGAGGCGAGCAACTCCAGAGTCGTCGCGCGCAACTCATCCGACGTCGAGGGCCGGGCCAGGCCCGCTGTCGTCGACGCGATCACCTCGTCCTGCGACGCGGGCCGCTCGACGGGACGCTCATACACCGGGCCCTGGTGTGCGACGGTGCGCGGCGGAACGTCGACGACGGTCTCGCCGTGCCAGTCGATGATCAGGCGCTCACCGTCGGTCACCTCACCGATCACCGTCGCCAGCACATCCCACTTGCGGCACACGTCCATGAAGCGCTCGACGTTCTCCGGCGCGACGACGGCGCACATGCGTTCCTGCGACTCGCTCGACAGCACCTCGGCCGGGGTCATGCCCACCGCGCGCATCGGCACCAAGTCGAGGTCGATATGCATGCCGCCATCGCCGGCCGCAGCCAATTCCGAAGTGGCACAAGACAACCCGGCTCCACCGAGATCCTGGATCCCTACCACGATGCCGGCCCGGTACAGGTCGAGACAGCACTCGATGAGCACCTTCTCGGTAAACGGGTCACCGACCTGCACACTCGGCAACTTCTTCCGGTTCGGCCCCGAATCGTCGCCGTCGTCGAACGTCTCCGACGCCAGCACCGACACACCGCCGATGCCGTCGAGTCCGGTGCGCGCACCGAACAGGATGATCTTGTTGCCCGCGCCGGAGGCGAAGGCCAGCTTGAGGTCCTCGGTGCGCAGCACGCCCGCGCACAGCGCGTTGACGAGCGGGTTGCCCTGGTAGCTCGGGTCGAAGACGGTCTCGCCGCCGACGTTGGGCAGACCGAGCGAGTTGCCGTAGCCGGAGATGCCGCGGACCACGCCGTCGACGACCCGGCGAGTGTCGGGGTGATCGGCCGCGCCGAAGCGCAGCTGGTCCATCACCGCGATCGGGCGCGCGCCCATCGCCATGATGTCGCGGACGATTCCTCCGACACCGGTCGCCGCCCCCTGATACGGCTCGACATACGACGGGTGATTGTGTGATTCGACCTTGAACGTCACCGCCCAGCCGTCGCCGATGTCGACGACGCCGGCGTTCTCCCCGATACCGGCCAACATGCGCGAACGCATCTCGTCGGTCGTGGTCTCGCCGAAGTACCGCAGGTGAACCTTCGACGACTTGTAGCTGCAGTGCTCAGACCACATGATCGAATACATCGCGAGCTCGGCGTCAGTGGGGCGACGACCGAGAATTTCCTTGATACGCGCGTACTCGTCGTCCTTGAGACCGAGTTCACGGTAGGGCTGGGGCAGATCTGCGGAGGCCGCAGCGTCGGACACGGTATCGGGGTGTGCGCTCACTCGGACCAGTTTAGGGGACGTCGTGGAGGTACCCCGACGCACGTGGGGCACGCCGACGACGTCGGCGCCGCGATCATCTCAGAGTCGGGTCGCGTCTGCTCGCCGTCACTTTCGCGCACGCTGGGTTCAATTCCCGACGGCGTACCGCGAGGTGGCGCAATGCCCTGCTCATTCGACGTACCCGCAGGTCGCGAGGATCGGCGTCCACGCCGGGGTGGCGTAATGACCGCAGGTGCGTCAAGGGTGTCTTCGACGCCGCCCCGGCGCCTCGCCCAATGGCCCTACGCTGCCTATTCATGCAGATCAGGACCGAAATCGGACGCGCTGACACACGCCGCGTCCGCGCTGACGACGCCCGCGTCGTCAGCGACGTGCTGCGCCGCGGAATCGACCGGGGCGAGCACACCGGGTCATTGGACGAACGTGACCTGTCTGCGGAATTCGGCGTCTCCCGCAATGTGGTGCGCGATGCGCTGTCGATTCTCGCCGCGGAGGGGCTCATCGACCGTGCCCCGCGTGTCGGCACCCACGTCGTTCGACGCAAAGCCGAACACGGGCTCGACGCCCTGCGCGGATTGAAGGAGACACTCGTCAGTCACGGCGACGTCCGCAACGAGGTGCGGGTGGCGACACTGCTGCGGCCGCCTGCGGCGGTGGCCCGCCGGCTGCGCCTGGAGACCGGCGTCGAAGCCGTCTACATCGAACGGATCCGGCTCCTCAACGACGAACCGGTGAGCCTCGACCTGACCTACCTCGTCCCCGACCTCGGCATCCCGCTGATCGCCCACGACATCGAGAACAACGATGTCTTCGCGCTGCTCGAACAGATCTCCGGACAGCGCCTGCACTCCGCGCAGCAAAGCGTCGAAGCCGCTAACGCCGACCCGCATTCGGCGGCCAACCTCGACGTTCCGCCCGGCACGGCCATCCTGCTGCTGGAGCGGCTCACTTCGCTCGGCCCGCACGCGCGGCCGGTCGACCTCGAATACATCCGTATGCGCAGCGATCGAATCTCGTTGCACGCCACAGCCTTCCGCGACACCATCAGATCAGGGGACTGACCATGACACTCATCAATACCCGCTCCGACGTTCCGGTCACCATCGACGAGTCACTGTGCATCGAGGGGTGCACATTGTGCGTGGAGGTGTGTCCCCTCGATTCGCTGGCCATCAACCCCGAGTCGGGCAAGGCGTTCATGCACGTCGACGAGTGCTGGTACTGCGGGCCGTGCGCCATTCGCTGCCCCACCGGCGCGGTCACCGTCAACATGCCCTACCTGCTGCGCTGATACCCGCCGAACATCACAGCACCACAACGTCTTTCACAGCCCGCTCAGCCCATCACAGCCCGTGAGGTTCCGCCATGCCCAGAAACACTCCGCTCACTCGCCTCGCCCCGTTGTTCGCGTTGGTGACGGCGGCGACTCTCACCGTCGCCGGCTGCTCCCTGTCCGGCGACGACTCCGCCGACGCCACGCAGGTCGTGGTCGGGTACCAGTCCAAGACCATCAACACCGTCACGGCGGGCACGCTGCTGCGCGCCCGCGGTGACCTGGAGAAACGTCTCGACGAAGTCACCGAGAAGACCGGCAAGCACTACAAGGTGCGCTGGGAGGACTACGACACCGGCGCACCCATCACCACCGGCATGATCGCCGGAAAGATCGACATCGGCTCCATGGGGGATTATCCGTTGCTGATCAACGGGTCCCGTGCCGACGCCAACCCCGCCACGGCGACGTCGGTCCTGGCGGTCACCGGCTCGTCGCCCCGGGGATCGCTGAACATGGTTGTCGCCAAACCGGATTCGCCCATCACCTCGATCCGCGACCTCGCCGGCAAACGGGTGTCCGCGAGCGTCGGATCGGCTGGCCACGGCACCTTGCTCGCCGGCTTGAAGCAGGCAGGCATCGACGCCACCGACGTCGACATCACCAACCAGCAGCCACAGGTGGGGTCGTCCGCGCTGGAGGCGGGCAAGGTCGACGCGCTCGCCCAGTTCGTGGCATGGCCCGGCCTGCTGGTCTTCCAGAACAAGGCACGACTCGTCTACGACGGTGCGCAGCTGGGCGTTCCGACGCTGCACGGCACCATCGCGCGCAACGCGTTCACCAAAGGACACCCCGAGGTGATCGACGCGTTCCTCAAAGCGCAACTCGACGCCACCAAGGCACTGGCCGCGGACCCGCTCGCCGCCTCGCAGACCGTCGCCAAAGCCAGCGGCCTGCCCGCCGAGGTGGTCTACCTCTACAACGGTCCAGGCGGCACCGACTTCAACCCGGCCCTCAAACCGTCGCTGATCGCCGCCCTCAACGGTGACAAGGCATACCTGAAATCCATTGGCTCCTTTCCCAATCCGGTCGATCTGTCCACCTTCGTCAACGACGGCCCGCTGCGCACGGCGGTGACCGAGACCGGCGGCGACTACACCGCACTCCTCAACCGAGCGGGCGGTCAGTCGGGGAGCGACTCCGTCAGCGGCGAGGCATCAGGCGAGGTCTGGTACACCGGCACCGAGACCAAGAAGGTTTCCGACGCCACCGCACTGCTCCGACTCGTACAGTCCGCCAGGGCATCCGGCGCCAAGATCACAGCGGCCTACATCACCGACCCCGTCCTGGGCACCCGCTGGTTCGCCGACCACTCCATCTGGCTGCACGACGGTGCGACTTACCAGGCGTTCACCACCGACGACAGCGCCCGAACCTACCAGCGGTCGCATCCGGGAGCCGTCGTGGTGAGCTACGACCAGGCGCTCACCGAGGTCAAGCAATGACCGCCGGAACCTACCCGGACACGCTGCGCACGACCGGTCCGACGTCGTCCGCAGCGGCGCCGTCCGCAACCGCAGCGGCGACGACGCGCTCGGCGCGGGTGCCGCGCAGCTCGTGGCGCTGGCCGCTTCGGGTGGCGACAGTCGTTGCGGCACTTGCCCTGTGGCAGTGGCTCGCCACCGCCGACGTCGTACTGTGGCTGCACTTCGACACCATTCCGGCACCCACCGAGGTCGCGTCGGCGTGGTGGCGGCGGCTGCACGGCGGCGAGTACTACCTCGATCTGGGGCAGTCGCTGATCCGCATCGGCGTCGGCTTCGCGCTGGCCACCGCGGTCGGGATTCCGCTCGGCATCGCGCTGGGCCGCTCGGCTCTCGCCGGCGACACCCTCGGCACGCTGACCGAGCTGGCCCGTCCCGTTCCCGCGATCGCGTTGGTACCCATCGCAATTCTGATCTTCCCGACCGACGAAGCGGGCATGGTGTTCATCACGTTCGTCGCGGCACTGTTCCCCATCGTCGTATCCACTCGGCACGCGGTGCGCGCGCTGCCCACGATTTGGGAGGAATCGGTCCGCACGATGGGCGGCACTCGACGCGACGTGGTGCTTCGGGTGATTCTTCCGGGCATCATGCCCGGTGTCTTCGGCGGGCTCTCGGTCGGCATGGGCGTGGCATGGATCTGCTTGATCTCCGCGGAGATGATCTCCGGCCGCCTCGGCGTCGGGTACCGGACCTGGCAGTCGTACACCGTCGTCGATTACCCCGGCGTATTCGTCGGGATGTTCACCATCGCCGCCCTCGGTGTATTGACCTCGGGCGCAATCGAAATAGTCGGACGCCGCGTCACAGCGTGGCTGCCGCGCGGCGAGGAGCGCTGAGGAAACATGAGCACCGACCTCACCCTGTCCGGCGTGACGCTGCGTCACGGTGCCCGCACCATCATCGACGATCTCCACCTCATCATTCCCAGCGGCGAGATCCTGGTGGTCACCGGGCCGTCCGGCTGCGGAAAGTCCACTCTGCTGCGGGCCATCGCGGGGCTGCGCCCGATCGACGCGGGATCCATTGCCGCCGACGGCGATCCGGTCGTCGGAACCTCCCGCGACCGCGCGATGGTGTTCCAGGACGACGCCTTGCATCCGTGGCGTACCGTGCGCCGCAACATCGACCTCGCTCTCACCCTGCGCGGTGTTGCGCGCAAAGATCGCCGCGCCGAAGCCCATCGCTGGATCGCTGAGATCGGCCTCGACGGGTTCGCGGACCACCTTCCCCGGGAACTGTCGGGCGGGATGCGCCAGCGAGTCCAACTCGCGCGCGGCCTCGCCGGCGCGCCGCGCGCGGTGCTGATGGACGAACCGTTCGGCGCGCTCGACGCCCAGACGCGAACATCGATGCAGCAGTTACTGATTCGCACACTCGACGCCCATCCCGCCACCGTCGTCTTCGTCACGCACGACATCGATGAGGCGGTCCTCCTCGGCGACCGCGTCGTCGTTCTCGGCAACGCGGGCGAACCGGCGCGGGCGATCGTCCCGGTACCACACCCGCGCACGCCCGCCGCCGACAATTCGGCGGCGCGCGGCGCCGTCGCCGCCGCACTCACCGCCCCCGCCGGCACACACAGTAAGGCCATCGCATGAGTTCACCTACCGAAAGCATTGCGCCGCAACCCTTCACGGCACCCGGCGTCGACGACGCGCAGCGCCTCGACTGCGATGTACTCGTCATCGGCGGCGGCACCGCCGGTTCGATGGCCGCGCTCACCGCAGCCGAGAACGGCGCGCGGGTGCTCCTTCTCGACAAGGCCCATGTCCGCCATTCCGGCGCACTGGCCATGGGCATGGACGGTGTCAACAACGCCGTCATCCCCGGGAAGGCCTCGCCGGAGGACTACGTCGCCGAAATCACCCGCGCCAACGACGGCATCGTCGATCAGCGCACCGTCTATCAAACGGCCACCAGAGGTTTCGCGATGATCTCGCGGCTCGAACGCTACGGGGTGAAGTTCGAGAAGGACGAGTACGGCGAGTACGCGGTGCGCCGCGTGCATCGTTCCGGCTCGTACGTGTTGCCGATGCCGGAGGGCAAAGACGTCAAGAAAGTTCTCTATCGGGTGTTGCGGCGCAAGGAGATGCGGGAGAAGATCACGATCGAGAACCGCCTGATGCCGGTCCGGGTACTGACCGAGAACGGTCGCGCGATCGGCGCCGTCGCGCTGCACACGCGCACCGGCGAGTTCTACGTCGTCGGCGCCAAGTCGGTCATCCTGGCGACGGGCCCGTGCGGCCGGTTGGGACTGCCCGCATCCGGGTATCTGTATGGCACATACGAGAATCCGACCAACGCGGGCGACGGGTACTCGATGGCGTATCACGCCGGTGCGGAACTGTCGGGTATCGAGTGCTTCCAGATCAATCCGCTCATCAAGGACTACAACGGCCCGGCGTGTGCCTACGTCGCCAATCCGTTCGGCGGCTACCAGGTCAACGCCGACGGCGATCGGTTCGTCGACTCCGACTACTGGTCCGGCGACATGATGAGTGAAGTGAAACACGAGATCGAATCCGCCCGCGGCCCGATCTATCTGAAGGTCTCACATCTGCCCGAGGAGACGGTCGACACCCTCGAGTCGATCCTGCATACCACCGAGCGGCCGACGCGCGGCACCTTCCACGCCAACCGCGGCCACGACTACCGCACCCACGACATCGAGATGCACATCTCCGAAATCGGTTTGTGCAGTGGGCATTCGGCGTCGGGGGTGTGGGTCGACGAGAACGGCGCCACCACCGTCGACGGCCTGTACGCGGCCGGCGACCTGGCCTGCGTGCCGCACAATTACATGATCGGAGCATTCGTCTACGGCGAGCTCACCGGCCAGCACGCGAGCGAGCGGGCCAAGCACGTCGACGCCCCGGCGACATTGCCCGCCGATCAGATCGCCGATGCGCACGAACTCATCTACCGCCCGCTGCGCAATCCCGACGGTCCGCCGCAGCCGCAGGTCGAATACAAACTTCGCCGCTTCGTCAACGACTACGTCGCGCCGCCGAAGGCATCGACGAAGCTCGGCATCGCGATCGAGACCTTCGAGCGTATGCGCGGCGAAATCGCCGAGATGGGCGGGCGCACCCCGCATGAGCTGATGCGCTGCGCCGAAGTGAACTTCATCCGCGACTGCGCCGAACTCGCCGCGCGCAGTTCGCTGACCCGCACCGAAAGTCGTTGGGGCCTTTACCATCAGCGCGACGACATCACCGAACGCGACGACGCGAACTGGGGCTATCACCTCAATGTCCGCAAGAACTCGGCGGGCGAGATGGAGTTCCTCGGTCGCCCGGTCGCTCCCTATCTCGTCCCGGTCGAGGGCCTCAATCATCTTCCACCGCAGGATCGTTCGGTCATCGACATCGAGCAACCCGAGGTGCGCAGCGGGCCGGCGGGTACGCCCGGCGTCGTCGACTCGTCGACGGCCCAGTCGGGAGTCGCCACCGAACCCGAGGCGCGCGAACCACTCTCGCCGTGCATCGTCGAACTGGTGTCGCTGGAGTCGCCGACGCTGGACGACCTCAGCGACTACCTGACCGACGCCGATGCGACCGTGCGGCGGACGGCGATCGCCACGCTGACCGAGTACACGCCGGAGGGGTTCGAGGGCGCGCTGGCGTCCGCGCTGGGTGATCCCGACGCTGGGGTGCGTCAACTAGCCGTCGACTCCCTGCGGGAACTCGTCGAGGTACTCGCCGGAAAGCCGCCGTTCGTCGAGGCGTTGCGCGACGCCGCTGGGTCGGATGACCATCTGGTGCGCGCCGGGGTTCTGGATCTGCTGCGCGCGCTCAAGGAAGGCGATCCGTTGTTCTTCGCCGGCTATCTCACCGACGCGCATCACCGGGTGCGGATCGAGGCGATCCGCGGGCTCGTGTCCCTCGACGCCGCGACGCTGATCGCCGTCGCCGCCGACGACGTCAACCGCGAGGTGAGAGTCGTTGCGGCACAGGGGCTGGCGACCGTCGGCTCCGGTGTCGTCGCGATCCGCAAGCTGGCCGCCGACCCCGACCCGCTGGTTCGCGCCGCCGGACTCGCCGCCTTGGCGACCCTGGGTGAGGCCGACGTCGACGCGAAGCTGCTGCGAAAAGCGTTGCGCGACAATGCCTGGCAGGTGCGCAAGGGAGCCGCGACCGGGCTGGCCGTCGCGCCCGGGGCGGAGACGGTCACCGCCCTGGAGCCATTGGTGACCGACCCGCACGGCGACGTACGAAAGGCTGCGATCACGACGCTGCGCCCCTGGGCAGATCAGCCCGGCGTCGAAGCATTGTTGGAACAAGCGCGGACCGATGAAGACGCGGATGTACGCGCGGTGGCGCGGTAAAGCAGTCGCCCGCTCCCGAGTGCCCGCCCGCTCCCCGAGTGCCGAAGCGAGGAACGAGCTTCGGTGTAACCGCCGTGCTGAGTGACCGCGAGGAACGAGCGGTCGTATCGAAGTAGAGGGGTCTGGCGAGAGGAAAGACCAACCCGACCACCCCTCCCGCTGGTTGAGCCGCGGCCATCGTCAACGGTGCCGCGTCGAAAGCCCCGGCATGTTGAACTGGCGATAAAAGTAGTTGTAGAGCGCCGTCATGCCACGGCTGCACTCAGTACCCTGCGGTCAGGCAAGACCAATACGCATGTCGGGGACGAGCTGGTCGGCGATCGCGGTGTCGATCCGCTTGCCCTCCGACGACGATGGACGATAGACCATGTCCGACGGGATTGTCACAGCGTTGCCGTTAGCGACAACACTGCGAACCGCTTCAATCGAACTCGTCTCAAAGAAACATCGGGCCGTAGATCCGGCCCCTAGTACGCCCTTGTTGTCTGCTCGGATTCGACAACCGTCAACGGTGCGTTTGGGTACTCAGCAACGTCCGAGAGTCGCCGTGATCGCCAAGGGATCTGGGGCGTGTCTCCCAATTCTTCTGCGAGGCATCGCCGGGGCGAGCGCAGCGACGGGGCATTTCGTCGATGGCCGATCTGGCAAGGCGGAGGAGGGAGCGATAGCGGCAGCTATCGTGACCGACGACAACGCGGCCAGGCGGTCATTACTTCGACTCGCAAGCTCGCTCAGCACGGCGCGGGCCGCCGAGGACCGTAAAGGGAATTGGGAGACACGCCCGAGCTGCCGCCTGACGTGGCGAGCCTTGCGAGACTCATAGAGCAGCGATCCGGCCGCTCCGCGCGCACGTAGACCGGCGTCGATAGGGAGGATGACGGACGTGGCTACCACCCTGAGCAGACCCGGCCGACACGACGCAATTGTCACGCGCGACGAGGCTTCCCGGATTGTGCGCGTTCTGCGGTCGGCCCGCACGCGGCCACGGCTAACATAATGTCCGGTATTACCGAATATCTATACGGAACTCACGGACGCTCGCACGAGGGAGAGATGACATGAAGGTTCAGATCAAGGCTGCCGCAGCAGGATTCGCCGTCGCGGGGGCACTCGCCGCAACTATGGTCGGGGGTACCGGCGCAGCGTCGGCGGCACCGAGTGCCGCGTATCCGCTGGGCAACTGCCTGAACCTGAGCCCCAACGTCGTCGACCTGCCATATAATCCGACGCGGGTTATCGTCGCCGACTACGCCGGCAAGTCGTATCTGACCACCGAGTTCAGCAGCCTCTGGGGGTACCAGTCGCGCGTTCGACTCGACCTGCGCAACCAGGCAACCGGGCGGCACATCGTGAAGTTCTCCGATCGTCGCGTGTCGCCGCCGTATGTGGGTACGCACGTGTTCACCTTCACGACGTCGCAAATCGGCAAGGGGCGTGTCACCGCCGTGCTGACGTCGGCGAACAGCAACCCGGTCTGGACCGTGCCGCCGAAGTCGTGCAGCGGCGTGATCGTGATCCGGTAGGGACTCTCCGTACCACGCTAGTCGGTTCGTACCACGGGAAATCCGGTGGTACGAACCGATTAGCGTGGTAGCGAGCAGCAATCGGGCGCAGAGCGGAACCGAACGCGCCCTGCGCTGCGTCCAAATGAACATGACTCGTTCGGTTTCTGACCATCTGGTGTTCCGTCCGTCGGCGCTAGCGTTCGGGATGTCCGACGCCGAGCTCCGGCAGACCACGGGCGACTCCGGCGAACTCACCAAGGTTGCTCCGGGTATCTACCTACCGCGGGATCGCGGACGTGTGTTCCCGGAGGACTGGCATCGCGCAGTCGCTATGGCCATGGCATCGGAGCAGGCGTACGCCGCGACTCGCGCTCCGATGTCGGAGCGCCCCGTCCTCAGCTTCCAAAGCGCGGCAGCCGTTCACCGCCTGCCCATGCTCAGCGCAGACTTTACCTACGTTCATTTCACGCGGCGCAACTCGCGCAACGGCAGTGTGCGATTCCGACGCCACACGCACCCTGGGCCACTCGCCGAGGCCGACATCACCTGCGTCGACGGAGTGGCCGCAACCACGATCGAGCGAACGGCGGTCGACGTCGCGTGCCAGAGCAACTTCGCCGGGGCGTTGACGATCTTCGACTCGGCTCTACGGGCGGGCGCCGATCGCGACGAGATGGCACAGCTCGTGCTTGGGTCTCGCCGACCTGGAATAGCCGTTGCGCGAACCACCCTGCCCCTGGCAAGTCCGCTGTCGGCCAATCCCGGTGAGTCATGGAGCCGCGCACAGATGCTTGAGGCCGGCCTGCCCGATCCCGTTCTCCAGCACGAGTTCATCATCGAAGGCCAGCGCTTCTTCGTCGACTTTCTTCTCCCGGGCCGGCTGATCGGCGAGTTCGACGGTGTCGCGAAGTACACCAAGCTGATGCGAGACGGGGAGGCACCCGCCGACGTAGTGATCCGCGAGAAGAGGCGGGAGGACTTGCTCCGGTCCCTTGGCTACGACATGGTGCGGTGGGTGTGGAGAGATCTCGTCAGGCGAGCGATGGTTCCGCGTGTGACGGCCAAGCTCGGTGGACGACGATGGGAGGATGGCAGCCCGCCAGCTCCTCCGATGACTCCCTTACCACGCTAATCGATTCGTACCACGCCGAATCCAGTGGTACGAACCGACTACCGTGGTACGACCGATGCGATAGCCGCGAGCACCGCCTCCGCGAGTTCGGGCCGACAGATGATCAGGTCGGGCAGATAGGTGTCGGACTGGTTGTACACCAGCGGCGATCCGTCAATTCGACTGCACCACAACCCCTTAGCCTGCGCGACGGCGACCGGAGCCGCGGAGTCCCACTCGTACTGCCCACCGGCGTGCACATACGCGTCGGCTTCCCCGCGAACCACCGCCATCGCCTTGGCACCGGCGGACCCCATCTGCACGACGACACCGTCGAGCGCATCGGCGACTGCCTGTGAGAAGGTCGGCGGCCGCGATCCGCTGACCACCACCCGGGGTCGATCGTCTGCCCGCGCCCCAGCCAGCCCGACGACCGGTTTCACCGGCGCATCGTCGTCGACGTAGGTCACCCCGAGCGCCGGCAGCGCCACGGCACCGGCAAGCAACCGCCCCGACGCATCGTCGGATCCCCATAACGCGACGTGCACGGCCCAGTCGGTCCGCGCGCCGTCAGGTCCGTCGAGCGTTCCGTATTCGCGCGTACCGTCCACCGGGTCGACGATCCACACCCGCGCGGCGGCGAGCCGCGACAGGTCGTCGGCCGACTCTTCGGACAGCACAGCGTCGTTCGGCCGGGCGGCAGCCAGCTCAGCCTGCAGGAAGTCGTCCGACCGCCGATCCCCGACGTCGCCCAACTCCCTGCCACGCAATCCCCCGGCGCGTACCTCGAGCAGGAGGGCACCCGCTCGGGTCGCCAGATCCGCGGCCAGTCGCCGGTCGTCGCTCGACGTCGGGTTGTCACTCATTTCTTCGGTCCTCTCACAGTCCCAGGTTGCGCATGATCACTTCGGCCACGTCGGCGGGCGTGCCGTCGGCGGGCACGACGACGGCTTCGGGCGTCAGCGGTCGTTCGTATGGCGAGTCGATGCCGGTGAACTGAGTAATTTCACCGCGACGGGCCTTGGCATACAAACCTTTTGGATCACGCCGCTCACATTCGGCGAGCGGGGTGTCGATGAAGATCTCGTAGAACGGCAGCCCACGCTCGGCGTGAATCTCCCTGGCCCGCTGGCGTTCCGCCGCGAACGGGCTGATCAGCGAGACGATCGCGATGGCTCCGGAGTCGGCGAACAGCGATGCGACTTCGCTTGTGCGCCTGATGTTCTCACGTCGATCGTCGTCGCCGAAACCGAGGTCGGAGTTGAGGCCGTGGCGAAGGTTGTCGCCGTCCATCAGATAGGCGGGCCGTCCCTCGGCGACCAGGCGCCGCTCGATTTCGACGGCGAGTGCCGACTTGCCCGACCCCGACAATCCGGTGAGCCACAACGTCGCTCCCTGATGTGGGCGCTGTTCGCGGGCAACCTTGGTGGTCTGCCAGACGACGTTGGAGCTCGCCTGCACCGGACCGGTGATCATGCCTGCGGCCACCGTCTTGTTGGTCGCCTCGTCGATCAGGATGAAGCTGCCGGTCTCCCGATTGGTGCGATACGGATCGAACATCACCGAATGTTGAGTGTGCAAGCTGATCCGCGCAATCTCGTTGAGCTGCAATTGATCTGCCGCGGCGTCCCGATGCAGCGTGTTCACGTCGAGGCGGTAGTTGAATCCCGACACCGTCGCCTTGGTGGCTCGCGTGCCGGTCGCCAGCACGTACCGCGAGTCGCGCCGCAGCGTCGTGTCGTCGGAGAACCAGCAGACCAGCGCATCGATTTCCCGCCCGACGTGCGGCCTGTTATGCGGACGCGCGAGCATGTCGCCGCGGACGATGTCGATCTCGTCGGCGAGTTCCACCGATACCGCCATCGACGCGAACGCCTCGTCGACCTTCGCCCCGCCGGGACCCCAGATCGCACTGATCGTCGTGCTGAAACCGCTTGGCAGCACGACGATCTCGTCGCCGACCGAGAACACGCCACCGGCCACGGTGCCGGCGTACGACCGGTGGTCGTTTCCATCGCTGCGCTGCGGCCGGATCACGTACTGCACCGGCAGCCGCGCGTCGATCAGGTTGCGGTCGGAGGCGATGTAGACGTTCTCCAGGTGACTCAGAAGCGGACGTCCGGAGTACCACGGCATGTTCGACGACGGGTCGACGACGTTGTCGCCGACCAGAGCGGAGATCGGGATGAAGGTCAGGTCGGTGACGTTGAGCTTGGCGGCGAACGCGACGAACTCGTCGCGGATCTCGTTGAAGCGGTCTCGGGACCAGTCGACGAGATCCATCTTGTTGATACAGATGCACAAGTGCGGAATGCCGAGCAACGACGACAGAAACGCATGCCTGCGGGTCTGCTCCAGAACGCCCTTGCGTGCGTCGATCAGAATGATCGCCAGATCAGCGGTCGACGCCCCGGTGACCATGTTGCGGGTGTACTGCACGTGACCGGGGGTGTCGGCGATGATGAATTTGCGTGTCGGCGTCGAAAAGTACCGATACGCGACGTCGATGGTGATTCCCTGCTCACGTTCGGCACGCAGACCGTCGGTCAGCAGGGCGAGGTTGGCGTACTCGTCGCCACGTTCGGCGCTCGTCTTCTCGATCGATTCGAGTTGGTCGGTGAAGATCGATTTCGAGTCGTAGAGGAGACGGCCGATCAGTGTCGACTTTCCGTCGTCGACCGATCCCGCGGTGGCCAGGCGCAACAGTTCGGTATTCATCAGAAATACCCTTCCTTCTTGCGGTCTTCCATCCCCGCCTCGGAGATTCGATCGTCGGCCCGCGTCGCACCACGTTCGGTCACCCGGGTCACCTCGATCTCCTCGATGACCTTCTCGACCGAATCTGCTTCGGAGAGAACACAACCCGTGCATGTGGCATCACCGACGGTGCGGAACCGCACCTGCCGGGTCTGGACCTCTTCACCCGGCAACACGGCCAGGAAGCGCGTCTTGGCGAGCAGCATCCCGTCCCGTGGAACCACCTCGCGCTCGTGCGCGTAGTAGATCTCGGGCAGCGCGATCGATTCACGGGCGATGTACTGCCAGATGTCGAGCTCGGTCCAGTTCGACAGCGGGAACACTCGGATATGCTCGCCGCGATGGTGGCGCCCGTTGTAGAGGTGCCACAGTTCCGGCCGTTGCCCGCGCGGATCCCACGCACCGAACTCGTCTCGGAAACTGAAGATCCGTTCCTTCGCGCGTGCCTTCTCCTCATCCCGGCGTGCGCCGCCGAACACGGCGTCGAATTTGTTCTCGGTGATGCCGCGCAGCAATGCCGCTGTCTGCAAACGGTTGCGGCTTGCGCCGGGGCCGGTCTGTTCGACGACCCGTCCGGCGTCGATGTCGTCCTGTACCGAGCTGACCACCAGGCGCACACCAGTCTCGGCGACCACCCGATCCCGGTAGGTGATCACTTCATCGAAGTTGTGCCCGGTGTCGACGTGCATCAGCGGGAAGGGCACCGGCGCCGGCCAGAACGCCTTCTGCGCCACGTGAAACATGACTACCGAGTCCTTGCCGCCGGAGAACAGCAGTCCCGGTCGTTCGAAGGTGGCTGCGACCTCTCGGAAGATGTGGACCGCCTCGGCTTCGAGGGCGTCGAGATGCGACAGCTCGTAGCCGTGCGGGCTTTCGGATTCGGCGACTTCCACCGCAACTCCTTGACGTGACGTACCACTTGACATGTCGAATATTCGACACTACCTATTGAATATGTGACACCGACCGTAGGCGACGGCGTCAAGTCCCGTCAACCGTCGCCGCCCACCGCGCGCGCCATCCGGGTCGTCGAGCTGCTCGCAGACACCTCGATGGGACCGATCACCATCGCCGATATTGTCCGCCGAACCGGCCAGTCCCGCGCAACCGCACACGCGATTGTCAGCGAATTGGTGGAACAGGGATGGGCGATGCGCAGCCGCAGCAGCGGCGAGATCACACTCGGCCCAGTCTTCACCACCCTGGCCACGCGCGTGACCGCGGCCGACCCTCTCATCGCGCGCGCACGCGTGGCGATGACCGAACTCAGCGACGACCTGCACATGCCTTGCTTCGTGGCACGCCGCGTCGGCCCGGAAACGATCAGCGTCGTCGATCAGACCTGGATTCCCACCGCCGACGCCGACGGTTCGGTCGGCACCGCCCTCCCCTGGATCACCCGGGGGCACCCCATCACGCTGCGGCCACCGTTTTCGCGGGAATTCTTCGCCTGGGCATCGCACGCCGAGCAGGACGCCTGGATCGCGAAGGCACCGGCGGCACTGCGCACCCGGCTTCGGCTGGCATTGTCCGCGATAGCCGAGCGCGGATACTCCATCGAGCGCATGACCGATGACTATGTGGCGGTGACCGACGCATTGAATTCCCTTGACTCCGTGTCGGATTCACTGCGTTCGCGGATGGGCGACCTGCTCACCGAGCTGACCACCATCGACTACCTGCCCGACGAACTGCACGGGGATCTGCCGGTGATCACCATCGGCGCACCCGTCTTCGACGCCGAGGCGGTGACCGCGTCGCTCGTCGCCTGCCCCAACCGAACGATGACGCCGGACGCGCTGCACGACGTCGGCTCCCGAGTCCGCACAACTGCCGACGGATTGTCGGCGATCTGATTCTGGTGCCGCCCTCATCGACGGTGTAGCGTTTTTACAAATCGAACTTGTAAAAACTCAGGATGGCCATGACCGATCACACCACTCTCGACGTCCGCGAGATCCCCAAGCCGCAGCGTCACCCACAGATCTTCGGGATCTTCCGCGACCTCGCCGCAGGCGACAGCCTGCTGCTGGTCAACGACCACGACCCACGCCACCTGCACGACGAATTCGAGGCGTCGTACCCGGGTAGCTACGCCTGGGAATATGTGCGGCGCGAACACCGCGATTACCAGGTCCGCATCAGCAAAGTCACTTCGACGCCGCTACCGCGCAAACTCACCAATCTCGTCGACGCCGTCGACACCGGCTCCGACGCCGCCGGCGTCCGCTGGAAGCTCGACGCACCGGATCGGGGCCTCGACTCCAATGTCATCGCGCTGGCTCCCCGGCAGCAGATCGCGCGGCACACCGGCGCCGAAGTCGACGTGCTCATTCAGATACTCGGCGGAGACGGAACCTTGGGCACCGAAGGCGAGGACGTCGCACTCGCCATCGGCGACCTGATCTGGCTGCCACACCACTCGCAACGCGAATTCACCGCCGGCCCGACGGGATTGACCTACTTGACCGTGCATCGGCATCGCGAGTCGCTGGTCATCGAACCGTTCACGCCACGATGACCACCCGAGCCGACGTTCTGGCCGAGGTGCGGGCGGCCGACGACCCGATCGACATCGCGACGATCTCCAGACGTGTCGGTATACCGGCGACGACGGCGCGTTTTCATCTCAACGCGCTCGAGCGCGACGGCGTCGTCGAACGCGTCAGCGCCACCGCCCACACGCCCGGCCGGCCGCGGTTGACCTACCGGGCACGTCGGGGAATGGACCCCAGCGGCCCGCGCCGCTATCTGCCGCTGGCGCACGCGTTGCTCGCCGACCTCGCCGACGCATCGGCCGCCGAACGCATCGGCCGACGCTGGGGCGAAGCGCTGTCGCCCGATCCCGCTCTGCCCTCGCTCGACGCCCTGACCCAGGTTCTCGCAGACCTGGACTTCGCGCCCGAGGTCGTCGACGAGTCGCGCATCGACCTCACCCACTGCCCGTTTCTGGAACTCGCCCATGAATCATCGCACCGGATCTGCTCGCTGCACCTCGGTCTGCTGCGGGGCGCGGCCGCCGAGATGACCGCACCGATCGACGTCGTCGCGCTCGAACCGTTCGCAGCGCCCGGCGTCTGCATCGTGCGGATCGACGCTGCGGGGTAGGCACCGGACTACCAACCAAGCACTTGCTCGGTTATGCTCCAAGGTATGAGTGATGCCGTCATCCCACCTGCGCTCAAACCCGACGAACTCGGCCCGGACACCCAGCCCGTGGCATACGAGACCGCCGCCGAGGGTTCCATCGCATACGTAACTCTCAATCGTCCCGAGTACCGCAACGCGCAGAACTCGGTGATGACCTACTCGCTCGACGCCGCGTTTCGCAGGGCCGTCGACGACGCCGCGGTCAAGGTCATCGTCTTGCGCGCCAACGGCAAACACTTCTCCGCGGGCCACGACATCGGTACCCCCGAGCGCGATTTCGACACGTACTACGACAACGCGGCGACCCTCTACTGGGACCACAGCGATCGCGGCGGAGCGGACCAGCGTCTCGCCCGCGAGATCGAGGTGTACATGGGCATGTGCCGTCGATGGCGCGAGATCCCCAAGCCGGTGATCGCCCAGGTGCACGGTGCGTGCATCGCGGGCGGCCTGATGCTGGCCTGGATCGCGGACTTCATCGTCGCCAGCGACGACGCCTTCTTCTCTGATCCTGTTGTGCGCATGGGTATTCCGGGTGTCGAGTACTTTGCGCACGCGTTCGTGCTCGGTCCGCGGCGAGCCAAGGAGATCCTGTTCACCGGCGAACACTTCACCGCCGCGCAGGCCGCCGACTGGGGCATGGTCAACCACGTGGTCCCGCGCGCCGAGCTGGCCGCCAAGGTCGACGGCATCGCGACGTCGATCGCCGAGATGCCGCAGCTCGGTCTGGCACTCACCAAGAAGGCCGTCAACATCTGCGAAGACCAGATGGGCCTGCGCTCTTCGATGGACTCGGTGTTCGGGTGGCATCACTTCGCCCACTCGGCCAATGCCGAAGCGGCGGACGGCGATTCGCTCGGCGGCATGGATGCGAAGTCGATGAAGGCGTCGGCCAGACCCGCCGCCGCTGACGGGCGGGCCTGACGTGGATCTGTTGTTCGACGACGCCGCGCAGGCATTCCGCGCGGAAGTCCGCGATTGGCTGGCCGCGCACGTGCCCGCCACCCCACTCCCGTCGATGGACACCGCCGAAGGCTTTGCGGCACACCGCGAGTGGGAGGCGACCATGGCCGCCGACCGGATGTCGGTGGTCAGCTGGCCAGTTGAGTACGGCGGACGCGATGAGCCGCTGCTGCACTGGGTGATCTTCGAAGAGGAGTACTACCGGTCCGGCGCGCCCGGCCGAGTCAGCCAGAACGGCATCTTCCTGCTCGCCCCAACGCTTTTCGAGCATGCCAATCCGGAACAGCTCGCGCGGATCATGCCGCGGATGGCGCGCGCCGACGACATCTGGGGCCAGGCGTGGAGCGAACCGGAGTCCGGCAGCGACCTGGCCTCGCTTCGGTCCACCGCAACCCGGACCGAGGGCGGATGGCTGCTGAACGGCCAGAAGACCTGGAGTTCGCGCTCCAGCTTCGCCGACCTCGCGTTCGGTCTGTTCCGTTCCGCTCCAGACGCCGAACGCCACCGTGGCCTCACCTATTTCATGTTCGACCTGCGTTCCCCCGGCGTCACCGTTCGCCCCATCGCCCAACTCGACGGCGAGCCCGGCTTCGCGGAACTGTTCTTGGAGAACGTCTTCGTGCCCGACGATCCCGCGGCCCCCGGGGAATCCGGCGTCATCGGTGAAGTCGACAACGGCTGGAAGGTCGCGATGAGCACGGCGGCCAACGAGCGGGGCCTGTCGCTGCGCTCCCCCGGCCGCTTCCTCGCCACGACCGACCGTCTCATCGACCTGTGGAAGGCACGCCGCGACGCCGTTCCCGCCACCGCCGCAACCGATCTCGGTGTCGCCGACGCCTGGATTGGTTCCCGTGCCTACGAACTGTCGACGTACGCGACAGTCAGCCGACTCGCCGCCGGCGGTCGACTCGGCATGGAGTCGTCGATCAACAAGGTCTTCTGGTCGCAGTGGGACATCGCCGCGCACGAGACGGCGCTCGAGCTGCAGGGCGCCGACGCCGAACTCGAAGACAATTGGACCGACGGCTATCTGTTCTCCTTGTCCGGCCCGATCTACGCCGGTACCAACGAGATTCAACGCAATGTGATCGCTGAGCGCCTACTGGGTCTGCCTCGCTGATTCGCGACACGGGAAGCATGAGATGAAATTCCTCCTCGAAGAAGAACACAACGATCTCGCGTCGGCGATCGACTCGATGCTCGTCAAGGCCGACGTGCCGTCGTCGGCCCGCGCCTGGGCGGACGGCAAATATGAAGCGGGCCTGGCCATCTGGACTGCACTCACGGAAATCGGCGTGACCGGACTGCTGATCGACGACGAACTGGGCGGCAGCGGCGCAGGCGCCGTCGAAATGGTCGTCGCCGCCGAGCAGCTCGGCCGACACGCCGTTCCGGGACCGGTCGCCGAGACCCTTGCCGCGGTACCGATTCTCTTGCGCGCCACCGATTCCGTACAGCAACTCGAAGCGCACGCGCGCGGAGATCTGTCCACGATCGCCCTCGCTCCCCTGGCTCCACGCGCAGTCGACACCGAGGTGGCCACCACCTATCTGTTCGACTCCGGTGTCCTATCGGCTGGAATCGCAGGTGCGATCAAGCAGTCCGTCGATCCGACTCGACGACTCGCGTCACTCACCGCGGGCGAACGGCTCGACACCGACGTCGACGCCTCTGCCGCAATCGATCACGCGATTCTCGCAACCGCTGCGCAGCTCCTCGGTCTGGGCCAGGCGATGCTGACGATTGCAGCCGAATACGCCAAGGCCCGCACCCAGTTCGGTAAGCCGATCGGGTCATTCCAAGCGATCAAGCATCATCTCGCCGATGTCGTCGTAGCGTTGGAGATGGCACGGCCGCTCGTACACGGGGCCGCCTTGGCCCTCGACGGTCAGGTCCCCGACGACGTGCTGGTGACACGCGAGGTCGCCGCGGCCAAGGTCGCGGCCGGCGACGCGGCGTACCTGTCAGCGCGAAAGTCGTTGCAGGTCATGGGCGCGATCGGCTACACCGCCGAACACGACATCTCCCTGTTCATCACCAAGACCCGAGCCTTGGTCAGCGCGTGGGGTTCCGGTGCGGTACACCGCCAACGGATTCTGGAGACACTTCGATGACGACGTCGACGGCGGCGTCCGCCGAAGAGATAGCGGCGCTGCGCGATTCGGTCCGGGAGGTCATCCGACGCCGCGGCGACCGCGCCCTGCGAACTGCCATCGAGTCCCCGACGCGCACCGACGTCGAACTGTGGTCGACACTGTGCGAGCAGGTCGGTGTCGCCGGGCTTGCCGTCCCTGAAGCATTCGGCGGTGCCGGGGTCACGTGGCTGGAGACGGCTGCCGTCGTCGAAGAACTCGGCAGAGCGCTCGCTTCGATTCCGATGCTGTCGTCGGCGGTGCTCGCGACCGGCGCGTTGATGCTGAGCGGCGACGACGCCGCGTGTGAGCTGATCCTGCCCGATCTCGCGGAGGGCTCGCGCAGGGCAACGCTGTGCTGGGCGTCAGAACACGACTGGAATCGGTCTGGAATCGTCGCCGACGCCGGATTGCTCAGCGGCACTGCCGATTACGTGATCGACGGCGAATCCGCAGACGTACTGGTCATAGTTGCCGGCTCGGCCTTCGACACACGACCGTCGACGCTGCATCACGTCGATGCGGATGCGCCCGGCGTGGAGATCACCGCGCTACCGGTTCTCGATCCGACGCGGCCGATGGCGCGAGTCACCTTCACCGACGTCGCAGCCACTGCGGTGCCGTCGGACTCCGCCATCTTCGCGCGTCTACGCACTCTCGCGTGGGCGCTGTTGGCAGTCGAGCAGGTCGGTGCAGCGTCCGCGGCGCTCGATCTCACCGTCGAATATACGAAGTCCCGCAAGCAATTCGGGCGAGTCATCGGTTCCTTCCAGGCACTCAAACATCGCATGGCCGACATGTACGCCGACGTCGAGACCTCGCGGTCGATCGCGTACGCGGCCGTCGAAGCCATCGTCACAGGCAGCGCCGATGCAAACGAATTGGCGGCCTCGGCCCACGTCTACTGCTCCGAGGCATTCCGCCGGGTAACCGGCGAAGCGATCCAGTTGCACGGCGGAATCGGCATCACCTGGGAACACGACATCCAGCTGTACTTCAAGCGGGCGCAGAGTACGGCGCAACTGTTCGGTCAACCGCATGAGGTAGTAGCCGCATTATCCGCGTCGTTATAACGACGAGGGCCGGCTCGCGAGTGCCGAAGCGAGGGACGAGCTTAGGTGTATCGCGGGCCCGCACTGACATCCCCCTACTTGCTCACTGGGAGTGCCCAGAGTGACGTCCCCTGCTCCCCGAGTGGCGAAGCGAGGGACGAGCTTCGGTGTAACGAGGGGTCTGGTGAGACGAACAACCCAACCCCACCCCGACCCCTGGCCTGCCCCTCTCGGGGTGGGCGCCCGGGGTGGCAATAGTGGTGTAACGCAGACAAAAAAAGGGGGGGACGCCCCTGGGACCGTTGCCGGTCTGGGGGCGTCCCCTTCTTCA
>NZ_JABBNB010000036.1 GCF_012933505.1 Gordonia asplenii
CTAGCGCCGGTTCAGGAATTGAGAAGCCGGGCAACCCATTCGTCACGGGTCCGCGTCGCCGCCTGCGCCAACGCCGTGTGCGGCGCGAGCGAGTCGAAGCCGTGGAAACCACCCGTCCAGACATGCAACTCGGCCTGCACGCCCGACTGCCACAACAATGCCGCGTAGGCGATGTCCTCGTCGCGGAACACTTCGGCCGAACCGCAGTCGATATAGGTCGGCGGCAGTCCGGAGAGGTCCGTCGCACGAGCGGGTGCGGCGTAGATCGACACGTCGTCGGTCCCATAACGATCACCGAGCAGCGCACCCCACCCGTATTGATTGCTCGGCCGTGTCCAGATCCCGACGTCGGGGTATTGGTGGGTCGACAGCGTCTGATCACGGTCGTCGAGCATCGGACACATCAGTACCTGGCCGATCAGCGCCGGGCCCCGACGGTCACGAGCGAGCAGCGCGGTTCCGGCGGACAGTCCGCCACCGGCACTCGCACCGGCGATGATCAGCCGGGTCGCGTCGACTCCGAGGTCGGCTGCGTTCTCGGCCATCCAGACGAGTCCGGCGTAACAATCCTCGACAGGGTACGGGTCGGGGAATTCTGGAGCGAGCCGGTACTCCGCGGTGACCAGCACGGCGTCTTGCTCGACGATCCACGGGATGAGCCCGACCGGCCCCATCTTGCGGTGTCCGATGACCATCCCGCCACCATGGATGTGGTAGATGCCCGGTCCCGTCCCGACATGGTCGGCGCGTTTGACCACCGTGACCGCCATGTCGGCGCCCTGATAGCCGGCAATCGTGGCCTCGATCGCGACCAACCCGTGCTCTGCGAGCAGGTCGTCGGTCAGGTCGGCGGGGCCGCCGATCTCACGCAACACGGGAAGCGTCTCGGTGGTCAACGTCGGAATCTGTTCGGCCAGCACGGATAGCACGGCGCCGAGCTCCGGATCGAAGGGTGGTCGGGAAAGTTGCGTGGCGGTCATCGCAACTCCTCTCTGATCGGTGAGTGTGACATCCATTACGTTGCCGGGACGGCGCCGCCGAGGACACCGCCGTTCGTGGCCGATTTCTGACGCACTGACCGACATCTGTCGAACCGCGCGTACGGCGGGAATCTCCCTCCGATTCTGCCGCGTCCGGCGGTGTCTCGGACGTAGTCGAGCTGGCGAGAATCGTCTGGTCACTGGGGACAGCCAAAGGAGAAGATGCACATGTGGCCATCAGGAGAAGCGAGCTTCCCCCGCCGGTTGAGCCGAGCTCGACGAGCGCTAGCGAGCCGCGCTCGTGTCGAAACCCGGCGAGCCGAATTCCCCACTGTCCCAACGTGTTCGGTTGTGGTGGTGGGGTTGTGCTCGCGTGGTTTCGACACGGGCCTACGCTAACGCTCCGGCCCGGCTCAACCAGCGGATAGACGGGCACCACCCAACGCTCCGGCCCGGCTCAACCTGGTTCCACCGATGGCACCCGCCCCGCTGGCTGAGCCGGACGAGCGCTGTGCTGAGCGAGTCTTACAGCTAGCCGAGTCGAAGTAGCGCTAGCCGAGTCCGTGTCGAAACCTCTCAGCCACAACGACTTTCGACGGTACGCGCCAATATCGCGATGTCACCCGGCAAGTGACGCGTGTGCACCCTGCGGGTGCACACGCCTCGATGTTCGATTCCATCACAGCTCGACACGTGCGCTACCATCAAATGCATTGTGGTACAGAGGTTTCGACACGCTCGTCGCTAGCGCTCCTCGCGGCTCAACCAGCAGATGCAGTGCCCCGATCGGTGAACCCAGGCTCAACCAGCGGAAGAACGGGCACCACCCAACGCTCCGGCTCGGCTCAACCAGCGGATGAACGACGCTCAGTCGTCCACGGGCGAAGCCCGGACCATCCCTCGGACCAGCTCCACGTAGATCGCGGCAAGCGCGTCGGCGTCGGAGTAGGCATGGGACGGGAACCATCGGCTGACGTCGACGCCGAGGGAGGTGATCGCCAGGACCGCGGCTCCGACGTCGACCGGATGGAACTCGCCCGCCGCCGTCCCGGCGTCGATGATGCGGTGGAAGACTCTCGACGTCGCGCGCCGGACGTCGGCGATGATCTCGTAGTGCTCGGGCGAGAGTGAGCGCAGCTCGTACTGCGCGACGCGCGCCGCGGCGCTGTGATCGGCGTGCCAGGTCACGAAGGCGGTGACCGTCGCGGCGAGGCGCTGCGACGCCGGAGCACTCTCGTCGTCGGCGTCGAACAGTGCCGTGAGGACCGCGTGGTGACCTTCGAGACTGGTCGCGTACAGCAGCGATTCCTTGGTCTTGTAGTGCGGATACACCGCACCCGGACTGAGGTCGAGGCTGGCGGCGATCTGTCGGGTCGTCGTCGACGAGTAGCCCTGTGTGGCGAACATCTCAACGGCCGCAGCGCGGATGCGGGCCGCCGCTTTGGACGTTCCCAGCTCGCTGACCAGTGCTGATAGGGGTGAATCCATCGCCGCACCGCCTCTCGATTGTGGGGGTTGACACGTCTCGGCAACCGTCGTCACTATATACGAGCGCATAGAAACTATGCGCCCGCATACTTCTAGGAGGCTCGCATGCCCGAGGCCGTCATTGTTTCCATCGCCCGCTCGCCAATCGGCCGCGCCATGAAGGGATCGCTCGTCGGCATGCGCCCGGACGACCTCACCGCGCAGATGGTCCGCGCCGCACTCGACAAGGTGCCCGCACTCGACCCGACCGACATCAACGACCTGATCCTCGGTTGCGGTCTGCCCGGCGGCGAGCAGGGCTTCAACCTGGGGCGCAACGTCGCCGTACAGCTCGGCTACGACTTCATCCCGGGCACCACCATCACCCGATACTGTTCGTCGTCGCTGCAGACCACCCGCATGGCGCTGCACGCGATCAAGGCCGGCGAGGGCGACGTCTTCGTCTCCGCCGGCGTCGAAACGGTGTCGCGATTCGTCAAGGGCAACTCGGATTCGCTGCCCGACACGCACAACCCGCTCTACGCCGACGCCGAGGCACACACCGCCGAGCTCGCGCTGGGCGGACAGCGGTGGATCGACCCGCGCGAGAACGGCCAGATCCCTGACACCTACATCGCGATGGGCCAGACCGCGGAGAACGTCGCGCAGGTCACCGGAATCACCCGCGAGGAGCAGGATCGGTGGGCGGTGCGCTCGCAGAACCGTGCCGAAGAGGCCATCAAGGCCGGCTTCTTCGCTCGCGAGATCACTCCGGTCACGCTGCCCGACGGCAGTGTCGTGTCCACCGACGACGGCCCGCGCGCCGGTACCACCTACGAGGCCGTCAGCTCACTCAAGCCCGTGTTCCGGCCCGACGGCACCGTGACCGCGGGCAACGCCTGCCCGCTGAACGACGGCGCCGCCGCGCTGGTGATCATGTCCGACGTCAAGGCGAAGGAACTCGGCCTCACTCCCCTGGCCCGGATCGTGTCGACCGGCGTGTCCGGCCTCTCCCCGGAGATCATGGGACTCGGCCCGATCGAGGCGTCCAAGCGTGCACTCGCCATCGCCGGACTCGGCATCTCCGACATCGACCTCGTCGAGATCAACGAGGCGTTCGCGGTTCAGGTCATCGGCTCGGCCCGCGAACTGAAGATCGACGAAGACAAACTGAACGTCTCCGGCGGCGCCATCGCCCTGGGCCACCCGTTCGGCATGACCGGCGCTCGAATCACCGCCACCCTGCTCAACAACCTCACCACCCACGACAAGCAGTTCGGTCTGGAAACCATGTGCGTCGGCGGCGGCCAGGGCATGGCCATGGTGGTCGAGCGGCTCAGCTAAGACGCGCAAACCTCCGTTCGCGACGCCCTTGTCGGGTGGCAGGGCGTCGCGGAGTCGGACCGCCACCGGTGCGGGTTCAGTGAATTACCGGCGGCGGACCAGCGGGTTCTTGGGTGATCGTCCAGTACCACGGCCTGCGGCCATCGGTCCCGAACGGCACGTACGCGACGATCCCCTTGTTGTTGCGGGCGACCGAAACGAGATACGAGTGACCGGCGATGAGATTCGGGCCGTCGAACCGGTAGCGGTAGCCGAAGTAGTAGATCCGGTCATTGTGGGTGCTTTGGAACGTGGCCGTCGCCACGAGAGGCCCGACGAAGGTATTGGGCCGACGCTTGTTCTGGTCGTAGATCGAGACGACCGGGACGGCCCCCTTCTGCCGGGTGTACACCGTGATCACCGCGTAGTGAAATGGGTTTCGGATTGCGCACGGTAAGTTGCCGCACGGTGCCGCTGCGGCCGGCGTGCTCGGCAGCAGGGCCAAGCCGCCGGCCAGCAGGATCACTATCATCAGATGTCGCATCACAGTTCCTCCACAGTTGCGTAGGTTTGACGGGCTGATCTTTTTCTGCGTGCGCTCAATCAGACGCACAATTGCCCACCTACGCATCATCCATTCGGTTGATCTGACGAATAGTGAGGTTCGAGCGTCCCGGATTCAGCGGTGACGCTGGATGATTGATTCTGGATTCACCGACGGGGGCCCGTCAACTGATTGAGCCGGTCCGAGCGCCGCGCTGAGCGAGGCGCTAGCCGAGTCGAAGTAGCGCTAGCCGAGTCCGTGTCGAAACCTCTCAGCCACAACGACTTTCGACGGTCCGCGCCAATATCGGCGATGACACCCGGCAAGTGACGCGTGTGCACTCTACGGGTGCACACGCCTCGAAGTTCGATACCATCACAGTTCGACAAGTGCGCTACCATCAAATGCATTGTGGTACAGAGGTTTCGACACGCTCGTCGCTAGCGCTCCTCGCGGCTCAACCAGCAGATGCAGTGCCCCGACCGGTGAAACCAGGCTCAACCAGCGGAGGGGCCGGAAGTCAATCGCCCTAGATCACCCGACCCCGCCGCGCGACCAATTCCGTCACGATCCACATGCTGCCGAATACGCCGATCATCGCGAATCCGACGTATTCCAGATTCAGCGAAGAAATGAATCCGGTAATCGGATCCTGTAGCGCGAATTCATCCCGGAACACCGATGTCAAGATCGTGCCTCCGATGCCGAGCGCGGACACCACCGACATCGTCGTGATCAGCACGTTGAAGTTACGACGGCGCCGCGACCCGGAACTCGCCGACGAATACAACCGCATCATCGCGATTCCATTCACGGTGTCTCCCAGCGTCATTCCGGCCGCGAAACAGATGGGCAGCGACAGCAGACTCATCGTCGCGACGCCGGCGGCAGCGCTGGACCCGGCGAAGATCAGTAGCCCGATGAGACTCGCGGTATCGAATCCGATTCCGAACAGCGCCCCGACGACATACATATGCCGCGGGTGCGAGATACGGCTCAGCGGACGCGCCATCAGTCGGCCCAGAAACGTCTGTGCGCCGACTGCCCGTCCGCGCACGACGCTCCAGAGTACGACCGCATTCACCACACCGATCAGCACGAGAAATGTCCCGGCGATCGTCGACCCGGCCAGTCCCAGAACGTCGGCGACGGAATTGCCGCCCGCGACCGCTCGATCCACACCGCGCACACCGAGCACCACGAGCAACGCAGCGACCGCGACAATCGTCGAGTGCCCCAGGCTGAACGCCAGGCCCACGCTCACCGGACGACGACCGTCCGCGACGAACTTGCGGGTGGCATTGTCGATCGCGCTGATGTGGTCGGCGTCGGCTTGATGCTTGAGGCCGGCCAGGTACGCGGTTGCGACCATCGCAGACGTCAGACCGCCGGACACACCGCTGCACCCGGCGCCGAACGCGAGACCGAACCCGACGATGTGCAGGACGCCGACCACGCCGACGGTGACGCCCAGCCGAAGGCGCAGCGCGGCCGCATCCCGATGCTCGACGCGCGCGAAGGGGATCGTCGATGTGCCACCGTAGTTGTTCACCACACCGCCCGTCAGTCCGGAGCGGTCTCGAACCGCGCCGTCAGCTTCTGCGCGGCGCGTTCGGCGACGACGATCACCGACGGGTTGGTCGGTACCCGCGGGATGTGCGGGAAGATCGACGCATCCACGATCGACAGCCCTTCCAAACCATGGACGGAACACTCGGAATCGACGACCGCGGCGGGATCGGTGGCCGGCCCCATCCGGGCGGTGCCGGATGCGTGGTGGAACACGCCGGAGATTCGCCGCACCTCATCGGCGAGGTCGTCGTCGGCGATTCGCGCGCCGGGCAGGAGTTCTTCGACGAGCATCTCCCGCAGTGGGCTGGTCTGCGCCACCTGCCGTCCGATTCGCACCGCCGCGGCGACCAGTTCGGCGTCGCGGGCATCGGAATAGAATCCGAGCTCGATCACCGGTGGGTCGGCCGGATCGGTGGAGGCGAGAGTCACCGATCCCCGCGAGACCGGCTGTACGCACGCGGCGAGCACCATCACGTCCCAGCCGGTGGGGTGGTCGGCGGGCGGCGGACCCCACACGGTGGGCAGTGCATCGGCCGGTATCGGCGCCGACGGATAGATCTGCAGGTCGTAGTCGGGCTCGTCGGGATCGCCCGAATGCGCGTTCAGGCACACTTCGATCGCCGCGCCCATGCCGGTGGTCGGTGGATGAGCGGCCCAGCGTCCGTAGACCGCCGGGTGTTCGCGTAGACCCGCGCCGACGCCGGGCGCATCCAGAACGCGGGTGATGCCGAGCGAGTCCAAGTGCTCGGCCGGCCCCACACCGGAACGCATCAGGATGGCGGGCGTCGCGTAGGCGCCCGCCGTCAGGATCACCTCGGAGGCCGAGATGATCTCGCCGGTGGCTAGGCGGACCCCGACCGCCCTGGTGCCCGCGAATTCAACCCGGTCGACCAGAGTGTCGCCGCGTACCTCCAGGTTGGCGCGATCGCGCACCGGGTCGAGATAGGTCAGTGCGGTGCTCTGCCGGACGTTGTCGACCGCGCTGAACGGCGACGCGGACACGCCGCGGACATCGGTGGGGGCATTGGCGTCGTCGACGTATTTGTGGCCGAGCGCGGTCGCCGCGTCGACGAATGCGGTCGCGATGCCACTCACGTCGACGTCGTCGGCGCGCGACATCCGGTACGGGCCGCTGCGGCCGTGCCACTCGTCGGCTCCATGCGGATACGACTCCATCGCGCGGTAGAACGGCAGGACGTCGGCGAAGCCCCAGCCTTCGTTGCCCGCGTCGACCCACGCGTCGTGGTCGGCGGGCCGCCCGCGCAGCGCGAAACAGTAGTTGATCGACGAGGATCCGCCGATCACCTTCCCCCGCGGCACGAAGGCGCTGGTCCCGAACTCGTCGGGCGCCGCGGCGAGATTCCAGTTGTGCGACGTCGGCCCGAAGGCCGCGTAGGCGAGATCTCCCGGAGTCTCCTGCAGGGATCGATAGTCGGGTCCGGCCTCCACCAGCAGGACCGAGCGCTTGGGGTCTTCACTGAGACGATTCGCCAGCACGCATCCGGCCGAGCCGCCGCCGACGATCACGATGTCGTAAGTCATGATGTTGTTCCTGCGCTCACTGCTCGAAGGCACGGCCGACGGCGATGGTCTTGACTTCGAGGAACTCCGCGAAGCCCTCGGCACCGGATTCGCGGCCCAGGCCGCTCTCCTTGTAGCCGCCCCAGGGGAGATCGGGTCCGTAGAAGAACGAGCCGTTCACCGCGATCATGCCCGAGCGGATGCGCCGGGCGACGCCGAGCGCCGCCTCCTCGTCCGGGCTCCACACGTATCCGGCCAGGCCATAGGTGGAATTGTTGGCGATCCGCACGGCGTCGTCGACGTCCTTGTACGGCAGCAGTGACAGCACCGGCCCGAAGATCTCGCGCTGCGCCACCGTCGAGTTCTCGTCGACGTGGGTGAGGAGGGTGGGTTCGACGAAGAAGCCGTGGTCGAATTCGGCCGGCTTGCCTCCGCCGGTGACGACCCGCGCGCCCTGCGCGACACCGGCGTCGATCAGGCCTAGAATCCGGGAGCGCTGAGTCTCGGTGATCTGCGGCCCCTGGACGACGTCGGGGTCACGAGGATCGCCGAACGGCATGGCTTCGTAGGCGAATTTGATCAGTTCGGTGGCCTCGTCGTAGCGACTCTCGTGGACCAGCATGCGCGACGGCAGGACACAGCCCTGACCGGCGTTGACCGATAGCATTCCGGCGGCCAGCGGCACAACATGCTCGATCGGGACGTCGGGCAGGATGATGTTGGCGGACTTGCCGCCCAGTTCCAGTGCGACACGCGCGATCCGGTCCGACGCGATCGACATCAGCTTCTTACCGACGGCGGTGGAGCCGGTGAAATGCACGATGTCCACGCGAGGATCGCGGGCGAGCAGTTCGGCCACATCGTTGTCGGAGGGCGTGACGATGTTGATCACGCCAGCCGGGAAGTCGGTCTCCTCGGCGATCAGTTTCGCCATTAGAGTTGCGTGCCAAGGAGTTTGGGGTGCGGGCTTCAGTACGACGGTGGCTCCGGCCGCGAGCGCGGGAGCGACCTTCGTCATCGCGGTCGCCAGCGGGAAGTTCCACGGGGTGATGGCCGCGACGACGCCGACCGCCTCATACCGGATGCGATGCCGGTCGCCGTAGGCCCACGGCCGGTCGGGCAGTTGCCGCTCGTACTCGTAGCTCGTCGCCATCTGCGCCCAATACGGGATCGAACTGATAGCGGCATAGGAGTGAATGGAATTCGTGGTACGGACCGCGATGCCCGCCTCGTAAACCGTTGTGGCGCGGAGCAATTCAGCGTTGCGCATCATCGCGTCGTAGAACTGCATCAGGCAGTGGGCGCGGAACTCGTGGTTGGTGGACCAGTCGGTCGTGTCGAAGGCGCGGCGGGCCGCCGTGACGGCGCGGTCGATGTCGTCGGCGGTGGCGTCGGCGACCATCCCGAGCACCTGCTCGGTGGTCGGATCGACGTTGGCGAACATGGCGCCCGACGACGACCCGACGAGTTCGCCGTCGATCAGCATTCGCTCCTCGCCGACGACGCCCTGCTCGATGATGGCCATGGTGGCCTCGCTGGGATCGGCGGATCCGAGTAGGCCGCGCAGGCTGGATTTCAGTTCGTCGGTTTCGAGTTGTACGGACATTGGGTGACTCCTTGGGCTGTCGGTCGGGTGGTTGTCAGATGAGGATGGTTGTCACAGGGTGATGGATTGGCCGGGGTCCAGCGGCGTGAACGTGCTGTCCGTCGGGCCGAAGTCGGTGAAGAGTGCTCGATGCAGTCCTCGATGCGCCGGTGCGAGTCCGGCGTCGTGGACCGGCACCACGACGTCGGGCGCGACGGCGCGGATGAAGTCGATGCCCTCCGAGAGCTTCATCCACGGTCCGGCCAGCGGCGCCAGCAGCACCTCGATCGGTTGCGACGGCACGGTCAGTGCGTCCCCGGGAGCGAATATCCGGCCGCCGATCTCGTAGCCGACGTTCGCCGGCAACGGGAAGCCCGGGTACAGGGTCTCGTGGACGCTAACGGTCGCGACGATCGGCACGCCGGCGACCTCGAACGATCCCGTTCGGACCCCGACGAACGCCACGTCGAGATCCTCGACCTGCCCGGCGATGTCGGGTGGGCCGTAGAGCGGCAGCTTGCCGGCCCCCGTTACTCGTCTGACCTGCTCGGCGTCGAGGTGATCGGGATGGCCGTGCGTGACCAACACGGCATCGACCGCGCCGATGCCGTCCAGTGGCGGGGTGAGGTTGCCCGGATCGAGCAACAGTCGAGCACCGCCGACGTCGATGAGCACACAGGAGTGCCCGAGAAATGTGAGGTGGATGTTCTGGGTCATTGGACGACTCCTTGCGCCTGGCGCAGCAGATACTGGTAGCCGGCTTCGTATTGGGTTGTGGCCCACACCAATTCACGCTTCGCGACGAGCTCCGCGTCGTCGGACCAGCGCACCGGCCCACCGGCGGCGAGCGCGTCCAGATGATTGCGGCACGCGCGCTCCAACAGGACTGCGCGCATCACCGCGACGGCCAGCGACTCTCCGACGACGACGAAGCCGTGCGCGGGCATCAACGCTCCGGCCCCGTCGCCGACCGTCTGTGCCAGCCGGTTTCCGGTGTCCTGGTCGCGGACCAGGTTGCCGGTGTAGGTGTATCGCGGGATGTCCGGGGTCAGGAAGGGCACCGCGTCGTGCGAGAGCGCCCGCAGCGGGATGTCGAGCGACGCGAACGTCGACGCCGCGGGTGCGTGCGAGTGAACGACTGCCCGCACGTCGGGCCGGGCGGCCATGAGCTCGGTGTGGATCGGATATTCGATATGCCGATTGCCCTGTCCCGCAAGCACTTCGCCTGACGGCGACACCAGCACCACGCGTTCGGGGGTCACCTCGTCGAATCCCCAGCCGGCCGCCTTCATCCAGATGCCGCGGCCGTGCGGATCGCGCAGCGACACGTGTCCCCACACCATGTCGGTCTGGCCCACGGCCGCCAACGCGTGATACGCCCGAGTCAATTCGGCCGTCGCCTGTTCATTCATCACATCTCCTCAGATGTCGAGCACGAGTTGCTCGGACAGGGCACGACTGACGCAAGGGAACATCGTCGTTCCCCGTTCCCGCTCCTGCGGAGTCAAGATCTCGTCGCGGTGATCCGGTGTGCCCTCCAGCACCGCGACCTCGCAGCTCCCGCAGTAGCCCTCGGTGCACGAGTAGGGCATTCCGGGGACGACGTCGCGGATGGCGTCGAGGATCGATCGATCGGGTGCGACGTTGAGCGTCAATCCGCTGCGGCGCAACAGAACTTCGACAGGTTTATCGTCACCGGCGGCGGCCGGTGTGCCCGATCCGGGCGACGACGCCGCGAAGCGTTCGATGTGCAGGGACGCATCCGGAGCCAGGCGGGCATGCGCGTCGGTGACCGCTGCCAACAGCGGCGCGGGTCCGCAGCAGTAGACGGCCGTGGACTCGTCGGCGTCGGCGAGGATCGCGTCGACGTCGAGCAGGCCCCGTTCGTCCTGCGGAACGAGCGAGACACGCGGACCGCCGATGGCCGACAATTCGGTGACGAACGCCATGCTCGACGCGGTGCGCCCGCCGTAGTGCAGGCTCCACGAGGCGTCGTCGGCCAGTGACCGGACCATCGCCAGGATCGGCGTGACACCGATGCCGCCGGCGATGAAGACATGTCGTCGGCTGGGCACCAGTTCGAAATGGTTGCGGGGACCGTTCACCCGTAGTCGTTTGCCGACCAGACCGGTGTCGTGAAGTTCGCGTGACCCGCCCCGGCCGCCGGCCTCCCGCAGGACCGCGACGGTGTAGGAGAACGTGTCCCGCGAGTCGCCGCACAGTGAGTACTGACGCAGCAGCCCGCTGGGCAGCACCAACTCCAGGTGGGCGCCCGGCCGCCAATCGGGCAGTTTCCGCCCGGCCGCGTCGGCGAGGGTCACCGAGATGACGTCGTCGGCTTCCAAACTGACTCTTGTCACCACGAGTTCCAGCGAGCCGCCGTGGATGGCGACGTCGGCGTGGTGGCTGTCCAGCACGGTGGTCATCGCCCGCTCACCAGCCGGTGTCCGCGGTCGGGGCGCCCGCCATGAAGTCCGCGAGGCGGCTCATGAACATGCGGCGCAATTGCAGCACCGCCTTGTCGGACTGGGCGAGGTTCTCCTTGCCGGGGTCGTTGATGAACTGCATGCCCATCTGCACGACGTGGTCTTCGATGTTGACCAGGTCGGGGTGGTCGGCGAAGTCGTAGAGCGTCTTCTCGCCGCGCAGGATCTCCTCGGCGCAGTCCTCGGTGGGCGGGTATTTCGCGAGAAGTGCCTGGTGGCGGGCCTGATACGCGCGGAACCGCTCCGCCCCCTCGGCATCGGTGTGCAGCGCGGTGATCTGGATGCTGAAGTGCCGCTCGTCGTCGATCGGTACACGCCAACCCACTTGTTCCAGGAACCCGTCGCGCTGCGCCACGACCAGGTGCATCGCATTGGGCAGCATCACGATGGTGCTCGTGGGCTCGGCGTCATGTTCGATCTCGACACAGCGGACACCGAACTCCAGTCGCTCGACCGTGATATCGCGGATTCGGACCACTCCGGGGTCGAAGCCGACCTCGGTGATACTCGGATCCGACGACAGCTTGTGGGTGAAGGCCACGTGCGCGAGATCGAGGGCGTTCTCGACGTTGATGTAGTAGTTGCAGTGGCGTCGATAGGTGGCGGTCCCGCGGATCGGCGCCGACATCATGTCCTTGCCGTGCTCCTTGGAGAAGCCGTCGATGTCGAAGAAGGCGGGCGGCTCGCCGTCCCCGAAGTAGGCGAAGACCACCCCGTACTCCTCGCGAGTCGGGTAGGTGCGGATCTTCATGCGCTCCACCAGACGCGGGCCCTGGCCGGGAGCATCTTGGCACCGGCCGTCGGCGCCGAATTTCCAGCCGTGGAAGGAACAGCGGATCGAGTCCCCTTCCACATTGCCGATGGCGAGCATGGTCTGCCGATGGGGGCAACCGGCTTGCGTGAGCACAACCGTGCCGCTCACCCCGCGGTAGATGGTGAAGTCCTCACTCATCACGCGCAGTGGCTGCACCCTGCCCACGGGCAGTTCCTCGGAGAGTTTCACCGGCTGCCAAAAACTGCGCAGGTATTTGCCGGCCGGGGTGTCGGGTCCGGTCTCGAATGGGCTGAGCACCTCGGCGGTCGGGGCGGGCGGAACCACTGCGGTCATCGTGGTGTTCCTTTCGATGAGTGGTGATGATGGTGGGGCTGGTGATGGCGCGCATAGTGTTGCGCCAGAAGGCTTTTGCCGTAGTCGTTGCCGTTCGGCTCCCGAACGATGGTGTGGATGTGGAATCGTTCCGGCTCCTCGTTGTCGAGGAAGATGCCGGGGTGGTTGTCGTATTCGACCCACAGGACCGGCGAGTGGATGCGGTAGTAGAAGGCGGCGACGTCGTCGTGACCACCGCGCCAGCAGAAGCGGGTCTCCTCGAGATGGTCGTAGACGTGGCGTCGTTTCGCCTTGGCGTGCACCATCGGCATCCGGTCGAGATAGACGTCGACGAGATCGAAGAGAAGCTGCTGCTGAGGCGCGCTCAATTCGGCTGCTCTGATCCCTTCGTAGGGCTGCACCTGGTTGTCGCGGCCGGCACCGCCGACGTGGCGGCCGTTGAACGGGCCGGCGAGTTCGGCGGGAAGATCGTGCGAATGGATCGTCCGGCTGAGCAGGAATGCCTCTTCCTGCTCAGCCGACAGCGCGCGCCGAAATTCGAGGGCCTTGTCGGTTTCCAGATCGAGTGCCCGGGTTCCGGCGAAAGGTCCGTCCAGGGCGAAATTCGGTTCGGCGCCCAAGAACACCGGCGCGAGAACGAGTTGCGAGCCGACGAACACGCAGTTGATGTCGACGTGGTGACCGGCCAGCTGCCATCCCCACGGGTCCGACCCGTTCGGTTCGCCGAAGATGAGGAAGTTGTAGGCGAACTCGGTCAGCGTGTCCTCGTACAGGCCGATCAGGTCACCGAGCGCACCGTTAAGTCGCATGCAGTCGCGCGCGGACTCGTAGCCCTCCGCGCTGAGGCTCTCGCGCATGAGGTCGAGAACCAGGGCTCGTTTCGCGTCGGAGATCCGTTCGAGGCGAATGCCTTTGGCGTTCCACATCATGAAGGCGTTCGTCCACAGCCGCCAGTCGTCCGACTCGATCGGGAGCTGCGTGCACATCCGCTCGTTGGCGCTCAAGGCCGCGAGCAGCGACCGCGCGGCGCTCACCGCTCCGGCATGGTGCTCCGAACCCGAGTCGGCGAGCTCGTAGAGTCCGTTTATCGGGGTGCCGTCCGTGGTGACACCCACATAGGGCTGCTTCACGTTGCGCAATGCCGCGGACAGTTCGTACGCGGGCACCGCGGGCAGGAGAGGCTCACCGTAGAGCACCCCGTCGAGTACCGGCAGTTCAGCGGGCCGGGCGCCGACGCCGCGCAGTGCGCCGAAGGTCTTGCTGGTCATTCGTAGTCCTTCTGGTTGAGTACCCACCCCTGCTCGATGAAGTCCGCCCGCGCAGGTGCGAACACGTCGATCAGCTGGTGCCCGCCGCGTCCGACCCAGCGCGAGGTGTGCACGTTGCCCGGCGGAATGATCGTGACCGACGGGCTGGTGATCTGGACGTGCTCGTCGGGTCGCCAATCGCGCATCCGCGCCGTCCACGGGCGCCGGATGTGATGGACGAAGTCGCCCTCCACGGTGATGACGGCCTGTTCGAAGTCGTCGTGAGCATGCGGGGTCAGCGTGTCGGTGTCGCGCGGCCCGTCGATCGGCGCGGGCCAATTCACCATCAGCGAGTCGGTTCGAAAGATCCGGCCATGTCTGCCGGGAACCTCGGGCACGTCGGCGAGCGGAACGACCCGCAGCGTCGTGCCGAACTCTCCCGACGCCGGGGGAAGCGGGGTGACCTGCGGATTCGTCGTCGCGTAGGTGTGCGCGTTGGCGGCCTTCGACGCGACCGGGCTTCGTGAGGTGAAGATCCGAATCAGATCGCCCGACCGTCGCATCCGCACCTGCGCGGGTCCCGCGGGAACCACGACGAGTGCCGGACCGCTGGCCGATGCCTGCTGGTCGCGCGCGGTCACGTCGACCTCGGCGCCGTCGAGCACCAGAACCAGATGTTCGTCCGATGCCGGCTCCTCCCGCAGGATCTCGCCCGCGGCGGCGCGAGTCACGACGGTCACGAAGTTCTGGCACCGGACGTACCAGGACCGATGCCCCGCGACCCGGTCGGCGGGTGCGTGTTCGCCGGACCCGAGTTCGAAGAAGGCCGGTGGCCAGAGCGTGGTCTCGGTCGTCATCTAATGCTCCGAGGTCCGGATCGTGACGGCGCCGAGTCCCGCGACGTCGACCCGGACGGTTGCGTCGGGCGGCAGCGCGACCGCGGCCGTTGCGGATCCGGCGAGAATCACGAAGCCCGGTTCCACGGGATGGCCGTGCCGACTCGCGAGGCGTTTGGCGGCGACCAGCGATTCGACGGGGTCGCCGAGAATCGCGCCGGTTGAACCCGAGGCGGCCACCGCGTCGTCGATCCGCAGTTCGACGGCCAGATCCGACACGTCGAGGGTCGTCGACGCGCCGGCGAATTCGTGCCATTCGCCGACCGCGAAGTGGCTTCCGGACGTGTTGTCCGCCACGACGTCTTCCAGGCTGAATGAGAAGTTCCGGTATCGACTGTCGATCACCTCGAGCGCGGCGGCCACGTGTGTGACATATGGCAGAAGACGCTGATCGGCGGCGCCCAGCACCGCTGCGGGAACGTCGGGGCTCAGGCGAAACGCGACCTCCGGTTCGACGCGGGGGTGGATGAGCGAGTCGTGGTCGAGCAGGCCGCCGTCGGCGATCCGCATCTGATCGGTGAGCACTCCGAGGATGACGTCGGAGACGCCCATCTGTGCGGCCTTCTCGGCGCTCGTGAAGCCCAGCTTCAAGCCGACGACACGCTCGCCACGACCGCGCCGACGATCGATTCCGCCGAGTAGCGCCGCGTAGGCGTCGTCGAGGGACATCTGCACCCGTCCGGCGAATTGATCGATCGGCCGAACCTCGGAGCGCGCCGCGTCGAGTTCGTCGACGACCGCGTTCACGCCTGGCCCCCGGCGCGCTGCGCCTTCTCCGCCAGTGTCACGTCGCCATTGGCCCAGTGCGTCGTGGGGATCTCCGTGACGATCACGCGAACGGTCTCCGCGGGGACGCTCAGGCTCTCGACGACGGCTGTCGTGACCGCGCTGATGAGCGTCCGGACGCTCTGGGGGTCGCGTCCGTGGCGAAGTTGGACTGCGATCTGCGGCATCGCGCATCTCCAATCTGTCTCGTATTACGAGATGTGTGTTCGTAATACGATTACCGTAGTATGGATCACACTTTCCCGCAAGGGTGTCGACCGACTCAGCGAGGGGCAGAGGCGAGAAAATGGTGCAGGATTCGGCGGACTCCAACGACCGTTCGGCGGGGTCGCGTATCGCGGTCATTCAGAAGGCGGTGAACGCCATGGACGCGCTGCTCGCAGCGGGTGACGGCCTGACTCCGACGGAGGTCGCCGACGCCATCGACACCAACCGCAGCACCGCGTTTCGGCTGCTCACCTCACTCGAATACGCCGGGATGCTGTCCCGCGACGAATCGACCGGCAAGTATCACCTCGGCATGAAGCTGCTGCAGTACGGCTCCGCCGTGCGCGCGAGCATGGCGATCGTGAAGATCGCCGAACCGACCCTGATGACACTGCGTGACAAGACCCGGCAGACGGCGTTGCTGGCCGTTCGCGAGAATTGGGGGGCCCGCTGCCTGCTCCGACTGCCCGGCCCCGAGGTCGACGTCGTGTCCTGGACGACCGGACAGTGGCTGCCGATGCACGTCGGAGCGGCGCCGCAGGCTCTCATGAGCGCGATGAGCGACACCGAGGTCGAGCGATACCTAGCCGACAACAAGGATTGGAGCACCCGCCAGGGGGAGCGGAGTCCCGACGACGTCCGGGACAGCTTGCAGGAAATCCGCCGCCGCGGCTGGGCGCTGAACATGGAGTCGATCACCAAGGGCGTCGCATCGCTGGGCACGATCGTTCGCGACCGGCACGACGCGCCACTGTGCGCCATTTCGGTGTCCGGACTCCAGTACCACTACACCGGGACGGATCTCGAACAGACCGCGGCCAGCGTCATGGCCGCGGCCAGCGACATCAGCAGGCGGATGCAGGACTGATCGCGCGCGGCCTGGCTCGAGCACAGTCGCGGGGCACCGGGTCGAGTCCGGTCCGAGCGACAGGTGTGGTCATCGGTGATCTCCCGGGGTGGACAACAACTCGGCCACTTTGATGCCGACACACAGGCTGACGAATGTTCCGACTGCGACGCCGATGGCGTCGGGGTCCGAGGAGGCCAGCGCGACGAGGCCGACCGTGCCCGGGACGAGCAGCAGAAACGCGGGAAAGAAGAAGGCGACCGACGGGATCGCGGCGTTGGTGCGCTCGACGGCGTACGACGCCAGGTAAACGACTCCGGCGATGATTCCGCTGGCCGCGATGTCACCGACGTGCGGTCCCAGCACGGTGTGCATGGCGTAGACCCCCACCATCACGACCAGCGTGACGGCACTGAGCCGTACGCCGGCACCGAATGCGAGCCCGATGCCGACGGCGAGCAGCACCACCCCCAGCCATGACACCCAGACCGGCGGCAGCGATTGCCAGCCGCTCGCGGCGTCGGACAGGCGCGGGACGTGGGCCGGGTTCGACGCCGACGTCCCGCCGAGGCGGACACCGGTCAGCTCGGCCCCGGCCTTGATGCCGACAGTCATGAATCCCAGCACCGTGATCCCGTACATCAGGCGTGATGCACCGGTGACGACGTCGGCGGCGGTGAGTTCGAGCAGCGCATTGGTGATCAGCGCACCGGGCACGAGGATGGCGACGGGCGCGCAGACGGCGAACAACGGTATCGGCCCGAAGCCGAACAGCCGGTCGACCCCGCCGACCAGCGCCGTCGAGACGACCGCGGTCACGAACGGAAGGACCGCCACCGACGCCGGCGTCCTACGCACCGACGCGATGCACAACCCGACGACGCCACCGAAGAGCAGAGAGGTGGCGATCGCCCACCACGGGCAGCGGAACACCAGCGCCAATCCGGCCGACACCAGGGCCGCACCGGCGACCCAGGTCGGTCCGCGATAGCGGCGCACGGTCGCGCGCACGGCGTCGACCTGCGCGGCGATGTCGTCGAACGCGACGGTTCCATTGACGATCCGTCCGGCCAGTCGCACGGCGAGCGCCGTCTGGCGCATCGACAGTTCGACGCCGGGCGCCTTCACCATCGACACGTCACCGGTGTCGTCGTCGGCGAGCAGCACGTCCTCCGGCAGCACGGAGACACTGAGCCGGTCGAGCCCGGCGACGTCGGCGGCCGCCGACACGCGCGCCCGGACCTCGGTGACCGACAGCCCGGCGTCGAGCAACAGGGCGCCGAGTCTGCCGAGGCGCATTCGGTCTGCGGAACTCATGGCAGGACCGTAGCGGACCTGAAGAGTAGGCGCGCCGACTGTCATGTCGGGACCGGATACTGCGCGACACTGAGTCGCAATTCGCAACTCGCCATGGAAGCTTGACCTTACATTAGTTTCAATTTACTACTAATATTCTCCCAGAGGGTGGCCGCCGGAGCCGCCCGTGACGACAGGGATGCCACCATGACCGAATCGACCACCGCCACCGCGACGCCCGACGTCGACGCGACCGAACCGACGGTCACCGTCGAGCGTCGGGGTCACGTCCTACTGATCGGACTCAACCGCCCGACGAAGTTCAACGCCTTCACCATCGCGATGCTCGAGGAACTCGGCCGGGCCTATCACCTACTCGAAACCGACCCCGACCTGCGCTGCGGAGTGCTGTTCGGCCACGGCAAGCACTTCACCAGCGGCCTCGACCTCGCACAGGTCGCGCCGAAGATCGACGAGGGCGTCCTCAATTACTCGCAACCGGGCCTGCGCGACCCGTGGCGCAAGGACGGCAGCTGGACCACGCCGCTGATCACGGCTACCCACGGGCTGGTGATGACCCTGGGCATCGAGTTGATGCTGGCCGCCGATATCCGCGTGACCTCGTCTGATGCGCGGTTCGCGCAGATGGAGATCAACCGCGGGATCTACGCTTTCGGTGGCGCCACCGTCCGACTTCCGCAGCAGGCCGGTTGGGGCAACGCCATGCGATGGCTGCTGACCGGTGAGCCGTACGACGCCGCCGAGGCGCACCGCATCGGGCTTGTCCAGGAGGTCGTCGAGCCCGGCCGCCACCTCGATCGCGCCATCGAACTCGCCGAGTACATCAGCGCGAAGTCCGGCCCGCTGGGCGTGCGGACGACCCTCGAGTCCGCGCACCGCGCACGGATCGAGGGTGAACACGCGGCGTTCGCCCGGTTGGAGCCGGACATGACCGCCCTGCTGCACACCGAAGACGGCCGCGAAGGAATGCTGTCGTTCATCGAGCGTCGCGAGGCACGATTCACCGGTCGGTGACGACCGTAGCGAATTGCAACTTTCAACTCTAGGATGGCGCCCATGAAGCACGAAGAGTTGGCCGAGGAGAACTGCGCGATCGCCCGGGCGTCGGCGATCCTCGGCGAACGGTGGGTGTGGCCGATCCTGCGGCAGGCGTTCAACGGCGCACACCGATTCGAGGAGTTCCAGCGGGGCATCGGGCTGTCGCGCAACATCCTCACCGATCGCCTGCACGCATTGATCGCGGGCGGCATCCTCGAACGCCGCCCCGACCCCGACGGCGGTACCCGCACGCAATACGGATTGACCCGCAAAGGCCACGCGCTGTTCCCCGTTTACGTCGCGATGATGGAGTGGGGCAACGAATGGACCGGATTGGCCGACCCGCCGGTCGAGTTATTGCACAAGCCGTGCGGACATCGCATGCACGCACGGGTGGTGTGCTCGGAGTGCGGCCAGGACATCTCCGACCGCGACACCGAACCCGTGGTCGGGAAGGGGACGTTCGTCCGACGGTGAGGGTCGCTACGCCCGGAACGCCTCGCTGAAGATACCGGGAAGTCTGCGCCAACTCGGCCGCGCCGCGAACCGCGTCAGCCGCTCGGCGGCGCCCGTGGCGGAACGGGCGGTGACGAACCAGGCCGGCTTGGGCGATAGCGCGAATTCACCGCGGGCGATGGACCGCGGGAACGGCCGGAACGGTCCGGTCACCACGCTGCGCTCGACGTCGTCGAGCAGATGTGAGTTGTGCACGATACCGATACCCGACCCGACGTCGTGCAACGTGTTGCCCGCGAATGCTCCCCACAACAACGCCGGCACGAGAAAGCCGATAGCACTCCAGACGTTGATGCCGATGGTTCCGTAGCGCAGGTCGGCGACGGCGTCGTCGAATCTCGATCCCATGGCCGCTCGATCCCCGGGCGCCACGATCATGCTCGCACCGAGCGAGCCGTCGAGTCTATCGTTGGCGAAATCGACTGCGGCGCAGAGGAAATCGATGCCGACACCCGGGAGTTCGGTGTGCGCCAGCACCGGACCGAAGTATTCGGTCGTCAGTGCGTCCTGCGACGTCGAATCGTTCACTTCGAGCAGAACGCGTCCGTTGAGCTGCTCGACGTCGGGATACGCGTCGAGCGCGGCCGCGACCTTGGCGTCGGTCCCCGGGTACCACGCCGCGCGGGCGGGCAGGCGATCGACGACGCGCCGGATCTCGGTGAGAAAGCGCTCCTTCTGCGGCCAGTCCGCGGAGAGGATCAGCACCTGGCCGCCGATGCAGTTGTGCCCGCAATTGTGAAAGCGTTGCGTCGCAACGTGTTCGGCTTGAAAGCGCAGGTCCTCGACGGTCCAGTCGCCCGGCACCACGATGATCGGCGACACCCCGCCGAGTTCGCTGGTGATCGGTTTGCGCAGCTTCGGCTCGCCGGCTTTGTCGGTGAGCGATCCCCACACGATCATGTCGTGGGTAGCCGCACTGCCGGTGATGTGGACGTGGTCGATGCCGGGATGCGCGGTGAGATATTGCCCGACGTCGGCTCCGCCGTTGACGATCCGCAGCAGGCCGGCGCCGATCAGCGGGGCGAACGCGGCGCTGTAGGCCGGGGTCAGCGACGCGAAGGTCGGGTTGAGTTTGAGGACGCTGACGCGGTTGTGGGCGACCAACTCGTACAGGACGTCGAGCGGTCCGATAGACGAAATGTTGCCTGCGCCGAGCACCAACCCCACTCCCCCGTTTTCACCGCGGCGGGTCGCGCCGAGGCCGGCTCGACGTCGAGCAGCGTCGGCGGAAACACCTGGCGTAAGCCATACTTCACCGGAGAAGCCGTGAAAGAGGTTGTACTCGAACAGGTTTCCCGGAAGCATCCGGAATGCGGTTCGATTGCCCGGTGCCGTGTGCGTCGGGAGCCCCGACGCCGGCGACTTTCCGGCGTCGATCTTGGTGAGGCTGTCGATGATCGCGCCGAATCCGGCGAGCGTCGCATACGGACCCGACATCCATTCCTCGCCCTCGAGCGGTCCGGTCGGGATGCCCTTGGCATCGATCGCGGCGGCGACCCAGTCGTCGGCTGCGGCGGCGATGCTGCGTTTGGTCCGTTCGAGCAGGGTGATGCGCTCGGTCAGACCCATCACGACCCATCGCGCCGCGCCGGCGGTGAGTGCGTCGACGGCCTCGTCGATGTCAGTTTCGGTGGCAAAAGTGCTGGTCATGGATACTCCTCGCGGATCGGTGACTACTGGTCCGTTGGGCGGCCATCGACCGGGGTCCCCCGGTACTCGGCTTTGACGCCGCGCAGTCCGCGCTCGATGGCGTCGTCGAGGATCCGCTGGCCGTTGCGGTCGAAGTAGTCGCGCACGACTCTCAGCCGCGTGAGCTGGTTGGGAATCTTCAGCAAAAACGCGCCGAGCCGCACGAAGACCTCGGCGAGCGGCTCCGGCGCGATGTCGAGGCAGTCGCGGAAGTCGGCGTTCGGCACGGTCGGCGTCATCCGGGGCGCGAGGAGTTGACGCAGGACCGCCTGGTTGACCGCCCTCGATCCACGGAACATGCGCATCTTCGTCACGCCGACGATCACGCTCTCCGCGAGTTCGGCTCCCTTGTCACTCGGCGCGTAAATGTACTGATGCTCGCGCGACTGCAGCGCGAACTCTTCGGCGTGAGTCCGGCCCAGCAACTGATTGTTCGCACCCTCGATACGCGCGATCCAGCGCCACATCAGCGCGAATCCGTCGCGCTCCTCCTGACTGACGACACCACCGGCGAACTTGATCACGTCCACCCGATGGCTACCGAAGATGTAGCTGCACGCCGCGGTCGCGAGCTGACTGACGGGCACGCCGTCGGCATAACGCGACCACCGCCCGCTGCGGTGAATGCCGAGCCGAATCATAGTGTGCAGCAAACGGTTTCGTACCCAGATGATCCACCGATCACCACCGGGCAGCATCCCGTCGACGTCGAGCGCCCCGACGAAGCCGGTCGCGGTCTCCAGCATTCGACGCCGATAGTCGCCGCCGCCTGCCAAACGTCCGGTCGCGCTCATCACCTCGGCGGTGGCCGGGTCGATGTAGGTGAACGCCATCGCGGAGTGACCGAGGTTCATGCCGAACAGATTGCGCCTGCCCATGCTGGCCCCGACGCGCAGCGAGTCGATGTCGAACCAGGACGGGAGCGTCTCGACGTCGTCGAAGAACGCCACCGCTTCGGCAACCCCCTCGGCCTGCAATATGCGGGAGGTCTGGGTCGGTGTCGGTTGGTCGCGGCTGGGTGTCGTGAACCGATGTGGGCATGGGCGCTTCTCCTCTGTGATCTGGCGGGCCGCCAGTGCCACGAGAGTAATCTAGAGTCTCACTCTAGTCTAGAGTTGAACTCTATTTAAGGCGATCAACGCGGCTTTCCGCCGGGTTACGATGAGCGGCGATGACGGTTGAGAAGACGGCGAACGAAGCGTCCGAACGCGGCGCACGGCGTCGAACGAGAACTCGCGCGGCGGTGCTCGCCGCCGCCGAGGAACTGCTCGCGCACACGACGCCCGACGAGGTTCGGATCGAGGACGTCGCGGCACGGGCAGGCGTGTCAGCGGCCTCGGTGTACGTGCACTTCGGCACCAAGGACGGGCTGGTCGCCGCGACCATCGAGCACCTGCTGGAGGTCGCCGCGGAGGACCTGACCAGCGCATACCGTGCCCCCGGGCCGGCCGTCGACCGAATCAGCGGCATCGGTCGCGCCTATCTGCGGGTGCTCGTCGACCATCCCGCGCTGACGCGATATCTGGCGGCACGGTCGCTGCGGACGCACGCGGCGTCGTCGGCTGCCGAGATCCATATCGACGAGCGGGTCGAGACCCTGCGCGCGTCCTTCCAACGCCTGCTGCAGGAGGCGATCGACGACGGCGAAGTGCAGGCGGTCGATGCGCGACTGATGTCACACTTCTTGTCCGGTGCGTGGATCGGGGTGGCGGCGCTGTCGTTGAGCGGAAATACGAAGCCGCTGAGCGCCGACGACGTCACCGACGCGGGAATGCAGGCGTTGCGGATTCTCACCTTGGGAGCGGAGCAGTCAGCGGTCGAGGGCGGCGGAAAGCCTCGATAGCGCGGGCCGGTCTTGCTATCGTGGGGCTTCGGTGATGGATCCCACCTGAGCGAACGCTCGAACCGCCGCCCGGCTGATGGCTCCTGCCAATCGTGGACGATTGGTGGGTGCGCACATGGACGTCACTCCCTCGTCGGCTTCCGCGAACACTCCTCAGAGACGGGTGAGTTCTATGTCGAGCACGATCTATCTGGTACGCCATGCCGAAACCGTTTTGAATGCCGACGGGAAGCTGCGGGGTCTGGCCGATCCGGATCTGAACGAGAACGGCCGACGACAGGCCGAAGCGTTGGCGGCGGCGCTGGCCGATTCGTCGGCGGGGGTTGTGGTGTCCAGTCCGTTGCGTCGCGCTCGGGAGACGGCGCAGGCGATTGCGACGGCGATCGGGGTGCCCGCCGAGGTCGACGAAGACCTCAACGACCGCGACTACGGACAGTGGACCGGACACCCCAAGGATGAGGTTGTGGCGCAATGGGGTTCGGTGGACGACGCCCCGGGCGTTGAGCCCGTCGCCGAGGTGATGTCCAGAGCACGGCCGGCTCTGTTTCGGCTGGCGGCGCGAGCCGAGACCACCGGCCGACCGGTAGTGCTGGTGACCCATGATGCGGTCATCCGTCCACTGCTGGCGCTGATAGGTGTCGGTGACGCGACCGTGCCGACCGCTTCCTATCAGGTGCTCTCCTACGTCGACGGCGAGATGACGGTTCAGGCGCGCGATCAGGTCCCGGACGCAGGCGATTAGCCCGGAGTGCCGAGTGGCCGATTGCACTCTGCCCCGTCGCGGATGCCGGGGGAACATTCACCTCGCCGTCGCTGAGCAGGCAGTTTCCGATTGGGGCCGATTGCACTCTGCGCGGTCACGGCTGCCGAGGGAACATTCACCTCGCCGTCGCTGAGCAGGCAGTTTCCAGTCAGGCCGATTGCACTCTGCGCGGTCACGGCTGCCGAGGGAACATTCACTTCGCCGTCGCTGAGCGGGCAGTTACCAGTCAGGCCGATTGCACTCGGTACCGTCACGGCTGCCGAGGGAACATTCACCCCGCCACCGCTGAACAGGCAGATTCCAATCAGGCCGATTGCACTCTGCGCGGTCACAGCTGCCGAGGGAACATTCACCCCGCCACCGCTGAACAGGCAGTTTCCAATCAGGCCGATTGCACTCTGCCCCGGTCACGGCTGCCGAGGGAACATTCACCCCGCCACCGCTGAGCAGGCAGTTTCCAATCAGGCCGATTGCACTCTGGCCCGGTCACCGCTGCCGAGGGAACATTCACCCCGCCACCGCTGAGCAGGCAGTTTCCAATCAGGCCGATTGCACTCGGTACCGTCGGATCACACTCACCACAAGCTCTACACCAGGCGCGCGTCCGCGCCCGAGGTAGATGCAGCATCGATTCGTTGTTACCGGTGGGGCAGGTGATGAACCCGGGGGAGTCGGCCGTCCAACCTCTGCGCCGCACTGAGTAGAAACGCCCGCGAACGGTTCACCTCGTCTACTCGCAGACACCTCGTCGTTGACGGCGGGTGTCTGTGAGGAAACGAGGTGGACATGGCCGTCATGGAGCACCACAACACCCAACCTCGGCAGCTTTACCCAATGGTTTAGATGCGACTTCCATCAGGGCGTCCCTACCAAGTTCGCTTTGCGGCCCTCGGGGCCCGCTGGCCGCCTGGCTGCGTCGTCACCGGTCACGATAGCTGCCGCTACCGCTGCGTCCTCGCCTTGCCAGGTCGGCCAGCGACGAAACGCCCGTCGGTACGCTCGCCCCGGAGATACCTCGGGAGTTTCGACGAGGCCCGCATCGTCGTCGACGCCGCTCGCACTGCAGAACTTGCAGTTTCACTGAAGTAGGCGGATCCCCGCGACCGTAACCCCTCCCACCACCGCCAGTCCCACTGCGGTAGCCACCTCCCACTGCAGTAGCCGGATTCCCGCGACGGCAATCAGCGCACGCTGCGGTCACTCCCGCTTCGGTAACCGCCTGCCACTGCAGTAGCCGATCTCCCACGGCAGCAATCCTCTCCCACGGCAGCGGCTACCGCCGTATTTGCGAGTTACCGCCGTAACTGTTCGACGACCGCAGCGCGAAGGAACCACCGCAGTGAGAAGCCAGGAAGCGCGCAACTAATCCCAAGCCGAACTCGGCTTCGACTCACTCACCCAGCGGAGGTTGCTTCGCCTGTCGAGCCCCGTCGCTGGTTGAGCAAAACCCTGGTGATCACTCGGCTAGTACAGCCTGGATCCACCGATGGCGGGCCCATTTCGCTGGTTGAGCCGGTCCGAGCGCCGTGCTGACGCTCCTCACGGCTCAACCTGGATCCACCGAAGACACCCCTCCGCTGGTTGAGCCGGTCCGAGCGCCGTGCTGAGCGAGGCGCTAGCCGAGTCGAAGTAGCGCTAGCCGAGCGCTAGCCGAGGTCCGTGTCGAAACCACGGTGACACAACAGATTACGCGCGACGGTTCATCTCGCGTTCCGATCGTGGTGATCATCTCCAGTCGTGCACCCAACAGGTGCATTCGACGGTTGGGCTGTCCTGGTTTGCATCGACTCACCGAAATTCGTTGTCTCACCGTGGTTTCGACACGCTCGTCGCTAACGCTCCTCACGGCTCAACCAGCGAAATGAGTCCACCATCGGTGAAACCAGGCTCAACCGCGGAGAGCGCCTGCCATCGGTGATCCTGGTACCGCACTTCCGGTCATCACGAACCAACCGAAACCCATTGTGCCACTGCAGTTTCAACACGTCTCACCCCTTAGCCCGGAGTGCCGAAGATCTCCCGGTACAGGTCGGCACCGTAGCTGGTTGGGCGCGGTGAGCCGGTCAGAATCCGGAAGGTTCGCTCGCCCGCGTCGGTGCGTTCGGCCCGGAGGAAGAGTCCGGTGCCGGCGGCGTAGAAGCCGGCCGCCAGCTCGTACATGTGTGTGACGAACAAGACCCGATGCCCGGCATCGGTCAGCGCCGCAACGATGCCTGCCGCGATCGTCGCGCCTTCCCGTTCGTTCGTCGACGCGAACGACTCGTTGAACAACAGCAGGCTCGCCGGCGTCAGTCCGTCGACGATCCGGCTCAGTCGCGCCAACTCTTCGTCGAGCTTTCCACTGACCGACGTGACGTCTTCTTCTCGAGTGAAGTGCGTGGCCAGGCTTGTGCGGACATCCGCCGCCATCGACGTCGCGGTGACGGGTAGTCCGGCCTGCATCATGAGTTGCGCTGCGCCGACACTGCGCAGAAAGGTGGATTTGCCGCCCTGATTGGCACCGGTGATCATGATGAGGGCGGCACCGTCGGCGACGACGTCGTTGCCGACCACCCGATCCCGTCGGCTCAAGACCAGACCGGCGTCGCACAGATTGCGACAGGTGAACACCTGCGACCCAACGGGTTTGGGCTGCGGGTAGCAAACCGGCGCGGATGTCTGGCGCAGCGCCCGATGCAAGTTGATCGCACCGAGGTAGAAGGCCGTTTCATAGCGCAACGCCTGAAAGAAGCGCTGCAACTCGGCAGCCGAATCAGCCAGCGCCCCGGCGACCCGGTGGAGGGCCCGCGTGCGCAGCCGGTCGAGAATCTGCCCGGCGTGTACATCGTCGGGATCGAGCCGGAAGTGAGCACTACGACGTCGGGCTCGCTGGACGACACTGTGGTGCACCGCCGTACGCACCGCATAGTCGGTACTCTGCCCACCGTCGGCGAGGCGCGCACTGAGCAGAATTCCGTGTTCGAAGTCGAGCTCGCGCAGATGCGCCCGAAGCTCGGCCAGGTACTGCTCGTCGAACGTCGCGGCCAGACGCGAACAGAACCCTCCGAAGGCAGGCGATGTAAAGCTTCCGTAGGTCGAACGTGCCTGCGCTACAAGTGATCTCAGGTGTTCAGACAATACCGACACAATCGCGAGCGAACGTCGTACATGATGCTCGGCGCCGACCCGGCCCTGCGCCGCCAACGCGTGATGTCTGAGTTCATCGAGGGCGGCCGTCGCCCGTTGGTACATGTCCCGCACCGAATCGACGTTCATCAGTGCGTCATCGATCCCGGCGTGGCGATAGGTGATCACCGCGAGGTCGGTCTGCATGGCTAACAGCTGCGCCGCGACGACGCCGTGGAGGTAGGCATCCTCGTCGGCCATGGTGTGAATGATCGGTTGCAACCCGAGGTCACGTATCACCTCTCCGGCTCCGTCGGGTGCTCGCCCGTCGAGATCGACGTCGTGATCTGCGAAGAGGAGCCTGGTGTTCACGAGCTGAGCCGATGCGTCAGTGCATCGAACGTCACGCGATACTTTCGCGCGATCGCCTCGGCATACGCGACGCCGTCCGCGGGACGACGCTCGATGCGGAAAGTCCGGCTGGACGGATCGAGTGGCGCAACGGCGCTCACCATACTCACGGTGGCATCGGAGAGCCGCGACAACTCGTCGACGAAAGTGACGTAGACAACGAGACAACCGGCGGCGATGAGATCGCGCAGCACGGCCTCACCGAGAACTCGCGCGTCCTGCAGTGACGTCGACGTGAAACTCTCGTTCATGATGACGACGTCGTGGGGACCGACGCGATCGATGATCTGCTTGACGCGTCGCAATTCGTCGGCGAGTCTGCCGCGTCCGGCGGCCGTGTTCTCTCGCCGCTCGAAATGACTGAAGATCGCGTGGGGCAACCGGATTCGAGCCGCGCTGCCCGGAACGGGGACACCGACGGCAGCGAGGTGGTGAAGTTGCCCGATCATCCTGGCGAAGGTGGTCTTGCCACCTTGATTCGGCCCGGTGACGACTAGCACCTGCTCCGGCGGTGTGAGGCGGAAACTATTGACTACCAACGGGTCTCGCTTACCCGCGTCGATTGCCAGCGCAAGGTCGAAGCAGTCGCGCACCCAGGTCGATTGCGTAGGATCTTCGACAATGGCCGGGAAGCAGAAGTGCAGGTCGTCGGTGGCTACGGTAGCCATGAAATCGCGGTAGTGTCGGTAGAAGCGCAGTTCCAGATCCGCGCGAAAAATCCGCTGATCGATGAACGACTCTGTGCCGCGGCAGAATTCGGCAAGCGCTTCGAACTCATTCGGAAACAGGGCCGCCACACGCTGGAGTATCTGCGATTCGACGTTGCTGAGTTCACGCAGCGGCGGCTCCGCCATCGCCTCCGCCAGATCATCGGACGTGACCGTCATGCGGCTGAGAATCCGCAGTGTCCGGTCACTGAAATCGGGTTCGTCCCGATAGCGGCTCACGGCGACGTGATCCGCATCGATCTCGACGCAGTAGCGCACCGCGCCGAGGGCGCGTGCGATTCTCGCCGTCTCCGACGCGAGTCGCGTGTATGCGGCGTCGCCGCAGTATTCGTCGAGGTAGGACGCGAGTTCTTGTAGAGCAGGCGCCTCCGGTTGCGCAGCGCGCAGCCCACGGTGAAACCGATCCACGGTTCGCAGATACGACTGACACGCATACAGATGCCAGCGCATGGCTTGCACGCGCTCGCCCACGGAGGCGGCCAGGTCGGTGACGTCGAGCGTGTACCGCATGTCCGCACCGAACTGGGTGATCGCCGATTCCAGACTCTGGCTCGCCTCCAGGTCTCGAAAGATGCTGTGGCGCATCGCGACCGAAGCGGCGTCGGCGATCGAGAAGTAGAGCGGGGCCAGGGTTCGGTAGTCGCCTGCCACGATCTCCCCGACGATTCTGTCCAACCCGAGATCACCGAAATAGGCCGGTTCAGTGTTCTCCGGCATCGTTCGGCCGTCGGCGAAGATCAGACTCGGGTTGCTCGGGGGTCGGGTTGGTTTCTTCGTCTCGCCAGACCCCTCGTTACACCGAAGCTCGTTCCTCGCTTCGGCACTCGGGGAGCGGAGGTAACGCTCGCCCCCCGCTTCAGCACTCGGGGAGCGGAGGTAACGCTCGTTCACGACCGAGTACCGGGCACGGCGAGTGGCGGTTGTCCTTCCGGAACGACCACGATGGGAAAGGTGCTGCGATTCATCAGTTTCCGGGACACGGCTCCGCTGAGGGCGTGTTCGAGCATCGCGCCGACTCCGTGATGCGGTCGGCCCACGACGATCATTGCGGCGTCACAGCTTTCGGCTTCACGCGCCAGAATGTGTGCGGTATTGCCGTGCCCAGTGGCATACGACCAGTCGTCGGCGTCGCGGCCGAGCAGTTCCGCGACGATGCGGCGATGCTCTTCGAGGTGCTCGCCGATCTCGATTTCGTACTCGGGTTCGTCGGGGTCGAGGGGGAGATCGCCGATGTCCACGACGTGGACCACCCGGATCTGCGAATGCAGCATACGCGCCAGGCTGGCGCCGAAAACCAAAGCAGCCCGACTGTTTTCGTGGGCGTCGTAACCGATGACGATATTCAACACGGTTCCTTTCACCACGAGGTGAAGGAACCGTCAGCCGGTCGGCGGTTCAGGCGGTCGCACCCGGGCGCCACCTCGGCAGGATCCATTGCCGGTCGTTCCAATTTACCTTACCGACGACGCCGGGGCGAGATGTAGCTGAAATCCCATGGGCGATCGTCGCGGTATGTGTTTAACTGGTCACTGGTGATGGAGCCCACCTGAAATCTTGCGATTTCGAACTGCCAGCGCGCTGATGGCCCCTGCGGATTCGAGGAATCGCAGGTGGAATCGGTGTCTCTATCGCTCGATGAACGATAGCCGGTGAGTACGGTGTTGCCCGCGTGGTCGGTGCAGATCCTCCAAGTGCTCACGGTGCTTGTCTGTGCGCCTGGCATCAGCGGGTTCGTGGCCTGGTTGGAAGCACGATTGCAGGGTCGACGCGGCCCGCGTATCGTCCAGCCGTATCTGACGCTGGCCAAGCAGTTCAGCAAGGAGACGCTCGCGCCGCATTCGGTAGGGCCATTCTTCTTCGTCGCGCCCGCTGCGGCGTTCGCGTGTTATCTCGTTGTGCCGATGCTGATTCCGGTACTGACGAGCTACCCACTGCCGTTGGGATACATGGGCGACATCCTCGGCGGTGGTTTCATTCTCGCACTGGGGAGCTTCCTGGTGGCGGTCGCCGCCGGCTCCACCGGCAGCAGCTACGCACAACTGGGAGCGAGCAGATCGAAGACGTTCGCGGCGATCACCGAGCCGGTGGTGCTGCTGGTCGTGTTCACGGTCGCGATCATCACGACCACCGACCTTCCGTATGTGCTCGGCGCGACCATCCGCAGCGGTCCGGAACAGATCGTGCGTCCGTCACACCTGTTGGCCGCGGCCGCTCTGTTCATGGTGATCCTGTCCGAGACTGCGCGCATTCCCGTGGAAACCCACACCGGCACAATCGAATTGGGGATGTTCGAAGAGGCTCGGTCATTCGAGCACTCCGGGCCGCTGCTGGCGATGCTGACCTGGGGATCGGCGACCAAGCAGTTCGTCTTCTACGTGCTGCTGTGCAATGTGTTCGTCGCGCCGTGGGGACTCGCCTCGACCGGGGCCGTCAAGGCCGTCGCCCTCGCCGTGGCAGCCATCGTCGCGAAGGCCTGCGTCGTCGGGATCGTGGTGGCGGTGATCGACAATTCCTTCGCCAAGCTCCGGCTGTACAAGATCACTGAATTCGTCTCTGCGGCTTTCCTTCTCGCTGTTCTCGCCGTGGTCACACTGTTCTTGGGAGGTGGCTGATGGTCGACGCCGTGGCCGGGCCGGCCGGTGCGCCGCCGGTATTCGAGGGGGTCGCCAACACCGTCGCGGTGTTGGTGCTGATCATCGAGTTCGGCATGCTGCGCGCCGGCATGTATCGGGCGCAAGTTCGGTTGTACGCGGCACAGTCGCTGACCGTGACCGCGCTCGCGGTCGTCGTCGGCGTCGGTCGTGACATCCCCGAACTGTATGTGCTGGCCGCACTTTCGCTGGCGGTGAAGGTCATCATCGTGCCGGTGGTGGACCTGCGCCTGCTGCGCGGCGCGTCGATGAGCATCGCGGGAAGCGGCGCGATGGGAGTCGCCACCGAAGTCCTGGTCGCCCTCACGTTGGCGGGGTTCGGCTTCTTCGCGGTGGGCGCGTTGAACATTCATTCCGCGGTGCTCTCGTCCGCGGCGCTGGGTCTGTCGATGAGCGTCGTCCTCGTCGCATTCGTACTGATGATCGTGCGGCGAGATGTGGTCAGTCAGGCAATGGGCTTCTTCTCACTGGAGAACGGTGTGTCGCTGGCGAGTCTGGTGGTCGCAGCCGGCATGCCGTTGATCCTGGAAGTCGCGTTCCTGTTCGACCTCCTCGTCGCCGTGGTCGTATTCGGGCTGTTGATGCGGGTGCATCATCGTCGGGTGCGTTCGCTGTCCACGGCGTCCATCGATCGGCTGCGGGGTTGACATGGCCGCTGTGATGACGATGCTGGTGATCGTTCCGCTGGTGGCGGTCGTGTTCAGCGCTGTGCCCGGGTTCCGGATCCGCGCGTGGGCGACCATCATCAGCGCGCTGCTCTGCCTGGCCATGTCGATCGCGCTGGTGGTGCCGGTGACCCGGCACACCGAGACCATCGGTTTTCTGCGCGCCGATGCGCTCTCCGTCGTCTTTCTCCTCGGCGCCACATTTCTGTACGCCGCGACGAGTGTGTACGCGCTCGGCTACCTCCCGGCCGAATACGGCGGGCCCGACCACGACGATCCGTCGTTCGATTCGGTCAGCAGGCGGTTCTATCTGGGCTTCAACGCCTTTGCCTGGTCGCTGATCTGCGCGCCGCTCGTCAACGGGCTGGCGTTGCTCTGGGTGGCGGTGGAAGTCACCACGGTCGTGTCGGCCCTGCTCGTCGCTTTGGAAGCGAGCGAACAGGCCAGCGAAGCCGCCTGGAAATACGTCCTCATCGCTTCGTCGGGCCTCGGAATAGGTTTGCTCGCAACGATATTCATGTACTTCGCGGGCGCGCAGGTACTCGGCCAGTCCTACGATCTCGCCTTCGATCCGCTGATCAAGGTGGCCGCCGTACTGCCGCCGACCCCGGTGCGACTGGCGTTCGTTCTCGCCGTCGTCGGATACGGCACCAAAGTCGGCCTGTTTCCGGTGCACACGTGGCTGCCCGACGCCCATGCCGAAGCGCCGACCCCCGTTTCGGCACTACTGTCCGGATCGCTGCTGGCGACGAGCTTCTACGCGATTCTGCGCTATCACCAGATCGCCGTCGTGACAATCGGCCCCCGGTTCCCGCAGTTGGTACTGCTGGTGTTCGGTGTCCTGTCGCTGTTGGTGGCCGCGAGCTACCTGCTCGACCAACGCAACCTCAAGCGGATGCTCGCCTATTCGAGCATCGAGCACATGGGGATCCTCGCGATCGCGGTGAGCTTCGGAGCGCCGCTGGCGTTGGCGGGTGCACTGCTGCATGTGCTGGCACACGCCGCGGCCAAGGGAAATGCCTTCATGGCGGCCGGAGTCATCGTGCAGCGCTACCGCACCAAGGAACTCGTCAGGATCAGAGACGTCCTGCGTCGCCTGCCCTGGACCGGCCCGTTGTTCGCCATGGCGGTGCTCGCATTGTCGGCGATGCCGCCGTTCGGTCTGTTCCGCAGCGAATTCCAGATCGTCGCGGGCGGCCTCGCGGCGTCGAAGATGACCGGAGCCGCGCTACTCGTGGTGCTGGTCACCGTCGCCTTCGCCGGCCTGATGATCTCCACAACCCGAATGCTGTTCTTACCCAGCACATTCCCGTCGAACGCCAGCGCCGCGGAACACCGTCGGGGCCGCGAAGCGGAAACAAGCGGCGCGATGGTCATTCCGCTCGTGTTCGGCGTACTGGTCCTGGTGATGCTCGGTGTACATCCGATTCCCGCATTGACCGACCTGATCACCGCGGGCGCCCACGAATTGGGAGGAAATCGATGACATCTGCCGCATCCGCCGCACTCGACGCCACGGCTCGGGCCGCGCGATGGCGCCGTCGCGTGCTCGACGCCCTGGGGCGCCCGGGCACACGGCTCGCCGGCCTGTACTGCAGTCACAACGGAGACGACGACCGTGTCGTAATCCACGCGCTGATCGCCGAGGCCGCCTCGATCGCCCGCATCAGTGAACACCTCGACGCCGACGCGACCGGCCGGATCGCGTATCCGGCACTGTCCCCCGGAGTGCCCGCGGCCTTCTGGTACGAGCGAGCATTGCACGACCTGTCCGGGGTGATCCCCGTCGGCCACCCGAGACTGGAACGACTTCTGTTGCCGCCCAACGTGATCGACGATCCGCCGCGTCCCGGCCGTGCGGTGCCGCAGCAGCAGTCGAGATTGCACGGCGTCGATGAACTGGGCCCCGTCGACCTGCAGAGCCCGGGAATCTTCAGCCTGCCGTACGGGCCCGTTCGGTCGGGGGTATCCGAATCGATCGAATTCTTGATCGAGACTCCCGGGGAAGACATCCCCTACCTGACGATTCGGCCGCACTACAAACACCGCGGACTCGCCAAGCGGTTCGAGGGGCTGACACCGTCGGACGCCGTTCTCGTCGCCGAACGGGTGGAAGGCGTCGCCACTGTCGCCCATGCGCTGGCGTTCTCACACGCCGTCGAGAACGCGGCGCACATCGACGTTCCCGACCTCGGCAAGGCGGTGCGCGTCATCCACGCCGAGCTCGAGCGCATCGCCACCCACCTCGACGTCGTCGCGGGCCTGTGCGAGGCCGCCGGGCTCGCGGTCGCCGTCGCCCGCTTCACCTGGCACAAAGAGAACATCATGCGATTGGTTTCGGCACTGTGCGGCAACCGATTCGGCAGATCCGTCGTCGTCCCCGGCGGAGTGGCCGACTCCCCGCAGCTCACCGGCGGCCAGATCGCCGACGCCCTGACCACCATCACCGACCGCGTCAGATCCGACCGCGACGAGTTGATGGACACCTCGACATTTCTGGATCGACTTCGCGGCACCGGCCGGTTGGATCCCGGGTCGGCGGCTCGGCACGGCGCACTGGGACCGATCGGCCGGGCTTGCGCGGTATCCAACGACTGCCGGATCGACCGGGCCTACGACGACTACCGCGAGTTCGGGATGAGAGTGTCGGCCCATGACACCGGTGGTGATGTCTTGGCGCGCCTGAATATGCGCTGGCAGGAGATGGACACCTCGACCGAGTTGATCATCCGGGCGGCGCGCCGATTGTCCGACCGGTCCGGTGAGCGGTTCGCCACCGTGCCGGACTCGATTCCCGACGGCGTCGGCCTAGGCTGGGCCGAGGCGGCGGCGGGCGAGGTGCTCTATTCGGTGCACTTCCGAGGCGGCCTGATCGAACGCTGTTTCGCCAGATCGCCTGCGCTGCACAATCTTCTGCTGTTCCGACATGCCTTCGGCTCGGATATCTTCACCGACTTCGCGTTCATCGAGGCGAGTTTCGGACTGTCCTACGCGGGGGTGGCGATGTGATTCCCTGGGTCTTCCGCGGACTCCGCGACGGGTTGCTGACCACCGGGTGGCCCCGGCGGCCCGATCCGTATTTCGACCGTTTTCCGGCGGCCGTCGACGTGGCCCCCGGACCGGTCGACGCCGATCTGGCTACTGCCACGGCTGCCGACTGTCCCACTCGAGCCATCACCATCGACGCCGAGGGCTCCGTGACTCTCGATCAGGGGCGATGCATCCTCTGCGGACGTTGCGTCACGGCCGCTCCGCAGATCTTCGCGTGGCGACGCGGTGCGGCGACGTCGACGCTCTCGCGCGAGCGTCTGCTCAGCGGGTCGTCGGCTCCGGACGACTTCGACGACCTCGCCGAGGTTCGCGCCGCGCTGCATCGGCGGGTGCGACGGCTGAGGCGGTCTGTGCACATTCGCCACGTCGACGCCGGATCGGACGGCAGCGACGAATGGGAGGTGCGGGCGCTGCTGAACCCCGTGTACGACATCCATCGCCTCGGCATCTTCTTCACCGCCTCGCCTCGTCACGCCGACATCCTGTTGATCACCGGCATCGGCAGCGCGGGAATGACGCATCCGCTTGCCCGGACCGTCGCCGCGACGCCGGAGCCGCGAATCGTCATCGCCGCCGGCACCGACGCCGTCAGCGGCGGACTCATCGGCGGCGGCTACGCCTCGGCCTCGGACGGATTGACCGACCTCGTCGACGTCGACGTCTGGATCCCGGGTTCGCCGCCATCGCCGTTCTCACTGTTGCACGGCATACTGTCGGCACTCGACCGGTTGCCCGCCGACGAGCGGGGTCGCTCATGACGATTCTCAGCGCGCTGGTCGTGTTCGCCCTCGCCGGCTCGGGATCGCTCGTCTGCGGGTCCACCGGCGAACTGTCCGCGGTTCGCACGCGTCTGGTGCAGGCATGCTGGTTGGCCAACGTCGGCGGCGCGGCACTCGGGGTGATCGCGGGAATCCGCGCGATCCGCGGTTCACCGGTCACCGTCGATCTCGGCGGCACCCTCGGGCTGGGGTCGTCGGTGCTCGCCTGCGACCGGCTCAGCGGGTTGTTCATGGTCATCTCGTTCGGCGTCGCTGCCCCGGCGCTGGTCGCCGCGGCGCGGTCGGGGCATGGTTCGCGAAGTCGGCTGCCCGCTGCTGCCTCCGCGGTCCTGGCTTCGATGGTCCTGATCCTCACCGCCACGTCGGCCTACCCGTTCCTCTTCGGGTGGGAAGCCCTGACCGTCTCGTTCTATCTGGCGGTCGGCTTCGACCGCGCACGCCGTGGACGCGCGCGTTCCTCCGTCGTCACCGTCGTGTTCGGGCGATGCAGCGGTGCTCTGCTGCTGGTGGGGATGCTGCTGATCGCCTCGACGCCGGGCAGCGGGTTGGACTTCGACGAATGGCATCTTGCCGAGTCGACGGCCCGGGCATCGATCGCATACGCGTTGCTGTTGGCCGGGTTCGCCGTGAAAGTCGGGCTGCTCCCGGCACACCTGTGGCTGCCCGACGCCTACTCCTCGGCGCCGGCGCCGGTGCGTGGGCTGCTGGCCGGTGCGGCGGTGAACGTCGGCTTCTACGGCATGTGGCGGACTTTCGAACTGCTCGGTGCACCCGCCTCCTGGCTGGCCTGTGCGGTGCTCATCGTCGGCGGGCTCAGTGCACTGTACGGAATCGCGCAGGCCGCCGTGAACCCGCTGCTACCGACCCTGATCGCGTGGTCGAGTGTCGAGAACTCCGGGGTCATCACCGCGGGCTTCGGCGCAGCACTGGCCGGGGCCGTCGCCCACAACGACGGCTTGGTGGTGACCGGTCTCGTCGCCGCAACCGCACAACTAGTCACCCACGCGATCGCGAAGACACTGCTGTTCACGGCGACGGCGTCGGCCGAGGAAGCCACCGGCGAGACCCGCTTGGACGCCCTCGGGGGCATCGCGCACCGGTTGCCGTGGACCGCGGCGGGCCTGACCGTCGGCTCGCTGACCCTGGCGGGCCTGCCGCTCACCGCGGGATTCACCTCCGAATGGCTGACGCTGGAGGCGTTGATGCAGCAGTTCCGGCTCTCCCGGCTGTCGCTGCAGCTGTGCACGACCGCCGCCGCGGTACTCGTCGCGCTCACCATCGGAGTTGCCGCGCTGACCTTCGTGCGGGTCGTCGCGTTGACGGCCTTCGGCCCCGATCGCCTCGACATCGCCCACCGCATCCGGCTCGACGACTACGAGCGCAGCGCGTCATTTCGGACGGCGGTTGCGACGTTGATCGTCGCCGCATTGGCGCTCTCGGCGTTCGCACCGGCGATGGTGAGCGTCATCACGCGCGCGGTCGCGTCCCGGGCGACGGGCTCGCCGACGATGCGGCAGTCCCCGTGGGTGATCCAGCCCGCATTCGACGGGTTCTCGGCCCTGTCCCCAACCTGGTTGTGGATCGTGCTTCCGATGATGACGCTCGCCGTCGGCGTCGTCGGATACTGCGCGTCACGCGGTGGACTGCTGCGGGTTCGGCGAGTCGACCCGTGGTCGTCGGGGTCGCCCGGCGTCGACCGCGGGCTCGGATACACGTCGTTCGGGTTCGCCAATCCGATGCGTCACGTGATGGGCAACGTCTTGCGGACCCGACGGTCGAGCGCCACCGCGGATCCGGCCGGGCGGGATCTGTCGTACACCGTCGACGTCAGCGACATCATCGCGGAATGGGGCTACCGGCCGCTGGGACGGTTGATCATGGTCGGCGTGCGCCAGGCGAAACGATTGCAGTCCGGCCGTCTGGACGCGTACATGACGTACATGCTGATCGCCGTCGTCGCGGTTCTCGCCGTCGTGGTGGCGACGAGATGAGCGATCCGGTTGGCGCAGGGGTCACCGTCGGTTGCGATCGGCGGTGCGCGCTTCGAACACCTCGATGACCGACAGCACGTCGACGTCGGCGTTCCCGCGAGCGACGTTCTCCAGATACAGTTCGCGGCTGAGGTCCAGAAGTGGTGCCGCCACATTTGCGTCGCGGGCGACCTCCCCGATGAGGCGGGTGTTCTCGCAGACGTCGGTGGTCGTCGCGTGCACGCTGAAGTCGCGCTGTACGAGTTTGGGCAGTTTGAATCGAGTGAATTCGCTTGCCAGCGGACCGGCCTCGAATGCGTGCTGAAATGCGTTGAGGTCCAGCCCGATTCGGTCGGCATAGTGAACGATCTCGGCCAGCGCCGCCGCCGCGACGACCACATAGTGGTTGAGCGCCAGCTTCATGAGAAGGCCGTGACCTGCCGTACCGCAGACGATGGTGTCCCGGAACATTGCGTCGAGAAGCGGGCGGATCTCATCGATGTCCTGGGGGTCGCCGCCACACATCGCAACCAGCTCGCCGGTTTCGGCCTGTTTGGTGGAACCGCCGACAGGCGTCTCGACGAAACGTCCGCCGGCCACGACGATGTCGGCGGCGAGGCCGCGCGAGTAGTCGGGTGTCACCGACCCCGCTGATACCAGAAGCCGTCCACTGACCCGCTCGGCGAATTCAGGGGTGCCGCGGCCCAGCACGTGGTCGGTCACGCCCTCATTCGCCAGCATCAGGAAAACGGTCTCGCAGCGGCGAAATACCTCGTCGACCGTCGAAGCGACGTGCGCGCCCATTTGCCGCAGGGGCTCGGCGCGCTCGGATGATCTGTTCCACGCGACCAGCCGAACCCCTCTGTCGGCGAGGTTCACCGCCATCGGCAGGCCTATCAGGCCAAGCCCGATGAATCCGATCTCACCGTGGCCGCGATCGACGCGCGTGCCTGTTCCGTCGGCGTGCATGCACAACTCCTTCACTTGATCGCCTGGTTGCAGGCAAGGTCAGACTCGCGCGGCGTCGGCCAGCACGCGGGGCACGGTGTGAGTGGTGCGTCCGAGATGTTCGGCGGCGGCGGCGAACCAATTGGTGAACTCGACCGCCAGATGCTGGCGGTGACTCTCGATGAGGAACTCGGGCACCGCGGCGGGGAAGTACACGCCCAGCGACGCCTCGAATCCCGTTGGGGTGTCACGGAATTGATGCAGCATGTGGGCTGCGGTGATGCCACTGGCCAGTGCGATCGAGCCCACCATACGGATCGGATAGTCGGGGTTCAGGTCGTCGATGGCTTGATCTTCGTCGGTATTGGTCGAGTGGCAGTCGGTGATGTGCGGGCCCCAGTTCTCGATGAAATCGAGGTGGCTGCCACCGTCGTAGACGGCGAAATGTTCCGGGTGCGCGACGATCAGTTCCGCGTTGTCCTCCAGGATCGACTTGATGAAACCGAGTGCTTCGGTCGACGACATGCCTGTACCCGCGAGGACGGTCACGGCGGGCTTCCATCGGCCGTTGGAGGCGGCTACCCATGCCGTCATCGCCTCGTCGGCCTCGTTGGTGTCGGGCCGGAGCAGCTCACGCATTCCCTCCCGGCCGATTCGGGACTTGAGCCTCGCCAACGCGCGTCGGGCGAAGAACAGTTCCCATTCGGTGACGGTTCCCGGTTCGGTCGGGCCGGATACGACGGTGATATCTACCAGATTGTCGGTGGTTGTCATGTGTTTCTCCTGAGGTGGTGAGTGGTTGATGTGGTTTAGAAGCCGGTGCTCAACGGTTCGACGGGCTCGGCGGCGGTCACCTGCTGTCGGGTGGATCCGAGCCGTTCGACCGCGAGCTCGACTCGATCACCCGGTTGCAGCCACCCGCGAAAGCCGTCCGGATCGGCCGCGAACGCCTCGACCAGACATCCGGTCGGTACCGTTCCGGTGCCCAGGACGTCGCCCGCACGCAGATCCGCACCGCGTGAGGCGTAGGCGATCATGTCGGCGAAGTCCCAGTCGATGCTGTCCCACCGACCCGAGCTGACCTGTTCGCCGTTGACGCTTGCCGTCATCTGCAGCGCGAATCCCTTTCCCGCGCGGTAGCTTTCGATCTCGTCCGGGGTCACCAGAAACGGACCGAGGGTTTGCGCACCGTCTTTGGATTTGGCCGGACCGGTGCCGATCGGCAACTCGACAGCCTGCAGGTCGCGGGCGGACCAGTCGCAGAAGATCGTGTACCCGGCGATATGGTTCAGTGCGTCGTGGCGGCTGATGTTGCGACCCGGAGTACCGATGACGGCCGCCACTTCGAGTTCGAAATCGAAGCGCTGCGAGCCGGGGAAGATGGCGACATCATCCGTCGGTCCGAGAATCGTGGCGGGACTGCTGAAATAGAAGGCGGGTATCTGCTCGATCCGGGGGTCGACGACGATGCCCTCCACTTGCGCTCCGGCCCGAAAATGGTCCAGGAATCCCAGGTAGTCACGGATCGACGGCGGCTGCAGGAGCCCGCAGATGTGCACCTCGTCGAGCGCTGCCACGTGCTGCGGGTCGTCGAGGACCTCGCGGACGTGTCCGGCCAGCCCGGTGTCGGACCGCAGCACGTCCAGAAGTGACCGTCCCGGCTCGAGGCCGTGCACCAGATCATCTTGGGTCACCACGCCGACACGCTCACAACCGTTGTGCCGGTATGTTATCCACCGCATCAGCGCACGCCCCCGCCCGCATCGATCTCGGCGATCCGGGTGAACACTTCGATCGGCGTCAGCGGCAGAGCCGTCGGATCCAGTGCGCGGTACACGGCCACCACGTTCTGCGCGATCCGGCCAGATCCGGGCATCGCGGAATACTCGCCCAGGTCGATCGAATCGATCGCCTCCGACACGGTGAGTCCGTCGTCGAAGCGCTTGGTCGCCTCGGTGAGCACAAAGGCCAGGTAGTCACGGACCCCTGCTACCCCGGTCTTGTCCGTGACCGGACCGTGGCCGGGCACGATCGTGGTGACCGGCATGTCCAGAATGAGATCGCATGCCTGCACCCAGCGCCGCGGTGGCCCCGCCCAGATTATCGGGGTGCAGTCGATGAACAGGATGTCGCCGGCGTAGAGCACGTCCGCGTCCGGAACGTGGATGAGGACATCGCCGGCGGTATGCGCCGGGCCTACCTCGATCAACTCCACCGCCCGGCCACCCACGTGCAGCGACAACCGATCCGAGAATGTTCGCGTCGGCGGAGTCACGGTGATGTCGTCGATCCGGAAAGGCGCGAACATCGCTTCGGTGTACTCGCCGACGCGCCCGCCTAACCCGGACATCGCCGTCAACTCATCGACCGCATGCTGCGTCATCAATTCGGCGGCCGCCTGCGAGGCGATGATCTCCACGCCGTCGGCGGCGACGAGTTCGTTGCCGAAGCAGTGGTCGCAATCCGAATGCGTGTTCACCACTGCGGTCAGCGGGGCTGCCGTCGTCACGTGGGCGATGCCGTCGAGCATCTCGCGAGTGAGCGCCAGATCCATGAGGGTGTCGACCATCAGCGACGCCCCATCCCCGACGACCAGCCCGCAGTTACTCCATCCCCAACCTCCGTCGGGCTGTAACCAGACGAAACACCCGTTGCCGAGGTCCTGCAATCCCTTATCGAAGCTCACCGTCGACCGCCTTTCGGATTCAACTGAGGTGACTCAACGCAGTGATAACTGCGTTGAAAGAATGTAACGCGGGCCACTCCTCAACGCAACCCCGTCTGCGTTAAGCTGATGAGATGAGCGCCCTAGAAACCGGGGCAGGCAGATTCACGCATGGACGAGCCGCCCGGGTCCGCGAAGCAGTTCTCGACGCCACCATGACCGTGCTCAGCGACAAGGGGTGGGCCGGACTCACCATCCCGGAGGTCGCGGCGCAGGCCGGAGTACATGACACGACCGTCTACCGACGCTGGGGCACGCGCGAACGCCTAGTGGTCGACGCACTGCTCGACGCGGCCGACGTCCAACTCCCCATTCCCGACACCGGGTCACTCCACGACGACCTCGTCGGTTTCGTGACCGAACTCATCACCCTCACCACGACGCCATTGGGCATAGCACTGGCGCACGCGCTGTCCGCCCCCGCCGACGATCCCGCCATCGTCGATGCATGCTCGCGCTACTTTCGAACCCGCTTCGAAACGGCGAGCGCCATCATCGACCGCGCCATCGCCCGCGGCGATGTACCCCCTACCGCCGACGGAACACTGGCAATCGAAATGCTCACCGCACCAATACATTTCCGAACACTGATCAGTCATCACCCGCTAGACGACACCTTCCCCCAACGCCTCACAAACATGATCATCGCCGGCTTACACAGCGTGGAGGGGTAACCACGACGACGGCCCACCTCCGCTGGCTGAGGCTGGTTTCACCGGTCGGGGGTACTCCATCTGCTGGTTGAGCCGCGAGGAGCGCTAGCGACGAGCGTGTCGAAACCCCTGTACCACAATGCATTTGATGGCAGCGCACTTGTCGAACTGTGACGGTATCGAACATCGAGGCGTGTGACATCGCGATATTGGCGCGAACCGTCGAAAGTCGTCGTGGCTGAGAGGTTTCGACACGGACTCGGCTAGCTGTAGCGCCTCGTCCGGCTCAACCAGCGGAAGGGGTGCCATCGGTGGATCCTGGTTGAGCCAGGTTGAGCCGGGCCGGAGCGTTAGCGCAGGTCCGTGTCGAAACAACGGTGACACAACAGGTTTCGTGCGACCGTTCAAATCGCGGTCCGATTGCGGTAATCATCTTCAGCCGTGCACCCATCAGGTGCATTCGACGGATGCGCGGATGTCGCAGTGCTGGCCAACCACGACTCACCGAAATCCGTTGTCTCACCATGGTTTCGACACGCTCGTCGCTAGCGCTCCTCAGGCTCAACCAGCGGAGGGGCCTACCGTTGATGGATCCCGACTCAACCTGGACCCATCGACTCGCCGAAATCCGTTGTCTCACCAAGGTTTCGACACGATCGTCGCTAGCGCTCCTCACGGCTCAACCAGCGGAGGGGGCCAACCGTCGATGGGTCCCGACTCAACCTGGACTTACCGACTCACCGAAATCTGTTGCCTCACCGTGGTTTCGACACGCTCGTCGCTAGCGCTCCTCACGGCTCAACCAGCAGATGGAGTGTCCGAACCGGTGAAACCAGGCTCAACCAGCGGGAGGGGCCTACTGTCGATGGATCCAGGCTCAGCGTTCGGAGTAATGCGTGCCGAAGACTTGGTCGTAGTAGTCCATGCCGTAGCTGGTCGGCGACGGCGGGCCCGGGCGCAGTTGGAAGTCGTCGTCGGTGCCGCGCCGCGGCGCTCGTAGAAACACGACGTCCAGGTCGGGAGCTGACGACGCACGGTATGCGAAGTCGAAGAGATGCGTAACGATGTACAGTCGAATTTCGTTGCCTACCAATGGTTGAGTGATCTCGAAGAGGATCTCCGACCCTTCGATCTCGTTGGTAGACGCGAATGTCTCGTTGCACAGCAGCAGGTCACGCGGCGCGATGATCGAGATGATCTGCTCCATGCGTTCGAGCTCGTCGTCGAACTTTCCGTGCACCAGTTCGACATCCTCGTCGCGCGTCCAGTGGGTGAGCACACGCCGCGCCACGGGCGCCCGGAACCGTTGCGCCGCAACGAACATGCCCGACTGCGCCATCAATTGCGCGACGCCGAGTGCACGCAGCATCGTGGATTTGCCGCCCCGGTTGGCGCCGGTGATGATCAGCAGGCTGCCGCGCGCCAATTCGACGCTGTTGCCCACGGGTGCCCGACCGACGGTGACGGCAAGGCACGGGTCGTACAGCCCGTCGGCGGCGACCTCGTCGGCGTCGAGCATGGGAAAAGTTACCGGAGAACCGATTTCGCGCAGTCGGGCGGCGAGATTGGTGCAAGCGAGGTAGAAGGCCAGCTCGGTACGCAGGGCAGTGAAGAAGGACAGCACGTGCTCGACCGATTGCGTTGCAGCGTTGGCGATGTCATTGAGTCCGCGCTGGCGCAGTCGCATCAACGCGTCCGCCCCGGCATCGTCGCGCTCAGGAAGGGTGAATGAGAAGCTGGGGCGAGTCAACGCGATTCTGGTGTGCAGCCGCTTCCTGACGCGGCGCGGTTGCTTGGCCCACTGATCGACGACGGCGCCGCCGAGTCCGATGCCGGCGCTCATCAACATCCCATCGGGAAAGTCCAACTCGGACAACGTCTTGCGCAGCATCCGTAGATAGTCGTCGTCGAGTTCGCGGGTCACGGTGTCCCAGAGTCCGCGGAACGCGGCCGACTCGAAACGACCGGCGACCTCGGCGGCCAAGTCCGTCATCCGCGCGAAGATATCGGCGAATCCGGACATCATCCGTACCGCGAAACTCAGCTCCATCTGCGGGTTCCCGCTCACCGGCAGCAGAAATATCTTGCGGCGCAATACCAAAGCGTCCACCGTCAGCGCGTAGAGGCGCAGTACCGCATCGGGATTGCGCAGCGCGTCGTGACACGCCCGTTGGCGGTAGTCGATCACGTCGGGATCGTCCAGCGGCTGCAAGGTGGCGCAGCGGGCCACGTGACGCACGAAGGAGTCGCCACCGCTCAGCGCGTCCCACAGGTGCTCCAATTGCAAGTCCCGGGCGAGGTCGCCGGCGAACGGGATCTCGACATCCTCCGGATCGAAATCGGCATCTCGGTACATCAGGCGCACCTTCATCGGATCGCCTTCATCGTGGAGATCGCCTGGGCCGCAATAGATTGCCGGATCTGCTCCGCGTTGAGCCGGTGTTCGGCTGCCAAGGCGTGCGCATACACTCTGCCATCGGCCGCCCGTCGCTCGATTCGGAACGTGCGCCGCACCGGGTCGCGCGGGTCGACTGCGCTGACATAGCTCACCGTCGCCTGGTTAAGTCGGGACATCTCGTCGATGAAGGTCACGCACACGGCCACCGCACCGAGTTCGGTGATGCGGGTCAGCACATCGGCGGTGAGGATACGTGCGTCGTGCAGCGACGTCGACGCGAACGCCTCGTTGATCACGATCGCGGAGTTCGGTGTCGCAGTCGCGAAAACGGTTGCCAGTCGTTGTATTTCGGCCGCGAGCCGACCCTCGAGGCTGTCCAGCCGTTCCTCCCGCTCGAATACGGTGAGCACCCGGTCGACCAACGGCAGCCACGCCGCTCGTGCCGGTACGGGACAGCCGATGGCCGCGAGATAGTGCAGTTGCCCGAACAGTCGCGCCATCGTCGTCTTTCCGCCCTGATTGGGCCCCGAGATCACGGCGATTCGCTCGGGGCGGATCAGATCGAAGTCGTTGAGCACCAACGCCTCTCGTGCCCCGGTGAGCCGCCGCCCGAGTGCCAGATCCCAGCCGCCGCGGACGGTGACATCCGTGGCACCCGCCGACGCCGTCGGAAAGCACATCGGCAGGCCGGCCCGGCACATCGGTTCCACGTAGTCGAGGTAGGCGAGGTAGAACCGGACTTCGTCACCGAGCCTGGTCAGTCGGGCGTCGTCGAAGGAGGCCGTCGACTCGGCGAACTCGCGGAGCCGCGCGAACACCTCGGGATGCACCTGCGCGACACGCTCGAGAATCCAGACCTGAACGTGATCGAGGCGGGGAGTACGAAACGTCGAACGGTGATCGACGGCTTCCGCCGAGCGGAAGCGATCGAACGTCGCCGCCACGATCTCGCCGAGGTCGGACTCTGCGTCCATGGCCGCGACGGTGACTTTGGGGCCGTCGATCAGCAGGTTGAACCGCAAGCGGTCCAGTTCGTCGCCGATCGCCCGGGTCGTCGACGCCAGAGCCGTGAATGCCGGTGATCGCAGATAGCCGTCGAGGTAGTCGGTCAGCAGGCACCATCCCCGACCGATCGTATGCGTCGAGCTCTCGAGACCGCGACGCAGTGCGATCACGGCGTCGACGTAGCTCGCCGCCGAGTGCAGGTGCCACAACTGCGCTTCGAGCGGGTGCAGCGCCCGCGACGAGGTCTGCGCACGCGCCGCGTACTCGTCCAGTCCGGCCAGGTAGCGTTCGACGCCTGCTCGCAACTCACGATTCTGCAGCCCGCGAAACACGTCTTGGCGGTATGCGACGCCGGCGGCGGTGAGGAGATTGCGCGACGCATTCCGGGCGCGGGGAGCACTCTCGTCGATCTGGGCGAACACACGTTGCAGCGCCAAGTCACGCAGGACGTCGTCCGTCTGCGGGATTAACGAACTCCCCTGCGGGGCAAGGATACTCACGAACTCGTCGACCGCCTCTGCGCGCACCTGAACTCCCTAGGAAGCGCGGACCGACGGCGACGACGCCGCACGAGCGCTCGTGCCCGCCAAGGCACTCAGCTGACTCACGACCAGATTGTTGTCGATCGGGTCTTTGTCCCGGCCGAGCCCGTTGACGAGTACCCGGTGCCCGCCGTCGGTGATCACATACGACTCGTAGCGGTAGTGATAGTGCCCGTGCCAGAGCCGATCGGGCGACGCCGCGGCCATTATCGCGGCCAGTCGTATGCGGTTGGCGCGGGCGGCGGCCGATTCGTCGGCGGGTAGGCCGCGGTGGTCGGCGTGCGGTCCGGGTATGTCCACGCCGTCGGGGCTGTCGTGACAGAACATCACATCGGCATGCCCACCGCTGCTGATGTCGGCGACCTCGGCGTCGGTGATCGTTTCTTGCGGCCACCAGGTGCGGTGCGGTCGGCGCAGCAGCCTGTCGATCGAGTAGGCGCCGCCGACTGCGAGACAACTCACCGTGCCCCATCGCCACCGCAGACCGCGCGGCAGATGGACGATTCGTGGACGAAGATAGCGCAGCCCATCCGTGGCGATCGGCAGGTCGAGCAGTCGGTCGAAGTTCTCGTGATTGCCGTCGACGAATCCCAACACGAGTTCGTGCGCGGACAGGCACCGGTCGAGGGTGTCGAGGTAATCGTCGGTGAAGTCGAAGCCGAAGTCTCCCAACTGAACGATCACGTCGGCTTCGCGACGACGGGCATGCTCGATCGCCGATTGCGCGTACTGCACATTCGCGTGCCAATCGCCCGCGACCGCGACTCGACTGGGCGTGTCGAAGAACGACGGTGGCGTGTGAAGATTCTGAGTTGCCATGGCTCTACCTCCGGTTCGAGAGTGGAGTAGAAGCCATCAACGCCATGCGGCGCGGTCAACGGCGAGCTTCATCGCCGATATTCGACCAATTCTAGGACTCCCCGGCGTCGTATCGCTAGGGTGTTGCCCAATTCTTCTCCCGAGGCATCGCAGGGCGAGCGCAGCGGCGGGGCGTTTCGTCGATGTCCGATCTGGCAAGGCAGAGGATGACGCGATAGCGGCGGCTGTCGTGACCGACGACAAAGCAGCCAGGCGGCTCAGATGGACTCGCGTCTCTTGCGCACCATAGGTGTCAACGAATCGTTCTACGTTGGCTACCTGGGTGTCGACTCTCCTCTGGACCGCGTCGAGGCCGGGACTGCGGTAATGCGTTCACGCGGCGGTAGTCGAACTGCCACTGCGGTAACCCGTTCCCGCGGACGTGACCACCGCGGCGGAAAGAGGTTACCGTGGCGCGAATCCGATTACCGCAGTGGAGCATTGGCCACGGCAGTGCGATCGACTCGCGCACGATAATTGCTGCGCTGCCCAGCCACACAACCCTCACCCACCCCAGCAGTGACAACGAATCGATTCACCCTGCGGCCGCCCAACACCGCTGTCGGAAAATTGGACGCGACGCTCCGATAGTAGGGCGTCGCACTTAAAGAGTTGTATGACGTTGCGTTCCTCTGCCGGTTGAGCGAGCGGAGCGAGTTCTTCTGCCGGTTGAGCGAGCGGAGCGAGTCGAAACCCCACCGGCCGGGCAATGACGCACCCGCAGCGTCACAGTGGTTTCGACTCGGCTTCGCCTCGCTCAACCAGCAGGATCCGGCGACGCAAGGTTGCGCGCAAGATATCAATACCATTAGGTGCGACGCTCAGCGAGTGCGAATTGTCAGGCCTCGATGTGATCGGCACAGTCGACGATGACTAGACGGCACTGCAAGCGGCGACACAGCCGCATCCACGACCGTTCCCTGCGGATGTGTCTGCCCGCGAGGCTCGTGACAATCACGCAGCCACGCCCGTACCGGCGAATCGCGTGCGTGAAGGCGTCGAGATCCGGCGCATGACTCGCCTGAAAGTCCCACGTGACGTCCGACTTGTCGAACACGTCGAGCGCGACTTGCTTATGGGATTCGACCGTGTGATGAATGCTGCGGTCGTAATCGAACGCGGTGGCCTGGGCACCACAACCCGCCGCGTCGACGAAGCCGATGACGTGCACGCATACACCCGGGAAGAGACCCAGTCTTCTGGCTTCTTCGAGTTCGCCGCGCCCGTGTGCCGCCGAACCACAGCCGACGATGATATGCCTCATGATGTCCTCCACTGACTTTTGATCGTGGGAGGAACCATCAGCGAGAGCGGTTCAGACCCGACTCAGGGCCTCGGCAAGTTCCATTACCGTGATCTGCACACTACACTCAGTTCCCCGAGATCGGTCTGTTGGCGTTGGCACGTGCCCCGGCCCGTGGCAGATGGATGCCGAGATGATTGGGCGAAGGTTTCAAACCCCGATGCACGTCAACGCCTTTCGACAAACGATTCGTTGCAACTGTTGGGGCGATTGAGGTTTGAAGCCTGCTCGTGCGACCGACGCGTCGGACGGGCGGTCGAGCGCGTGGCGGGCGCTTGACGCTAGTTGAACGGAGCGACCCGTGGCTGGGTGTCCCCTGACGCTGGTCGAGGGGAGCGTTCCGTGGCTGGTCGAGTGCGGCCGAGCAGAGCGACCCATGGCTGGTCGAGTGCCCGAGCGTCGCCTGACGCTGGCCGCGTCGTGGAACAGCGGTGTTGGCGGTGAAGCCGTCCGTGCTGTCCCGGACTCGTCGGATAGGCGTCGTCGGTGACCTGCACGCCGGTATGGCCGAATCGCGTCCAGCCGAGACGAACGGACACCAGCTCCATAGTTCCAGCTGCGGTGGTTGTGCTGGCGGACAACAGCTTTCACGCGCCCACCGCCCGCTCGGGCCACCGACAGATCCGACTCGACGGGCCCCATCCGACACCCTCCGGAACTGCCGGATGTGATCGTTTGAGTCGGATCTACGGCCCCAGCCTCGTCACCGTCGAGACCGCGGGCCAAGCAAACCGACTCGACCTATCGCCTGCTTCCCCGGTCCGAGCCATTTCGGAACCAACGTCGTCGAGCAGCTGAGCCCGACGCGAAACGGTCCACGTCTCCGGAAACCCTTACCTCAGAAGTCCTTTCGGTCACCAACCCCTCGTTACACCGAAGCTCGTTCCTCACTTCGGCACTCGGGGAGCAGAAGGTAAGCGTGCGGAAGGCATGCCTCCCGAAACCCGTTCCCCAGAACACTTTTCGACTCACCAACCCCTCGCTACACCGAAGCTCGTTCCTCACTTCGGCGCTCGGGGAGCGGGGAGGGCTGCGTGCGGAAGGCATGCGTCCCGAAAACCCGTTCCCCAGACAACTTTTCGGCTCACCAACCCCTCGTTACACCGAAGCTCGTTCCTCACTTCGGCACTCGGGGAGCGGGGAGGGCTGCGTGCGGAAGGCATGCGTCCCGAAAACCCGTTCCCCAGACAACTCTTCGGCTCACCAACCCCTCGTTACACCGAAGCTCGTTCCTCACTTCGGCACTCGGGGAGCGGGGAGGGCTGCGTGCGGAAGGCATGCGTCCCGAAAACCCGTTCCCCAGACGACTTTTCGACTCACTAACCCCTCGCTACACCGAAGCTCGTTCCTCACTTCGGCACTCGGGGAGCGGAAGGTATGCGTGCGGAATTCTATAGCAGCGACCATGTCCCCTACTCGACGTGGAATTGAGCCCGCCACAGTGATGCATCGAGTTCCAGCGCGGCCGTTTCCATCAGCCGGATACGGACGAGCTTGAGCGCTCCGGAGGTCAGCAGCACCGCGATCGGTATCTCCGCGAGGACTGCGAAGCCGATCGAGTATGCCAGATCGGCACCAGTGGCCGTGGTGATGTCGAACCAGGCGTCGCAGAGCAGCAGAACTCCCGCGGTGAACGCCGCGATCACCACCACATATCGGCGCAACAGACCGAGGATCGCGGTACCGGCGAACATGATCGTGAGAATGATGTCGAAGCCGACCCAGGTAAGCGGCCAATTGTGCACCACATAGTGCTGCGGCAGACTCAACGCAAGATAGACGGTCCACGGCACCAGAGCGGCGGCGCCCGCGGTCATCACGATCAGCCGGCGTCGACGCATCCGCCGCAACCTTGGTGTCTGCGTACCGTACGCAGCCGGACCGGCGTAGGAGAGCCGCACGATCAGGTCGTGACGTTCCTCCCGCGTCATCGCGGCGATCTGCTCGTCCGTCAGCGTCGTCTCCATCCGACTGATTCTGCCCTCTGGCAGCAACGGCCGACTGGGCGCCAGTCGTCTATGTCACCAACGCTGCCAACGAGCCGAAAGCGAGGAACGAGCAACGCCACCCGACCCCCGAGTGCCGAAAGCGAGGAACGAGCCACGCCACCCCGACCCCCAAGTGCCGAACCGAGGAACGAGCCACGCCACCCCGACCCCCAAGTGCCAAACCGAGGAACGAGCCACGCCACCCGACCCCCGAGTGCCGAACCGAGAAACGAGCCACGCCACCCCGACCCCCGAGTGCCGAAGCGAGGAACGAGCTTCGGTGTAACGAGGGGCTGGTGAGACGACGTACCCAGACCGGGGCGATAGACGTTGGGAACGTTCACTATTAGCGGTTGTCGCCTCCCAAGTTCGGCCCGCCGAAGCTCGTTACACCGACGACTCGCTGCGCTCGCGTCGGCACTCGATGAGCGGCGGGGGGCACGCTGTACGAACTAGGCCGCTCGACCGACAGCAATAACGAGTCAGTTGACGGGAACACGGCGGCGTAAGAAGGCCTGGTCGACGATACTTCGTTCGCACCACTCGCCAACGTAGGCCGAATCGGACGCCGAATGTCTTTTGGCTCCCGTCCCGGAATGTGTGTTCCGGCTCCCGACCTCGCACATTGAGCCGACACGAGAGTGCGGCGGCTACGTCGGTGTTCCATTGACAAGCGATTCAGTGCTCGCCACGCCCTATTCGAATCGGGAGCCGGCGAACACCTGCACGACATTGCGGCCGGCGGACTTGGCGGCGTAGAGAGCGAGGTCTGCGGCGCCAATGGCAGCATGGAGCGATTCATCGGTGTGAGCGAGTGGACTGACCCCGATGCTGACCGTGCAGTTGATGACCGTCGAGCCGTAGACGATCGGATGTGCCGCGAAGCGCTGCCGGATCCGCTCTGCGACCGCTGCCGCCTGAATGTCGGTCGAGCCGCAGACGATGGCGCAGAATTCTTCTCCGCCGTATCGAGCGAGCACGTCATTCGCACTCAGTTCCCGTGCGGCCACTTGTGCGAACTCGACGATGACCATGTCTCCGGCGGCGTGCCCGAACCGATCGTTGATCGACTTGAACTCGTCGAGATCCATCAACAGCACCGCATTCGACGCGGATGTCGCGTGCGCCTTGTGGAGTATCTCGGCGGTCACTTCGAACAGTCCGGCGCGGTTGTACGTCGCCGTCTGAAAGTCGCGGTGGGCCGACTCAGCCAACCAATTGTCGATACGCTCACGCGACATCAGGGTGACGATCACACCGGTCGTCACGACCAAGGCCATCAAACCGAGAGCGGTGACGGTCTGAGCGACTGAGTTGACACTCGGATCGGTGCTCTGGTGTGCGAAAACAGACGCGATGATCCGTGCGGCCGTGGTGAGGATCCACATCACCATGACGGCGATCAGGCCTCGACGCCACAACAATTTCTCCTGCTGTTGAGCTCGGGCAGCGTCGATCACCGCCCACGCGATCATGCCGGCGAAGCACACGCCGCCGACAGCCGTTCGCGCCGCGATGTGGTCATGGACGACGCTCGCGAACTCGAACACCGTCATCTGAGCTATCGGCACCGCCCATACGATCGCCCACCGGAGGGGCTGAGCGTTGAAAGATCGCAGGCCGGCGGCGATCACCGCCCAAGAGAGCGTGATCAAGCCGTTCGCGAGGGTGATCGAGACCAGCGCGGGGAGTTGACTTCGCAGGCCGATGAAAGCCGATCCCAACGCGCCGATGAGCATGCCCACGCCCCACAGGAGGGCGGAGCGTTCCCGTCGCTGCAGCAACGACTGGCTCACCAACAACGATCCGATGATCATCGCGGCGACCGCAATCGCGATCCACAACGTGCGGGAATCCAATGCCACGACACAAAGATATCGGCCTTTGTGGACATGATGGCGTGATCTCCGCTCAACCGCGGACGCGCGCGACACGGACAACCGTCGACCCATCACGCAGCGGGAGCCACGACAGCTTTGGATCCACGCCGACGCGGGCGGCGGCCGCATGCACCGGCGAGCCGATGCCGAGACGATTGATTCGGCGGTGGTCTGGTGCCGGTCGGTGATCCACACTTGGGCGTCGACGAGAATCTGCAGATAATTGTCCCGGTGAGGGCAGGCATTGCGGGGCTATCTTAAATGGCCGGGACGCCAAGATCGGCTTCACTTGCGCGATTCGCCGAAGGTGATTGGACCTTGAAAACGGGCGATCCGACCCCACGCCCCCAGCCGCCGACGTCACCACACCGGTCCGGCCGCCGGACGACGATTCCCCGACGCCCCCGGAACCACTCAGCTAGGACAGCTCTGAGCGCTGTTGACTAACGAGCGGCACCAGGAGGTGGGTGTTCCATGGCCCGCCTGTATGCAGAATGTGTGGGCCTTTGTTGATGGTGCGGTCGCAGCCCATGCGCGGATTGCCGCCGATGTCGTGGCCGGCGATCTGCAGCACGAGTTGCTCGCCGGCGCGGAAATACGTGCTGTGCGGCAGGATCTCAATCTCCACGGCTGTCGGGTGACGTTTTTCCATCGGCAATCGGTGGGCCAAGTCGAGGTCCGGTGCGAGCGACGTCGACGTACCCGGCTTAAGCAGCCGGCGCGAGGCCCGCTGCCAGCCGTGGGCCACGGGGGCTTGCTCGAAGCCGTCCGTGCCTTCGAAATACACTTCCTCTCCGCTGGCGTCGAGTTTGCGCAAAACGACGAAGAGATCCATGTCAGCGGCGTCGTCGGTTTGCACCCATAGTCGTAGGGCGGTGGGCCCGGTGATTTCGGTACTGTGCTGGAAGGTCGTGGTGAAGGTGAGTCCCGGCGAGGCGTCCGGCTCGTATCGTGCGGCGGCAACGGACTGCGGCCGCGTGGTGCCCATAGTGCCGTCGTCGGCGTCGAGATAGAGCTTGGTCGGCGTGATATCCGGTGGTGGCCAACTGGATTCGGCACGAACCGCGTATTGGCGCAGGGAATGTCGGATCTCTAGGCGGACCGGCGGGACCTCGTCCATCCCGTTGTCGTGGCCTTTGAGGAAGTGTTCGAGGAAACGTTCTTGGAACGCCAGCGCTTCGGGTTCGTAGAACACTTGCCACTCTTTGCGGCCGTGGGTGTAGAGCCACTTCTGACGCGAGCCGATTCGCTCGAAACCGCGGAATGCGCCGCGGCTGTGCAGGCCTTGGCGCGACCAGGCGGCGCAGATCAGGGCGGGTACTTCGATCTGTTCGAGCTCGGCCGGTTGCACGATGTGTCTGGCGAGCTGCGGCAGGTGTTTGCCGATATGGGGGGTTAACGGATTCAGTGTGAGGCTGTTGCTGGTGGTGCCGTTGCGGGCGACTTGCAGCCACCATTGGTTGAATCTCGTCTCAGGGATTCCTCCGTGGACGTTGATGTCCGCGAAGGGGTCGCTTGCGCCTTCCCAAGGCACGATGGCCGTGAGATGAGCGGGCCGCTGGGCAGCCAGGTACCACTGCAAGATGGCAAGTTGGGACACTCCCATGGTGGCGACGCGGCCGTTGCTCCAGGATCGGGTGCCGGCCCACTCAACGACAGCGGCGTAGTCGCGGATATCACGCGGAGAGAAGAGTCCGGGTCGGCCGTCGCTGCGGAAGTAGCCGCGGGTGTCGTAGACCGCGACGACATAACCGCGCGGTACCCAGTAGGCCGGGTCCGGAGCCTCGAACGACGTGTGGTCGCTGACCTGGAAAGAGCCGACGTAGCATCCCATCTCTGCGAGGGCAGGAAAGTCGACGCAGTAGTCGGCGGTGAATTCGTCCTTGCCGTATGCGGTGCCCGAGAGGATGACCGGGTATTCGCCGTCGCCGTCGGGTCGGTACACGTTCGCGCGAAGCGTCACTCCGTCATCCATCTGGATCTCGACGTCGCGCTCGACGACGATGTCGGCCGGCAGGGCGAAGAACGACACATCGAAACTGTTCTGCGGTGACGGGTCTGTCACGAGCGCAGCACCGTCGGTCGACGAACGCTCGGGCCGGGACGACGTTGCAGACATTGGGCCTCCAGGTGGTGAACAAGCGAATGGTCGCTCGCCGGTCGGCAGGAAACAACGCTTGTTGTATCTGTATAGAACAACGGTTGTTGTTTTGGCAATACCCGAGTTAGATTTGGGTGTGCCAGGCCAGCCCAGCGATCGACGGACCTCGATCGTCGACGCCGCGATCCATCTGCTCGCCCAGCCGCCGAGTCGAGGGCTGACCCATCGCGCAGTCGATCGCTTTCTCGAGCTGCCGGCCGGCTCGACGGCAAACTACTTCTCGACGCGGGCGTCGCTGCTACACGCATGCGGCGAACGGATCGTCGCGCTTGACCTCCGGGAAGTCGCCGCACTGCCCGACTTCCGCCCGCAAATGACGACTGAACAAGCCGGCCGGCTCGCAGCGGCCTGGCTCACTGCCTGGGCAACCGGCGCAGCCCGCGATCGTCAGCGCGCCCGCTATGCCCTGTTGCTGGAAGCGACGCACCCGTCTCCCCTGATCGATCTGCTCACGCGGTTTCGTGAAGGATTCACCGATATGGTGGCCGACAAGCTGCGCGCCATCGAATGCTCCGAACCCGAACGTCGCGCCGCGGCGTTCATCGCTTCCTTCGACGGACTTCTGATCGATCAGATCCTCTACCCGCATAGCGGACTCGACAGCGAACAGATTGCCGAGCACCTGACAGACCTACTCAGGCACACCACCGGAAACCACTGAGCGAGACGCGACTACGGCAGAATGTCCGCCCACTCCCACCGGATCGGAAACCCGTCGAGCACACTCGCAGTGGTGTCCGGGTCAACGTGCGGGGTGACGACCGCGACTACGGCTCCGTCGTCGATACGAGTGGACACCTCGGTCTGGCAGCCCGCGTCGTCGAGGGCCGCCCGCAGCGCGGCCGTCGTCGCGGTGGCGCGGAGCGCGAGCTTGTGCGGCTTACCGACATCGGTCATCGGCAGCGCATCGACGACGGTGACGGCCTTCGGCGCCGCAGCGGCCTCAGAGACGCGCCGCGATGCCCACGTCGCGAGTTGCTCCCCGGTCACCGAGGCATCCGCGCGTAGGGTCACATATCCGACGGGGACCTCACCACTGTGTACATCGGGACGGCCGACGACGCCGGCACCGGTCACGTCGGGGTGATCGAGGAGAACGTCTTCGACCACCCCCGGATCGATGTTATGGCCACCACGGATGATCAGGTCCTTCGCGCGGCCAGTCAGAGTGAGGAAGCCCTCGGCGGTCACCGAACCCAGATCACCGGTATCCAACCAGCCGTCGTGCACGCTGCCTGCTGTATCGAGTTGGAAACCGGTCGCGCTGCGTGCTCGGACGTATCCGGCGAACACTGTCGGCCCGGACACCACGATCCGACCCACTACACCGTCGGGCACGTCACCCCAGGACTCGTCGACCGCACGAATGTATTGGTAAGGCATCCGCTGGCCCACCGATCCCGCGGGCTGCCCGTCGAGGAAGCTCCGAACGCTCGCGCACGTGGCCTCGGTGAGGCCGTACCCTTCCAGCAATCGTGTTCCGGTGTGGGATTCGAACGCCGTTCGGACTGCCGGCGGCAGCATTGATGCCCCGACGATGCATGCGCGCAGGCTCGAGATGTCGGCGTCGACCGGGCATTGCGCCAGGACGGAGTACACCGTCGGCACCGCGCTCATCGTGGCGATCCGGTGTCGCTCGACGAGCCGCCAGAAGACGCCGTACAGGGCCGGGTCCCGATAACCGAGCGGACCCGCCCACACAACCGTCTGCCCACGCAGGATCGGCGAGAGCACGGTCACCATCAACGCATTCACGTGGAAGAGGGGAAGCGCCGCAAACAGCACCGAGTCCTCGTCGAGGACACTGTTGGCCGCGATCATCCAGCTGTTGGCGAGTTCGTTGCGATGCGTGTGTGCTGCCAACTTGGGTGTGCCGGTGGTACCACCGGTGTGGAACAACGACGCGATGTCGTCGGTGATAACAGTGTCATCGACATCTGGTCCGGCAGGGGCGTCAGCGAGGTAGGCCACGATGCGGGCGCCCGGGATCGACGGGACGTCGGCGGACGTGCCGCCGGTCGGGCGGAGCAGGAACACGATCTCAACGCTCGTCCCGGCGATGACATCAGCCAGCTTCGCGACGACGCCCGAGTCCAGCTCGGGTCCAGCGGCGACGAGGACCCGGGCACCCGACCGACGCAGCAGGTCTGCGACATGGCCGCCGTCCATCGCGGGGTTGATTGGAGCGACGATGCCTGCGCGCTGCGCCGCGAGGATGGTCTCGACGAGTTCGAGACAGTTCGGCGAGAGCACAGCGACCGCGTCGTCGCGGTCCACTCCGGCTGCGCGCAGGACCGCTGCATGATGCGCGACGGCTTCGAGCAACTGGGCGTACGTGCGCTCGACTGGCTGCTCCCACCGTGTCGCATCGGGAAGGACACGCAGCGCGGTGCGCGCCGGCCACAGGGACGCGGCGCGGGCAAGCGCATCGTATGTCGTCGCGGGCAGGCCGCGATCGTCGAGCGGCACGGTCTCGATCTCCGCGAGGTCGACGGGCCTGTCGTACCGCGGCCACAGCGCGGCGTGCGGAGATGTCATGCGTAGCGCACCACGTTGCGCTGCATGCCGAGGTCGAGGGTCCCGTTACCCGAGCGGATGGTGGTCTCCACCACATCCCCGTCGTGGAGGTACTTCGGATTGCGGGCCTGGCGAGTGAAGAACGCCTTCCACTTCAGGTGCGACGGCAACAATGACCCGATGATCTCGATCGGCTTGGGGGGTGCGGTCAGCGCCGTTCCCCCGGGCGTCCCGGTAAGGAGCAGGTCACCGGGATCGACCCGCTGGAACCGGGTCAGCGTGCGCAGTGCCTCCAGCGGGCTGTAGATCATGTCCGCCACGGTGCTGTTCTGCCGGGTCACCCCGTTCACCCGCAGCTCCAAGGTGAGCGTCGAGAACTTCTCCCACTCCCCCGGTTCGAAGAGGACCAGGACGGGGCCGACGGGGGTGAACGTCGGATACGACTTCGCCTCGTAGAACTGCGTTTTCGGCAGTTGCACGTCACGCGCCGATACGTCGTTGGTGACGACGATCCCGGCCACTGCCTCGGCGACGAGATCGTCGTCGACAGCTGAGCCGACGGGGATGGTCTGCCCGAACACGAGCCCGATCTCGACCTCGTAGTCGAGGAGGGATACGTGCGCGGGCTTGACGATGTCGTCGAAGGGTCCGGCGATCGATCCCGACGACTTGCGGAAGAACGTGAGCGGAACCTTCTCGGGATCCATGCCCGAATCCTTCACGTGGGAGACGTAATTCGTCATCTGCGCGATCACCCGACACGGTGCGGTAACCGGTGACATGAGCGTCAACGTAGACGGGTCCACCACATCGGCCGAGTCGGCCACAGCGGCCGCGACCGACGCGACGTCGGCGATCAGCTCGGCGGTGGTCGTCGCCGACGTGGCGACGCGGCGGGCACCGTCGGCGACCGAGACCCACCACCCGTCGGCGGTACGAAGTACGGAGAAGCTCATGAGCGGGCAACTTTCAACAGGCCGAGGAGGCGGTGGACATCGAACTCGTTGTCGGACTCCCGCAACGAGGTGAGGATCGAGGTGAACTCGTGCAGTGCGGCGCGTCCGGGTTTGACACCGAGGAAGTCCGCGGTCGCGGGCGGTCCCCACTGATTGAGACCAGACGCGGTCATCGGTGCCCAACCGGGGGTGACCGAATCGTCGAAACGGTCGCCGTCGGTGAAATGCTCGACGAGGAAGCCGTCGGGATCGCGCCAGTAGTCGAAGATCTGACTGCCCTGGATGTGGCGACCGACTCCCCAGGAGCGGTCGTAGCCTCTGTCGATGAGGTACTCGCCGCCGGCCGCGAGCGCGTCGAGGTCACACACCTGATACGCCGAGTGGACATAGCGGTTCGCCGGGCCGAGCGTCATCGCCAGGGTGTGATGGTCCGACGGCGCACTGCCGCGGTCGCAGCGGATGAAGCTCATGACCGGACCCCGAGAGCGCTGTCCTGGGTAGTAGAGGAAGTCGCTGACGATGAGCCCGAGGTGTCGCAGATACCAGTTCAGCGACTCCAGATACCGGTTGGACTGCAGGACGACGTGGCCGAGACGCTCGACGACGGCCGGCGCACGCGGCGGTCGCTGCATCTCGTTCGACCGCTGCTGAGAACCGCCGAAGTTGAAGGGACCGCGGACCGACTGCAACGGCAACGCGGGCCACTCGGTCACATCGGCGACCACCCGCACGCGGCACCCGCTCGGGTCGCGGGTGGTGACCGAACAGCCACCCAGTGCCTCGTCCAACGGCTCGACCGTCCGCCCCCATGCGTCGGCGACGGCTGTCAGGTCCGATCGGTCGGCGCGGAAGGCCACACCGGTAAACGCGGTGCGGGGTGCACGCCGCACGATCACGCACGGCGACCCCGCGAGAGCACCGCGCAGGTGCAGTTCATCCGGCGTCAGCAGGGTCGGCGCGAACCCGAAGTCGACGGCGAAGGCCGCGGTGCGGACCAGATCTGGCTTCTCGAACTCGAGCCACGCGATGTCGTGCACCTTGATCACGGGGTTCGGGTGACGGCCAGGGTGCTCGCCCGGCAGCGCTCCGTCGTCGGCGTGCAACCCGTCGTGCACGTCTGCGGTGATGGACATCGGGCCTCCGTTCCGTTGTTATGACGATATCGTCACTTACGGAGGTTTCGTCAGTCAAGCGTTTTGACGAATTCGTCAGAAATAGTTGCTGAAACCTGGTTGAAGGTGGTGAGTCGAGGCTGAAGAGCGTTCGGCCCTGGTCTTGCATGTCGCACGCACAGCATGTGATGATTTCGTCAGTTATGACTATTTCGTCACTTTGCTATCGGAGGTAGTCCCGTGTCCACCAGTTCTTCCGCCGCCGGGGCTCAGTCCGGCGGTCGCGCCGGGACCGCCGGTGTGCTGTTCTCGATGTGCCTGTCACTCGTCCTGGTCGTCGCATCCGTATCGGCGATCAACCTCGCGATGCCCGAACTCGCCGTGACACTGGGCGCAAGCAACGCGCAGCTCACCTGGATTGCCGACTCCTACACCGTCACGTTGGCCGCGCTCGTACTCACGCTCGGAGCCCTCGGCGACCGGCTCGGCCGGCGCAACGTCCTCCTCGTCGGGACGGTCGTCTTCGCGATCGGCTCCCTGTTGGCGGGGATGTCGGATTCGGCCGAGCAGTTGATCGGCTGGCGGGTCGTGATGGGGCTCGGCGCCGCGATGATCATGCCGGGCACCCTGTCCACCATCACCGCGACCTTCCCCGACGCCCAACGCGCACGTGGTGTCGCAGTGTGGTCGGGGTTCGCCTCCGCCGGCGCCATCCTTGGCCTGGTCGGTGCCGGCGCCATGCTCGAGATGTGGTCGTGGAGGTCGATCTTCTACGTCAGCGCGGCATTGGCCGTCGCCGCCGGACTCTCGGCCCTGATGCTGTCCCAGAACACCCGTGATCAGGACAGACATCGCCCCGACCTGCTGGGCGCACTCTTCACCACCATCGGCATCGGAACGCTCGTCTTCGCGATCATCGAGGGCAACGAGAAGAGCTGGACCGAGCCGATCGTCATCGCGTCCCTTGCACTGTGCGTCGTGGCCTTCGCCGGTTACGCGATCGCCGGGCTGCGCACCGAGCACCCCTTGCTCGACCCGCGCTTGTTCGGCATCTCCGGCTTCCGCGCCGGGGGCGTCGTGGTCATCGTGCAGTTCATGGCGCTGTTCGGATTCTTCTTCGTCGGCCTCCAATACCTCCAGCTCATCGTCGGATACAGCCCCTTCATCAGTGCGGTGGCTCTCATCCCGGTGGCGATCGTCGTGGTCCCCGTCTCCCTGGCCACCCCCAGGATCGTCGACCGCATCGGCATGAACGTGACCATGGGCCTCGCGCTAGTGCTACTCGCCGCGGGATTCGTCGCGGTCTCACGCATAGATGCCGACTCCGGCTACCTGCCCTTCCTCGGCGGCCTGATAGTGGCGGGGATCGGTATCGGTTTGGCCAGCTCCACCGGAACGACCGCCATCGTCGGCTCGCTGCCCCTCACCAAGCAGGGTGTCGCTTCCGCGATGAACGACACCACCCGCGAAGTGGGATCAGCGATCGGGATCGCACTCATGGGCGCGGTGTACAGCTCGACCTACACATCGAATCTGCCCGACCTCAACACGCTCCCCGCGGAGGCCGCGGAAACGGCCCGGGAGTCAGCCGCCGGTGGGCTGGCGGTCGCCGCGCACCTCGGCCCCGCCGGGTCCGCGCTCGCCGACACGGTGCGAAACGCCTTCATGGAGGGCCTCTCCGCCTCCATGATCGTGGTCGCCATCATCGTCGCCGTCGCAGCTGCGACCAGCTTCCTCTTCGCTCCGCGCAGACTCACCCCTCCCGTCGACGCCCAGAACGACTCCGTCCCCACATAGCCTGAAAGACGCAGGTACCATGCGGATTCGGTGATCAGAACGCCCTGCGTGTCTCGTCCGCTGCCGTTAGAACTGCAGCGACTGAGCCGCCTCGGCGCCTGCCCCCGAGTCATCGGCTCCCTCTGCGCCATTTCGCCGAGCACGCGGTCATCTTCGATGACTCGCCGTCAATAGCGCGTGAGCCGTCTCGACGAGCGCCAGCCGATCAACCGCTTTGGACAGTTCGGCGGCGCTGGCCGGCTCCAACACATTCACGATCTTCGTCGGACCGGCGAACCTCATTGAGTGGTCGGCGCATTGACACTTGACTACGACATCTGGCCCGAATCGGCGAGCGCCACAGCCATGAGCTCGTCGAGATCCGGAAGCGGCCGGGCGCAGATCTCCTCAGCTTCGTCCTCCGGAATACCAAACATGCGCAGGAGGTCGGCGGCGAGTTGGTCGGCCGCATCGGCGGCGTCGCGATCGGGCTGCGCGTGCAAGAGTTGGCCGAGGGCCAGGCTCGCTCCAGCGGTTGCGACGTAGGCCAGTTCCGGATCCGTGACGGAGAATCGCCCGGCGGCGACCGCGTTCTCGATGTCGCGCATCGCGCGAGGAGCCAGCCCGTGCGGCGCCGTGATCAGCTCGAGTCCGCGCCGCAGGAGCACCTGACTGGCGCTCGGTATCAGCCGATGGAACCGACCGGTAAGACGGAAGGCGCGGGCGAAGACTTCGGCAGGATCGTCGATGGCTTCGGTGACCCGGTCCATCAGCAGTCCGTGCATCTCCAACACGTTGTCGATTGCAGAGGCGAAAAGTGATTCCTTGGAATCGAAGTGGTTGTAATAGCTGCCCAGGCCAACGCCTGCCAGCCGCGTGATCTCGAGGACGCTCACGTTCGTGCGGTCCTGGACCAGCAGCGTTTGTGCCGCCGCGACGAGCGCGGCGCGGGTACGGACCCGTCTGGGGTCCACGGAATCTGCCACTCGACGATCCTATCCTGACGAAACCCTTCAGAAAGTGTTGACAAGACTCGGCAAATAGTTGACGATATCGTCAGAAAGTATCTAGGCGCCCGAAAACCTGCCGGTGCAGCCATCTGAAGAAAGGTTGCCGCGCTATGACAACAGCGAGCACGCACGCCGACGCCGAGGGCGGTACGACCGGTACGTTCGACGCGGATGTCGCGATAGTGGGTTACGGCCCGGTCGGAGCGATGCTGGCGAACCTACTCGGCCAAGCCGGCATCACCACCGTCGTTCTGGAACGAGACATCAAGCCGCACACGCTGCCTCGCGCGGGGTCGACGGACGACGAGGTGATGCGGATCTTCCAGGCGGCGGGACTAATCGAGCAACTCCTCCCCGTTCTGGACCTCGGTCAGAGCACCGAGTTCCTCTCGACTCAGGGCCGAAACCTCGTCACGATGTGCCCGGTCGGTCGCCACAACGGGTTTCCTCAGCTCGCCTTCTTCTACCAGCCCGACTTCGAACGCGTCCTACACGACGGCCTTGAGCGCTACCCACATGTCACGGTCCGGATGGGGACATGTGTCGAAGCGGTGCACGACGATGCTGACGGCGTGACGCTCCGCACCCGCACCAGCGAAAGCGGACAGCAGACGCCCCTACGCGTCCGGTACATGGTGGGGTGTGACGGCGGCCGCAGCACAGTGCGCGGCCTGTGCGCGATCGAGTTCGGTGGCGCCACCTACGAGCAGCCATGGCTCGTCGTCGACGCAAAGCTCGAGGCACCCCTGCCGAACGTCTCGGCCTTCCAGTTCATCGGAGACACCGACCGGCCTGCCGTCACCGTACCTCTGCCCGGCACTCACCATCGCTGGGAGTTCATGGTGCTGCCCGGAGAGGACCACGACGAGTTCGCCAGTCTCGAAAACGCGCGACGACTAGTCGCGCCGTGGGTCGACCCCGACCGGATCACCATCCTGCGACACATCGTTTACACCTTCCACGCCCGCACCGCCGCCCGCTGGCGCGTCGGCCGGATCTTGCTGGCCGGCGACGCAGCGCATCTCATGCCGCCGTTCGCAGGCCAGGGGCTCGCCTCCGGAATGCGCGACGTACACAACCTCGCATGGAAGCTCGCCGCGGTGATTACCGGAACAGCGGAGGCCGATCTGCTCGACAGCTACGAGCTGGAGCGACGACCGCACGTCGAGCACATGACCAGGCTGACCCAGGTCTCCGGGGCGCTGGTTCAAACCCGCAGTCCCCGTGTCGCGAAGGCACGCGATGTCGCGCTCCGGTTCGCATCGCATTTCCGCTACTTCACCGAAGGACGCTTCAAGCCTCACCTGCGCTACCGCACGGGCGCGTTCGAGAGCCGTCGCGCCGGCGCCGGACACGCCTTTCCGCAACCGACCGTGCGTACCTCCGACGGCAGGATCGTCCGACTCGATGACGTGATCGGACACCGGTGGGCCGTGCTCCGCCGGCACGGCGATCCACAGGATGGCCTCGGTGACCGATGGACCTCACACGGGGCGGTATACATCGCGGTTTGCCGACCGGGGCACCGCCCGACCAGGCTCCAGCCCGGCACCATCACCGTGGAGGACCTCGATGGACACGCGCTCGAATTCTTCAAGCGACACGGGGCCGACGTCGCCTTCGTCAGGCCCGATCGGATCGTGTTCACTACATCGACGACAGGGCGCAGAAGTGCGATGAAGGCGTGGGCGCGTTCGCCGTTCGCTCCTCTCGGCCGCGTCGCCCGTGTCGCTCCATAACCAGCGTGGCGGCCAGCACGACCTGCACCGGGCACGGGTGCCGAGACCCTCGCGCGTCGCTCACGTCAACGTGAGCTCATCTCCACGGTCCTGTGCGGGACGGCGTCGACTACTGACCGGCACTGACGAAATAGCTGTGTACGAATGCGACCAGATCGATCTATGAGAACGGAATCGAAATGACAAGCGACGACGGCGGAGCCGCGGACGACCGACCAGAAAGCCCATCGGAGGCCGAGAAGCTACGCTTCACGCAGGTGCTCGCGATGCCGGTCACGCGCATGCTCGACTACGGCATGGACCCATGGGACGCGAACCAGCTTTCGAACTCCGACAGCGGGACCCCATGGGACACCGCCGCGAGCGAATTGGCCCGCACGCAGGTCGTTCGGGCTCAGGACGCAGTGCAGCAAGGCTCCATCATCACCGCGGCAGCCTGCCTTCGCAGAGCGACTGCAGCGTTCAACTTCGCCCAGATGGCCTTCAACAGTGATACCGACCGCAAACGGAACCTGTACCAGAGCCTTGTCGACAGCTACTCCGCAGCGGCCGAGCTGGACACCCACAGAGTCTTGGTGGAGCGGCTTCAGATACCGCACCGCGATTCCCACTGTGTCGGCTGGTTGGTTCGTCCGGCCGCCGACCGCGTCGCCGACGGCGTGGTCGTCATCGTCGGAGGCCAAAGCGGTTGGGGCAGTGCATATCATCGCCAGGCAGAAGCCCTGGCCGACCGAGGACTCGCCACGTTGCTCCTCGAGGCACCCGGCCAAGGCGAAACCCGCATCTTCAACGGGCTTTACCTCGACCGATCCGTCGACAGTGCATTTCAGGCGGCGCTTGATGTGCTCGCCGACCGGGATGACCTCACTCCTCGGTTCGGCGTGTGGGGCAACAGTTTCGGCGGGCTCCTCGCGGCACGTGCAGCAGTGGCCGACTGCCGGTTCACGGCCTGCTGCGTCAACGGCGCCGAGATCGACCCACGCCCATCGCAGTTCCGTACCGCTCGTGAGCAAGCCATGGCGCTGACCGGTACATATGATGACGAAGAACTCGCCCGTACCCTCGAATCGGTCTGGCTCGACCCAATGACCGACTCCATGGACGCATCTCTGCTAGTACTCCACGGGGCGGCAGACCCATTGCAGACGCTCGACGCAGCAACGGCATTCATGACCCTGTCCGAGGACGCGAACATACGGGTGTGGGAAGACGGCGAACACACCATCTACAACCATTCCGCAGAGCGTACCGAGTTCGTCGCCGACTGGTTCCGCCGGAAAATGTGAGTGCGGTAGTGCTGCACACGCAGGGATCGACCCGCGTACGAGGTGTAGCGACGGCAGTTGACCCCAGGTCCTGGAGGCTCGTAGCCCACGGGCCGATCCCGACGGGTGGTGCGGCTGACCCAATACATAGGTCGGCCGCTCGACGCCGTCCGCATTGAGTTTCTGCACGCAGACGCATCGATCCATGTCGTCGGCGCCGTCGGCCTCGACCCAGCCGCTGATCGAAGTACGTCGGGGAAGGATCGAGCATGATCCCACTAACCAAGCACGGCGTCGGTGGAACTGAACACCAACCGCTCATCAGATGAAGGTCCGTGACAAGTTGCCGCACTGACGCTTTCAGCAGATCGGCGCGCGTGATCCGGTCGCGGTTCCCGTTGCGCTGATCAGCTCGGCACCTCGCTGAACGGGATGGATTTCGAGGGATCGTGTTCCTTGGGGAGACCGAGGAGTTGTTCGCTGATGATGTTGCGCTGAACCTGATCAGTTCCGCCACCGATGAAGGTGAAGTATGCCTCCAGAGTCAGGAAGTTCGCTACTTCACCATCTGACGGCTGCGCGTCGTGTTCATCGATCAACCCCGGCATCCCGACGATGTCGGTGCGCAGGCCCGCAGTGGCATGAAGGAGCCGCGACATCGCGAGCTTGCTCATCGACATCGCCGCGGGGTATGCGGCCTTGCTCGCGGCAGCGAAACGAAGTTGGTTGAGTGTCACCGCGGCGCGCTGGGCGTAGATGTCGACGATCCGATCGCGGATGAGTGGGTCATCGCTTCGACGGTGGCGGCGGGCGAGGGCGAGGGCGACGAGATTGTCTGCGGTGCCGACGTAGCGTTCGCCGTCTCTCACACGGGGGGCGGCGGCTCGTCCGCCCATGACCGACCGTTCCAGGCCGAGCGCTGTCATCAGCGCTTTCCATCCGTCGTTCACTTCGCCGAGCCGGTTCTGGGCGTCGACGTAGGCGTCGGTGAGGAACACTTCGTTGAAGTGAGCGTTGCCGGTGATCTGTGTGGCCGCAAGCACTTTGAGCGTAGGGCTTCGGTGCCCAACGATCACCGTCAGATCCGTCGCTGGCGCGGGGCCGTGGTAGGCGTGGTGGGAACCACCGGTCGCGGCGGTCGCGCGGGCGTTCACGATTTGACCGGCAGCTTCGACGAAGGTGTGTTGCCTCACTCGCGGTCGGTGGCTGAAGGCTGACGCTGGCGTATCGCTGGACTTAGCACGTCATCTGAATGGTCGACCGCGCGTACGGGCCGACGTCGGGGAACTGCCCGCACCTTCTGATGACGACGGGACGCCGTCGAGGACGAGCTGCTCAGTGGCTGCGCCAGCAAATGTGTTTTGTTTCCCCGGACCCGCAGACCGAGAGCCGTGGCCGGCGATCGCCCTACTGCGGTCGTAATTTGCGACACAGCCCGTCGCGACGCCGCGCTGGCCCACCCGCGGCTATCGTTCGATGGCGCTTATTCCCACGCTGCGGCGCTTGCTGGTCGGTGTGATAGCTCGTAAGGGGTGTCAGACCGCCATGATTTGATGTTGGCGTGAGCGACGACAGTGAGCAGCTAACGTGATCGGGATCGAGTACGGCGCGCCGTTCTGGTGACATTGTCGAGCGAGACTGAGTGTCAACTGAGGACCGCAACGATGGGTGCAAGTTGGCGCAGATACCGGCTGGAAGATCATCGACGGTGCACTGTCACCTGTACCGAGCACGTCTCGACGAACGACGAAGACGGAAGCACTCTGGGGCCGACAAACTACGTTCTAAGACACGTCTACGGGCCGACGGCATGGCTCGATATCGACTTCACTCGCGGTTGAGAACGAATCCGAAGTTGGCCACCTGTTTGGACCGAGGGGCGTGAGCAATTCCGTCGTGCCTGCCCGTTCCGCGAGAGCGTCGCTGTTGCCCGACATCCGCTGACTGGTCAGCGCGTTCCACTGGACAACAGGTCCTCGAATCTGATCGTCCGACTTCGGGACCACGGGTGAGCCTCACTGAGGTTTCACCCATCGCACCAATCGATACCGGCGCGTCCTGTATGTTCTGCCAGCCCGCTCGCTCTTGCTCACAGCGCCCTCCACCTCAAGGCGCGCTTTGCGCCGGCGATTCGTCGGCGAATCCGGGTAGTTTTTTCAGTCGGGGTGTCCTCGCGTTTGGATCTGTCCTTCTCGGCTCGCTGTTCCACTGCTGCTTTCATGCAAACGTGGTGGTGCAGGGACTCATCTTCGTCAGTCAGTGGTTCGACCGTAAGAGTGCGCGTGTCGAGGTCACCGACCAATACGCCTCGGCCTACGTCAACCAGGGCGCGCCAGCAATCGAAGCCCGTAAGTACAGCTCGCTCCCACTCCATGGCCGTAATCACTCTGGCTTCGAGTTGCGACGTCAACCGTCGGCACAACGCCAGGGCGTCTCCGGGTACCGACTGGCCGTAGGCAAACCAGTCGTTGCGTCGCGCTTCTTCGAATAGGAACGCAGCGATACCTTCCTCGATCGCGATCGCGCGACCACCGTCCTCAACTTCGTCGACCAGTGATACGTCCCTCCTCTTGAGGGCACCGAGAGCTCGAAAGACGGGGCTCCAGCCCAAGATCGCCGCGTATGCCAGGTGAAATGCGTCGTGGTACCGGTACCAGTCGGACTCGGCAGCATTGTCGCTGAGAGGATCGCCAAACCGTTGGCCGTTCCGAATCATGCGGACCCGGCCCGACCCGAGAAACGGGTCTGGCGCGATGACCACGCGGAACTGACGAGGAAGGCGTTGCTCCCGCCGATAACCGTCATCAAAGATGCGGGCCTGGCCGAGCGTGACACTCGGTGGCCTAATCCCGCCGGCCTCTGGGCGGTCTGGCCCGGCGTGTGGGTATGGTGCGTCGGTCGCTGGCCACCGGTCAGCGATCTTCTTCAGATTCCCCTCAGCCGCTCGGTTCAGGTCAACACCGAGTCGGGACGCCGTTATCGCCAAATACCAGAGGATGTCGCCGATCGCCTCGGTATCGGCATCTGGAGCTGACGATGGGGTGACGTGGTCACGCACCCGCTTCTTCTGACTCGTGTGGAGGTCACCGACCTCACCACTGAGGCCTAGCAGGCTCACGGTCAATCCGGTGGGATGGTCCGATCCCTGTTTGTCGAAACGCCAGGCGGCATGTTGATAGATATCAAGCTCCATAATCATCCTCTCAAAAATCAAGTCTTGAATATCAATCATCATGACTCTATACTGACGGAAGTTCAAGAATTTTCTGGGAACGTGGGGCGGCGAGTATGACTGACCGAGATGCAGTGCGATCGGCAATGATCGAAGCTCTGTACGACCTTTTCGGTCAAGAGGAAGTCGACGGTGCGCTCGCCGAGCCCGGGGACGACTACATGCACGAGTTGGAGAGCAAGACTGCCGAATATCTCCTGGTGGCCGCTGAAGTCGCCGTTGACCGCGAACTACCAACGCCGGCTGAGTTGGGCCGAGACCAATGGTCAAGCCTCGGGCTTCTCATCGATGTAGCACTGAAAGATGGACTATGAGCGAACATGTTCACGGATCGAATATCGGTGATGCGTGGGTGAACGCGTTTGAGCTTCTCGCTGGCACCACGGCCAACGAAGTCGTGAATCTGACGGTTACCATCGCCAATCCGGGCCTAGAGCTCTCCGGTGTGCGTCGGCAGATTGACCGAGCTGTCGCACAGCTTCGACTTGAAGGCCGCGATGGCTTTATACGGAACGCCAAGAGCGTTCATACGGTGGCAAATACAATCTTTCCGATTTCGTTGTACCGAGTCGGCCGAGCCGACAGCTTCTACAACGCCGTCCGCAAGGGCCAGTCCGGTCGAAAGGGAACAGTCACCTCGTGGGGGCCCAACTCAGGGACCTACGCCGGGCGGCTCGTGAGGTACCCAACGTACGACAAGGGTGAATTCAACCAGATCAAGCGACTGGTCGAGTATCTCAATAACAAACCGACTTACCGGGACCGCTACGAGCTCTCATTGACGTGCGAGCCGCCCGAAGACGAACCGGCAAACCGATCGCCGGGCGCCTCTGCGTCAACGTTCGTGCCCGGTTACGACAACGCTACCCGGGGCGGTCAGTGCCTGTCTCACATCAGTCTCAACGTCACCGACGGCACTTTGTCCATGACAGCGCTGTATCGGCATCAGACCTTCGTCGGCCGTGCATACGGCAACTTTCTCGGCCTGGCCCGCCTGCAGCATTTCCTCGTCCACGAGACGGATACCGACCTACGGCCAGGAGAACTGATGGTTGTCGCCTCCCATGCCGACATCGAAAGCGCCGCGGCCTCTCAGCGTGTTTCGCTTCTTGAATCCAGCCGCGCGTGTCTGGCAGAACAACCGGTACCCATCGAATGGCAAGCGCGGCAGCTTGGTTCGTCATGGTCCGACCTGGAACTCCCGGCACTAACCGGCAACCCATGACCCCCCATTCCTGCCGCGACGCAGCAGACAACGTCACCGTCGCACAAGGTCCTGGTCCTGGGCAATCACGCGATGTCAAGGCCTTGAGCGATCTGCTCTCCCGTGCGCTCAGTGACGCCTCAGTACGCGGTGGCGAGGGCAGCGCTCAGTCCGCACCGAGGCTCGGCGTTGACGTCGTTGAGATCGACGTTCTTGCTCGGCAACTCACCAGCACGGTTGGGGATCGGTTCAAACGGCGCATCTTCACCGAGCAAGAGATCGTCGACTGCCGAGATCTAGCCCGCAAGTTCGCGACCCGATGGGCGATCAAGGAAGCTGTAAGTAAGGCTATCGGCACGGGCTTTCGGCAAGGCCTGAACCCGAAGGCAATCGAAGTTCTGACCGCTGCGGACGGCGCCATCCACATCAGGCCTTCGCACGGACAGACGTGGCCGCACAACGCCGAGGGGTGGAAATGGTCAGTCTCCGCAGCACACGAAGGAAACCTGGCGGTGGCCGTAGCCGTTGCGTGGCTTATAACTGATCGGCGCTTTGCGACGAAGGAGTGATGACCATGGATTCCACAGACGACGAACTCACAGGACAACGCCCCAGTAAACCAAGCGATGAACTCGGGCTCGAAGAAGCGCTCGCGGAACGGCTTCGGTCCGAACGCGAGTACCTCGGCATGAGTCAAGATCAAGTAGCACGTGTGCTCGGACTGCCTCGGGCAGCGGTGAGTGCATTTGAAACTGGTCGCCGTAAGGTGAGCAGCGGCGAACTAGCCCGACTGGCCGCACTCTATGGCACGACCCCCAACCGGCTACTCGGCAGCGAAGGGCTCGTCGATGACCGTACCACGCAACTTTTTCGCGCAACCAATAAGCTTTCCGACCACGATAAAGACGAGGTTCTGCGGTTTGTAGAGTTTCTCAGCAACGCATCGCATCGGCCGGTGGATAGACCGTGATCGCTGACCGACCGATACCGCGGGTGATCCCTCATGCCTAGTGCACGCGAAACAGAGCAAGTCCAGGCTCGTGCCTCCATGGCCGCCACGCGACTGCACCGGCGGCTCGGGACGACCTTCGACGGACCCGTCGATGTCCTCGGGATTGCCCGCAGCCTCGACTTGGTGCTCATGATGCAGCCGCTGGACAACCTACTCGGCTTTTATGTTCGTGGTGATCGGCGATCTGGGATCGTCATCAACAGTCTGCGGCCCGAAAGCCTGCAGCGGTTCACACTCGCGCACGAGATCGGCCATCACGTGCTTGGTCACCAAGACTCTGCTGACGACCAGCACGCGGTGGACCGTTTCGACCCAGACAGCCCCGTCGAGCTTGCGGCCCAGGCATTCGCCGCGTCGCTGCTAATGCCACGGCCGTTGGTCACGAGAGCACTGCGCGACCTGCCGGCCACTCGACGCGGCCGTAGGCTCGCACGATCGGACGCCTACCTGTTCAGTAGGCAACTCGGTGTCAGTTACGAAGCGGGTGTGTGGGCGTTGTTCCGAGACAACCGCCTGTCACTTACTGATGCACGCGCGTTCATCAAACGACGGGCTTCCGCCGCCAAGAATGACCTTCGCGGGCAGGCGCCGGTCGGCGATGCACGTGCTGACGTGTGGATGCTGACCCAGGAGAACGATGACCTCACCGTCATGTGTCGCATCGGGGATGAGATCCACGTGCAGCTGCCGGAAGACACCAGCACCGGGATGGCGTGGCTTGTGCGGGCACCTGACGTCAAGGGCCTATTCGATTGGCCACCCGGTTCACCGTTGGCATGGTCGGGCGACGACATCCAGATTTCCGAGGTTCAGCAACTCGACGATCAAGGGTCACCGACCACGTCGATCGAACTCGTCCAGGACTCCCACCTGGCCGCATCCGAAAGCGGCGACGCCGATACTGGAACGTCTGGCCCGTTTGCCGACTACGCCGCAGTCCGAACTATCACCACCGGCCCCGGGGTGCGCTCGTTGACTTTTGTTGCCCGCGCAGTGGGAAGTATTCAGGTTCTGCTCGAGCTGACTCGCCCGTGGACAGGTGGAGACGCGGCGTATGCGAGTTATCAATTCGATCTTCGGGTTCGCCCCAAACAGCTTGCCGAACAAGGACTTCTCGCTCCCAGTACCGATGACTGGGCAGACGAACACGTGGTTGGTGCATGACCGCAATGTTGGACTGGATCGCCGACCACCGGTCAGCATCAGGCCCCGTGCTCGATCAAGGCATCCGGCCTACCTGCCTGTCGTGCGCCGCGAGCTCTGCACACCGTCACAGTCGCGGCGTAGACAAATGCATCGAATACCTGCACCATCGCTGTCGCCTGTTGCCGACGGGCTGCGGGTCAGTCGAGTCGGTGCACGTCGTCTTGTCCACCGATGGGCAGCCCAATGAATCGGCCTGGTCATACGACCCAACCGTCGATGAAACCACTGATCACCCGGTTCCGCCCGGGCCGTTGTCCGCACCATTCCACTACGCGGATTTCACCGTCGACCCTGCCCCCACCCGTGACTCGTTGATCCGCCAACTCAACGACGATCATGTACCAGTGATCGGACTCCGTGTCACGCCCGGATTCATGAATCTGAACGGCGGTATTCTTACAGAGCCCGGACCACCCACCGACGGACACGCTGTCCTGCTTGTTGGGGCGGCGCGTTACACCGGTCCCGATCTGGGAGTAGTCGAGCCCGGGGATCAGTTGATGTGCATCCAGAACTCCTGGGGCACCTCTTGGGGTGCCAACGGATACGCGCTCATCGGCCCGCGTGCATGGGACGACATGGTCTTCGTATCAGCCCTACTCACACCGCGCTAAAGCCGATAGACAGCGCAACGACCGGTACTTCAGAACGTAAGTCCCCACTTCGGAGGGAACCACACAGGCACCGGCTCAAGTAGCGCACGGTACCTCTGCTTTATCCGGGTCCGCCCACTGTAGCCAGAAATATCTGGGTGCATGACACGCGCGTACTTGTCGACTTCGCAGAACAAGTTCTGGCAATCAATCAACTTGAGTGGTCTGCCGAACAGTCCGCGAAACGAGAGCCCGAGACGCTCGAAGTGATCATGCTGGGTGACGGCCATATACTCGATGATCTCGGGCTCGATACCGGCACTGTGCGGACCGAAGCACTTGCGTATGCCGTCGCGCGCTCCCGGTCCCGCGACGACGAAATCCATCTCATCGAAGTCCAGTGCGGCCGAGTAGTTGATGTCGATCAAGAACTGAAAAGCCAAGAAGTCGCCCATGCCTGGGTACCTCTTAATACACTCGAACGCCTCCCGCATGGTTACGGCGCCAGTAAGCCGGTCCACGATGCCGTCTTCGAACATATGCTCCAGTAATCGAAGATGATTGACATGTTTACGCATTGCACCAAAAGCAGGCGACGGCATCACATACGCCGCCGAGTAGAGCCGTTGCCCTCGACCGAATGCCGCGCCCAGGACAGCGTCGTAGCGGTTGACATCGAATGACGCCAGAGTTGGCGTGCCCAGCTCTGCGGTGAGCAGTCGCCAGGTATCGATCCGGTTAAAGATCTTAAACAACAAGATCCTGAAGATGAGCTCATCAGGGTGCTGATCCCCGCTGTACGCGACCTCACGAATTGCGTACTGACTGACACGATCCGCGGCCCGATAGCAGTTGGTGAATCGATGAGCCAGCAGAACAGGATCTGACGTCCAAGGACCGTTGTGCCCGGCAACTCTTGCTTCGTAGATCGCCTGCCGGCGCGCGGCGAAACGCCAGTACGTGTCGAACACTGGCGTCGGCTCCAGGGTTCGACCCCCTATTCGCACGAATCCGATAGGGGGCGCTGACGCGGCATCCAAGTCTTGGCTATCGATCGACTCATCAAACGCCAGTTGCGGTGGACTTGCTGCGGTCATTTGTTCCTCTATGACGTAGATCGCTATACGTGTCATAGTATACACGTGTGACTCGGGAGATCGGCGACATCGAGAGAGATCGTTCTGCCGCGCTTTTCAATAATTGTCATCTGGTCGAAGTCGTGAATGCGATCGCACAGAACGGCCGTAAACCGTTCACCACCAGGAACATTGCGAACAACACTTCCCTCTCCGACAGCGTGGTGCGGCCGGTGATTCGCAGGCTCGTTGACTCTCGACTACTCGAGCCGACCACATCCAATTCGACGGGCCGCGGGCGGTCGCCCAACTACCTCCGCACGACCAACGCATCGGGCTGGACCGAGCTGAAAGCCCTGTGCCGCAAGCTAGCTGACTGATAGACTCGGACACGAGCTAGTCAATCGCCACTGACGTGGGGACCAAGGTGTCTTGTTCGATGTCGGCGAAATAGGCATTCACTATTCGTGCCGAAGCACGGCGAGCCGTGTAAGCGATTCGTAGAATCCACCTCCTGGCGGACTTCGTCCGGAAGTGTCGGCCCGCGTACACGATCAGTCCGAGCGCATGTCGTCGTCGCGGGAACAGCGGCAACATGACATCGGGATACTGATGACTCATCTGGAGTCCGTACCCCAGGTCAGGCAAGACGACATCACTGCCGAACCAGTAGACGGGGCCCATCCAAGGCGAATGCATGTCCTGCGAAAGACTCCGTCTGTGACGCGCTGGACCGCCATCTTGTGCTTCCACGGACAGTACGGTGACCGTCGGTGCCGTCAGTTCGCGCGCTCTGCTGCGCACTTGCCGAGACCGCCTTCACATGAGTTCGGTGTCCGCGGTCGCGAACGAGGGACGCGAGTTATCGCGTCACCACATCGTCGAGGGCCGCCGTGAGCAGCCCACCGGTGCCGCACATGCCGAGTGAGTGGGCCCACAACTACGGCCCCTCGTCCCGGCGCACTCGCGTGTTTTCGGGTCTCGGACGTAGGCCCGGGCGATGTCGTCGGGGTCATAGTCATGCGGGCGGCGGTGATACGCCACGGCCACCCACTCGCGGATGATCGCCTCCAACTCGTCAGGGTAAAAGAACGCCTCCGATTCCGGATCCAGCCCGCGCGAGTGCACATCAGGGCCCTTGTATCCGGGCAAGACTCGCAACAGATCTTCGCGGATGATTCGGGAAAAACCGCTCCACTGGCCCCTTATCCCGGCCCGTCCGGAAAAGAGCGGGCTGGATCGAAATGCCCCCTCTGGCACACGCTCGTCAAGTGCTCCGAGAGATAGATCTTGCCGTGGTCGACGACGATGGTCTCGGGCACGATCGACGGCCCGGCTGCGCCCGGACGTTCAATTGAGTCGACATCGATCAGGACCGATTTGGGGACACCCTGTTCGGGCCACACTGCTTGAGCTGGCCAGTCCTTCCCTGCGGGCCGCGGCCAGTAGGTTTGATACAACATAGACACGGCATCCCCGACTTCGTGGATACTGGCGTCACTTAGATGCCCGTGACGCAACGGGTGAACCAATCCATCCCGACCGTCAGCTCGTCGTCAACACCCACCGCAACGTGATCGGATCCAGCGCGAAAACGTCCAAGCGTGTGGTGTCCATCAGAAGGTATTCACCCGGCGTAGTCGGACGCACCTTTCCGTACCCGCCATCCGGCCGCCCCGCGATGTCGCGGTCCTCTTGGTACTCAGACGAAACGTCGGATACTGCTTCTCCAACTCGGCGAGAACGCCGAACGCCGTTGCACGCGAATGTAACTCCACCACCCCCTCACCAAACCGTGCGACGACTCTGGCGTTGGCCCGCGTGATCACCATCGTTTGCGATTGACGCGATTGGACAGTGTGCTCAACCATCACTTCAGCCGCAGATTCGGTCCACCGCAGGTCTACGTTCGCGCCCAGTCCAGTTGACCTCTTATCGCGGCCGACACCAAACCTGGTTCACCGCTCTTCTGGAATTGCTGAACCCAACGCTCGATGGACCGCACTCAAACACCTAGTTCAACGGCTTTGCGCGCGTAACGTCTCGACAGAGCCATATCGGTCTGACGGCCCGTCCCGCACCACGACTACTCGCGTGCCGTTTGATATGAGAAGCTGAGTCGGGCCCGGATGAGGGTCTTGTTGTTTCGATTTGCCCTTCAACACAACATCCATCCCTGTGGTTGCCAGTACAGATCGCGACAA
>NZ_JABBNB010000037.1 GCF_012933505.1 Gordonia asplenii
GAGCGGCCCCATCCGCTGGTTGAGGGGCCGCCACCCGCTGGTTGACGGGCCCACCCGCTGGTTGAGGGGTCCCATCCGCTGGTTGAGCCGGGCCGAAGCGCTAGCGCAGGCCCGTGTCGAAACCACGCAAGCCGACCACCAAACGCCATGAAACAGTTGGTAATTCGTGTGCCGCGGTGATTTCGACTCGGCTGACGCCTCGCTCAGTCGGCAGACCTTCCGACCACCTCGCTCAATCGGCGCACCTTCTGACGGGCTCGGTACGCAGCCGGGAGATTAAATCGTCGGTGGTTCAACCGGTTTCGTGACGGCCGTGCGTCGATACGGTGTCTGCACCCGACGGCCCCTCGCCGTCTCCAGACACCGTGAGGAACTTGTGACGTGACCGACCAGACCATCATCGAAACCTCGCCGGATACGGCGACCCGAGCCACGAAACCCGCTGAACGACAACGACTCACCGGGTCGCTCGGCGTGTGGGGCATCGTCTTCATCGTCGTGGCCGCGGCGTCGCCGCTCGGAGTCATCGGCGGGCCGGTGCCACTGGGCATCGGCCTCGGAAACGGCGCGGGACTGCCCACCGCCTTCGCGGTCAGTACTGTGATCCTGCTGCTCTTTGCAGTCGGCTTCACCGCACTGACGCCGTATGTGCCCAATGCCGGCGCCTTCTACTCCTATATCGGCAAGGGACTCGGGCGAGTCACCGGACTCGGGTTCGCGTTCGTCGCGCTGATTTCCTACCTGGCGTTGGAGATCGGCGTCTACGGGCTGATCGGCCAGGGCGCCAAGGCGCTCGTCGAATCGTGGGGATTCCCCCAATTGCATTGGGCCGTCTGGGCTCTAGTCGCCTTCGCGGTCGTGTCCGTCCTCGGGCACCGCAACATCGACCTGTCGCGCACGGTTCTCGGCGTGCTGTTGATCGCCGAGGTGGCGATCGTGCTGGTCCTCGACGCCGTGATCGTCGGCAAGGGCGGCGACCATGGCCTGTCGACCGGGTTCGCATCCATCCACACCGTACTGTCCGGCGCTCCCGGCATCGCGCTGCTGTTCGCGATCCTGAGCTTCGTCGGGTTCGAGGCGACCGCGGTGTTCCGTGACGAAGCCCGCGATCCCGACCGCACGATTCCCCGGGCGACATACCTGTCACTCGGGCTGATCGGGGTGTTCTACGCCGTGTCGACGTGGGCGCTGCTCAGCGGATGGGGCGATGACACGGCCGTTGCCAAGGCGCAGTCGACCCCGGATACGCTGCTCGCACAGACCACCGAACGCTATCTCGGTGCGGTCGGCGGCCACATCATTCAGGTGTTGTTCGTGACCAGTCTGTTCGCGTGCATTCTGTCCTTTCACAACATCGGCTCGCGTTATGTCTTCACGCTGGCACAGCGGTCGGCGCTGCCGTCGCACGTCGGCCGCCCCCACCAGCATCACGGGTCACCGCATCTGGCGTCGGCCGCAGTATCGGTTGTGGTCGGCGTGTTCTTGATCATCGGCGTCCTCGCCGACCTCGATCCGGTGACGCAGTTGTACACGTGGTTCGCCGGCGTCTCCACCGTCGGCATCGTGACTCTGCTGCTCGCGACGTCGATCGCCGTGCCGCTGTTCTTCGCTCGCCGACGGCGAGAGGGTGAGCTGACGGTCCCGGCGTCGAGGGCGCTGGTCGCGCCGAGTCTCGCGGTGCTGGGCTTGACCGGGGTGTTGATCCTGATTCTCGCGAACCTGCCGAGTCTGGTCGGAGATTCGACGGCCATCGCCGTGGGTGTGGTCGCATTGTTGGCGGCGACATTCGCCGCTGGCGCGGCCCTGGCGTGGCAGCGTCCACAGATCGTCGTGGACTAAGGCGTGTCGCGCCTAGTGGTATTGATATCGTGCGCGGATCCTGCTTCGCCGCATCCTGCTGGTTGAGCGAGGCGAAGCCGAGTCGAAACCACTGTGACGCTCCGGGTTGCGTCATCGCCCGGCCGGCGGGTTTCGACTCGCTCCGCTCGCTCAACCGGCAGAGGAACGCAACGTCATACAACGCTTTAAGTGCGACACCCTGCAAATGTCCCGGGCGGTCAAAGGTAGTCGACGCCGGTCAACTTCTCTGCGAGGACCCACAGGCCCTCGCCCAGGTCGGGGTCGTAGACAGCGTCGGCCGCCTGTACCAGAACTGGTGCACCGGTGAATTGCAGGCGGCCCGAGGGCCCGTAGAAATGCCCGCCGCGCGCCGACGGATCGGTGGCGGCGCGAAGCGTGGGCAACGCGCCCTCGGGCGGCTCCTGAATGAACAGGTGCACCAGCCGACGCGTCTTGGGGCTGTGAAAACCCCACTGCAACAAACGGTTATGCCCCCGCATCACGCCGGTGCGCGACGCGCCGGGGTGCGCCATCACCGACGTCACCTCTCGATTCGACGCCGACAGCCGACGGTCGAGTTCGGTGGCGAACACCATTTGTGCGAGCTTCGATCGCGAGTACGCGGCGGACACGCTGAAGCTGCGGCGCATGTCGATGTCGTCGAAGTCGATCGTGCCGCGCCGGTGCGCGACGCTGCCCACGGTGACGATCCGGCCGCCCGGCGCGACGTGGTCGAGCAGGCGTCCGACCAGCGCGAAGTGACCGAGGAAGTTGGTTCCGAAGTCCATCTCGAATCCGTCGACGGTGAGGGCGTACTCGCTGGCGATAAGGCCCGCGTTGGCGATCACCAGGTCGACGGCTTCGGTGAGTCCGATGATTTCCGCGGCCGCCGAGCGCACCGACTCCAGTGAGCTGACGTCGAGTGCGACGATGTCGACGATCGCGTCGGGCAGCCCGCCGAGGATGTCCTCGCGTGCTTCGCGGGCGGATTCGACGTTGCGGCAGGCCATGATCACCCGGGCGCCGAGCTGCGCCAGCCCGCGAGCGGTCTCCCGACCGATACCCGAGTTGGCGCCGGTCACCACGGCGACCCGGCCACTCTGCGACGGCGCGTCGGACAGCGCCCAGTTGAGGTCAGACATCCCCGAAAGCCTACGGGGGCTCACGGGGGTGAAGGTGTGCGGGGCATTGCTGAGTCAGAAATTGGGACACTTTCGCGTCATCGTCGGGGAAAAGGCTTTCGCTTGTAGTCGCACCACACCGGACTTGAACCGGCAACATACTGATTTGAAAATCAATCGCTCTGCCAATTGAGTTAATGAAGCATTCGACTGAGGATGCACTTTCCCACGCGGCTCCGATACTTTTGGCATCGGAATACCGCGCACCCTCGACCTTTCGATTGTCATTTCTATTCGATCTCTCGCGCGAAGCAGCCCTGCACCGCGCCCACGGTTGTAGGATCCGCCCTCGACTGACCGTCTCGGACTGTGATTCCCTTCCCCTGCCGCAGTTTTCCGTCGCTTCTGCACAACGCCCCGGCTTGGGGCGATGGGTCACCGATCGGCTCCCCCGGCGTCGAAAAGCTCCGGCGCCAGCGGTGTCGCTTCGAATCTGCCTCCACCCGGAGATGAAGGATTTCGGCTCAGAGTGCATCGGGTACCCGAATCGCTTCGGGCGGGGGTTGTCACCCACCCTTCGCCGAGTCTCCCCGACTTATGCGCCATGCCGCTTATCGCTATTCAATTGTGATCATGCCCTGCCTCGCGAGCGACAACCTCGTGACGCGAGCACGCATAGAGAATCTCGGCGTACTCGACGACCGGTGCAAGGCGATATTCTCGCCGACCGATAGTGTGCGGGTATGAGCGCCTGGGAGTTGGTCGTCGTCGCGCTCGCGGGAGTCGCCGCGGGTGCCATCAACGCCGTCGTCGGCAGCGGCACGCTGATCACCTTCCCGACGCTGGTGGCGTTCGGCATCCCGCCGGTCAGTGCGACGATGTCGAATGCGATCGGACTGGTGGCCGGCGGCGTCTCCGGAACCTGGGGCTACCGGCGTGAGCTGTCGGGCCAGTGGCCGCAGTTGAAGTGGCAGATCCCGGCGTCTTTCCTCGGCGCTCTGCTCGGCTGCTTTCTGCTGATGCACCTGCCGGAGAAGGTATTCGAAAGTGTCGTGCCGGTACTGCTCGTCGGTGCGCTGATCCTGGTGGTGGCTCAGCCGGCGATCGGGCGGTGGGCCGCCGCACGCGTCGGAGTCGCCGAGGACTCCCCCAGACTCGACGCCGCGCTGCTGACCCCGGGGCGGATCGTGGCGCTGGCCGTCGCAACCTTCGCCGTCGGCGTCTACGGCGGATACTTCACCGCGGCGCAAGGGATTCTGCTGGTCGGCGTGATGGGGGTCATCGTTCCCGGCGACCTGCAACGGATGAACGCCGCCAAGAATCTGCTGTCGCTGATCGTGAATGTGGTTGCCGCACTGACCTACACGTTCGTCGCCGTCGACCGTATCAATTGGGTGGTGGCCGGGCTGATCGCGATCGGTTCGCTGGCCGGCGGCGTCGTCGGCGCCCGCTACGGACGCCGACTGACTCCGACGGTGCTGCGTGCCGTCATCGTCGTCGTCGGGCTGATCGGGCTGTGGCGGTTGATGACGACCTGACCCGACCCACGTCGACCGCTCAATGCGGGACGGGACACCCCTTCGCGAAGGTGCCGAGCTTTTCCAGGTCGTAGCCGTTGGGGTAGCTGCGGATGTTCGGCAGGTCGCGGGTGTACTGCGGTTCGGTACGTGACGGCATCACCGACAGCAGCCGCCCCCGCAGTCGTAACGCGCCGTGCGACACCGCGCGCACCGCCGCGTGTGGTTGCCGATAGCCGAACGCCGTAATCAACGGCTCGTCCATCAGGGCCCGGCTGAACACCTCGACGGCGCTGCGGGCGGGTCGTGGATAGAAGGTGGTCATCAGCTCTTTGGTGGCGTCGGCGACACGCCGCGCACCTGCGTCGTAGTCGAAATGTGCCTCCTCGTAGGAGTCCATCAGGGCGGCGAACTCGTCATATGTCGCCGGGATGTCTTTGATCGCCATGTGTCGGCCGAGATCCTGGTAGAAATGCACGGTGGCGAGGACCTCGGCGTCGGTCAACTGACGCCATCCGTAGTCGGCGATCCATCGCGTCGGCACCACCACGAAGGTGCTCAGCACATAGCGCATGTCGTCGTTGGAGATGTCGTACATCTTGTGCATCTGGTTGATCCGACGCATCGCGGATTTGCCGGTGGCACTGTCGAATCCGTCGATCAACGGCGCTTCGAGGAGCAGCGCGGTGTCGTCATAGCGCTTCTGGGTGAAGTCGCAGAACTGCCTGGTCTCATCGAGCAGGGCGCCGATGCTGGGGACCGCGTAGGTCCGAAACAGCGCGAAGCTCAGCGACTGGTTCATGTCCCACGGGAATTCGTAGATGGTGAGGTTGCGATAGATCTCGGTGTAGTCCTCGGCTGGATCGAGACCCTCGTTGGGATTGCGTTTGGCTGCCTTGCGCTTGGCGATCGCGGCGCTCGGCAGCGCCGCCACGGTCGCTGTGACGTGGGCGAGTGTATCGAGTGCCATGGTCATCCTCCAGACGTGTCGACAGCGTCGTAAGTCGACTTACAAAGGTACTATAAGTCTTGTTATAGCGTCCGTGCAACAGGTCACAGGAGATCGTCGTGTCGAATCCCACTTCCCCGCAGCTGCGATACCTCGACGCGGGCTTGGCGATCCTCGCCCGTGACGGCTATCCCGCGCTCAAACTCGCGGCGATCTGCACCGAGACGTCGACGACGACCGGCTCGTTCTACTACGCCTTCCCCAACTGGGCGTCGTACTGCCAGAAGCTCATCGAATACTGGCGCCACAGCAAGAGTGATGTGCTCATCGACGCCATCAAGTCGATCGACGACCCGCGCGAGCGCTTCGACGCACTGGTCGAGGTGTCCCTGAATCTCCCCTACGCGTCCGAAGCCGCCATCCGGATCTGGTCGGCGAGCGACCCCGACGTCGCGAAGGCCGTCGCCGAAGTGGACGCCGACCGTGTCGCCGTCATCGCCGAGACCTACACCGCGATCATCGGCGACGCCGCACGCGCCGAGCACATCGCCCGACTGGCGATGATGCTGCTGGTGGGCCACGAGTTGGGCACCACGTCGACCTACGACGAACTCGAATGGAGTTTTCGCAGCCTCGTCGATTGGGCACTGGCGCCGGTCGACGAAACCACACCCTAGGGCGCTAACCTCGCCGAGTGCATGTCGCGACTTGGCTGGCGCTGCTCTCCGCCTGCCTGCTGATCAGCTTCACCCCGGGCGCCGGGGCGATCAACACGATGAGCAATTCGCTCAACGTCGGCTTTCGCCGCGCACTGTGGGGAATTCTCGGTCAGCAGGCCGCCCTGATGATCCAGCTGGCAATCGTCGCCGCGGGACTCGGCGTCGTGATCCAGCGATCACCGACCGCGTTCGACGTCGTGCGCTATCTCGGTGCCGCGTACCTCGTGTATCTCGGTGTGCGCCAATTCTTTCGGCGCCCCGACCTGTCCGAGGAGGCTGTCGAGCAGCTCGCCGGCGAGTCGTCGTGGTCGATGTTTCTGCGCGGCCTGTGGGTGAACCTGCTCAACCCGAAGGCCATCGTGTTCCTGCTCGCGTTCATTCCGGGCTTCGTCGCCACCGCCGATCCTCTGCTGCCGCAGTACCTGACGATAGGCGTCACCATCGGCGTCGTCGACATCGCCGTGATGTGGCTGTTCTTCGCCCTGGTGGCCCGCGGGTTCAGGCGCATCACTCGCAGCGAACGAGGGCAACGCAACCTGAACCGGCTGTTCGGCTGCCTGTTCGTCGCGGTCGGCGTGCTGCTCGCGCTGGTCTGAGGCCTACTCAGGCCGCGGTCGCGTTCACCATCCAATTGACGCCGAAGCGGTCGGTGAGCATGCCGAACGTGTCGCCCCACGGCGCCTGCATGAACGGCGCGGTCACGGTGCCGCCGTCCGCGAGCGCTTCGAACCATCCGCCCAACGTCTCGACATCGTCTCCGGAGAGCGACACGGTGATCGAGTCGCCGACGTTGAGCGGCATCGCGTTCGGCGTGTCGGCACCCATCAGGACCAGGCCGTCGGGCGTGGTCAGCATCGAGTGCATGATCTTGTCCGCCTCGGCTGGGTCGGAGCCGGGCATCTGCTCGAACGTCATCACCTCCAGTTCGCCGCCGAGCACGCTGCGATAGAACTCCATCGCGTCGCGGGCGTTGTCCCGAAAGCTGAGGTAGGGATTGAGTCGGACGGTCATGGTTGCTCCACAGGTCGACGACGGTATTCGACGCCCATTGTCCCGCGTCGGCGAGCCGTTGTCCGTCGGTACGACAGATCGGCGACCACACACCCCAACACACCACGCCGCCCGGGCACGCCGGACGCGTACAAATCCGCATTTCCGCCCACCATCGGGGGCCGGTGGGTCATGATGAACTCGGCGTGTCGCAGATCGCAGGCCCGCTACCAGCGCATATCTCACTAATCTGGATTAATTCCAGAAAACACTTTCCCTTTGGTCACAGCGTCGTTAAGGTGAATGCATGGCCGAGTCATCCACCCACGCCGAACGGTTGCGCACAGCCGATCTGCGTGTGACGAAGCCACGGTTGGCTGTCTTGACGGCGGTCGACGGCAACCCCCACGCTGACACCGAGACCGTCTTCGATGCCGTGCGCAGCGAGTTGCCCAGCGTGTCCCGTCAGGCGGTCTACGACGTGCTCCACGCACTCACCGTCGCTCGGCTCATCAGACGCATCCAGCCCTCGGGTTCGGTCGCGCGTTACGAGTCGCGCGTCGGCGACAATCACCACCACGCCGTGTGCCGATCATGCGCGACGATCGTCGACGTCGACTGCGCGGTCGGTGAGGCACCCTGCCTCGACGCCGTCGACGACAACGGTTTCGCCATCGACGAGGCCGAGGTCATCTACTGGGGACTGTGCCCGCAGTGCGCGGGAACCAGCACGATCGGTGATTCCCCGCAGGACGTCGTCAGCCCGTAAGCCAGCCCAAACCGAGTAGTACCCGTTGTCCGCAGTTCTTCAACGTCAGCCCCAAAGAACACTCTCGAAAGGTCTATCGTGTCGGTCGAACATCCCCCCATCGGCGAAGCCAACACCGAACCCGCAGCCGGCGGCTGCCCCGTTGCGCACGGCGGAATCAAGCCGCCCGTCGAGGGTGGCGGCAACCGTGACTGGTGGCCCAACCAGCTCGATCTCAAAGTGCTGCAAGAGAATCCCGATATCTCCAACCCCGAAGGCGCTGACTTCGACTACGCCGCGGAGTTCCAGACACTCGACCTCGCCGCGGTCAAGAGCGACATCGAAGCCGTCCTGACCGACTCCAAGTCGTGGTGGCCCGCCGACTGGGGCAACTACGGCCCGTTCTTCATCCGGATGGCGTGGCACGCCGCGGGCACCTACCGCATCGGTGACGGACGCGGCGGCGCGGGCACCGGCATGCAGCGCTTCGCGCCGCTGAACTCGTGGCCGGACAACACCAGCCTCGACAAGGCTCGCCGCCTGCTCGGACCCGTGAAGAAGAAGTACGGCCGCAAGCTGTCCTGGGCCGACCTCATCGTGCTGGCCGGCAACGTCGCGCTGGAGTCGATGGGCTTCGACACCTTCGGTTTCGGCGGCGGCCGCGAAGACAAGTGGGAGCCCGAGGGCGTCTTCTGGGGCCCGGAGCGCACCTGGCTGGGCGATGAGCGCTACACCGGTGAACGCGATCTCGACAACCCGCTCGCAGCGGTCCAGATGGGTCTGATCTACGTCAATCCCGAGGGCCCCAACGGCAACCCGGACCCGCTGCTCGCCGCGGTCGACATCCGCGAGACCTTCGGCCGGATGGCGATGAACGACGAAGAGACCGTCGCGCTGATCGCCGGCGGCCACACCTTCGGCAAGACCCACGGTGCCGGCCCCGCCGACAACGTCGGCCCGGAGCCGGAAGCCGCTCCGCTGGAGCAGATGGGCCTGGGCTGGAAGAGCACCTACGGAACCGGTGTCGGCGGCGACGCCATCACGTCGGGCCTGGAGGGCGCCTGGAACTCCACCCCCACCACCTGGGACAACAACTTCTTCTGGACTCTGTTCGGCTACGAGTGGGAACTCACCACCAGCCCCGCGGGCGCCCACCAGTGGATCCCGAAGGACGGTGCCGGCTCCGACAGCGTCGCCGACGCCCACGATGCGGAGAAGACGCACCCGCCGGTCATGCTCACCACCGACCTCGCGCTGCGCTTCGACCCGATCTACGGCCCGATCTCCAAGCGGTTCCAACAGAACCCGAAGGAGTTCGCCGACGCCTTCGCGCGCGCATGGTTCAAGCTGACCCACCGCGACATGGGCCCGATCGCCCGCTACCTCGGCCCGGAGGTCCCGCAGGAAGTTCTGATCTGGCAGGATCCGGTTCCCGCAGCTGACTACGACCTCATCGGCGACGCCGACGTCGCCAAGCTGAAGGCCGACATCCTGGCGACCGGTTTGACTGTGGCACAACTGGTTTCGACCGCTTGGGCGGCAACGTCGTCGTTCCGTGGCAGCGACAAGCGCGGTGGCGCCAACGGTGGCCGCATCCGCCTGCAGCCGCAGGCCGGCTGGGAGGTCAACAACCCCGACGAGCTCGCGCAGGTCATCTCGACCCTCGAGGGCGTCGTCGAGGCGTTCAACTCGGCACAGTCGGGCAACACCAAGGTCTCGTTCGCCGACGTCGTCGTGCTCGGCGGCGCAGCGGCGATCGAGAAGGCCGCCAAGGACGGCGGCGTGGAGATCACCGTTCCGTTCACCCCGGGCCGCACCGACGCCACCCAGGAGTGGACTGACGTCGAGTCGTTCGCCGCACTCGAGCCCGGCGCCGACGGCTTCCGCAACTACCTCGGCAAGGGTGCCGCACTGCCCGCCGAGTACCTGCTGGTCGACAAGGCCAACCTGCTCAGCCTCTCCACCCCGGAGATGTCGGTGTTGGTCGGCGGACTGCGAGTCCTGGGCGCCAACTACGACGGTTCGGCGCTGGGCGTCCTGACCGACGCTCCCGGCACCCTGACGAACGACTTCTTCGTCAACATCACCGACATCGACGTCGCGTGGGCTCCGTCGTCGGCCGACGACGGCACCTACGTCGGCGTCGACCTGAACACCGGTGAGACCCGCTGGACCGGTTCGCGCGTCGACCTGGTCTTCGGTGCGAACTCGCAGCTGCGTGCCGTGTCGGAGGTCTACGGCGCCGACGACGCCAAGGAGAAGTTCGTAGCGGACTTCGTCAAGGCCTGGGCGAAGGTAGCCGACGCTGACCGCTTCTGAGCGAATCGGCAAGTGCGACAACTGAATAACTGAGCAATGCGATGGCCGGTCCGAATGGGCCGGCCATCGCATTGCGCTCAGTGCCAGTTGGAGATCTGCACGTCGCGCGGCGCGGGGGCGCCGGTTCCGGTCTCCACCAGCGCCTTCAGGCTTTGCAGGAAGACCGCCCACTTGGTGCTGCAGTGGTACATGAACTCAGCCTGCTCACGCCATCCGCGGTGCTCGAACAGCACGACGTTGTAGTCGCCGTCGCGGGTGATGCGCCAATCGATGTCGGTGCCGATCCATTCGGCCGGGCCGTCGACGACGTGCCATCCGACGTGGTCGGGGGCGACCGAGGTGACGGCGATGTCGAAGCCGCCGTTCTCACCGAAGCGGAAGGCGCTGATTCCACCGGCCGACGCGCTGCCGGACACATCGGTGGTCCACCAGTCAGCGAGGCCGTCGATGGTGGTCAGTGCGTCGAGCACCTTCTCGGCGGGCTCGGTGGTGGCGATGCGATGAACGATGGTGAACATGATGACTCCTTATTTTTGTTTCGGCTGATTGTTGTCGGGATTCTTCGCCTGCTGGATGGCCTCGGCGAGACGCTTGATGCGTTGCATCCTGCGGTCCCATGCGGCGCCGACCGCGTTGAGTTGGGTCACCGCCCGCGCCAGTTGCGCCTCGTCGACCCGATAGCGGACTTCCCGTCCGACGCTGGTGGGATGCACTAAGCCGGCGCGGTCGAGTACGGCCAGATGTTTGGCGACGGCCTGGCGGGTCACCGGCAGTCGATCGGCCAGCACGGTGGCGGTGGCGACGCCGTCGACGAGCAAGAGGTCGATCATCTGCCGTCGCATCGGGTCGCCGACGGCCGACCACAGTCGATCGTCGACGTCGTCGTTCATCGCGGGGCCGTTCGCCGTGCGCCCACCTGCTCGGCGTAGGCGATCAGGACCGGCAGGTGCTGCCCCCATCCCTGCACGTGATCGTGGTAAATCTGCTCCAATACTGCTGCCTCCCAACCCTTTTCACGGAATCCAGTCTCCGTCATGGACACCCACGTGCCCGCGCCCCGCGGGGTCAGGGTGAAGGTGACCAACAGCGCCCGGCCGGCGAGTTCGGCGTCGTCGTCGGGATAGCACCAGTGGAACGAGAAGGTGGTAGGCGGGACGGCCTCGACGATCTGAAACGACTCGGCGTGAAAGTCGGGCCCGTCGGGTTCACCGAAGGAGATCACGCCCGACGCGCCCGGTTCATCGCCGTCGAGCGTCAATTCGTCCGACCACCACTGCGTGATGTGTTCGGGCTGACTGACGACCTCGTAGACGATGTCGGGGGTGGCGTCGATGTACATCTCACGGGTGATGCTGCCCAGTTCTGGGTCATTGCCTTCGGTCATCTGCGACTCCCATCAATATGCAACCTTTGGTTGCTTATTACTGTACGACGACCGTTCGCCATAGGCAACCATTAGTTGCGTATTTCTGCGCTGGTGGCGATCGAGCAGCTGCCGGATCTGGCAAAATCGGTTGACGTGGCGGCATTCGACGACGACGAGCTCGAGCGGTACTACCGGCTCATGGAAGAACGCACCGCCGCGCGCGCCGCCGATTCGACTACGCGGCGGCTGCACCGTCGAATCGCCGACGAACTCGTCGGATGCCCGACCCCGTCGAAGACCGCGTTCACCAGTCGAGCCGACGCCGCTGCCGCGATCACCTCGATGTCAGTGGGTACCTGGCGGACCGTGTCGCTGCGTACCTACCGGTGCCAGTGCGGCTCATGGCACCTGACGAGCAGCACCCGCGACGACTGAACGAGCGGCGAAAGCCCTCCCCGCTTGATCCATCGATCGACGCACGTGTGAAACTCAACACGCCGGGTTGCGGTTCCACGTACCCGAAATGTCCGCTTCCGTGCAGTAAACAAGGAGAAGACAAGCGATGATTCAATCGACGATGCAGCATGGCGAGCTGTCGATCGCCCGACTGGTCGAATACAGTCGGCGAGTATTTCCCGAAGCCAAGATCCGCACCTGGACGGGCACCGAGCTGCGCGACATCTCGTTCGCCGAGGTCGGCGACAAGGCTGCTCAGCTGGCCAATGCGCTTGCGAAACTCGGTGTGCAGCGCGGAGATCGCGTCGCCACGTTCATGTGGAACAACAATGAGCATCAGGTCGCCTATGCCGCCGTCCCGGCGATGGGCGCCGTACTGCACACACTGAATCTGCGGTTGTCGCCCGAGCAGGCCGTCTTCATCATCAAGCACGCCGAGGACCGCGTGATCCTCGTCGACGCGTCGATCGCACCGATGCTCTCGCAGTATGTCGCCGCGACTCCCAACGTCGAGCATGTCATCGTCGTCAACGGCCCGGCGTCGGCGTTCACCGCGCCCGACGGTGTCACGGTGCACCAGTTCGACGAACTGATCGCCGACGAGCCCACCGCCTACGCGTGGCCGCAGGTCGACGAGAACGATGCCGCGGTCATGTGTTACACCTCGGGCACCACCGGCGACCCCAAGGGCGTCGTCTACTCCCATCGCAGCATCTGGCTGCACTCGATGCAGGTGTGCCTGCCGTCGGGGATGGCGCTGTCGAACGCCGACTCGGTCCTGGCGATCGTGCCGATGTTCCACGTGATGTCGTGGGGCCTGCCGTTCGCCGCGATGATGTCGGGCATCACGCTGATCATGCCGGACCGCTTCTTGCAACCGGAGCCGCTGCTGGCGATCATGGCAGCCGGCCAGCCGACCTTCGCGGCCGCTGTCCCGACCATTTGGCAGGGCGTCGCCGCGCAGCTCGACGCTGTGCCGCAAGACATTTCACATCTGCGCGAGGTGGTCGTGGGTGGCGCCGCAGTGCCGCCGTCGATGATCCGCAAGTTCGACGGCTACGGCGTCCCGATCGTGCACGCGTGGGGCATGACCGAGACCTCGCCGCTCGGCTCGGTCGCGCGGCCGCCGTTCGGCGTCGACGACCTGGACGACGAGTTCGCCTACCGCGTCACGCAGGGACGCTTCCCGGCGTCGGTGGAGGCTCGCCTCATCGCCGACGACGGTTCCGAGCAGCCATGGGACGGCGAAGCGGTCGGCGAGTTGGAGGTCCGCGGACCGTGGATCACCGGCGCGTACTACTCCCCCGACGGCCCGGTCTCCGACCCCGCCAAGTTCCACGACGGGTGGCTGCGCACCGGCGACGTCGCGTCGATCAGCGCCGACGGATTCATGACGATCGTCGACCGCACCAAGGACCTCATCAAGACCGGCGGCGAGTGGATCTCCTCGGTCGAACTGGAGAACACCGTGATGAGCAACCCCACCATCGCCGAGGCGGCCGTCGTCGCGGTCCCGGATGAGAAGTGGGATGAGCGGCCGTTCGTCCTGGCCGTCGTCAAGGACGCCGCCGACGCCGACATCGCCAAGCAGCGCGAATTCCTCGGCGGCGTGGTGCCACGTTGGCAGATCCCGGAGCGCTGGGCGTTCGTCGCCGAGGTTCCCAAGACCTCGGTCGGCAAATTCGACAAGAAGGTGATCCGGGCGCGCTACGCCGACGGCGACTACGACGTCGTGGAGTCCCGCGACTGAGATCAGTCGGTCGAACGATGCCTCGGGCCGCGCCAGCCCGAGGCATCGGCGTCGGTGGCACCGGCAAACCGGTGCCCCTCAGCCGGGCAGATGCTCCCCCCGCGTTTGCTCCGCTCAGGGGCCCGGTTTCGCGCTATCCGCGGTCATAACGGATGCGTGGCGGATAGGCGGATCAGATCTGACAGCGTTAGGGTCTCCAGCATGGAGCGGATCGGACAGCGCAAGCGGAACCTGCCCGCGCCGCCGCACGCGGTATCCGACGATCTCGTGAATCCGCACCGCAGTGCCGTACGACCGTGGCTGATCCTGCTCGACGATGAGATGGAACCCGAGGTACTCGACTCGCGTGCGCCTGACCGCGTCGCCTGGTCGTCGTTGTGGAAGCGCCGGCCCGATGCCCGGATCCATTTCGAGCTCGCGGATGCGGATGGGGGAACCGATCTCATGTGGACGCTAGACGTCGACGGCGAACTACCGGACGCGAGCCTCACCGGGCATCTGCGTAAGAGGATGAACGTGCTGATCAACGCAAATCTGCGGTTCACCTACGGAGCGTGATTTCCCACCGTTCGACGGGTCCAGACACGAGACGGACTATCGGTTCACCGCTTCTCCGATAACCCGACAGTCGCGCCGCCCCCCGTGGGTTGGTCGAGCGGCCCGATCACCACATCAGCACCCTCAACGGCCCAGCCCACCGCGTCGGCATCAGAACGCCCGCGCGGCTAGCAGGTGCCGCCGCTATCGGCTCCGCCACCGCTGCCGCTGTCCCCGCAGCCACCGCTGGAGTCACCACCCCAGCTTCCGGCGTCCCAACCCCCGAAATCCCAGCCTCCGTCCGACGAACCGCTCGAGCCGTGACCGCCATGCCCGGAACCCGTGAGTACACACAACGCGACGACAACCACTGCAACCACCACTATCAAGAACCACATCACAATCACCGCCTTCGATTCGACGGAGGTTCGCTCGGACCGGCGACCTTTCGTCGGAGCAGCGTAACCCGGGCGATGACCCGACGACCCGTGTGATCGTCGAGAATCATCGTTGCGCCACAACGGGTTCCTCGGCGAGGAGCTCCCGCACGCGCGGCATCACACGGGTGCCGTAGAGTTCGATGCTCTTCATCAGCTGCGAATGCGGCATCGGGCCGCTGGCGTACTTGAAATCGAAGCGGTCCAGGCCGAGCGTGCGCACGGTGTTCGCGATCTTGCGCGCAACCGTCTCCGGCGAACCCACGTACTGCGACCCCTGCGCCACCTCGGACAGGAACTGCGATTTGTGCATGGGCGGCCAGCCGCGTTCGGCTCCGATGCGGTCATGCATCAACTTGGCGTGCGGCCACGCCTGTTCGATGGCGAGCTCATCGGTCTCGGCGATATGCCCGGGCGAGTGAGCGCCCAGCGGCATCGGGCCGGTCAGCCCGACGTCGGGTCCGAGCTGCTCCTGCGCGCGCTTGTACAGGTCGACGTACGGTACGAATCGCGCCGGGTCGCCGCCGATGATCGCGAGCATCATCGGGATGTTGTAGCGAACAGATCGCACGACCGATTCCGGTGATCCGCCGACGCCGATCCACGCGGTGAGCCGCCCGGAGTCGGTCTTCGGATAGACCTCCTTGTTCGCCAGCGGCGAGCGGTGCCGGCCCGACCAGGTCACCGGCCCCTCTTTGCGCAGCTCCGCGAACAGATCGAGCTTCTCCTCGAACAGCATCTCGTAGTCGTCGAGGTCGAATCCGAACAGCGGGAACGACTCGGTGAACGAACCGCGGCCGAGGATCACCTCGGCCCGGCCCGACGACGCGGCGTCGAGCGTGGCGAATCGTTCGTAGACGCGCACCGCGTCGTCGGAGCTGAGGACGGTGACCGCGGTGCCGAGCCGAATGCGTTCGGTCTGGCCGGCGATCGCCGCCAGCACGACGTCGGGTGCGCTGATGGAGAAGTCGTCGCGATGGTGTTCGCCGACGCCGAAGAAGTCGACGCCCACGTCGTCGGCGAGCACCGCCTCGTCGATCACATCGCGGATGACCTGCGGATAACTGGTGCGTTCGCCGTTGTCGTCGACGGTGACATCGCCGAAGGTGTCGAGTCCGAGCTCGACCGTGGTGCTCGTCATTGCTGTCCCCTCTCTGGGATTCTCACCCGGCTCAACATAAACGGACCGCGGTCCTATTCCTGCCGGATCCGACGCCGATGGGTACTTCTCCCCGGGTACTTCTGCCCATCGCGCGAACGGCGGACTGCTCTTACGGTCGACAGCATGACTACACGCTCTCGTCTTGCCGCAGGCGCCGCGGTCGTCGCAGCCGCGGCAGCGACCACATTGCTCGCCGCACCCGCGTCGGCCGCACCCGCCGCCTACTGCGCGGCCGGAAGCAGCCAGGTGCACTCGGTATCCACCGCGACTGCGGTCGTGCGGATCTGCCAATTCCCGTCCGGCGCGTTCCAATACCGCGGCACCCTGCGCGAGACCGGTCACACGGGTGTGTTTGCGGCCTCCTATGAGCGAGTCCGCGGCTACTACGTCGCCCGAAATCGCGGGTACTACTACCTGGTGTGGCGTAATGCCGTCGAAGTACGCGACCCCGGCTACAACTTCGTGTCCTATGAGAGCGCACAGTGAGCGCCGCCGACCGCAGGCGGCGTTACGTCACGTGCGCGCACCACGCGAGTGCTCGATCAGCAGCGTCGCAACAGCGAGCGTCCGATCCCGCACGGTACACACGCGGGTCCCTGGCTTACGTCCGGCACGGATCTCGCTGACGTCGAAGCCGTTGTCGCGCAACGCTTGCGCGCTCAGCTCGAGGTCTTCGGTGCGCCAGGCGATACCCCAGAACGAAATCTTTTCCGGCACATCGGATTTCGCGACGACCTCGATGATCAGCTCGCCGTCCCGGAAGAACAGCTGGGTGACGGCGGCAGCCTGCTCGGGGTCGGTGACTCCCGGAATCGATTGCGCCAGACGGAAGTCCATTCCCAGCGTCGCGCCGAACAATGCGACGGCGTGGTCGCGATCGGCAGCGAAGAACACCAGGTGATCGACTGCGACGATGCCCGCATCGCCGCCCGCACTGCCTGGCGCCACGCTCGACGATGTGATTCCGACGGGAAGGTCGCGGGCTCGCAGACCGTCCGGTATGGCGTCGAGCTCCAGGCCCCGGCGCGTCAGCAGTCGCGTGGTCGACGCCGCGTCGTCGACGCCGACGAGGACCAGATTCTGCGGCGCCGCGGTTACGCGCAGCCGTGCATTCGGCAGTGACCACGTCCCATCGACGCTGGGGCCCAAGAGTTTTCGGTAGGCATCGAGCACGTCGTCGCCACCGGTGAGTACCACGTCGGCCAGTCCCATGCGACCACTGTATCGACCGGGGATCGTCGTCGAATCGATGCGTCGCCACATTGAGCAAGAACGGTCAAGCGCCGTCGGGCGACGGCGGCCGATACTTGCTTACATGGCCGATGACACGCACGATCCCGATCCGTGGCGGCGCCTGCTCGACGCCGTGCTCGACGCCGACAACCGATCCCTGACCGCGATGGCCGGCGACGCCCACACCTCGGAGTTCCATTTCACCCGGCAGGTGCGGGCACGCTCGGGTGAGTCTCCGGTCGCGTTGCGGCGCAGGGTGACACTCGAACGCGCGGCGTGGCTGTTGCAGCGCGGGACGTCGGTGACCGACTGCGCGTTCGATTCCGGGTACGAGTCGGTCGAGGGCTTCTCGCGGGCATTCGCCCGAGCGTTCGGACACCCGCCGACCGCGATGCCGCCGGCTGCCGAACGTGGCCATTGGCTGCCCGCGCCGAACGGCCTGCACTTTCACTCCCCCACCGTCCTGTACGTCGATTCGGGCGCGGCGTCGGAGCATTCCGCCGGTGATGTCCTCGCCCTGTTGGTCCGCCACGACCTCGACGACACCACGCAATTGCTGAGCGTCTGCACGGCACTCGCCGACGACGACTACCGCCGCGTGCGCCTGGCCGGACATCGGGTGCTCGAGTGGCACGGTCTGGAGGAATCGATCGCCGCGGTCCTCACCCGACTGGTTCGTGCGAAGCTCCCCTGGCTCGCCACCGTCGAAGGCGCCGCCGCGCCGAACGTCGACGGCCCCGATGACGTGGCGTCGCTGCGCACCGATCACGAGAACATCGCCCCACGCTGGCTCGCGATGATCCGCGACGTCGAGCGGCGCGACGCATGGGCCGACATGATCATCGACGCCCTGTGCGAACCGCCGGAGTCGTTTCTGATGTCGCAGATCGTCGCACACGAAATCACCTTCGCCGCACATCGCCGACAGCTGCTGCGCTGGATGCTCGCCGACGCCGGCGTCGAATTAAGTTCTCCGGCAACCGATCCCGACCCCATCATGTGGCATCGCCGCACCTGGCACGCCGACACCTGACCCGAAAGGCAGACCCGTGACACGTTTCCGCTTCTACACCGCATCGAGCATCGACGGCTTTCTCGCCGACGCCGCCGACAATCTCGACTGGCTCTTCACCCAACCCATTGACGAGAACGGGCCGCTCAACTACAAGGAGTTCATCGCCGACGTCGGGGTGGTGGTGATGGGTGCGACGACCTACGAGTGGATCCTCGCGCGCAATGCGCGGACCGGCGAGGCCTGGCAGTACACCCAACCCACCTGGATCTTCACGCACCGGCAACTGCGTCCGATCGCCGAGAACGTGCACATCGTCGCGGGCGAACCGACTGACTTCCGGCAGACACTGATCGACGCCGCCGGCGACAAGGACGTCTGGATCGTCGGCGGCGGTGATCTCGCGACTCAGTTCGCCGACGCGGGACTGCTCGACGACCTGGTGATCTGCTACGCGCCGGTGACGCTCGGCGCCGGCCGACCGCTGTTCACCAAACCCTACGACCTCGAGTTGCGCGAACTCGACCGGAACAAGGCGTTCATCATGGCCCGCTACGACGTCGTCGGGGCGCGGCAGTAGCGTCCCGCTGGTTGAGCCGGGCCGGGGCGCTAGCGCAGGCGCGAGTCGAAACCACGGTGCCACACCAGCTTTCGCGGATCGGGGCGGTCGTTGTTGCGTGGTTTCGACTCGGCTGCGCCTCGCTCAACCAGCAGGAGGGGGCTTGGGTTCTTCGTCTCACCGGCCCCTCGTTACACCGAAGCTCGTTCCTCGCTTCGGCACTCGGGGAGCGGGGTGGTCGCCTCGCCGACATGACTCGCGGAGCGACGATGTACACCGAAGCTCGCTTCGGCACTCGGGGAGCGGGTGGTCGCCTCGCCGACATGACTCGCGGAGCGGGGTGGTCGCCTCGGCCGGACGCCTAATCTCCCGGCGCCAGGATGCCCGGGGGCGGGTTGTCGCCGAGGTCGCGGACCGCCTTGGGCAGGATGAAGATGCCCTCGGCTTCGACGGTCACGGCGTCGTCGACGATCACCTGGCCGGAGACGAAGGTCTTGACCCCCTCGACGCGGTCGACGGCGGACTGCACACGGATGGGACCCAGCGGCGTGCCCCTGTTGTAGCGGATGCGCAGCGTGCCGGTCATGCCGGGGACGCCGGCGTTCACCGCGGCGTCGCCCAGAACCTGGTCGAGCATCGCCGCGATGATGCCGCCGTGCACGAGCGTCGGCGGCCCCTCGTACTGCGGGCCGATCACGACGTCGGCGTAAGTGAGGTCGCCGCGCTGGCGGATGTCCAGCGGCGGGGCGATGGGGTTACGCAGTCCCACGATCGCATTGCCCCAGGTACGTCGCTTGCCGTCGGGAGTCCAGCGGACGCCGAATGACCCCTCGACTGCTTTGGTGCCGAGCAGCGCCGTCGCCTCCTCGATGAGTTGGATCGCCTTCGCGACGTCGGGGGCGGGCACCTCGGTCAGTACCGTCGCCGCAACGAGTTCCCGAACTCGATCGGCGAGCGGCGCGTACAACTGGCTCGCCGCGGCGATCTCCTCGGGAGTCAGGTCTTCCATCACATGTCCGAACATCATCGACGCCGCTCCTTTACCTTGCCTACTGCTAGAACACGTTACAGTTCCAATCGACGGGAGTGCGCGGGGTAGCGTTTTCCACCATGACTGATACTTCCCTCGACTGGAAAGCCTTCACCGTCGCGATCGCCGACGACATCGCCGAGGTGACCCTGATCGGCCCCGGCAAGGGCAACGCGATGGGCCCCGACTTCTGGTCTGAGCTGCCCGTGTTGTTCCGCCAGCTCGACGCCGATCCCGCGGTCCGTGCGGTGGTGATCACCGGATCCGGCGCGAATTTCTCCTACGGCCTCGATCTGCCCGCGATGAGCGGCACCCTGGGACCCGTACTCGCCGACGGCGCGAAGGCCGCGCCGCGCACCGCGTTCCACGACCACGTGATCGCGATGCAGTCCGGCATCAACGCCGTCGCGGAGTGTCGCAAGCCGGTCGTCGCCGCGGTCAGCGGCTGGTGCATCGGCGGCGGCGTCGATCTCATCAGCGCCGCCGACGTCCGCTATGCGAGCGCCGACGCCAAGTTCAGCATCCGTGAGGTCCGCGTGGCGATCGTGGCGGACATGGGGTCGCTCGCACGACTGCCCGCGATCATCGGCGACGGCCACTTCCGCGAGCTCGCGCTGACCGGCAAGGACATCGACGCCGCCCGAGCCGAGCGGATCGGCCTGCTCAACGACGTCCTCGACGATCAGGAAGCGGCCCTCGCCGCAGCGCGCGCCACCGCGCGCGAGATCGCCGACAATCCGCCGCTGGTGGTCCAGGGCATCAAGACGGTGCTCGAACAATCGCGCGCCGCCGACATCGCGGCATCGCTGCGCTATGTCGCGGTGTGGAACTCGGCCTTCATGCCCAGCAACGACCTCACCGAGGCGATGACCGCCGTCTTCGAGAAGCGCCAGCCGCGGTACCAGGGCGAATAGCCGACTTAAGTCAAACGTCGCAACTCGAACACCGGAATCTTGCGATCGGTCCGCTGCTTATAGAGCGCGAAGTTGGGCCACACGGCCTCCAGCGTCTGCCAGGCGGCGTCGTAGGCGGCACCGTCGAGTTCGGTGACCGCGACGTCGGTCTCGACGCCGTGGACACCGACCTGCGCTTTGTCCACCGCACGCAGGTTGAACACCCACGCCGGCGTGCGGTGGTCTCCGAAGTAGGAACCCGCGATCAGCCATCCCTGCGCGGTCGGCGCGCAGAGCAGGCGGGTCGATCGTCGGGCACCCGACTTGCGGCCCACCACGAACAACGTCACGTTGGGCAGCCCCGCGATGTCGAGCAACGCGACGCGGTTGCGGCTCAGCCGTTGAATCGCCTTGTCGCCCTTCACAATCCACGGGAGAAATCGCGGGAGCCAGGGAATACTGCCGACCCAGACCGCGACGGGGGTCAAGAAACTCATGAGCTGCAGTGTACTTTCAGCTGATGGCTCAGCGAATCGCCGTCGACGGTGGCCAGTCCGGTACGCGGATGCGGATCGACGGGCTCGGCGAGGTCGACGCCGGCCCGATCTACACCGACCGACCGCTGGTCGGGCAGCTGCGCGGATATCTCTCGACGGCGCTCGCAGACCTCTCCGGACCAGCCGAATATGAACTCGCCGTTGGGATTTCGGGTCTCACGCCAGCCAACTCCCGACCCGACGAACTGCTTGCGGCCTGTCGTGAACTCGGCATCGTCCGGGTGGCACTCGCACACGACTCGGTGTCGGCGTACCTCGGCAGCAATGGCTGGAACTTCGGCGCCGTCGTCGCGGCGGGCACCGGGATCGTCGGGCTCGGGGTGTCGGCGGACACCGTCGGGCGCGTCGATGGATGGGGGTACCTGTTCGGCGACGCCGGAAGCGCGTACTGGATCGGCCGCGCCGGAATCGCCGCAGCGCTGCGGGCCTTCGACGGTCGCGCCGCCGCGACGACGCTGGAGGCGCTCACGGTGCAGCACTTCGGTCCGCTTCCCGAACTCTATGTCGCCGTGCAGTCCGATCCCGACCGAGTCTCGAAGGTGGCGGCCTTCGCCGTCGTCGTGGCGGCCGCGGCCGACGATGGCGATCTCGTCGCGACACAGATCATCGACGATGCGGCCGACGAGTTGGCGCACACCGTGTGCACGGCGGCGCGCAACGTCGCACCGCGGTGGCCGGCGCCTCCGCGGATCAGCTGGACCGGAAAGGTGATCACCGGCAACGACGCTCTGCGCGCACGATTCGTCGAACGGGTACGGGCATCGATTCCCGACGCCGACGTCGCCGCACCGCTGGGAAGTCCGCTCGACGGCGTCGCGCGGTTGTTCGACGCACCGCAGGGGCATCCGCTGGGACGGGAAATCGCGCTGGCGGCACACCGGTGACGAAACGACGACACCGGACGCCCATCAGGGCGACCGGTGTCGTCGATGATCTCTCGCGTCAGTTCGACGCCGTGAACGTCGGCGTGGACGCCGACAGATCGATGGTGCCGCTCAGATAGTCGGTGGTGGTGTCGGTCTGCGCACCGTCGTAGGTCGAGGTGTACGAGTACGACCAGGAGACGCTGCCGGACACCTTCACCTTGTTCGGGTCGTCGTAGTCGAAACGATAGGTGAGGCCGCTGAGGTCGGTGGGCTTGGTCCAGCGGACACTGCCGGGAACCGTCGAGCGGTAGGTCGACTGGTCACAGCCGGGCCGGTCGGTGCTGGCCTTGGCCTGCGTCGACGTCGCGCAGTTGGTCATGTAGGAGTTGATCGCGGAATCGACCACCTGTTTGCCCTGCGTGCTCAGACTCGTGTCCAGCGAAGGATAGAACGTGTAGTCCTCGGGACCCAGCGGGAACTGCTTCTTCGAATCGGTGACGTTGATGTTCGCGTTCGACGATCCCCACACCAGCGGGCCGGGGAAGACATAGATCTTGGTGTCGTCGGAGACGTCGACGCCGAACAGCGACAATCCGGGAATCTTGTTCGTCGAGCTCAAGGTGATGGCGAGCGCACCGTTGTCGAGCTTCCACTCGTCACCCGACTTGCGTACCCGAATGTCCTCGTCGACGTTCTTGTCTCCGTGCTTGTAGGTGGCGTTCACCGTCGCCATGGTGCTGAGATTGGTATCCGGCTTGCGCACCGTGATGTCGGTGATCGGGGCCGATTCGCGCTGCTTCTTCACGATCTCGTCGGTCAGCAGATCCTCCGACGCCGGCGTCACCGACACGCTCAGCGCCTTCTTGGCGTCTCCGCCGGCCAGCGCGTTCAGATACGTCTGCACGGCTGCCTCGGGGCTGCCGGTCGAGTCGTCACCGCCGGTGAACATGACGACGAGCGAGACCACCAGCACGACGACGAGTACCGCGGCGCCGATGCCCAGCCCGATGAACAGGCCCTTGTTGCTCTTCTTGGGCATCCCGTTCGGGCCGGGTCCCCATGCGGGCGCACCGCCGGGGACCGGGCCGGTGCCGAACTGCTGCGGCCCGGTGTGGCCGAACTGAGGCCCAGACGGGCCGTAGCCGGGGGCTTGCTGCTGCGACCACACGTCGCCGGTGGTGGCCGGGTACTGCGGCTGGCCACCGGAGTACTGCGCGTCGCTGAACGGTGCGCCCGGCTGACCGCCGGCGGTGTTGATCTGCGTCTGCGCCCACTGCTGGTGACTGGGATCCTGTGGGTGGTTGGGATCCTGCGGGTTCGTCATTGCTCCGTGTCCTGTTCGGGGGCGTCGCCCTCGGGCGCGAGCGCCCGGGTCAACGAATCGGCCAACAGCCGGGCGAACGCGGCGGGATCCTCCAGCTCGCCTCCCTCGGCTATCAATGCCATACCGTAGACCAGCTTCGCCGAGTCGACGAGTTCGGCGGCGTCGGCGTCAGCGGCGTGAGCGGCACGCAGCGCGACGACGAGGGGGTGGTCCGGATTGAGCTCGAGAGCTCGCTTGGACCGCGGAATCGGCTGGCCAGAGGCCCGATACAGCTTTTCCAGCTGGGGCGACATGCTGAACGCGTCCCCGACGAGCACTGCCGCGGACTCGGTCAACCGGGTCGAGATCCGCGCCTCGGTGATGTCGTCGGACAGGGCCGTGCCGAGCCAAGTCAGCAGGTCAGCGAACTCTTCGTTGCGCTTGGCCTGCGCTTCGTCGGCGGCCTTCTTCTCGTCTTCGGTGTCTCCGGCGTCGAGGTCGACGGCGCCCTTGGCGATCGACTGGAAGCGGTGATCGCTGTAGTCGCCGACGCTGTCGACCCACATCTCGTCGACCGGATCGGATAGCAGGAGGACCTCGAATCCCTTGGCGCGCAACGCTTCCATGTGCGGCGAGTTCTCGATCTGCGTGCGCGACTCGCCGGTCATGTAGTAGATGACGTCCTGCCCGGATTTCATCCGCGAGATGTACTCGTCGAGCGTGGTGAATCCGTCGTCGGATGTCGTCGATTCGAATGACGACGCCTTGAGGATCGCGTCCTTGTTGTCGGGGTCGTTGACCAGACCTTCCTTGAAGACGCGGCCGAACTGGGTCCAGAACGTCTTGTAGTCGTCGGGGCGCGACGACTGCAGGTCGGTGACCGTCGAGATGACCTTCTTGGTCAACCGGCGTCGAATGGCGCGGATCTGACGGTCCTGCTGCAGAATCTCGCGGGAGACGTTGAGGGAGAGGTCGGCGGCGTCGACGACGCCCTTGACGAAACGCAGGTACTCCGGAAGCAGATTCTCCGAGTCCTCCATGATGAACACGCGCTTGACGTAGAGATGGATGCCGCCGGAGCGCTCGCGCATGAACAGGTCGAACGGCGCCTGGCTCGGGATGAACAGCAGCGCCTGGTACTCGAAGGTGCCCTCGGCCTTGAGAGTGATGATCTCCAGCGGGGTGTCCCACGCGTGGCTCACATGCCGGTAGAAGTCGGCGTACTCCTCGTCGGAGACCTCGTCGCGTGTCTTGGCCCACAACGCCTTGCGGGAGTTGATCGTCTGGATCTCGGTGATCGTCTCCGGCGTCGCGTCGGACTCGGATTCGTCGTCGTCGGCCGGCTTGGGAGCGGGCTTCTCCACCTCGATGCGGATCGGCCAGCTGATGAAGTCGCTGTAGCGTTTCACCAGTTCACGAAGCTTGTGTTCGCTCGTGTAGTCGTAGAGGTGGTTCTCGTCGTCGGCCGGCTTGAGGTGCAGGGTGACCGACGTGCCCTGCGGGGCGTCGGGTGCCTCTTCGATGGTGTAGGTACCGCCGCCGGTGGACTGCCAGCGCGTTCCGACGCTCTCCCCGGCCCGCTTGGTGACGAGGGTGACGGTGTCGGCGACCATGAAGGTCGAATAGAACCCGATGCCGAACTGACCGATGAGTTCCTCCGACGCGGCCGCGTCCTTAGCCTGCGCGAGCTTCTGGCGCAGTTCGCCGGTGCCCGAGCGGGCGAGCGTGCCGATCAGGCCGATCACGTCGTCGCGGCTCATGCCGATGCCGTTGTCGGCGACGGTGAGGGTCCGCAGTTCCTCGTTGGTGTCGAGCATGATGTGCAGGTTCGACGTGTCGACGTCGAGGTCCTTGTCCTGCAGCGACTCGATGCGCAGCTTGTCCAGTGCGTCCGACGAGTTGGAGATCAGCTCACGCAGGAAACTGTCTTTGTTGGAGTAGACGGAATGGACCATGAGGTCCAACAACTGCTGTGTCTGCGCCTGAAACTCGAATGTCTCGGCCTGGGAACTCATCGACTGACCCTCCGGGAAATGCTCAACCGTCAATAATCCTTCGTGCGCGCGGGTCCGGTCCGCTAGACACCCCCGCGCGCCGCCAGCTCCCACGAAATCGGTTGTGAGAGCCAGCACAGAGTCTAGCGAGCGGCTCGGACAGTGCTCTCGGGCGGCTATGGTGGAGCGGTCGCAACGGCAGACTGATCGACGCAGGGAGCAGCGGTGACAGGTGATGTGCCTCGCATCCTCGGTGTGCATGCACACCCCGACGATGAGTCCATCTGGACCGGCGGAACGCTGGCCCGCCACATCGAGCGCGGCGGCATCGTCGACACCGTCACCTGCACATGGGCCACGGGGACGCCGCGTCACCTCGAGTTGATCGACGCACTCGCCCAGCTCGGCGTCGATCATCCCCCCAAGATGCTCGGATACGCCGACGGCGGCGTGCCCGAATCCGCCCCCGACCAGCCGAAGTTCGTCGACTCACGGCTCAACGACGCCGTCGGCGCGGTGGTCGAGTACATCCGCGACGTCAAGCCGCATATCGTCATCACCTACGACGCCTACGGCGTCTACGGCCACCCCGACCACATCCACGCCCATCGGGTGGCGCTGGCCGCCGTCGAAGCGGCCGCCGACTCGCACATGTACATCGACCGGGGCGCCGCGTGGCAGGTTCAGTCGCTGTACTTCGTGACGATCGGCGAGGAGCAGATGGCCGGCGGCTGGAATCGGCTCGTCGCCAAGACCACCGACCCGATCGCAATTCCCGGTACCCCGGCCGATCGCATCGACGTCATCGCCGACGTCGGGGCGTGGCAGGCGAAGAAGTGGCAGGCGATCAAAGCCCACCACACCGAGTTCAACCGCAGCCGGACGCTGAAGTCGATGGCCGCGCTGGAGCCCGAGGCGCTCGAACGCCTGATGAGCATCGAGAGCTTTCAACGGCGAGACCTCGTCCCCGGCGGGTGCGACCTGTTCTAGCCGGCGACCGTCGCCGGAAATCGGGTTGGTGTGTGGTCTGCCGGGCCCGTCTGCTGGTCAACTCACGCGTCGCCCCCGACCGATGCACGGCAGGCCACGACCCGGCCGACACCTGAGCCGAACGCCGACGTGACAAGCCCGACCGCGCCAGCCTCATCAGCCCCACCGGTGACAACGAACCGTTACTGCAGTATGAAGACCCGGTCTAGTGGCGTGTTCGACACGTGCGCTACCATCAAATGCATTGTGGTACAGGGGTTTCGACACGCTCGTCACTTCGACTCGGCTAGCGCCTCGCTCAGTACGGCGCGCTTGCGCTCCTCACGGCTCAACCAGCAGATGAAGTGCCCGGACCTGTGAAACCAGGCTCAACCGGCAGAGAAGCGCAACGTCATACAACTCTCTGAGTGCCAGACGAGGCGAACGTCGAGCTGACTCCCCGCGAGTCGATCACCGCTCCGATTTCGGCGCCGCCAACGCGCTCTCGCCGTCGAGCGGCTCCCCCAGCCCCCGACGCCGAGCGTGCCAGCCGACCGCTACGACGACCAGTGCGATGGTGCCGAGTTGCAACACGGCTCCGCCGATCAGCGGCGCGCGCGGACCGAACTCCTCGGCGAGCCATCCCATCAGCGGCGATCCGACCGGCGTGCCACCCATCAGGACCATCGTGTAGAGCGCCATCACTCGACCGCGGACGTGGTCGTCGGCGTTGGTCTGAACGAACATGTTCGTCGCGGTCATCGTCAACAGGCCGGCCAGTCCGACGAGCGGCAGGGACAGTGCGTAGGTGGCGTAGGTCGGTGTCAGTCCGCTGACCGCGAGGATCAACCCGAAGATGACCGACGTCCCGACGACGAACCGCAGTCCCGGGGCCGACTGTCGGCGGGCGGCCAGCAGCGCACCGGCGAGCGAACCGATTCCCATCACCGAGCCGAGAACGCCGTACGATTCCGGCCCCAGATGGAATTCGTGCTGCACCATCACGGCGTTGGTCAGTTGGAAGTTCAGGGCGAAGGTTCCCACCGCGAAGCCCACACCGAGCGCAATCAGCAGTTCGGGGCGCTGAGCCACATATCGAAAGCCTTCGCGCACTTGACCTTTCGCGCGTGGAGCGGGCGTCGACCGGTCCAGCTTGGACGTATCCAGCAGGGCGAGTGCGATCAGCATCGCCACATAGCTCAGCGCGTTGGTCAGGATCGCCCAGCCGCTGCCCCACGCCGCGATGATGAGCCCGGCCAGACCCGGCCCGATCAATCGCGCGACGTTGAACGAGGTGCTGTTGAGACCGATCGCATTGGTCAGATGTTCACGTCCGGCGACCTCGGTCACGAATGACTGCCGGGCGGGGACGTCGACCGCCGAGCCGATGCCGAAGATCAACGCGATGACGTACACGTGCCAGGTCTGCGCGGCGCCGAGTACGGTCAGCAGACCCAGTGCGAGCGCCGAGCAGGCCATCCAGGTCTGGGTGATGGCGAGCAGCAGGCGTTTGTCCATCCGGTCGGCGAGCAGCCCGCCGACCGGCGACAAGAGCAGCGCGGGCAGGAACTGCAGTGCGGTCGTGATGCCGACCGCCACCGCGGAGCCGCCGGACAGTTGCAGGACGAGCCAGTCTTGGGCGACGCGCTGAATCCAGGTGCCGACGTTGGAGATGACCGCGCCGGTGAAGTAGGTGCGGTAGTTGGGTACGGCCAGCGATGCGAACATTCTCGACTCAGCCATATTCACACGCACCGCCACTTCCCTGCTCGCCGGACGTTCTGCTCGTCCTACGTATCGATCATCGGTCACCCCGCCGACCTAGAACAACGCGGGAACACACGTGCGATATTCCCACTTGCGGCGCGTCGACCGCGACGTCAGCCGGCGAGCGCCGCGAGAGCCTGGTCGGCGTGGGTGTCCATGTTCACTTCCGAGGCGACGACGGCGGCGATGGTGCCGTCGGCGCGGATCGCGAAGGTCGTGCGCTTGGTGGGCATGAACTTGCCGAGCAGCGACCCGCGCGCGACGTCGTAGGCGGTTGCCACGCTTCCGTCGACGTCGGCGAGCAGCGGATAGTCGAAGGAGTGTTTGTCCGCCCAGTTCTGCTGCTTGTCGACGGCGTCGCGGCTGATGCCGACACGTTGCACGCCGGCCTGGGCGAATTCGCTTGCCAGATCACGGAAGTGGCACGCTTCCTTGGTGCAGCCAGCCGTCCCGGCGGCCGGATAGAAGAACAGCACCACCGGGCCGTCGGCGAGCAGCGTGGACAATTTTCGCAGTTGACCGTTCTGGTCGGGCAGTTCGAAGTCGGGTGCGCGATCGCCAGTTTTCATGACTCCGACACTAGCCTGCCCGGCCGGCGGCGCGCCTACTGAGCGTCGAGCGGTGCGATCTGGACGCGCATCGGCCGCAGCACGGCCTTCGTCCCCTCCTCGGTGACCACGGCGACGGAGATGTCGAGGCGGTCGGGACGCGACCGCTTGGCCGAAAGTTGAAGTCGTGCAGGGTCTCCCGGAGTCACGTAGACCGGCGCCACGAAGCGGGTGTCATATCCGGCGAGCACGAAGCCGTTCTCGGTGGCCCATCGCGTCGCGTGCCCCAGCACGATTCCGGCGGTGAGCATCCCGTGCGCGACGGGCGCCGGAAGACCCGCGGCACGGGCCGCCTCCGGGTCGGTGTGAATGGCGTTCGAGTCGCCCGCGACGACGCCGTAGCGCCGCACGCGTTCGGTGTCGATGATCTCCTCGGCGGTCCACACGACGTCGGTCTGTTCACTCATCGGCCGCGGCCCCTTCTTCCTCGAATGCGATCGTCGTGGTGACGACGGCGATCTCCGGCTCGGCCGGCGCGTTCACCTTGGTCAGCGTGGTCACCGAGACCGCGCCCGCGCGGCGTCGAACCGCGGTGACCTCCAGCGTCGTCGACACGACTTCGCCGAGCCGCAGCGACCGCTTGTACGTCGCGGCTTCGGCGGTGTGCACGACGCCGTGCTGCGGCACCAGCCCGCTCATCACGAATTCCCCGACGACACCCATCAGCACGACATTGAAATAGCTCGGCGGCACGATGTCGTCGGGCGCACCGAGCACCGCCGAGAACTCGGCGACGTGCTCGGGATCGACCGCCACGTCATCGACCGCGTAGCTCAGACCTTCCACCAATGAATCCACAATCGACCAGCGTATAAGCCCGCCCGGTCATTCTCCGAATAATGAGATGACGACCACGCCACCGGCCGGTAAGGTCAGCGATCTTGTCCACCGACCGGCGGGCGGACCACAGCATTCGAACCAGTGAAAGACATGACTACGCACAGCGATCGCGCTACCCTACGCCGCACTCTCGGCGTCCTCGTCGACGCGTTGGCCGACGGTGGCGCGCCGTCGGACGAGGAGGCAGCCGCACTGCTCACCCGTCGGCTCAACGCTCGACGATCCGAATTGACCAGCCAGACAATGGAATTGGTGGCGGGCAACATCATCGCCGCCGGGCTGGTGATCGGTGAGCTGATCGAGAAGCACAGCCCGGAGATCGGCGCCGGCCCCTACGACCGTCCGCCCAAGTGGAAGAACTACGAGGTCGGGACCGACGAGGTCGTGGTGCCCGCGAACCTGACCGCCGTCTTCGACGCGAGCACACTGCTGCCGGTCACGGTGGCGATCCAGATCGACGCGAGTCTGAGTTATCCCGCGGGCGAGTCGGAGCTCATCATCCTCGCCGGGCCCGGCGCGACCGACCACGTGACCCGCCTCGTCAGTGATCTGCGGTCGATGATCGACGCCCGAAATCCGTTGCGCGGGCGTGCGTTGCTCGCCGGCGTGGGTGCAGTGGGACTGGTGTTGTCGGTGATCGCGACGCCGCAGACCAGGCGTACCGACGTGATTGTGCCCGCGGACGTCTGGGCGGAGATCGACCTCACCGTGTCCTCGGTCACCCGGCGCCGCGACCTGCTGCGAGCAGCGGGTTTCTCGTCGAGCCGGGGTGTGCTGCTCGCCGGTGCCCCCGGAGTCGGCAAGACGGCGATCACGCGTGCCGTCGCCGCCGAACTGGCGGGCGAATTCACGATCATCCTCGCCGACGCCACCGCGGCGTCGTCGTATCTGCTGCAGATCTACGCGCATGCGCGAGTCTTCGGCAGGGTCGTCATCATCCTCGACGACGTCGATCTGTACGTCCATCGGCGTGGCGTCGGCAGCGACACCGGGCTGGCGGCGTTCCTCTCCGCGCTCGACGGCGTGGCACAGCACGACGACGTGCTCACCATTGCCACCACCAACGATCCGCGGGCGCTCGACGGCGCGGCGACCCGATCGGCCCGCTTCGACTCGATCATCACGCTCGACGAGCCGTCGCCGGAGGCGATCGCGCACATGCTGCGCAGCGCGCTGGGCCGGGTACCCGGTGCGGACGCCTCGACCATCGACGTCGCGCTCGTCGCTTCGGCGTTTCCCGCGGGCAGCAGCGGCGCCGACGTGAGCGAAGCGGTCCGGCGCGCGCTGTTGGTGGCGGGAGCGGCGATCACCACCGCTACCTTGCTCGACGTCGTCGGCGAAGGTTCCCATGCACCGGCACTGCCGGTCGGGACCTACCTGTGAGCCGGTGAGCAGCAGCGGCGGCGTGTTTCCACAGCTGTCACGGCAGACTCGGTTATCCCCGACTCCGGCCCGCGGTGCCCGGATCGGTCGGTGGGGACCCGTAGATTGTCTTGCATGCCGCCATCCACCCCGTTCACCGTGAGCGACCTTCTCGAGTCGTTTCCCGCCGGTGCGATCGAGCGCGGTACCGCCTATGCCCGCCAGGACCGCATCACCGACGCGAGCTGGTCGCCGGACGGCCGTCGGCTCGCGGCGAGTTGCCGCGGCTCGGGCGGGCATGTCTACCGCACCGTCGTCGACTTCGTGATCAATTCGACGCCGCCGCGGGTCGTGAGCACCAGATGTAGTTGTCCGGTGGCCTTCGACTGCAAACACGCCGTCGCGCTGATCATCGCCGAGGGGTCGAAATTGGTGCGCGGCAACGACGGCGCCGTCTGGCGTCGGTACGTGGCCGAAGTCGAAGCCGAGGAGAGCCATGATCGGCCCCGGACCCAGACGTCGCCGCTGGGGCTGATGATCACCCGCCGCGACCTCCGCGGGGCGGGCGCGATCATCGAGTTGCGCCCGATCACGCTGGGTGCGCGCGGCCGCTGGATCAAGTCGAAGGCGACCTGGAAGACACTGTCGGCGAGTTTCGAACTCGACGAATACCATCCGCTGCAAGCATCTGCGCTGCGCGACGTCATGCGGGCGCTGACCGGCACCAGCGGCTACTTCAACCGCGACACGCTCACTCTGGTGACCGCTCCCCCGGACTTCTGGCGCAGCCTCGCCGACGCCGTCGCCGCCGGCGTGGTGCTGGCCTGCGAAGGATTCGACGCGTCGACCGTGGCGCTCGCCGAGACGTTGGCCGTGCAGCTCGACGTCGTGCGCGACGATTCCGGTCTGCGACTGGTGCCCAATGCGCTGCTCAACGGGCGGCGGGTCGACGGTTCGACGATGACGATGGTCGGCCGCCCGCGGGCGTCGGGCGCCTTCGTCGTCGACGATTCGACGCTGTGGATCGGCTCGTTCGAATCCCCGCTGACGGTGACCGAGACCAATCTGTTCGGCACTCAGCGGGGTATCTCGATCCCCGACGCCGACGTCGAGGAGTTCACCGAAGCATTGCCGATGTTGACTCGGCGTCGCGACGTGCGGGTCTCCGACGAGATCTTCAGTCCACCGGTGATCAGCGCGCCGATCGTACAGCTGGAAATCTGTGCCAGCGATGTCGGCGCGGCCCTCACCTGGCAGATCGCCTACGACGTCGACGGACAGATCAGGTCGTTCGACGCCGACTCGGCCGTACGCTCGAGCCGCATTCGGGATGCGGCCGCCGAGGACCGGGCGTGGCAGGCCGCGCGCGGTGAACTAGAGACCGTCGCCCTCGCCTGCGGCACCTGGCGCTACCAGGCGATCGAGCACATTCACGCCACCCCCGGTCTGATGCGCGCGACCGAGGTGTTCTCGGTGCTGACCTCGTTGTCCACGAGCCCCTCGGTCGCTGAAGCTGTGCGCGGTGCGCCGCTGCGGGTGGTACAGACGCCGCTGGCGCTGTCGCCCGCCGAGCTCGCGGTGCTGTCCAACGAGATCGTGCCGAAACTCGAGGTGTCCGAGCTGGTCCGAGTGGTGTGGCAGGGCGAAGAGATCGACTTCCGATTGCCCGCGACGCCGCCGGAGATCCGCTTCTCGACCGCCGACGGAGACGACGCCCCCGAGCACGATTGGTTCGACCTCGCGATCAACCTGATCGTCGACGACCACGCCCTCCCGATCTCGTCGGTGATCGCCGAGTTGGCGCGGGGCGCGACGCACATGGTGCTCGACGACGGCACCTACTTCGCACTCGACGCCCCCGAACTCACCCGCCTGGGCGAGCTCCTCGCCGAGGCGCGGGCCATGGGCGAGCTCGACCACGAGCAGGTCAACGCCGCGACCTTCAACGTCACGCTCTGGGAAGAGCTTCTCGAGCTCGGCGTCGTCGACGAACAGGTATCGGCCTGGCACGAGCGCCTCAAACGACTGTCTGAGGCACGTCCGCCGCACTCGGTGACGCCGTCGCCCGGCCTCGATGCCCAGCTGCGGCATTATCAGCAGGACGGTCTGGACTGGCTCAGCTTCCTGTGGGACAACCAACTCGGCGGAATCCTCGCCGACGACATGGGCCTGGGCAAAACGCTGCAGACGCTGGCGTTGATCAGCCGGGCCGTCGACGCCGACCCGACCGCGCGCTTCCTCGTCGTCGCACCGACCAGTGTGATCTCCAACTGGGCCGCTGAGGTCCGGCGCTTCACGCCGGCCCTCGGGGTCTGCGAGGTGGTGTCGACGCAGGCACGCGCGGGAGCGGACCTCACCGATCAGATCGGCGACGCGCGCATCGTCGTGACGAGCTACACCCTGCTGCGCATCGACTTCGAGGCCTTCGACGCCATCGAATGGTCGGGTGCGATCTTCGACGAAGCCCAATTCATCAAGAATCACAACGGCAAGACGCACAAGGCTGCGCGCCGTATCCGGGCGCCGTTCAAACTGGCGATCACCGGTACTCCGATGGAGAACAATCTGATGGAGTTGTGGTCGTTGCTCTCGGTGGGCGCGCCCGGTCTGTTCGCGTCACCGACGACCTTCCGGGAGTACTTCGCCAAGCCGATCGAAGCCGGTGAAGCTCCCGAACAGTTGGCGACGCTGCGTCGGCGCATCAAGCCGCTGATGCTGCGCCGCACCAAGACCGACGTGGTCACCGATCTCCCGCCCAAGCAGGAGCAGGTGCTATCGCTGCCCTTGGGCGCCAAGCATCGCAAGTTGTACGACACGCATCTGGCGCGCGAACGGCAGAAGGTTCTGGGTCTGCTCGACGACTGGGAGTCGAATCAGTTCATGATCCTGCGGGCGCTGACCCGGATGAGGCAGTTGAGCCTGCATCCGGGTCTCGTCGACGCCGAGCACCTCGACGTCGCTTCGGCCAAGGTCGACTATCTCGCCGAGCAGATTCCCGAGTTGATCGCCGAGGACCACAATGCGCTGATCTTCTCCACGTTCACCGGTTTCCTCGACCTACTGCGACAGGCCTTCGACGCCGCCGGCATCGGCTACGCGTACCTCGACGGGTCGATGAGCGCCCGCAACCGCAAACGGGCGATCGCCGATTTCACCGAGGGACGGGTGTCGGTGTTCCTGATCAGCCTCAAGGCGGGTGGTTTCGGCCTGAACCTCACCCAAGCCGACTATTGCTTCGTCTGTGACCCGTGGTGGAATCCGGCGGCCGAAGCGCAGGCCGTCGATCGCGCCCACCGCATCGGTCAGCAACGTCCGGTCAATGTGTATCGGCTGGTCTCGGCTGCGACGATCGAGGAAAAGGTCGTCGAACTGCAGGAACGCAAGCGCGAACTCTTCAACGCCGTCGTCGACGACGGCAACGCGTTCGCCGCGGGCATCACCGCCGACGATGTCCGGGGCCTGCTGACGACGAGTTGAATGAATCTCCACAAATGGGTAGATATTGCGCTGCAACACACAGTATTGTTAGTTACGTGAAGTACCGCCTAGCGATCTCACTGACTGCTTGCTCCATCGCGGCGGTCGTCTCTCTCGTACTTCCAGCCGCTGCATCCGCCAGCACTCCCAACCCCGGTTCGCCCTGCTCGAAGAGCGAAGCGTCGTCGACGCGGCAGAGCGCCAATGGAACTCGTGTGGTGTGCGTCTACCTCAGTTCGGGTCGCTATCAGTGGCAGCGGGTAAGCCAGCCGACCCCGACGCGCTGAACCCTGTTCAAGTCCATCGCCAAGTGAGGACCAAGTAGGCTCCAAGCGGCATCGGCGAAGGTTGTCGCCATGGAGCAGCCAACCGCGACCGCCGTACCGACCGTGACCGTCGGAGACATCGTTGCGGGTCACCGCGTCGACGCGGTGCTGGGCCGTGGCGGAATGGGTCAGGTCTTCGTCGCACATCACCCGAGCATCGGCCGCTGCGCGCTCAAGGCGGCACCCGCCGACAGCCCGATGGGGCCCGGTTCCACCGATGTGCGACGGGAAGCAGCGCTGATGACGGCTCTGCGACACCCGCGGATCGTGCGTCCGTTCGGATCGGGGCGTGCGGTCACCGCCGCCGGACACCACCTCACCTGGATGACGATGCCGCAGATTCCCGGAGTGGATCTGACGCGCGCCGGTCGGCTGCGCGCGGGTGAAGTCCTCGACGTCGCGCGCCAGATCGCCGACGCCCTCGACCACATTCACACCGCCGGCATCATTCACTGTGATGTGAAGGCCGCCAACATCATGGTCGAACGCACCCCGACCGGCCGCATCGGCGGCGCGACCCTCATCGACTTCGGCATCGCACGATACTGGCTGCGGGCGCCCGGGCCCGCCGACCCGTCGTTCGTCGGAACGCTAACCACCGCTCCACCCGAAGCACTGCGCGGAGAACTGTGCGGTCCCCGCTCAGACCAATACGGATTGGCCTGCACGGTGTACACGATGCTGGCGGGCTTCCCGCCCTTTCTCGACGACGGAACGCTGCAGAGCGCACTGGCCGCACGACGTTTCCGTGCCCCCGAGCCGCTCGGCGCCGTCGATTCCGCGCTCGCCGGATTCGACGCCGTGCTGCGCCGTGCCCTCGCGAGCGACCCGGCCGACAGATTCGGGTCATGCGGCGAATTCGTACGGGCACTGAATTCGCGGGTAGTGCCCCGCGCCGCCACTCGGCCCTGGATCGACACCGCACCCATCGCGATGTCGCATGCGACCCAGCTTCGCTTGCCGCAGACCTTGATTCCGGCCTAGACAGCGATTCGTTCTTAGCGGGGACACCGCGCCTCGTGACACAAGTTGTTCAGAGTGTTCCTACCGAGCGAACGGTCGGTGTAGTGTCGAGCGCACCTTCCGTTTCGTGTTGAGGAGTTCACCGCCTGTGTTTCCCGGATCCTTCGTTGCCACCACACCCGACAAGCCCGCGGTCATCCGTCCCGCCACCGGCGAGCAAGTCACCTACCGACAACTCGACGAGAATTCACTCAAGGTGGCCAACCACCTTCGGTCCCTGGGCCTCGCGGCGGGCGATTCGGTCGCCGTCGTCACCGACAACGATCTGCGCGCCTTCGACGTCTACTGGGCCGCGTTGCGTAGCGGGCTCTACGTCACGGTGGTCAACAATCACCTGACCGCCGACGAGGTGAACTACATCCTCGGCGACTGCGGCGCCAAGGTGCTGTTCGCGAGTGCGACCGTCGCCGACGCGGTGTCCAAGTCCGCCGAGATCGCCGATCTGTCCGTCACCGGTCACCGAATCGCTTGGGCCGGAAGCATTCCCGGCTTCGACGACTATGCCGAGATTCTCGCCACCGCGTCGACGAACCCGTTGCCGTCGCAGCCGCGCGGCACCGACATGTTGTATTCGTCGGGCACGACCGGACGCCCCAAGGGCATCAAGATCCCGCCGCCGGAGGGGCAGGTCGACGAGGTGCCCGATCAATACACCGCGATCTTCGCACCGCTGTACGGGTTCTCCTCGGACACTGTCTACCTGTCCCCCGCACCCGTGTATCACGCCGCTCCCCTGCGCTATTGCGGCGTGACGGCGTCGGTCGGCGGCACCATCATCCTGATGGATCGATTCGATCCGGAACTCGCACTCTCGCACATCGAGACCTACCGGGTGACGCACAGTCAGTGGGTGCCGACGATGTTCATCCGAATGCTGAAGCTGCCCAAGGAAGTTCGCGACTCCTACGACGTCAGCAGTCTCCAGGTCGCCGTCCACGCCGCCGCGCCCTGCCCCGTCGAGGTCAAGAAGGCGATGATCGACTGGTGGGGTCCGGTCATCCACGAGTACTACGCGTCGACCGAAGCCGCGGGCGCCACCTTCATCGGCCCCACCGAGGCGCTCGAGCACCCGGGCTCGGTCGGGCGGGCCCTGCTGGGCGTCCCGCATATCGTCGACGACGAGGGCGACGACCTGCCGGCCGGCCAGGTGGGGGTGATCTACTTCGAGCGCGACGACGTCCCCTTCCGCTACCACAACGACGACGCGAAAACCGTTGCCGCGCAACATCCGGCGCACTCGAATTGGGCCACGACCGGCGACATGGGGTACCTCGACGAAGACGGGTACCTCTACCTCACCGACCGCAAGGCGTTCATGATCATCTCCGGCGGAGTGAACATCTACCCGCAGGAAGCCGAGAACGTCCTGGTCAACCACCCGGCCGTGTACGACGTCGCGGTGATCGGCATCCCGGACCCGGAGATGGGCGAACAGGTCAAGGCGTGCGTGCAGCTCGCCGACGGGGTAGTCGGGACCGACGAACTCGCCGACGAACTGATCGCGTTCACCATGGCGCGCCTCGCGCACTACAAGGCACCCCGCAGCGTCGACTTCCTCGACGCACTGCCGCGTACGCCCACCGGAAAGCTCGTGAAAGGCGAACTGCGCAAACAGTATTGGCCGAAGTAGGACGCGCATGCGCCGCTCAGTGCAGCGTCTGCTCGTTCGAGGACATCTGGATAGTCCGTGGGGTGGATGCGTTGACCGTCACCGGCCCCTTGCCGTTGCCGCCCCAGCCGATGCTGTAGCAGCAGTTCGGCGACATCTGGCTCTTCGTGCCGGTGACCCGCAGATCGAAGACACCCGGGCCGCTGATCGTCGCGACGTAGCGATAGCTCCTTCCGGATACCGCCCAACCGTAATATTGAGCCGTTGCCGCGACCTTGCCGGACTTCGTGTCGAACACCACCACGGTGGGTGGCGGCGCGTTTCCCGCGATGCCGATGGTGATGTCGACGTGAGTTCGGAAGAACTGAAACGTCTTCGGCGGGAACTTCAACGTCGGTGTCGCGTTGCCCGCTCCAGCCGATGCGACGAGTAGGGCGAACCCGAGTATGAGGGCGCCGATGCTTGCACTGAACCTGCGCATGACCACTCCTAGTCTGCTGATCTTCGACGAACAACGCGATCTACGCCGTTCTCGATCAATGATCAGCTGACGTCGCACAGATCCGACGAGTGGTGAACTACTCGAATCAGGCGAGCTCGATGAGTTCCTGATACTCGTCGGACCAGTGATCTTCGGTGCCGTCGGGCAGCAAGATCACTCGTTCCGGCTCCAATGCCGCCGCCGCACCGGGGTCGTGGGTGACCAGTACCACCGCCCCGGTGTAGGAACGCAGGGCGTCGAGGACCTGTTCGCGAGACACCGGATCGAGGTTGTTGGTCGGCTCGTCGAGCAGCAGCACATTGGCGGCCGACGACACCAGTCCCGCCAACGTGAGACGTGTCTTCTCACCGCCGGACAGCGTGCCCGCGGGTTGGTCGAGCTGCGGGCCGGAGAACATGAACGCACCGAGCAGGCCACGCAGGTCCTGTTCGCCTGCGTCAGGTGCCGCGTGCCGGATGTTCTCCCAGACGGTGGCGGCGTCGTCGAGCGTGTCATGCTCCTGCGCGAAGTACCCGATCTTGAGCCCATAGCCGGGCTCAAGTTCCCCGGTGTCGGGTTTCTCCACTCCCGCAAGGAGTTTCAGCAGGGTGGTCTTGCCCGCGCCGTTGAGGCCGAGCACCACGACGCGGCTGCCCTTGTCGATCGCGAGATCCACGCCGGCAAAGATCTCCAGCGAGCCGTACATCTTGGTGAGGTTCGACGCCATGAGCGGAGTCTTGCCGCACGTCGCGGGTTCCGGGAACCGGATCCGCGCGGTCCGATCGGCCACGATCTCGTCGTCGAGTTCGTTCATCATGCGCTCGGCGCGCTTGAGCATCTGTTGTGCCGCGGTCGCCTTGGTGGCCTTGGCACCGAGTTTGGCCGCCTGCGCGCGCAGCGCTCCGGCCTTCTTCTCCGCGTTGGCGCGTTCACGTTTGCGGCGCTGCTCGTCGGTGGCGCGGGCGTCGAGGTAGCGCTTCCAGCTCATGTTGTAGATGTCGGCCTCGCCGCGCACGGCGTCGAGGAACCAGACGCGGTTCACGACGTCGGCGAGCAGGTCGACGTCGTGGCTGATCACGACGAGCCCGCCGTCGTGGTTCTGCAAGAAACTGCGCAGCCAGGTGATCGAGTCGGCGTCGAGGTGGTTGGTCGGCTCGTCGAGGAGCAGGGTGGTGTCGGACTTGCCGCTGCCGTCGGACGCGGCAAAGAGGATGCGGGCCAGTTCGATGCGCCGTCGCTGACCGCCGGAGAGCGTCGAAAGCGGTTGCGCCAGAACTCGATCCGGTAGGCCGAGGCTGTTGCAGATGCGGGCGGCCTCGGATTCGGCGACGTACCCGCCGAGCGCGGCGAAGCGTTCTTCGAGCTGCCCGTATTTGCGGACGGCCCGGTCGCGGACCTTGTCGTCGGCGGTCTCGGCCATCAGCGCCTGCTGCTTTTCCATATTACGCAGGATGGAATCGAGGCCGCGCGCGGAGAGGACGCGGTCCTTGGCGAGCACCGACAGGTCGCCCTCTTTGGGATCCTGCGGCAGGTAGCCGAGCTCACCGTTGCGCAATATGGTGCCCGCGTACGGCTCGGTCTCGCCGGCCAGGATGCGCAGCGTGGTGGTCTTGCCCGCGCCGTTGCGGCCGACGAGGCCGATCCGGTCGCCGGGGGCGATGCGCAGCGCAGAGCCGGGCGCCGACAGCAATGTGCGGGCGCCCGCGCGCACTTCGAGGTCGGTCGCGGTAATCACGACCGACGATGTTACCGGTGAACAGCGGCAATACCCGATTCGTGCAGGCAGGTAGGCTGTCGGCCATGCCCGCCGACCTCGATCTCATCGTCGCCGGAGCCGGTCCCGCGGGCCGTGCGCTGAGCTGTCGGGCCGCACGAGCGGGCCTGTCGGTCGCGCTGGTCGATCCCGACCCGCAGCGGCCGTGGCGCGCGACCTACGGCGCGTGGACCGACGAGCTGCCGCCCTGGCTCGACGCCGAGTGCATCGCCGCCGGCGCCTCGTCGGCGACGGTCTACACCCCCGGTCGACGGGTCGTCGAGCGGGGCTACAGCGTGTTGGCGACCGGTCGCCTGCAGCAGTCGCTGAGCTCGTGCGAGGCTCGGGTGATCGCCGCGAGCGCCGCGTCGGTCAGCCGGCATCAGGTCCGCCTCGTCACCGGCGAAACTCTCTCCGCGACAACGGTTATCGACGCCCGCGGCACGCCTCGCACGGCGGAACACGCGGTCCCCCGTCAGACCGCCGTCGGCGTTCGCCGCGCGGCGTCGGGCGGCGAGATGGTCGTGATGGACTGGCGTCGCGCGGCGTCGGCCCCGACGTCGACGTTCAGCTATCGCATCGCGCTGGGGTCGTCGATCGAACTCGTCGAGGAGACCTGTCTGGCCGGTGCGCCGCCGGTCGATCTGCACCGGCTCGCGCAGCTCACCGCGTCCCGGATCGGCGGAGCGCCGCCGGACGCCGCCGGCACCGACCCCGACGTCGAGCTGGTGGACTTTCCGCTGCTCACCCCGCGGCCGCCATGGCGTCGTGGCGCCGACGAACCGCTGCGGTTCGGCGCGGCAGGCGGGCTGATGCATCCGGCGACCGGCTATTCGGTGGCGGCGTCGCTGTCGGCCGCCGACGTCGTCGTCGAGGCGCTGACCGCGGGCGAGGATCCGCGAAAGGCATTGTGGCCACCGTCTGCCCGCGCGGTGTATCGGCTCCGTGCGGCCGGGCTGACGGCGATTCTGCGGATGAGCCCCGACGAACTGGTGGCGTTCTTCGACGCGTTCTTCGGTCTGGCGCCGACGTCGCAGTACGCCTACCTGTCATCGCGGACCGACCTGGCCGGAGTGATCGCGGCGATGTGGCAGGTGTTCGCACGGCTCGATCGACGCGGGCGGACCCGCCTGGTCACCGGATTCACCGCGGGGCTGCGACCAGCGATGTTCACCTACGCCCACAGCCGCCGACGGCGCTGATAGTCTCGTCCAGTGTCGACCGATCCCACCGAACTGCACGGTCTGCTCGCGCATTCCGAGCCCAAACGCACCACGCGTACCACGATGCGCATGACCCCGTTCGGACAGTTGCGCTACGACATCTTCGGCGACGCCCCCGTGCGCGACGACGGGCGCACGCCGGAGGCGCAGACGGCCCTGACCAATGCGGCGCGGATCGCCGCCGAGGGTCGGATCGCCGACGCGATCACGCTGCTGACGAAAGTCGGTGAGGCCGCCCCGGGAAATGTCGACATCGCCCGCATGCTGGGCGCGTTGCACGAGTCGGCAGACGACACCCGCAACGCGCAGTACTGGTACCGGCAGGCCGTCGCGCTCGACGGCGATCTGCGCAGCGTCGTCGCACTGGGATCGTTGTACGGCCGGGCCGGGCGCACCGCCGACGCGCTCGCGCTGCATTCCTACGCGTGGGAGCATCGCGACGGATCGGCGTCGGACGACGACAAGGTGGTCTGCGAGAGCTACCTCGCGTCGCTGGCGCGGACCTTCGACGCCGTCGGGCTGCGCGATGCCGCCGACCTGGCGATCCTGCGCCACGGCACCGACCCGGTCTTCATGTACTACATGGCGTTCGGGCACATCCTGGAGTCGCATGCCGACGATGCGCGGCGCATCATCAGCACCGTGCTGCCCGAACTCGCACCCGACGACCGGCTGGCACAACCCTTCCTCGACCTTCGCGCACGCGTCAACGGCCTGAGCACCGTCACCGCGGGCGGCGGATCGGGTGCCGGTCCCACGCCACCGCCCCGCGAAGTGAACCTCGACGTCTTCGACCTGAATGCCCTTGTCGCGCACTATCTTCCGCCCCGCGGCGACTACGGCGTAGCCACCATCGAGTCCGATTTCGGCGAGTTGCGCTTCGATCTCCACGGCCCGAAAGAGGTGTACGGCACCTGGTCAGACCACTTCGACGCGCTGTACGCGACAACACAGTCGGCCGATCGCGCCTTCGGTTACGGGCTCTACGACGACGCCATCGACATCCTCACCGACCTGATGATCAGCGCCCCCGACTTCATGCCCGCGCTACGGCTCCTCGCCGACGCCTACATGGCGAAAGGCAACTACGCCGAGGCCGAGTACTGGATCAAGCAGTACATCGCCTATACGCAACGACTCGACGGCGTGTACACGCTGAGCATCGTCTACCGGCAGCTCGGGCGCGGTGCCGATTCACTGTGGCTGCTGGATTACCTGTGGCACAACCGCATCGAGATCGATTGGGAGATCGGTGTTCAGGTGGCGCGCGACCTGCTGTGGATGCTGTCGGCCGAACCGGAGAACGGCCGGGTGATGATATCGGTCGGAGAGCGTGCGGCCACCGAGTACGGGCGCGACCCGTGGATCGACTTCTACCGCGGACTCGGCTACCTGTTCGCGCAGCGCATCGTCGAGGGCGTCGATACGCTGCGCACGCTGCTCACCTATGTCGGCGCCAACGACGAGCTCCGGCGCCGCGCGGAAATGCTGATCGCGGAGCACAGCTGAGGCGACGACGCGCTCACCCCCGAGGGGTATCGGTGTCCGATCTGTACTGTACCGAGTATGAGCTTCACCTCCTCTCATGATGCGGCTCCCTCGCAACCGTTTCCTGTTCTCGCCAACCCAGCGTCAGTAGTCCACATCGCACACACCGACATCAATGGAATGGCCCGCGACGCCGCTCGACTGTATGCGCGCACGCCACGACGTGCTCGCTTGCCGGTTCTGACGTTCGCGCTCGTCGCCGTCATGGCGATTGCGATCACGGGAGTCCAGAATGTCGATTGGGTCTTGCTCGTCTTGATACTCGTCGCCGCGATACCCACTGTCATCGCCGCCAATTGGATCCAAACACGAACACTCGTTCCTCAGTTCGTCGCACTTCTCACCGGCGACCGGTCAATGCACACCTACGTCTACGCGGCGTCCGTCCAGAGCGACTCCATGGATGTAGTCCTGCACGACAGTGTCTACGAACGTCTGCACTTCTCGTCGATATCGCGCGTGGACCAATCGGCGTCAATTATCGTCGTTCGATCTCTCGGCGGCGCAATACGCCTAATTCCGCGCGCACTCGTTCCGGACGAGTGGTTCGATGCGCTGCGCAGCGCCGGAGTGCGCGTTCACACCTGACTCGCCACCAGCGCCGACGCCGCTTCCTCGGCGACCAGGTCGGCATTGACCGCGGCGCCCGCCATCACCCCGGAACCCGACGACGCCGATACCATCGCGCTCAAATCGGTGATGTTTCCCGCGGCCCACACACCGTCGACGGCCGTCTTGCGCATCAGGTCGGTCTCCACGAACGTCCCCATCGGATGGTCGGAGACCTCGCCGCCGAGCCGGCGATAGATGTCCGCGCGCGCCTCGAAACGCGGACCGACGACCACCGCGTCGACGCCGTGCTCGGTTCCGTCGGCGAGCACCACGGCGCCGACCAGACGACCATCATGCGCGAGTCTGGCCACTTCGCCGTCGACCACCGCGATGCCGACCGCGGCGAGCTGACCACGCGCGGCCTCGTCGAGGTCGGCGGTGTGCGCGAACATCGTCACGTCGTCACTGAGCTGACCGAACAAGAGTGCCTGATGCACAGCCATCGGACCGGTGGCGAGGATGGCGATCCGTTGCCCGCGTACTTCGTAGCCGTGGCAGTACGGACAATGCAGCACGGTGGCGCCCCAACATTCACGCACGCCGTCGACGTCGGGCAGCACATCGGTGAGGCCCGTCGCCAGAATGAGTCGGCGCGAACGGATTTCGCGGCCCGACGCCGTGGTGAGAACGAACCTGTCGGCTGACCGGGTAGCAGCGGTGACCTCGGCGTCGACGAACTCGACGCCGTAGCCCAGCGCTTCCGTTCGACCCGCGGCGAGCAGATCGAGTGGTGAAACGCCTTCTCGCCCAAGCACATTGTGCGCATGGTCGGCCGGAGCGTTCCGGGGTTGCCCGGCGTCGACGACGATGACGGACCGCAGCGAACGGGCGAGTGCGATCGCGGCGGAGAGCCCCGCAGAACCGCCGCCCACGACGACGACATCGGCCGATTGATCTTCTCGAGATGCGTTCATGCCTTTCACCGTACCGACGCTGTGCGTGAAGGGCACGACGTCTTGCAGGATTGGCAATATGTCGCGGCGGGCCGCGTCGGTCAGTTCCGCGCGACCACGTCGAGGAAGCCGTCCACCAGTCGCTGCGCGCGTATCCGGGATTCTCCCTCCCGAGCCGAGGTGTCGTCGATGAGCGCCCGCACGTCGTGGCCGGCGGCCTCCAGCTGCCGGTCACCGCCGTTGTCGAGCCACCCGATTAGCATCGCGGCGTTCAACTCCGGATGAAACTGGACGGCCAGGTTGCGTCGAATCACGAAGCCCTGCGACGACGCGGCGTTGCGCGCGAGTTCGGTCGCCTTCGGCGGCACGTCCCAGCGGTCGTAATGCCACTGGAACCAGTCGCCGCCGGGCACGACCCCCTCGTCGTCGCTGAACACCGTGCGCCACCCCAACTCCGGCGTCGATGAGCGGTAGACCACTCCGCCGTGCGTCGTGGCGAGCACTTGACCGCCGAAACAGATCCCGAGCACCGGAACGCCGGCGTCGTCGGCGGTGGCCATCATGTCGATCTCCGCGCCGACCCAGTTGCCGATCGTCGCCTCGTCGTACACCGACCACGCGGCCCCCATCGTCACGATCGCGTCGAAGGTCGTCGGATCTGGTAGATCCGTCGTCACGTTCGGCGACGCGAAGCGCTCGGCGGGAACGACCTGGTGTGACGAAACGTCGTAGCCACGCTCGACGAGTCGCTCACCGACGGGTCCGGCCGGAGAGACGTGGTCATGGGAGAGGATGAGGGCTCGCATGCACCACATCCTACACATTGTTCGTATCCAAACAATACACCGCCGACCGTTGGAAAAGCCGCGACCGAAGCCCGAAATCCCTTGCGTAACGGCACGTCATGCCATATCGTTTGTACCCGAATGAATTATCAGTAACGTCAGAGGCAGGGACATGACAGTCACCGAAACAGTTGTCAGAGAGACCGAGTTCGATCTGCGAATAAGCGCCCTCGATCGAGTGTCCGACGGCGTGCTGTCGATCGAGCTCACGCCGCTAGACGATTCCGCTCTGCCGGCATGGACGCCCGGCGCGCACGTGGACCTGATCCTCGGCCCCGACCTCGTCCGGCAATACTCCCTCTCCGGCGATCCGGCCGACCACGGCCGCTGGCGTGTCGCCGTCCTCTTGACGCCGGACAGCCGCGGCGGCTCGCGCGCCGTGCACGAGAACCTCACGGTCGGTGACACCATCCGCGTACGGGGCCCGCGCAATCACTTCGTTCTCGCCGCAGCGCCGTCGTACGAGTTCGTCGCGGGCGGCATCGGCATCACCCCGATCCTGCCGATGATCGCCGAGGCGCAGGCCGCGGGCGCGTCGTGGCGTCTGCACTACGGCGGACGTACCCGCGCATCGATGGCTTTCACCGACGAGCTCGCGCAGTACGGCGACAAGGTGACCCTGGTCCCGCAGGACGAGAGCGGACACCTCGACCTGCAAGCGATCCTCGGAACGCCGGCGGCCGACACCCTCGTCTACTGCTGCGGACCGACACCGCTGCTCGACGCCATCGAATCCACGTGCGAGACGTGGCCGTCGGGGGCCTTGCACACAGAGCGTTTCGCCGCGCAAGAGGTGGACACCTCCGGTGACTCCGAGTTCACCGTGGTCTTCGCACAGTCGGGCATCGAGGCCAAGGTACCGGCCGACAAGTCGGTCTTCACCGTCGCCCGCGAGAACGACCTCAGCGTGCTCGGTTCCTGCCTCGCAGGCATCTGCGGCACCTGTGAGACCGACGTCCTCGACGGCGAGGTCGATCACCGCGACAGCGTCCTAGACGAGGATGAGCGCGCCGCGAACGAAACCATGATGATCTGCGTCTCCCGTTGCCGCGGTCCCCGACTCGTCCTCGACATCTGATCACTCCCGCAGCGAAGGAACCGAACATGACTTCCACCTCTGGAACTGAGCGGCGCGCGGCGTCGATCGACTTCCCCACCGGCAGCTGGTACGCCGTCGCAACGAGCACGAGCGTCGGCCGACAGCCCTCGGCCTGCCGCGTCCTCGGCAAACGCGTCGTGGTCTATCGCGACAGCCGCGGCGACGCCGTCGCGCTCGACGACCGGTGTTGCCACTCGTCCTATCCGCTCAGCCTCGGCCGCGTCGAAGGCGACGACATCCGTTGCGGCTACAGCGGATTCGTCTACGGCCCGGACGGCGCGGTGCGCAGCGTGCCGACGCAGTCGCTGGTTCCCATCGGCGCGCACGTGCACGCCTACCCGGTACGCGAGCAGGACGGCCTCATCTGGGTCTGGCCGGGATCGCCCGGTCGAGCGGCGCGGCGAGAGATTCCCGCACTCGGCTGGCTGACCTCGCCGGACTGGACGACATTCGGCGACAGCTGGGTCGTGGAGGCGAATGCGACACTCCTGCAGGACAACTTCGCCGACATCACCCACATCGCGCACCTCGATCCGGTGGCCGCTCCGCCGGTCCTGTCGAGCCAGACGCCGGAGATCGTCGTCACCGTCAACGAGCTGACCGTCTCGTTCAGTCGCGATTACCCGGCGTCGGCGCTGCAACCCTGGCAGGCCGAGATCCTCGAGGTTCCCGCGGACTCGCAACACGCTCAACGTGAGGAGGGGACGTTCCTGTCCCCCGGCCTCTGGGTCGACCGCTGGGACATCAGCGTCGACGGCCACGGCGAGCAGGACGGAACCAAGACGTCGTACTTCACCCACGCGATCACTCCGATCGATGAGCGCACAACCGCACACACGTGGCGCGTCAGCCGCAACTACACGCCGTCGGCCGCGGCCACCGGAACGATGGAACCGGTGATGCGCGACTACTACCGTTCGGTGCACCGCGCACTGGAGACGATCCAGCGGGTCATCGACGACGACGGCCCCCGCCGCGACGTGACCGTTCGCGCGGACGCGGCGAAAGTCGCAGTCCGCAAACTGATGCGCAGGCTCGCCGCCGAAGAGGCCTGAGCCGTCGTAGACGAAAGACCCGATCCCAGGGGCCTGGGGTCGGGTCTTTTCGTGTGGCGTCGGGTCGGGTGCACCGATGGCGATTGGAAGCTGTTGAGCAAGCGAAGTCAGTCCGCACCCGTTGATTGAGCGCGCAGTCCGCTCCCGTTGATTGAGCACGCGCAGTCCATCCCCGTTGATTGAGCCGGTGATTGAGCCTTGGTTGAGCCTGGTTTCACCGGTCCGGGCACTGCATCTGCTGGTTGAGCCGCGAGGAGCGCTAGCGACGAGCGTGTCGAAACCCCTGTACCACAATGCATTTGATGGTGGCGCACGTGTCGAACTGCGATGGAATCGAACATCGAGGCGTGTGCACCCGTAGAGGGCACACGCCTCACTTGCCGGGTGAGATCTCCGATATTGGCGCGCATCATCGAAAGTCGTTGTGGCTGAGAGGTTTCGACACGGACTGGGCTAGCGCCTCGTCCGGCTCAACCAGCAGAGGGGCGCTTCGGCCGGTGGATCCAGGTTGAGCGAGCGCAGCGAGTCGAAATCACACTCACAATCGACCTCGCGCGACCCCACACCCGACTTCTGATTGCCGTGGTCGTCTGACGCCGAACCCAAAAGGTGCATTCGACGGTTCAGCTGTCGAATGCACCTCTAGGCGGCGAGGCTTCGCCTTTAGTCGGTTGTGTCGCCGGGGTTTCGACACGGGCCTACGCTTGCGCTCCGGCCCGGCTCAACCGGCGGCTACTTCAATGTCACCCGTACCGGGAACGACTTCATGCCGTTGACGAAGTTGGATCGGATCCTCTTGGCCTCGCCCGCCAGTTCAATCGTCTTCAGTCGGGGCAGGAGTTCCTCGAGCACGATCCTGATCTCCAACCGGGCCAGGTTGTTGCCGAGGCACAGGTGCGGGCTGCCCTTGCCGAAGGTCATGTTGTCGACATTCTTACGGGTCACGTCGAGTTTGTACGGCTCGGGGAAGATCTCGGAATCCCGGTTGCCCGATGCGAACCAGGTGACCACCTTGTCGCCGGCCTTGATCTGCTTGCCGGCGAGTTCGACGTCACGGGTCGCGGTGCGCCGGAAGTGGTACACCGGTGACGCCCACCGCAGCAGTTCTTCGAGTCCGCTACCGATCAACGACGGATCGGCCTGCAGACTGGCCATCTGATCGGGCTGGTTGATCAACGCGTAGGTGATGTTGCTGATCGCGTGTCGAGTCGTCTCGTTGCCCGCGATGACGAGCAACGAGAAGTAGTTGTCGAAGTCGAGATCGCTGAGCGGAATTCCGTCGGTGGGCATCTTGTTGGCCAGCATGCTGACCAAGTCGGTGCCGGAGCCGCCCTTGCGTTCGTCGCGCAGCTTGCGACCGTAGTCCCACACGTCCTGAATCGTCGGCGACCGGAACGGCAGATGCGCGAACTCCGCGCTCTCGGGGGCGTCGAGGGGGTGGTCGGTGAAGTCGGGGTCGGTGTTCGCCACTAGTTCGTTGCCCCACGCGATCAGCTGCGGGGTATCGGACCGGGGAACATCGAGCAGCCGGGCGAGAACCTGAATCGGCAGGTCGGCACTGACCTCTTCGATGAAGTCGAACTCGTCCTTCTCCAGTGCCGCGTCGATTGTCTGCTTGGTCAGCTCCCGAAGGAACGCCTCGTAGTTCTTCATCAGGTTGCGGGGCGAGAACTCTCGCTGGATGAGGCCCCGCAACGCCTGGTGGCGTGGACCGTCGGTCTCCAGGATCGAGCGTCGGGCGTCGCGCAGCTCCGGAGCGACCTCTTCCAGGTTGACGAATTCCGTCGATGTGAAGGTGTCGGAATCCTTCTGGACATCCCAGATGTCGTTGTAGCGGGTGACGGCCCAGAAGCCGTTCCCGCCGTCGGTCTCCTCATTCCAGTGCACCGGGTCCTCGCGGCGCAGGGTGTCGAACATTCCCCACGGGCCGCCGTCCGCGGCGAAGCGGTCGACGTCGGCGAGGTCGACCTGATCGAGGGGTACCGAAATCGGTTCGGTCGTCATGTGCATCTCCTTTGATGTCTGGGCTGTGACTGTGGGAGGGCTATAGGTGATAGGTGTACTCGGCGAATTCCCAGTCGGTGATGAACGACTGGAAGCGGTTGATCTCGTCCCGCTTGTAGGTCAGGAAGGTCTTGACGAAGACGTCACCCAGAACGTCACGTAGTTCGGTGTCGGCCTCGAGGGCGTCCAGAGCCGCGGAGAGCGTCGTCGGCAGCATCTCCGACCGCTCGGGGTCGTATCCGTAGCCGACCAGCGGCTCGGCAGGCTCGATCTTGTCTCGGACTCCGAGGTACGCCGCGGCGAGCAAGCTGGCCGTGGCCAGGTACGGATTGGCGCTGGCATCGCCCAGACGCAACTCCAGGCGACTCGCCTTGCCGCGCTCCGGGGGAATCCGCACCATCGCCGACCGGTTGTCCAAGCCCCAGTCGATCAGCCACGGAGCCAGGGTGTCCGGCCCGAACCGCTTGAACGAATTGATGGTCGGATTGTGCAGTGCCGCCAATGCCGGCGCATGCGCGAGGATGCCGCCGATCGCCCAGTGCGCCACCTGCGACAGACCGTCCGCCGAGTCGGGGTCGTCGAACAGGGCGGCGCCGTCGTCGGACCACATCGAGAAGTGGATGTGGAAACCGGAACCTCCCTCGTCGTTGAACGGTTTGGCCATGAACGTCGCGAGTTTGCCGAGTTTGCGCGCCAGTTCCTTCACCGCGGCCTTGAACCGGTGTGCTCGGTCAGCCGAGTCGAGTGCGTCCGAGTGCCACAGGTTGATCTCGAATTGGCCCGACGAGAACTCGTGATTGGCCGCGACCACTTCGAGGCCGTAGTCACCGAGCTGCCGAAGCGACGACAGCAGGACGTTCTCCGGATCGCCACGCAGCCCGGACACATAGACGTTGCCGGTCGCTTCGCCGTAGCGCGCCCACCCGTTCGGCGCCTTCTCGTTGGGCTCCAAGACGTAGAACTCCAGCTCCGGCCCGCAGATGGGGCTCATCCCCAATTCCGCGAACTGCTCGACGACGCGCTTGAGCACCTGTCGCGGGCTTTCCTGCGACGGTGAGCCGTCCGGGTTGAACACATCGGCGATGCAGTGGGCCACCCCGGGCTCCCACGGAACCGGCTGCATCGTCTCCAGGACCGGGAAGGCGACGACGTCGGGGAGGCCTGCGTTCATGCCGCCGTCGATGTCGACGACGCCGCCGCCCGGCGTCGTGCCGTACACCGATCGACAGAAGGCGACGCCACCGCCGACCGTCCGACCGAACCGGTTGACGAGGACATCTCGCCCGCGGTCGGTGCCGATGATGTCGCTGTACCCCAGACGCACGACATCAATGCCCTGTGCTTCGAGGTCGGCTTGTGCCGGCGCTAATCCTGAGGTGTCGAAATGTGCCACGGTTGCCTCCAACTGGATGATCGTTCGGGTCCAAACAATATCGCAATGTTTCCTGCGTCACAAGGTTTTCAAGAGACTCGGAACCCTGTATTGTTTGGACCCGAACGACTTTCCGAACACCCCGCGAAGGAAGAGACACTCATGGCCACACTCAACGGATTCTTTTACCCGCGAACGGAATTGGGGACGGCCGGCATCGTGCCGAATCCGCCGTGGTATTACTCCGGCGACCTACTGACGGTCGAATACCGGACAGATCCGGCACGGGTACGTGAGCTGCTTCCCGAACCGCTCGAACTCGCCGACGAGGATCCCGGCGCGGTGGCGTTGATCTGGGCGGACTGGCAGTCGTGCAGCGGATCGCGCGAGGAGCTTCTCGATCCGGTCCGCGCGCAGTACAAAGAGGCTTTCGTCGTCGTGCGCTGCTCGTATGCCGGCCAGACCTTCTCGCGGTGCGTCTACATCTGGGTGGACAAGGATTTCGCCATCGCCCGCGGCATCCACCAGGGCTACCCGAAGAAGCTCGGCTCCATGTGGCAGACCCGGCCGCACCCATTCCTGCAGGCAGCGCCCGCGATCGGACCGGGCGGTGTGTTCGGCGCGACGCTGGCGGCCGGCGATCGTCGGCTCGCCGACGTCGTGCTGACCCTGCGCGAAGAGTCCGACACGAACGGCTTCGTCAACGGACACGCGATGGCTCATCACCGCATCCTGCCCGGCATCGAAGCAGGCTCCCCCGACGCCTACAACGAGCTGATCTCGTCGCAGGGCGCCGAGTTCGAACGCGGGCAGGCATGGAAGGGCGACGTCGACATCAACCTGTACAGCTCACCGACCGAGGAACTCGATCGACTCACCGTCGACGAGATCATCGGCGGCTACTACTGCCAGGTCGGAGTCGTCTGGAACGGCGGACACAGCCTGACTCGCCTGGTTCCGTGACGTAGTCGAGGCAGCGTCGTCCCATATACTCGCCCGCATGTCCCCTTTCGCCACGCTCCGCGAAACCGAGGAGGCGGTCGGTGAGCGGGTCGGCGCGCTCCCGATCGACTTCAACGCGATGCACGCATTGTCGAGCCTGCACCGCGCTGCCAACGCCATCCGAACGCACACGACGAATACCGTCCTACGAGATGCTGACATCTCGTGGACCGGATTCGTCGTGTTGTGGTCGGTATGGATCTACGACGGTCTGCCCACGTCGCAGGCCGCCGAGTCGGCGAATATCTCCAAGGCAACCTTGACCGGGGTGGTCGGAACCCTGGAGAACCGCGGCTGGATCGAGCGATCGACCGACCCCGACGACCGCCGGCTGATCAATCTCGCGCTGACCGACGACGGTCGAGCCCTGATGGATTCCCTGTTCCCGAAGTTCAACGCACTCGAGGCCGACATCGTCGCACCGCTCGGCGACCGGAAAGTCCGGGAACTGACGAAAAGCCTGCGCCTGATCGTCGAGCAGATCGAACAGCTAGAGCTCGACTGACCCGGCGCAGGCCGGACCGGAACGATCCATCCGCTGGTTGAGCCGGACCGGAGCGCTAGCGACGGTCCGTGTCGAAACCTCGCAAGCCAACGATGCCAACGCATCCAGACACCATGGAACCAGCGGAGATCGGCTCACCGTGGTTCGACGCGAGCGCGTCACTTCGCTGCGCTCGCTCAGCACGGCGCTCGCTGCGCTCGGCGGGCCCGGCTCAGCGGGTGGGTGTGGTGGTTTCGACACGCTCGTCGCTAACGCTCCTCACGGCTCAACCAGCGGCGGGCCTGTCCTCGGTGGATCCAAGTTGAGCCGGACCCCAGCGGCTCCTTCCGCTGGTTGAGCCGGACCGGAGCGCTAGCGAAGGACCGTGTCGAAACCTCGCAAGCCAACGATGCCAACGCATCCAAACACGATGGAACCAGCGGAGCTCGGCTCACCGTTTCGACGCGGGCGCGTCACTTCGACTCGCTGCCCTCGACGGGCCCGGCTCACTGGCGGGTGTCGTGGTTTCGACACGTTCGTCGCTAACGCTCCTCACGGCTCAACCAGCGGATGGCTCGGCGGGCCCGGCTCAGCTGGCTGCGCGGGTCTGGATTCACCCCCTACCTCGCCGCATTCACCAGACCGCCGAAGATCGACGCCGACAGCCGATCTGACCCGGCGGTGTCCTCGGGGTGCCACTGCACTCCGACGAACCATCCCGGGGCGTCGTCGAGGCCCACGGCTTCGATCGTTCCGTCGTCGGCTCTGGCGACGACACTCATCCCCTCACCCAGCCGGTCGATCGACTGATGGTGGTAGCAGGAGATCTCAATCGTGTCGGTGCCCCATAGGTCTGCCAGCAGACTGCCTTCGGTGACCGCGACCGTGTGCACCCGATGACGGTGGTCCGTGCCGCCGGTCGACGCCGCGTCCATGTGCGCGTGCAGCGTGCCGCCCCGCGCCACCGTGACGACCTGCAGGCCGCGGCAGATCGCCAGCAGCGGAGTGCCCGACGCGAGCGCGTAGCGGGCCACCGCCATGTCGAAGGCGTCCTGCTCCTCGTCGACGTCATAGTGTTCGGGATGACGCTGCGCACCGGTCCACACCGGCGACAGGTCACCGCCGCCCGGCAAGAGGATCCCATCGCAGAAACTCAGCCGCCGGGCCACCTCGTCGACGTCGACGACCGCACCCGGCGCCACCGGGTGCACGACGACGGGCTCGCCGCCCGCCGCGTAGACCGCGTCGAGCAGTGCGCGAGCCGTCACCTCGGCGCCGTACCGCAGTGCCGACGCGTTCTCCGAGAACCGCGCGGGGATCGCGATCAGCGGACGTCGGCCTGCGTCGCTCACGGCTGCGGCGGCGCGGGCTTGCGGATGCCGCGGAATTCCCAGTCGCCGCCCTGCGCGGTCGAGAGCACCTCTTCGCTCTCGGTCGGCTGAGCGCCGACGTCGGACCGGATCGGCGTCGGGCCCTCGACGATGTGGTTGCGCAGTGTGCCCAGCCCTTCCACCTCGACCTCGACGACGTCACCGGGGTACACGGTGCGCGAGATCGCCGGCGTTCCCGACAGCAGGATGTCGCCGGGCTGGAGGGTGATCGTCCGCGCGATGTCGGCGACGAGGTAGTGCATGTCCCATTCCATCTCGTCGGTGTTGCCGTCCTGACGCACCTCGCCGTTGACGATCGTGCGGATCCGCTTGCCGCGGAAATCCCAGCCCTCGACGATGCCCGGCCCGATCGGGCACAGCGTGTCGGCGCCCTTGACACGCAGCATCGAACCCGAGTCGGTGTCGCGGAAATCGTGCAGCCCGTAGTCGTTGGCGACGGTGTAGCCGCGAATGTAGTCCCCCGCTTCGGCGGGCGAGATGTTGCGCGCGGTGCGCCCGATGACGATGGCGATCTCGCCCTCGTAGTTGAGCCACTTGCAGCCGACGGGCCGCACCACCGCGGCGTCGTGAGCATTGAGCGCGGAGACCGGCTTGTGGAAGTAGGTCGGCGCCTTGGGCAGCGCGGTCTGCAGCTCGGTGACCCGGCTGAGGTAGTTGAGGTGGACGCAGATGATCTTGCTCGGCTCGACCGGCGCAAGATGCGTCGCGTCGGCGATCGGTGTGCGACGACCGTCGCCCGCGACGAGATCGGTGCCGTCGACCCGGACGTCGACGACGTTGCCGTCCAGCAGGATCCGACGGTATTCGGTGGTGGTCATGGGTGTCCTTCGGGTTCGGCTCGCCGGTTATCCGGCTGCGGTCAGGTCGGGGCCGGCGGTCTGCCGGAGGTAGTCGGGATCGGCGGGAGTGCGGCGCGGGCGCGGGAAGCCGGACTCAGGCCGGTCGAACCAGTAGTGCACCTGGCCGGTTCCCACCGAGTTCTCGTATTCGCCGTAGCGTCGCCCGGACGCGGTGCAGTCGCCTTCACCGATCGCACCCATCATCATCAGGTAGTGCCCGAAGCGCGCCTCGGGTTTGAATCGGTAGAACTCGTCCATCGTGTCGAGCACCCGTGCGTGATCACCCGCTTCGAACCACTCCATGCGCTTGGCGTCAGCGGCGGCCGCTTCGGCGGTGAAGATGTGCTCGACGCCCGACGCCTCGTGGTCGCGCAGCTTGCGCAGCGGCCAGAACGTGTGCGAGAGCGCGCCGGAGGCGATGAGCATGACCTTGCGGTCGGATTGGGCGATCGCGTCGCCCAGGGCGCGGCCGAGGCGCAGGTTGTCTTCGCCGTCGGCCGTCTGGCAGACGCCGATCGAGATCCACTTCTTGTCCGGCAGGCCCTGCCCGAGGAATTCCCACAGGTTGGTGGTGGCGTAGAAGATCGGCAGGTGATCGTCGTCGATCGCGGTGATGAACGTGCTGTGCGCGGGACCCTGCTCGGCGATGCGGTGGGCGAGCTCGGGATCTCCGGCGAAGTCGTAGTGGCGGCGAGTCATTCCGCGCGGCAACTCTTCGGAGGTGAACAGCCCGGCGCGGCGCTGCTGAGCGGTGACGACGAATTCCACCGTGGTCGCCCAGTGCGAGTCCAGCACGACGACGGTGTCGTAGTCGACGGTGTCGAAGACCTCGGAGCGCAGCTGATGCAGCGCGGGCACGAGGGTCGTGTCCTCGCCGTGATTGAGCTCGCGCCGAATGTCCTCCGGCAGCACGATAGTGGGGACGTGCGCGAGCAATCCCGCGCCGACGACTTCGCCCATCAGTTTTCCTTTCCGTCTGCGGTCCAGCCGGCAGGCGAGAAGACCGAGTTCTTGACATTGGTGTAGAAGTCGAAGGACCAGATTCCGCCTTCGCGGCCGATCCCGGACTTGCCGTTGCCGCCGAACGGGGCGCCGAGGTCGCGCACGAAGAAGCAGTTGACCCACACGGTTCCGGCGTCGAGGCTGTTGCTGACCCGCTCGGCCCGCACCGGATCGCCGGTGACCAGCGTGGCTGCCAGGCCGAATCGGGTGTTGTTGGCCAGGTCGACGGCCTGCTCTTCGGTCTCGAAGGTCTCGAGGGTGAGAACCGGCCCGAAGACCTCCTCGGTGAGGATCTCACTGCCCGGCGTCGCGCCGGTCAGGATCGTCGGCGCGAAGAACAGTCCCCCGAGGTCGCCGTTGGGTCCGCCGCCGAGGATCGGCTGCGCGCCGTCGGCGATCGCGCGTTCGACGAAGCCCGCGGTGGTGTCGAAATGCCTGCGATGGATCAGCGCCGAGACGTCGGTCGCCTCGTCGCGCGGATCACCCTGCACCAGGGTCGACGCCTTGTCGACGACGCGGCGGGTGAACTCGTCGGCGATCGATTGCTCGACGATCAGCCGCGAGCCCTTCAGGCAGACCTGCCCGGCGTTGTCGAACTGCTCGACCGCGATGTCCACCGCGAGGTCGAGGTCGGCGTCGTCGAACACGACCAGCGGTGACTTGCCGCCGAGCTCGAAGGACAGCGGCACGATGTTCGGTGCCGCGGCCGCGGCGATGACTCCGGCGGTCGGTACCGACCCGGTGAAGCAGAGTCGGTTGATGCCGGGGTGCGCGGTCAGCGGGGCGCCCGCTTGCGCACCGGTGCCCTGCACGACGTTGAAGACGCCCGCGGGCACTCCGGCGTCGTGCATGATGTCGGCGAGCAGGGATGCGGTCAGCGGCGCCCACTCCGGCGGCTTGACGACGACGGTGTTGCCCGAAGCGAGTGCGGGACCGATCCGCCAGGTCGCGAGCATGAGTGGGGCGTTCCAGGGTGTGATGATCGCGACGACGCCGGCCGGGTCATAGGTGATCCGTTCGCGGTGGTCACGCACCTCCATATCCGGGTGCGCGAGCTGCTCCTGCGCATAGTCGGCGAAGTAGCGGAAGTTCATGGCCACACGTGGCATGACACCGCGGCGATGGCTGCGCAGCAGCGAGCCGTTGTCGCGGGTTTCGACGACGGCGAGTTGCTCGACGCGCTCGTCCACGAGGTCGGCGACGCGGCGCAGGATGGCGCTGCGCTCTTCGACGGGCATGGCCGCCCAGGCCGGGAACGCGGCACGCGCCGCGGCGACAGCGGCATTCACCTCTGCCTCTGTTCCGGCGCTGACGCGTGCGATCACCGATTCATCGATCGGCGACACGGAGTCGAAGGTGGTCGCCGAAGCCACCCGCTCGCCGCCGATCCAGTGCCGGGTGTCGACGTCGACGCCCTCCACCGTGGCATGAAATTCGTTCATCTGTCCCTCGCTTCGTCGAGATCGTTCGGGTCCAAACGATAGGCGCTTTCGCCTCTCGGGTCAACACCTTTCACCCGACGCGGTCAGTTCCCGCGAATGTCGCCGAAAGTCTTGCGCGACACAGTGAGATGGATTACCTTTTTGCAATGTCGTTCGGACCCGAACGATGCAGGAACGGCTTAGGAGCCCGCCCATGACAACGCCACCCGAAGCGCACCCGCCCTCAGTGCCCACGGACCACATCGAACGTCGCGACAGCCAGAAACTGCGCGCCGGCAAACTCGGCACTCTCGCCATCGCCTTCCTGGTGGTGTCCGCGGCGGCCCCACTCACGGCAATGGCCGGCGGCGCGCCCGTAGCCATGCTCCTCGGCAACGGACCGGGGGTACCCGCCGCATACGTCATCGTGTCCGCGCTGCTGATCGTGTTCGCCGTCGGGTACACCGCGATGGCGCGCCACCACACCAGCACCGGCGGCTTCTATTCGTTCGTCGCCCGGGGCCTGGGGCAATACGCCGGTGGAGCAGCCGCGTGGATCGCACTGCTCGGCTACAACACCATGCAGATCGGTCTGTACGGACTGTTCGGATCGGCGACGGCGTCGTTCCTGTCGGAGAACTTCGGCTGGCATGTGCAATGGTGGGTGATCGCGTTCATCGGCATGGCGATCATCGCCGTCCTCGGCTATCGGCAGGTCGACCTGTCGGTGAAGGTCCTGTCCATCCTGGTCGCCGCCGAATTCCTGGTCGTGATCATCGTCGACGCCGCGGTCGTCGCCAAGGGCGGCCAAGGCGGCACCACCGGTCTCAGCCTCGACTCGTTCAGCTGGTCCAGTCTCACCACGGGTTCGCTCGCGGTCGCCCTGTTGTTCAACTCGGCGTCGTACATCGGCTTCGAGGCGACGACCATCTACAGCGAAGAAGCCCGCGACCCCAAGCGCACCGTTCCCCGCGCCACCTATCTCGCGGTCCTCGTCATCGGCACGTTCTACACGATCACCACCTGGCTCATGGTCAACGCTCAAGGCGCGACCGGACTCGTCGCACACCTCGCCGGCCTGCAGCCCGACCCGACGGCATTCCTCTTCGAGATCAGCCAAACCTACGTCGGCACCGCCGTCACCAGGACCATGTCCCTGCTCTTCGCCACCAGCGTCTTCGCCGCGCTGCTCGCCTTCCACAACGCGGTGGCCCGCTACCTCTACGCACTCGGTCGCGAAGGCCTGGTTCCCGAGCGGCTCGGCCGGACGCACCCCCGGCACCTCAGTCCGCACGCCGGATCCGTCACGCAGACCGTTCTGGCCCTGGTCGTCGTGTTCATCTTCGTCGTGACCAATCAAGATCCGGTCCTGGCGCTGTTCACCTGGCTCACCCAGCTCGGCACCCTGTCGATCCTGTTCCTGATGGCTCTCGCATCGCTCGCGGTGCTGGTGTTCTTCCTGCGCAACCGCGAGCTGGACCGCAACATGTTACGCACCCGAGTCGCCCCGACCGTCGGCTTCCTGGCCCTGGCGACCGTCGCCGTCTACGCGGCGTCACAGTTCGGGAATCTGATCTCCAGCCCTGGCAGTGCACTGGCCTGGGAGCTGCCGGCGTTGATCGCCGTCGCGGCGGTCATCGGTGTGATCTCGGCCGTCGTACTCAAACGACTGTCGCCGGCGCTGTTCGCCAACATGGGCCGCCACCGCGGCGACGAACTCGATCCGACGGCGTCGGAGGGCTGACTTCTAGCCAAGAGTGCCAAGGCGGCATATTCTCTTGCTCATGACGCAAGAGAATATGCCGTCTTCTGTCGATCTGGACGTCGTCGTACGCCAGCGTATCCGCAGCCTCCGACTCGCCCGGGGGTGGTCGCTCGACACGCTCGCCGCGCGGTGCTTCCTGAGCCCTTCGACGTTGTCCCGCCTGGAGACCGGACATCGGCGCATCGCGCTCGACCAGCTAGTGCCCATCGCGCGGGCGCTGGGGACGTCGATCGACCAGCTGGTCGAACCGATCGACGACACCGACGTCGTGATCCGCCCCGAACCTCAACAGTGGCCCGGGCGAACCACGTGGATCCTGTCCCGCGACCGCGCCGTCAACGGGGTTACCGTCGCCAAGATGCGAATCGACCCCACCCCACCCGGGTCCGACGAACTGCGCGTCCACCCCGGCCACGACTGGTTCACCGTACTGTCGGGCACCCTGCGTCTGCGGCTGGGTGAACGCACCATCTTCGTCGAGACCGGCGACGCCGCCGAGTTCTCGACGATGGTCCCGCACTGCCTGTCCGCACACGAGGCGACCACCGAAATCCTCACCATCTTCGACCGCGAGGGTGAACGGGTCCACCTACCCGCCGGCCCGACACCCGACGTCGAGCCGAGCTGACGGGTTGCGATTTCCGCTGGTTGAGCCGGGTCGAAGCGCTACGAGGGTGCTGATCAATCCAACGGGCGGCGCGCACCCGCTGGTTGAGCCGGGCCCGACGAGCGAAGCGAGACGCGCCCGCGTCGAAACCAAGGTGAGTCGAATTGACAACTGTCACAAGGCGTTTGGATTCGTTGGCATCGTCGTCTTGCGAGGTTTCGACACGGGACTCCGCTTGCGCTCCGTCCCGGCTCAACCAGCGGGTGAGGGACGTTTCGGCGTTAATCAGCACCGTCCTAGCGCAGACCCGTGTCGAAACCACGCAAGCCGACGGGGACCAACACAGAAGTCGGCCCCTAGACGTCCTTCGCCGCGGCCTGCTCCGCGACGGCCTTGTCGATGTCGAGGTCGACGACCTGCTCGACCAGCGACTCAAGCGCCTTGGGCGGCAAAGCTCCGGCTTCGTTGAAGACGAGGTAGCCCTTCTTGAAGACCATCAGCGTCGGGATGGAGCGGATGTTCGCGGCGCTGGCGAGCTGTTGTTGAGCTTCGGTGTCGACCTTGCCGAAGACTAGGTCGGGGTACTTCTCGGAGACCCGCTCGAAGACGGGGCCGAACTGCTTACAGGGCCCGCACCACTCCGCCCAGAAGTCGACGAGGACGATGTCGTTGTCTTGGACGGTTTGGTCGAATACTTCGCCGGTCAGCTCAATCGTTGCCATGGTGTGTGTAACGCGCCCGCATCCCGATTTGTTTCGCGGGCGCACTCACGGCGCATTTCCGACAGAACGGCCCAGATCCGACACCTGAGTGTGGGATCTGGGCCGTTCTGTCGGAATTGCGGTCCGCCGCTAGACAGTGAAGCCGAGCGCCCTCAGCTGCTCACGACCGTCGTCGGTGATCTTGTCCGGACCCCACGGCGGCAGCCACACCCAGTTGATCTCCAGCTCGGTACACAGGCCGCTGGAGACCAGAGCCGCGCGGGACTGGTCTTCGATGACATCGGTCAGCGGGCACGCCGCTGACGTCAGGGTCATGTCGATCTTGGCGACGGCATCGTCGGTCACTTCGATTCCATAGACGAGCCCCAGATCGACGACGTTGATGCCGAGCTCGGGGTCCACCACGTCGCGCATCGCCTCCTCGACGTCGTCGATCAGCGGCAACGCCGTCGCGACCGGCGCCGGTACGGCTGCCTGATCGGTTGTGGTCACGGTGTCTTCACTCATGCGGATTCCTCGCTCACGTCGCCGTCGAGATGCACTGCCTGACTCAACGCGTCCTTGAATGCCATCCATCCCAGCAGCGCGCACTTCACCCGCGCCGGGTACTTGCTCACACCGGCGAATGCTACGCCGTCGCCGATGATCTCGTCGTCTCCCTCGTCGGTGCCGCGGGAGGTCATCATCGCGTTGAACGAGTCGAGCGTCGCCAACGCCTGGTCCACCGGCAGGCCGACGATCTGGTCGTACAGCACCGACGTCGACGCCTGCGAGATCGAGCAGCCCTGACCGTCATACGAGATGTCGGCGACGGTGGCGTTGTCGTCGGACAACGCCACGCGTAGGGTCACCTCGTCGCCGCAGGTCGGGTTGACATGGTGCACCTCGGTGGCGAACGGATCGCGCAGGCCACGACCGTGCGGGTGTTTGTAGTGATCGAGGATCACCTCTTGGTACATCTGTTCCATCCGCACGGCCTACACCGCCCCGAAGAACTTCTGCGCCTTGACGATCGCCGCTGCGAGCGCGTCGACTTCGTCGAGCGTGTTGTATGCGGCGAACGACGCACGTGCCGTCGCGGCGACGCCGAACCGACGATGCAGCGGCCACGCGCAGTGGTGTCCGACGCGGATCGCGACGCCCTCGTCGTCGAGGATCTGGCCGAGGTCGTGGGCGTGGATGCCGTCGACGACGAACGAGACCGCACCGCCCCGGTTCTCGGCGGTCGGCGGGCCGACGATGCGCACACCGGCGATGTCGCCGAGTGCGTCCAATGCTCGCTCGGTGAGCGAATGCTCATGCGCCGCAATGGCTTCCATACCGTATCCGGACAGGTATTCGACGGCGGCACCGAGCCCGACGACCTGTGACGTCATCGGCACGCCTGCCTCGAAGCGCTGCGGTGGCGGCGCGTAGGTGGACACCTCCATGGTGACCGTCTCGATCATCGAACCGCCGGTGATGAACGGCGGAAGTTGTTCCAGCAGTGCCGCTTTGCCGTAGAGCACACCGACGCCGGACGGGCCGAACATCTTGTGTCCGGAGAACGCGGCGAAGTCGACGTCGAGCGCACGCAGGTCGACGGCCATGTGCGGCACCGACTGGCAGGCGTCGAGCACCACCAGCGCGCCGACCGCACGGGCGCGGCGGACGAGCTCGGCGACGTCGGCGACCGCACCGGTGACATTCGACTGATGAGTGAACGAGATCACCTTGACGGTCTCGTCGAGGTCGAGCGAGTCGAGGTCGATCCGGCCGTCGTCGGTGACGCCGTACCACTTCAGCGTCGCCCCGGTCCGACGGCACAGTTCCTGCCAGGGAACGAGATTCGCGTGGTGCTCGAGCTCGGTGATGACGACGGTGTCGCCCGGTCCCAGCGGCTTGCCGCCGAAGATCGAGGCGCTGCGGTCGTCGCCGAGCGTGTAGGTCACCAGATTCAACGACTCGGTGGCGTTCTTGGTGAACGCGATTTCGTTCGCGGTGACCCCGACGAAACGGGCGATCGCTTCGCGCGCGTGCTCGTAGGCATCGGTGGCCTCCTCGGCCAGCTGATGCGCACCGCGGTGAACCGCGGCGTTATGCGTGACGAGGAAGTTCCGCTCGGCGTCGAGCACCTGGACGGGCCGCTGCGACGTCGCGCCGGAATCGAGGTACACCAGCGGTTTGTCGTCGCGCACGGTACGCGACAGGATGGGGAAATCCCGCCGTAGCGCGGCGACGTCGAGCGTGGTGGTATCGGTGGCAATGCTCATCAGACCGCCTCCCAGTGTCAGACGTGGACTATTTGGCGCCAGCCGCCGCGCCGGTGAAGCGCACGTAGCCGTTCTCTTCGAGCTCGTCGGCGAGCTCCGGGCCGGCCGATTCGACGATGCGGCCGTTGACGAACACGTGCACGAAGTCGGGCTTGATGTAGCGCAGGATGCGCGTGTAGTGCGTGATCAGCAGGATGCCGCCGTTCTCGCGCTCCTTGTAGCGGTTCACACCGGCAGACACGACGCGCAGTGCGTCGACGTCGAGGCCCGAGTCGGTCTCGTCGAGGATGGCGATCTTCGGCTTGAGCAGGTCGAGCTGCAAGATCTCGTGGCGCTTCTTCTCACCGCCGGAGAAGCCTTCGTTGACGCTGCGCTCGGAGAACGACGGATCGATCTCCAGCTCATTCATGGCTTCCTTGGTCTCTTTGACCCAATGGCGCAGCTTGGGAGCCTCGCCACGGACCGCGGTGGCCGCGGTGCGCAGGAAGTTGCTCATCGAGACGCCGGGCACCTCGACCGGGTACTGCATGGCCAGGAACAGACCCGCGCGGGCGCGCTCGTCCACCGTCATCCCCAGGACGTCTTCGCCGTCGAGGGTGATCGAGCCGCCGGTGACCTCATACTTGGGATGCCCGGCGATGGCGTACGACAGCGTCGACTTGCCCGAGCCGTTAGGACCCATGATCGCGTGCGTCTCACCCGAGCGCACGGTCAGGTCGACACCCTTGAGGATGTTGATGGGCTCGGCGTCGGCGTCGGACTGGGCGACGTTGACGTGCAGGTCACGGATTTCAAGCGTGGTCATATGGGAGGTGCTTTCCTTGGGCTGTTAGGTTCTGGGATGCGGGTCGCCGTCAGGCGCCGGCGGATTCGAGTTCTTTTTCGACCGCGGCGGAGAGGCGTTCGCGCAGGTCGGGTACGGCGATCTTGGCGATGATCTCCCCGAAGAAGCCACGAACGACGAGGCGTCGGGCCTGGTCCTCGGGAATGCCGCGGGCCTGCAGGTAGAACAGTTGCTCGTCGTCGAATCGTCCGGTGGCGCTGGCGTGGCCCGCCCCGACGATCTCGCCGGTCTCGATCTCCAGGTTGGGCACCGAGTCGGCGCGGGCGCCGTCGGTGAGCACCAGGTTGCGGTTGAGCTCGAAGGTGTCGGTGCCCTCGGCTTCCGGACGGATCAGCACGTCGCCGATCCACACGGTGTGCGCCTCGCGCGCGCGGTTGCCCGGATCTCCCTGCAGCGCACCTTTGTAGGTGACGTGCGAGCGGCAGTTGGGCTGACTGTGATCGACCAGCAGTCGCTGCTCGAGATGCTGTCCGGCGTCGGCGAAGTAGAGACCGAGCAGTTCGGCATCGCCGCCGGGGCCGTCGTAGTGCACGACCGGTGCCAGGCGGACGAGGTCGCCGCCGAGGCTCACGGCGAAGTGGCGGATCACCGCGTCGCGGCCGAGCCGGATGTGGTGCGCGGCGACGTGGACGGTGTCGTCGGCCCAGTCATGGACGTTGACGACGGTCAGGTGCGCCGAGTCGCCGACGATGAACTCGATGTTCTCGCCGTAGGTTCCGCTGCCGCGCTGGTCGATCACGACGACGGCGCGCGCGAAGGCTTCCAGCCGGACCTGCAGATGACCGAAGGCCACCTCGCCTTCCCCGGGGCCGTCAACGGTGACGGTGATGGGGTCGGCCACCTCGACCTCCCGGCCCACGGTGACCACCGTGGCGGAGGTGAACGATGAGTACGACTGTGCCGCGACCCGATCGAAGGGCACACCGCCCTGACCGAGGCGGGCGTCGGTACGCTCGACTGTCTCGGCGGTGACGCCGTCGACGAGGCCCTCGACCGTCACCGTCGCATCAGCGGTACGCACCGCCGACCCGTCGTGCAGTCCGCGCAGGCGGCGGAACGGGGTGAACCGCCACGCCTCTTCCCGCGGGCTGGGTACCTCGAAGGCGTCGACGTCGAACGAGGTGAAAGCCTCGCCCTTGCTGTGCACGACGCCCGGGGTCGCTGAAGTGAGCCCGCTCGCTGCGCTCCCGGCGCTCGTTGACTCCAAAGCCTCGGCTACATTCTCGGCACTCATTTAGCCGACGGCCCCTTCCATCTGCAGTTCGATCAGGCGATTGAGTTCGAGCGCGTATTCCATCGGCAGCTCCTTGGCGATCGGCTCGACGAAGCCGCGCACGACCATCGCCATCGCCTCGTCCTCGGTCAGACCGCGGCTCATCAGGTAGAACAGCTGGTCGTCGGAGACCTTCGACACGGTGGCCTCGTGGCCCATCGTGACGTCGTCCTCGCGGATGTCGACGTACGGGTAGGTGTCGCTGCGGCTGATCTGGTCGACGAGCAGTGCGTCGCACTTCACCGTCGACCGGCTGCCGTGTGCGCCGTGGTTGATCTTGATCAGACCGCGGTACGACGCCCGGCCGCCGCCGCGCGCCACCGACTTGGAGACGATGTTGCTCGACGTGTTGGGTGCGAGGTGGACCATCTTGGATCCGGTGTCCTGGTGCTGGCCCGCGCCGGCGAACGCGACCGAGAGCACCTCGCCCTTGGCGTGCTCACCGGTCAGCCACACCGCCGGGTACTTCATGGTCACCTTGGACCCGATGTTGCCGTCGACCCACTCCATGGTGGCGCCGGCCTCGGCCTTGGCACGCTTGGTGACCAGGTTGTAGACGTTATTCGACCAGTTCTGGATGGTCGTGTAGCGGCAGCGGCCGCCCTTCTTGACGACGATCTCCACAACGGCCGAGTGCAGCGAGTCGGTCTTGTAGATCGGCGCGGTGCAGCCCTCGACGTAGTGCACGTAGGCGCCCTCGTCGACGATGATCAACGTCCGCTCGAACTGCCCCATGTTCTCGGTGTTGATCCGGAAGTACGCCTGCAGCGGGATGTCGACATGCACGCCCGGCGGCACGTAGATGAACGATCCGCCCGACCACACCGCGGTGTTCAGCGCGGAGAACTTGTTGTCGCCGGCCGGGATGACGGTTCCGAAGTACTGCTGGAACAGCTCGGGATGCTCACGCAGACCCGAGTCGGTGTCGAGGAAGATGACACCCTGCTGCTCCAGGTCCTCACGGATCTGGTGGTAGACGACCTCCGACTCGTACTGAGCGGCGACGCCGGCGACCAGGCGCTGCTTCTCCGCCTCCGGGATGCCCAGGCGGTCGTAGGTGTTCTTGATGTCCTCGGGCAGGTCCTCCCACGAAGCAGCCTGCTTCTCGGTGGAACGCACGAAGTACTTGATGTTGTCGAAGTCGATGCCGTCGAGGTCGCCACCCCAGCTCGGCATGGGCTTGCGGTCGAAGATCTTGAGCGCCTTGAGACGCTGATCGAGCATCCACTGGGGCTCGTTCTTCTTACCCGAGATGTCGGCCACGACTGCCTCGGACAGACCGCGCTGTGCGCTGGCACCGGCCTCGTCGGAGTCGGACCAGCCGTAGCCGTACGTGCCGAGCGACGCGATGGTCTCCTCTTGGGTCAACTGCCCAGCACTCGACGCCGTCGTGGGCACCGTGGGATCGGTCACCGTCATGGCAATGCCTTTCTTTCTCGGTTTCGGCGCGGGGGCTGTCGCGTCGAGGGGGTGTGGAGCTACTTGCGAGCGGCCGGTCAATCCACGCGGATCAACGGAACATTGGTGGTGCACGCGCAGTCACCGTTGGCGATGGTCGCCAATCGCTGCACGTGCGTGCCGAGCAATTCGGTGAAGACCGCGGTCTCCGCCTCGCACAGGGCGGGGAACTCGGCCGCGACATGGGCGACCGGACAATGATGCTGGCAGATCTGGACGCCGGTCCCGACGTGGCGGGTGTTGGTGGCGTAGCCGGCACCAGTCAAGGCCGAGGCGATGGCCTCGACCGTCGCCGGGACCGCTTCGGGCGACGCCGCCGGCTCGATGTGAGCGGTGAGCCCCGCGACGCGGTCACGGGCGAACTTCTCCACCGCCTCCTCGCCTGCGACGTCGCGCAACGCGCGCAGGGCCGCGCCGGCGAGATCGTCGTAGGCGTGCCGGAGCTTGCCCCGACCGGCGGGAGTCAGTTGGAACCATTTGGCCGGGCGTCCGCGACCGCGATGGCCGGCCATCACGCCGTATTCGGCGCTCGACGGCTCGATGTCGCCCGCCGCGGTCAGCGCGTCAAGGTGCCGACGCACGCCCGCCGGGCTGATGCCGAGGCGTTCGGCGATGTCAGCGGCCTTGAGCGGGCCGTCTTCGACGAGGAGTTTGATGACCGCGTCGCGTGTTTGACCGTCGGCGGAACCCGGCAGCAGGTCGTCGCCTGCGCCGTGGGCACCCTCGGTCGATCGGTCGGTCACGCTTTTCACAACACCAGTGTGACGTAAATACTTCCCGCCTGCCAAGCAAGGGTTGCCTTATGTCCGGGTCGGGTCGGGCCGTGCACGGTGCCAGTGCGGTTCGCGCGGCCCGGCGTCGAGCGCGGTGCGCCTGCGTGTCGCACTCGGCGGATACAGTCGTCGTCGTGCCCAATGCTCTCCTGGACTACCTCGGATTGACGTCGGAGACCCTGCGTCGAACCGCCAAGCCGGTCCCCGACGCCGACTCCACGGGCGACTACGGCGTCGCGATGGCGCGGATGCACGCCGATGAGCACGAGGTCGGGCCGCTCAACGCCGCCGAATCGCGGCGGCTGCAGCGGATCAAACTGTTCGGCGCGACCGGTTCGATCCTGCTGCTCGTCGGGTCGCTCGGCTCGGGCGCCATCCCCGTGCTGCAGAATCCGGTCGCCGGGATGCGTGTGCTGTCGCTGCCGTCGCGGATGTGGAGCACGGCGCTGACGCTGTCGATCGGCGGCACGATCATGCTGGTCGTCGCATGGTTGCTGCTGGGCCGGTTCGCCGTCGGACGGTTCAGCGTCGAGGTGTATCAGCGGCGCAGCCCGGCCCGGCGGATGACGCGCAAGCAGGCCGATCGCACGCTGATGCTGTGGATCATCCCGATCGCGATCGCGCCGCCGCTGCTGTCCAAGGACATCTACTCCTATCTCGCTCAGTCGGCGATCGCCTACCGCGGCATGGACCCCTATGTCGTGAGCCCCATCCGCGGACTCGGCGTCGACCATGTGCTGACCAGGTCGGTGCCCAATCTGTGGCGCGACACGCCCGCGCCGTACGGGCCGCTGTTCCTGTGGATCGGCGAGCAGATCACCCGGGTGACCGGCGACAACATCACCGCCGCCATCTTCTTGCACCGCGTCTTGGCGTTGGCCGGCGTGGCGTTGATCGTCTGGGCACTGCCCCGCCTGGCCCGACGCTGCGGCGTCTCGTCGGTGGCCGCCCTATGGCTCGGCGCGATGAACCCGCTGTTGCTGTTGCATCTCGTGGGCGGCATCCACAACGAAGCGCTGATGCTCGGACTGATGCTCGTCGGCCTGGAGTTCTGTTTCCGCGGCCTGGACTCGTCACGTGACCTGCTGCGCAGCGACGACGTCGGATGGACGCGCTTTCTGCCCAGTTCGGCGGGCTGGATGCTGATCCTCGGTGTGGCCGTGATCTCGGCGTCGGCGATGGTCAAGGCGACGTCGATTCTGGCGTTGGCGTTCATCGGCGTCGCCCTGGCCCGACGCTGGGGTGCGACGCTGCCCGCGCTGCGCCACGCGCCGCGCAATCAGTGGTGGGCGCGGTCAAAGCAGTCGGTCTACGCGCTCGCGGCGTCGGCGACGGTCACCGGAACGGTCCTGATCGTCGTGGTGGTCGGCATCTGCGTCGGGACGGGCCTCGGATTCGGCTGGACCAAGACGCTGAGCACCGGCGACGTCGTGCGGTCGTGGATGTCGATGCCGACGCTGCTGTCGGTGACGTCGGGGCGGTTCGGCATCGGGTTGGGCCTCGGCGATCACACCCAGGCCATCCTCGACGTCGTGCGGCCGGTGGCGCAGCTCATCGCCGGGCTGTTCATCATCCGGTGGATGCTCGCGACGCTCGCCGGCCGCCTGCATCCGGTGGGCGCGCTCGGCATCGCGATGGCGACGGTGGTGCTGCTATCGCCGTTCGCGCAGGCCTGGTATCTGCTGTGGGCCGTCGTGCCGCTGGCCGCCTGGGCCACTGGACGCTGGTTCCGGCTCGGTGCGATCGCCATCTCGGCGATCATGGCGATCGCCGTCATGCCGACGAGCTCCAACACCAGCGGCGTCGTGCTCGCACAGGGCGTACTCGCCGGTGTGATCATGGTCGCCGTGCTCACGGCGCTGTTCTTCGAAGAGTTCCCCTGGCAGAAGCGGCGTCGGGAGCGCGCCGAGCGGGCCGACACACCCGTGTGAGGCAGCTAACAACAGCGCCGAGGCGACTTCGGCGTCTGCGCGGTCACCGCATAGGCTGAGCGGCGTGCCCGTGGACATCGAAGACCCGAAACCGGCCCTGCGAGTGCGCGGTCTGGTCAAGAAGTTCGGGACGCGAACCGCGGTGAACGGGCTCGATCTCGACCTTCCCGCCGGCAGCGTTCTCGCGCTGCTCGGACCCAACGGTGCCGGCAAGACGACCACCGTCGAGATCTGCGAGGGATTCACTGCCCCCGACGCCGGCGTCGTCGAGGTCCTCGGACTCGATCCCGGCTCCGACAACGACGAGTTGCGCCGCCGGGTCGGCGTGATGTTGCAGGGCGGCGGCGCCTACCCCGGCGCGCGCGCGGGCGAGATGCTGCGACTGTGCGCGTCGTATTCCGCCGAGCCGCTCGACGTCGACTGGCTGCTCACCGAGCTCGGGCTGACCGAGGTGGAGCGCACACCCTATCGTCGACTCTCCGGCGGCCAACAGCAGCGGCTGGCCCTGGCCTGCGCCATCGTCGGACGACCGGAGTTGGTCTTCCTCGACGAGCCCACCGCCGGCCTCGACGCTCACGCCCGAATCCTGGTGTGGGAGTTGATCTCCCGGCTGCGCGACGACGGTGTGTCGGTACTGCTGACCACCCACCTGATGGATGAGGCCGAGGAACTCGCCGATCGGATCGTCATCATCGACGCCGGGCAGGTGGTGGCGTCGGGCACACCGGAGGAACTGACTTCACGCGGCGCCGACGGCGAGTTGCGGTTCACCGCGGTCGGCGACGTCGACGTCGTCGCACTCGGTGCCGTGCTGCCCGACGGATATCGGCTCACCGAGTCGACGTCGGGAACGTTCGTCGTGGTCGGCGACGTGACGCCGAACGTCATCACCGCCATCACCGCATGGTGCGCGGCGCGCGACGTGCTCATCACCGACCTACGCGTCGACACCCGCAGCCTCGAGGACGTATTCCTATCGTTGACCGGCCGGGAGGTCCGCTCGTGAATCGGTTCGCCCCCGGGGTCTTCACGCCCCGACCGAAGGCCGCGTCGTTGCCGCAGATGCTCGCGGCGCAGTCGCGGTTGGAGTTCGTGCTGCTGTTGCGCAACGGCGAGCAGTTGCTACTGACCATGTTCATCCCGATCACACTGTTGGTCGGACTGTGCCTGCTGCCGCTCGATACCAGCCTCGGCTCCGACTCGGCCGCGCGTGCGACGACTTTCGTCCCGGCGATCCTCACCGTCGCGGTGATGTCGACCGCGTTCACCGGACAGGCCATCGCCGTCGGATTCGACCGGCGCTACGGGGCGCTCAAACGCCTCGGCGCGACGCCGATTCCGCGTTGGGGCATCATCGCGGGCAAATCGATCGCGGTGACCGCGGTAGTGATCCTGCAGTCGCTGATCGTCGGCGCGATCGGGCTGGTCTTCGGGTGGCGGCCCGACGTCGCCGGGCTGCTGCTGGGCGCCGTCATCATCGCCCTGGGCACCGCCGCGTTCGCCGCGCTGGGACTGCTGCTCGGCGGCACGCTGAAGGCCGAAGTCGTTCTGGCCCTTGCCAATCTGATCTGGTTCGTGCTGCTGGGCATCGGCAGCCTGGTGGTGCTGTCGTCGTCGATTCCGAACTGGGTGCACTGGGCCGCGCGCTGCTCACCGTCGGGTGCGCTCACCGAGGCGCTCAGTCGGGCCGCCGCCGGCTCATTCGACGCCTTCGGCGTGGTCGTGTTGGCCGTGTGGGCCATCGTCGGCGCGGCCGGCGCCGTGCGCTGGTTCAAGTTCTCGTAGCCTTGTCACTCCGTGTTTGACCGGGCCGGAGTGTTCCGCCGGTGGTTGAACCGGGCTGCAATGTTCCGCCGCTGGTCGTCCGCTGGGTGAGCCGGGCCGAAATGTTCCGCCGCTGGTCATCCGCCGGGCCGGAATGTTCCACCGCTGGTTGAGCCGGGCCGAAGCGCTAGCGTAGGCCCGTGTCGAAACCACACACGTACGCCGACGTCGAGACAGGCCGCGGTCGCGTCGGTTTCGACTCGCTGCGCTCGCTCAACCTGGATCCACCGGCCGAAGCGCCCCTGCTGGTTGAGCCGGACGAGCGCCGTGCTGAGCGAGGCAGCTAGCTGAGTCGAAGTAGCGCTAGCCGAGTCCGTGTCGAAACCTCTCAGCCACAACGACTTTCGATGATGTGCGCCAATATCGTCGATGTCACCCGGCAAGTGACGCGTGTGCACACCACGGGTGCACACGCCTCGATGTTCGATACCATCACGGTTCGACACGTGCGCTACCATCAAATGCATTGTGGTACAGAGGTTTCGACACGCTCGTCGCTAGCGCTCCTCGCGGCTCAACCAGCAGATCGAGTGCCCCGACCGGTGAAACCCGACTCAACCCACCAGACCGACGCGTGACCACCCACCCACGAGCTCATCTCACCCGGCGAAATGCGGGACCGCGGTCACTTCGTCGCGGGCCATCCGTGGCTTCATCACCTGGAACAGGATCATTGTCTCGGCGATGACCGAGCACGCACCCGCGACGTGCAGCACGACGAGCAGCGCCGGGACGTTCGTGAAGTACTGCACGATGCCGATCAGCGATTGCGCGCCCGCGACGACAAGCACGATCACCGCGCGGCGTCGAACGACATCAGCGGCGCCACCGCGCCAGATCTGCGCCGTCGCCGACACGATCAGCACGAAGTACAACGCGACGAGCAAGCCGTGAATCGTGGTGAGCATTGGGATGCTGGCATTGAAGCGGTCCATCGCTTCGGGACGCGTGCGGTCGCCGGCGTGCGGCCCGGCACCGGTGACCGTCATTCCGGCGGTCAGCACCAGTGCCATCACAACCGCCGACCACGCGACCAGATTGCGCGACGACTGCGGGGCCTGCGAGGTGATGACCCCGTCGTCGGGTTGTCCGACCTTGACGTACAGCGTGGCCGCCGCGGCGACCATCGCGCATGACACCAGCATGTGCGACCCGACGACCCACCAACTCAGTCCGGTGAGCACCGTTATGCCGCCGAGGACGCCTTGAAACAGCGTCGACGCGGGCATGATCCAGGCGTAGATCAGGATCTCGCGCCGACGTCGAGCGCGGAGCACCGCGAGAACGATTGCCGCCGAACAGGTTACGACGATCCACACGGCGATCTGCCGATTACCGAACTCGATCGCCTGATGCCACCAGGGCACTTGATTGGAGGCCAGCGGGACTAGCGAATCGTCGAAGCATTTCGGCCAGGTCGGGCAACCGAGACCCGACGCGGTGACGCGGACGATCGACCCGGTGACCGCGATGAGCGCCTGGCTGAGCAGTACCGCGAGGGCGATCCGACGCTGCGTTCGGACGGTCGGGAGCGGCAGAAAGTCGACGAGTCGCAGGAAACCACGGTATGCAACGTTTTGACCCACGCTGCTCATACTACGGCCCGTCGTAGATAGCGGTTCACGCCCTACAGCGACGCGCGATTGCGGGGCTTCGGGAAACGGGTCTGCCGGGCAACCCAGCCGGCCATCTTGCGGTAATGCGAGGGCTTGACGGTCGTCGACGAGACGAGGGCGCGATCCCATTCACCGATGCTGAGTCCGTCGACGGCGTTGACCACGGCTTCGGCAGTCGCGACGTCGGCGACGACGCGATCACCGAGGATGCCGCCGTCGGCTCCGACCAGGGTGATCCGGACTCCGGCTGCGCCGATCGGCTGGATCACCGCGGTCGCCTCGCCGCTCTCGCGGGAGACGAACTTCTGGATCGACGCCACGACGTGGCCGGGCGCCTCGACGGCGGTCGGTTCGATGGTCGTCGTGTCTTCGCTCATAGCCGCCAAGCATACTTCGTCGTGTAGAACTGTTAGCCATGCGGGCGATACAGGTGAACGCGCACGGTGGACCGGAAGTACTGACCTACGGAGAGGTGCCGGACCCCTCCCCAGGCCCCGGGGACCTGCTGGTGGAGACCACTTCGGTGGGCGTCAACTTCATCGACACCTATCTGCGACGCGGTCTGTATCCGTCCCAGCCGCCCTACATTCCAGGGGCGGAAGGGGCCGGTGTGGTTCGCGCCGTCGGCGCGGATGTGACTCATTTCTCTGTCGGCGACCGCGTCGCCTGGTGCGACGTGCCCGCAAGTTACGCCGAATTGGTCGCGGTCCCCGAGGCCAAGGCCGCCCGGGTGCCCGCCGAAGTCTCCGACGAAGTTGCCGGAACCCTCCTCCTGCAGGGGCTCACCGCGCACTACCTGCTCGACGGCAGCGCTTATCCGCAGGCCGGCGACACCATTCTGGTTCACGCGGGTGCAGGCGGCGTCGGGCTGCTGCTCACGCAACTGGCCCACGCCAAGCATCTGCATGTCATCACGACGGTGTCGACGGACGAGAAAGCGGAACTATCGAAGGCTGCCGGGGCGACCCACGTGTTGCGCTACGCCCCCGACCTCGGCGCCCAGGTCCGTCGCCTCACCGACGGCAAGGGCGTCCGCGTGACCTACGACGGCGTCGGCAGGGACACTTTCGACGCGAGCCTGTCGTCGACGGCGATCCGCGGAACCGTCGTCGTGTTCGGTGCCGCCAGCGGACCGGTGCCGCCATTCGATCTGCAGCGGCTCAATACGTCGGGATCACTGTCGCTGACGCGACCCACCCTGGCCCATTTCATTTCCGACCCCGACGAATTCCGTTGGCGCGCGGGCGAAATCTTCGACGCGGTGCAGTCGGGCAAGCTGTCGCCGCGGGTGGGCCAGACCTATCCCCTGGCCGAGGCTTCGCAGGCACACACCGACTTGGAGTCGCGAGCGACGACGGGGTCGATCGCGCTGATCCCGTAGAAAGTCGACGTCGGGCAGATTGCACTCTGCGCGCTCAGGGGCGGCGAGGGAAATACTCCCTCGGCAGGCACAACGAGACAGAATCCACTCCACCCGACATCGGGACAGATTGCACTCTGCGCGCTCAGCCACGGCAAGGGAGATACCCCCTCGGCAGGCACCACGGGACAGACTGCACTCGGCCCGCTCAGCCACGGCAAGGGAGATACTCCCGCGGCCCGACGACGGGCAGATTCCACTCCACCCGACGGGCAGATTCCACTCTGCCCGCTCAGTCGCGGCGAGGGAAATACTCCCTCGGCAGCCACCACGAGACAGAATCCACTCCACCCGACCACGGGACAGATTGCACTCAGCCCGCTACTAG
>NZ_JABBNB010000038.1 GCF_012933505.1 Gordonia asplenii
AGGGGGTTGCGGCACGAGCGACGACGACAGCACTCGGGCAGCAGAGGGGTGCGACACGAGCTACGACCACGGCACTCGGGGAGCAGCGCGTTGCGACACGAGCGACGACCACGGCACTCAGGGAGCAGACGGTTGCGACACGCCTGGATGCGCTACCCCTTCACGCAGACAATCTGCCGGAGGAATGCCACGACCTCGACGAGATTCGCCTGTGCCGCAACGACTTCGTTGATGTCCTTGTACGCTCCGGGGATCTCGTCGAGCACTCCGCGGTCCTTGCGGGACTCGACGCCCTCAGTCTGCGCGACGAGGTCGTCGACTGTGAAGGTCCGCTTCGCCTTGCCGCGCGACATCTTTCGGCCCGCACCGTGTGACGCACTCGCGAACGAATCAACCGAACCCAGCCCTCGGACCACGTACGACCCGGTGCCCATCGACCCGGGGATCAGCCCGAGATCGCCTGCCCCGGCACGGATTGCGCCCTTACGGGTGATGTACATCTTCTCACCGTCGACCTCCTCTTCCGCCACGTAGTTGTGGTGGCAGGAAATCTGCTCGCCGAAAGTTACGCCCGCTGTGGGGAACTCGTCGACGACGGCCTGCTTGACGAGGTCGAGCATGACCGCGCGGTTCTTGGCGGCGTAGTTCTGCGCCCACGTGAGGTCGCGCCGGTAGGCATCCATTTCGGGAGTGCCCGCAAGGAACACCGACAGTTCGGCGTCGGGCAGTTCGACGTTGTGCGTCAACGTCTTCGCGACTCCGATGTGCCGTTCGGCGATCTCCTTGCCGATGTTCCGCGAGCCCGAATGCAGCATGAGCCATACGCGCTCGTTCTCGTCGAGACAGACTTCGATGAAGTGGTTGCCGCCACCGAGCGTGCCCATCTGACGTCCCGCCCGTGAGCGGCGACCGTGAACCGCAGGGTCGAGGTCGTCGAAGGAATCCCACAACTCGTTCATGTGCCACTTGGTGCGGGTCGACATCTTGTGTCGACCGACCACGTCGTCGTGCATGTTGAAGCCGACGGGTACATACGATTCGATCCGGGTCCGCAACGCGTGCAAGTTGTCGGGCAGATCGTTCGCGGTGAGCGATGTCTGCACGCCCTCCATGCCGCAGCCGATGTCGACGCCGACCGCCGAGGGCGACACGGCATTGCGCATCGCGATCACCGACCCGACGGTCGCGCCTTTGCCGAAGTGGACGTCGGGCATGACGCGCAGCCCGTGAATCCAGGGCAGCTTCGAGATGTTACGGAGCTGCTGCAGAGCCTGCGGTTCGATCTCGTACTCGTTCGCCCACATCAATGTGTTCGGTGCGCCCGAGAGCTGCACCGGGAAGCCGTTCATCGTCTTTCCTATCCTTTGACCAATTTGCTGCTCGAAGGACGGTACGTGGTAGCGGATCGTCGAACAATCGAATTATCCCTGCCGCGCTGCGATACGCGCCTGCACCTCCGGTCGGCGAAGCGGTGGCACCGTCTTCGGTGGCTGGCGTCGTTGTGGCAACTCCCCCAACAACTCTCGGGTCGTGGCGGTCACCTCGGCGACAGCCTTCTCGAACGCTGCCTCGACGGCGGCCGACGGGTAGCGGATCCCGCTGACCTTGCGGACGTACTGCCGCGCGGCGGCCTCGACCTCGTCTTCGGTGGCCGGCGGTTCCAGACCACGCAATTCAGTGATGTTGCGACACATGGCAAACCTCTCCTCGATATGTATGTGTGAATACAGACCGCCGACCGTCGGCTGACTAATCGGCGATATGGACGACGGCCTTACCCAGGACCCGCCCCTCGGCGAGGTCGGTGAGTGCGGTGGGCAGATCTTCCAACGCATAGGTCACATTCACCGGAGGCCGCATCCCGGCGTCGATCATCTCCACCAGTTCGTCATGCAGCAGAGCCGGCACCTGCGGATGAGTACGCACGTACTCGCCCCACGCTGCACCGGTCACCGCGATATTGCGAAACAGCACGCGATTGAGCTTGACGGTCGGGATCCCTCCGGCCGCAAAGCCGACCACCACGTAGCGACCGTCGGGCGCGACCTGACGCAGTGCCTCGTCGAACACCTCGCCGCCGACCGGGTCGATCATCACGTCGACGCCCTCCGGCGCGAATTCTTTGAGCCGCGCGGCCCACCCGTCGGCCAGCTGGACTACTTCGTCGGCGCCCGCGGCACGCAGCATGTCCTCGGCACCGGTCCGGTGCACCATCGCAATAACCTTGGCGCCCATGGCCTTTGCCACCTGGATCGACGCGATGCCCACGCCGCCCGCCGACCCGAGCACCCCGACGATCTCGCCCGGCGCCGTCTGCGCCCTCATCTTCAACGCGAACAACGCGGTCTGAAAGTTGATCCCCATCGCCGACGCCTCCTCGAACGTGATGGCATCGGGAATCGGCAGCAACTGCATCGGATGCGCGACGACCTGCTCGGCGAAACCACCGATCATCGACGCCACCATCACGCGGTCACCCGACTTGATCGACGACCCGTCGGGCGCAGTCCGTACGACGCCGGCGACCTCCGTTCCGGGTGTGAACGGCAGCGGCGGACGGAGTTGATACTTGCCCTGCGTCATCAGGAGATCGGGGAAACAGATACCGCACGACTTGATGTCGACGAGTACTTGGTCGGGGCCCGGCGTCGGGTCGTCGACGTCGACGAGCGCCAGTCCGCCGGGACCGGTTTCTTCGGAGAGCAGTTGAGCCTTCATGGGTTCTGACCCTACGCCTCAGACTCTACGGCGAAGTAGAACGCGTTACAGGTAGCATCGAGCGCATGTCTGCCACAGTCTCCGCACTGACGCCCGAGCGGCTCGCCGCCGCCGACGCCGCCCCCGGCTTCATGCCGGTCGACGAGGCGACGGCGCTCTACGACGTCGCCCGCGAGTACCTCACCACGCCGGACTCGGTGGGCGTCGGCGTGGAAATCGGTACGTACTGCGGCAAGTCGACGGTTTTTCTCGGATCGGCGGCCATCGAATCGGGCTCGCTGATCGTGACGGTCGACCACCATCGCGGCTCCGAGGAACACCAGCCCGGATGGGAGTACCACGACACGTCGCTGGTCGATCCGCATGCGGGCACCCTCGACACGTCGGCGCGGTTCCGGCGAACGATCTTCGACGCCGACCTCGAAGGCACCGTCCTCGGATTGCTCGCCCGGTCGGTCGACGCCGCACGGGTCTGGGGCCGGGCCGTCGACTTCGTGTTCATCGACGGCGGCCACAGTATGAAAGCCGCACAGGCCGACTACGACGGCTGGGCACGATGGGTTCGCCCCGGCGGCGCACTGTTGATCCATGACGTGTTCCCCGACCCCGCCGACGGCGGCCGACCCCCATACGAAATCTACTGCCAGGCTTTGGATTCCGGAAAATTCAGCGAGGTCGGCGCGCACGGGTCACTGCGAGTGCTGCAGCGCGCGTAGGCGTCAGCGGTTGTCGCGCTTGGCCTGTCGCTTGGCGCCCTGCGCGATCGACGACGCCTCGTACTTCTTGCGACCTGACGACTGACGTGTCTTGTCAACGCGCGCTTTGCCTTTCGAGGCGACCTTGCCGTCTCCATCAGCGGCCAGTCGCGGCGCGGGACTGTCCTTCTTCGCCGCGGCGAGACGCTCGGCTTTGAGCTCTTTCGCGCTCTGGTGTGCGACGACGCCGAGCTGGTAGCTGACCCTGCTCAGCGCTTCCTCGAACAGTTCCGCACGTTCGGCGCGACGGACGTTGACCTTCTTCGCGAGACCTCGTCCGCCCTTCTTGCTCACCTTCTGCGCGCCTGCGCGGCGATACTGCTGAACCGCCTTGTTGCGGGCGCGGCGGGTGCGCCGATGCAACTTCAGCAGCTTGCCTTCGGAAAGGTCGGTGAGACGATCCGTCTCAGTCGCCAGAATCAACTTGTACTCGTTTTCCGACAGACTGTTCTTGATCTTCGACATGAAAGTCCTCTCCCCATCCCATCCCCGCGATGGTCATGGACATTTCAGCGTATGCCGGAAACCGAGGCGCCAACGGTACTTTGCCGGGTTCAATCCGAGCCCAGGCCGAGTTGTCCCGCGCGCTTGGCGAGGTAGGCACGAGCGGTGTCGACGTCGTTGTCGGGGACGCCGTAGAGAACCGTCGTAACGCCGAGGTCGCTCCACTTCGCGAGCCGTTCCTCGTCGGGGCGGGTGTCGAGGACGACGATCTGCGGGGTGCCCGCGCGGCCTGCATCGGCCCACGCCTTGTTCAGCAGGGTCACCGAACCTTCGATGTCGGATTCGCCGGGCGTGGTGATCCAGCCGTCGGCGCTGCGGGCGATCCACTTGAAGTTCTTCTCGTTGCCGCCGGCGCCGACGAGCACTGGAATCTGCGTCTGCGTCGACTTGGGCCAGGTCCAGCTCGGCCCGAACTTGACGAACTCGCCGTCGAACTCGGCCTCCTCCTGAGTCCACAGCGCGCGCATCGCTTCGAGGTATTCGCGCAGCATCGTCCGACGACGCCCGGCGGGAACATGGTGGTCGGAGAGCTCGTCGAGGTTCCATCCGAATCCGACGCCGAGGGTGAGTCGACCGTCGGAGAGATGGTCGAGGGTGGCCAGCGTCTTCGCGAGGGTCAGCGGATCGGACTGCACCGGCAGGGCGACCGCGGTGGCGAGCCGGATCTTCGACGTCACCGCGGCGGCGGCGGCGAGCGAGGTCCACGGGTCCAGGGTGCGCATGTAGCGGTCGTCGGGCAGCGACGAATCCCCCGTTCCGGGGTGGGCCGCTTCCCGCTTGGTCGGGATGTGACTGTGCTCGGGCACGTAATACGCCGCGAAGCCGGCCTGCTCGATCAGCGGCGCGAGCACATGCGGCTTCAACCCCCGATCGCTGGTGAACTGAACGATTCCGAATTCCATCGCGAAAGCCTTTCAGACAGTTGACTGGACACCAGTCTAGTTGGTGTTCAGCGGTTTGAGTACGTCACTTCGCGTTGCCGCACGTCACGGAAGATTCCGTTGCCCGACGACGTCCGGCTCAGCGCGTCCGCCGCCAGCACGACGGCGGCCGACGTCCAGCAACTCTTCTCGACCGGCCACCGTTTGCCGTCGGAGAACACCAGACCCGTCCAGTACGAGCCGTCCGGGTCGCGTAGATGCTGAATCGACGCCAGCAGTTCGGTGGCGCGCTCGACGTCGCCGAGGGCGTCGAGCGCTAGCACCAATTCGCTCGTCTCGGCACCGGTGACCCAGGGGCGATGGCTCACGCAGCGAATCCCCTTGCCCGCCACCACGAATTCCGACCAGCGCTCGGCGATGCGGTGCGTCCCGACGTCGCCGCGCAGCGCTCCGCCGAGGACCGGGTAGTACCAATCCATCGAGTGCTGCGACGGCGGCTCGAACACGTCGATCCGGCGCGCGAACGCCTCGCCCAGCACAGCGTGCGCCCGCGTCCACCGATCCGGTTGGTGCCCAAGGGTTTCCGCTATCGACACCGCGCAATCCAGCGCGTGAAAGATGCTCGCGTTGCCGGTCAGCTGCGCTTCGTCGAACATCGTGCGAGTCGAATGGTCCTGCGCCCAGCGGAATGCGCCGTCGGGCCGCTGGAATGTGCACACCAGATCGATGGCGCGATCCACCGTCGGCCACATCGCTGAGAGGAACGCGTCGTCGCCGGTGACCAAATAGTGATGCCACACTCCCACAGCGATATACGCGCAGAAGTTGCTGTCGGTATTGGCGTCCACGACGACGTCGCCGCGGAACTCGATGGGCCACGATCCGTCCGGCCGCTGCGTCCGCCTCGACCAACCGTAGGCCGCTTCAGCCTCGTCGGCGAAACCCGTGACCGACAGCGCCATCGCCGACTCGATGTGATCCCACGGGTCGGTCTTGCCGCCCGGAAACCATGGCAGCGCACCGGAATCGGTCTGCATCCGGGCGATCGCGGCCCCCGTGGCGGCCACCTGCTCGGCAGAGACGACGCCGGGCACCGCGGGCATCGAGGTCACCTCGGCTTACGCAGGTACAGGGCGACGGATTTGCCGATCACCGGATTGAGCAGTCGCTCGCCGCGGACCGTCAGCCACGGCTTGCTCATCATGTCCCACACCAACATCTGGTGGTAGCCCTTGACCAGGACGTTGTCGTTGTTATCCACGCCCACAGCACATTTCAGCCACCAATACGGGGAGTGCAGGGCGTGCGCATGGTCGGTGCCGGTGACTTCCAGCCCGGCATCACGCAGCTTGCCGGCCAGCTCCGACGCCTTGTAGATCCGGACGTGCCCGCCCTCCACCTCATGGTAGGCGTCCGAGAGCGCCCAGCACACCTTCTCCGGCCAGTAACGCGGAACCGTCACCGCCGCAAGGCCGCCCGGCTTGAGAACGCGCACCATCTCGGCGATCGCCGCCTCGTCGGACGGGATGTGCTCGAGGATCTCCGACATGAGCACCACGTCGAAGGAATCGTCGGCGTACGGAAGCCGCAGTGCGTCACCGACTTCCGCGCGCGCCTTCGCCGACGCCGGGACCTGCCCCTCGGCCATCATCGCGTCGAACATCCCGCCGACGTCGGACATATCCGATTCGGACATGTCGAAGGCGATCACATCCGCTCCACGACGGAACATCTCATAGGAGTGACGCCCCTGACCCGCGCCGATGTCGATGGCCTTGGTCCCCGGACCGACGGACAGTCGGTCGAAATCAACTGTGAGCAATGGTGTTTCCTTTGTCGAGCACGGATCGGTAATGCGCCGCGGTCCTCGCCGCCACCGCGGCCCAGCTGTAGTTCTGCTCCACCCTGCGCCGTCCGCCCGCGCCGAGGCGTGCACGCAGGGCGGCATCGCCGAGCAGTCTGTTGATCGCGGCGGCGAGCGCCCCCGAATCCTGCGGCGGCACAAGGATCGCGGCTTCCTCGTCGTCGCCGACGACCTCCGGGATCGCACCAGCACGTGTGGCGACCAGCGGCGTCGCGCAGCTCATCGCCTCCACGGCGGGAAGTGAGAATCCTTCGTACAGCGATGGGACGCATGCGATTTCGGCGGTGGAGAGCAATCGGGCCAGTTCGTCGTCGTCGATGCCGGATACGACGGTCACCTTGTCGGCGATGGACAGTTCGTCGATTCGCTTGGCGGACGGGCCTTCTGGATCGAGCTTGGACACCAGCACCAGTTCGACGGGGCGTTCAGCCCCGACCTTGGCGATCGATTCGAGAAGATACCCGACGCCCTTGAGCGGCGCGTCGGCGCTGGCGATGCACACGACGCGCCCGGGAACACGCTCCGGCGACGGCCGGAAGACCTCCGTGTCGACGCCGAGTGGGATGGTGGTCAGGGCGCCGTCGGGAATGTCGAACGCCTTGCGGATGTCCACTTCGCTGCTGCGCGACACGGTCAGCAACTCGGGAATCCGCCGCGACACGATGCCCTGCATCCGCAGGAAGGAATGCCAGCGCCACGCGGTGACCTTCGCGAACCCCTTGGCCGCCCGTACCGCGAGGGTTCGGTCGCGGGTGATCGGGTGATGGATCGTGGCGATCAGCGGGAATCCGTACCTCTTGATCTGCAGCAGCCCGTACCCGAGGCACTGATTGTCGTGCACGACGTCGAAGTCGGCTCGGCGCTCCTTGAGCAGTCGTGCGACGCGGAGGCTGAAGGTCAGCGGCTCACCGAATCCGGCCGTCCACATCGCGCCGACCTCGATGAAGTCGATCCAGTCGCGGAACTCGGATAGCCGTGGGGTACGGAACGGATCGGCGTCGTTGTAGAGGTCGAGGCTGGGCACCTCGGTGAGCGTGACCCCGGCGTCGAGCGCCGATTGATCGAGCTCCGGGTAGGGCTGCCCGGAGAAGACCTCGACGCTGTGCCCGAGCAGCGCCAGTTCGCGCGACAGATGTCGCACGTAGACGCCCTGCCCCCCGCAATGCGGTTTGCTGCGGTACGAGAGCAGCGCAATCCGCAGTTTCTTGTCGTCGTGCATGGGTCGATCAGCCCTCCGCCGTAGCAGCGGTCTTCTCGAACTCCTCGACGGTGACGATCTTCAGCAGGCGACGGCCCGCGGATTTTCCTGCCGACTTCTCGACGGCGTCGATGGCCTTCCAGCCCGCGAGGGTGATGCGGTTGGCGCCGCGGCCGGTGACGAGGTCGGCGACGTCGGCGCGCGAGATCGCCGGGTCGGTGAGCGTGCCCGCGATGAAGTCCGCGAGCACCGCGGCCGCGGTCTCCTCGCCGCACAGCCGATTGCGGCCGATGCCGCCGGTGGGACCGCGCTTGATCCAACCGGTCACATACAGGCCGGGTACCACGTCGCCGCCTGCTTCGGCGGTCACCCGGCCGCCGTCGTTCGGCACGATGCCGCGGACGGCGTCGAACGGCAAGTCCCCGACCGGCGTGCCGCGGTAACCGATGGAGCGCAGGACGAGTCCGGTCGGCAGGTCGAAGGTCTCGCCGGTAGCGGTGACCGCGACGCGGTCGGCGTCGTCGACGAAGGCGTTGCGAACGCAGACGACCTTCTCGGTCCTGCCGCCCCCTTCGATCGACACCGGAGAAGTCAAGTAGCGGAACACGATTCGCTTGTTGCCCGGCGTGCTCGACCGCCCGGCGAACTCGCGCGCCAGCCGCACCTTGGTGGCGATAGTCGAGTCGAGGCTGCCGTCGGCTTCGGCTGCGGCCGACGCCGGATCGAGGGTGAGTTCGTCGGGATCGATGATCACGTCGACGCCGCGGACGTCGCCGAGCGCGAGGAACTCGCTGTTGGTGTAGGCACCCTGCGCCACCCCGCGTCGGCCGAGCAGGACCACCTCGCGAATATTCGACTCGCGCAGTTTCGCGAGGGCGTGGTCGGCGATCTCGGTCTTGGCCAGTGCGGCCGGGTCGGACACCAGGATGCGGGCTACGTCGAGTGCGACGTTGCCGTTGCCGACGACCACGGCGCGCTCGCCCGAAAGGTCGACGTCGAAGTGCGCGTAGTCGGGATGGCCGTTGTACCAGGCGACGAACTCGGTCGCGGAGATCGAGCCGGGCAGGTCTTCACCGGCGATGCCCAGGCGCTTGTCGGTCGCCGCGCCCACCGCGTACACCACCGCGTGGTATCGCTCGGCGAGTTCGTCGTGGGTCACGTGTTTGCCGACCTCGACGTTGAGGAAGTAGGCGAAGTTGCGCTTGTTGGCCGTCGACGCGTAGGTCCGCTCGACACCCTTGGTGGCGGCGTGGTCGGGTGCGACGCCGGCACGCACGAGGCCGTACGGCGTGGGCAGCCGATCGAACATGTCGACCTTGACCGACTGCTTGGCGACGAGGTGCTGGGCGGCGTAGAAGGCTGCCGGACCGGCGCCGACGATGGCGACGTGGAGTTCTTTGTCGGGCAGCGGCGGTGACTTGCGCGGCGGGACCAATCCGCCCTCGACGTCGTGATCCTTGTAGTAGTCGGCGTTGATCTGCAGGTAGGGTTCGTCTTTCTCTTCGAGCTGGTCGTCGGGGTAGATCGCTTCGACGGGGCACTCGTCGATGCAGGCACCACAGTCGATGCAGGTCTCCGGGTCGATGTAGAGCATCTCGGCCGTCATGAAGTCGGGTTCATCGGGCGTGGGGTGAATGCAGTTCACCGGACAAACGCTGACACAACTACCATCGTTGCAGCAGGGTCGCGTGATTACGTGCGCCATCTGGCCTCTACCTCGCAGTTCGCCTTGTAGAACGTGTTCTACTTCGCTGTCAAATGTACCTTAGCCGCTAAGCCCACCATCGCCAAGAGTGAGGACGCTCCGTGAGCCCAACCGACCTGCCGGTCACGTTCGAACCGCTGAGCGATCGCAAGGAAGGCGCGCGATTCTTCGAAGCAGGTTATCGCGTCCGCACCGACGACGTAGACCAGGCGATGCGGGTACGCCTCGACGCCGTCGCACGATTTCTGCAGGACGCCGCCAATGACAACCTCGACGCGACCCCGTTCGTCGAGACCGACCCCTATTGGATCGTGCGCCGGACCATCATCGACGTGATCGAACCGATCTCCTGGCCGGGCGAGGTGTCCGTCGAGCGGTGGTGCGGCGCGCTGTCGACGCGGTGGACCAACATGCGGGTGCGGGTGACGTCGAAACACGAGACCAACCGCTTCAACCCCGGCTCACGCCCGGACGGGCTGATCGAGACCGAGGGTTTCTGGATCAACGTCAACGAGCAGGGGATGCCGTCACGGATCACCGACCACGCGCTGGAACTGCTCGGGGAGACGGCGCTGGAGACCCGGCTGCGCTGGAAGTCGATGAACCAGGACACCGCCCCCGACGACGTCGTGCTCCCCGATCGCCCCCACGTCCTGCGCGTCACCGACTTCGACCCGTTCCGGCACCTCAACAACGCCGCCTACCTGGAGGCGGTCGAAGACGAACTCGCCGACCATCCCGACCTGGTCGAGCGGCCCCACCGTCTGGTCATCGAATATCTGCGGCCGATCGTGCCGGGTACCGAGCTGACTCTTCGACGCCGCCGGACCGCCGACAAGCTCGAAGTGTGGATTCAGATGGGCTCGGCGAAGACAGTCGCCGCGACGGTTTCGGTGGCGTTGCTGCCAGAGCGCTAAACACGCCTTCTCTGCACCATTCCGACGATCCACAGCAGGATCACCGCGCCCAATACCGCGGTGAACAAGGTGAACCACCATCCCCCGGATGCGGTGTCGAGGAAGAAGCTCAGCAGAAAGCCACCCAACAGGGCGCCGATGACGCCGATCACGATGTTCATCAGAATTCCCGAACCGCTGCCCTTGACGATCTTGCCTGCGATCCATCCCGCGAGTGCGCCGATGATGATGTATCCGATCCAGCCGACGCTGGTGGTTGCCGTCGAACGGGCGAGAACCTCTTGTGCGGCAATGACGTCCATGACTTCTTCTCCTCAAAGCAGTTGGTTCGCTGTGCTTTCGACCCTAGCCCGATTCGAGGCGTTGGTCGGGGATCGAAGTCAAACGTTTACCTTGTTTCACCCCTAGGGGTGAAAGGCCTGCGATTCAGGCGTCGCCCTTCAACACCAACGACATCAGGTTGATGGCAGCCGTACACGGATCGCCTGCCCCGACACGCGGTTCGACCCACCACGTGTACACCCCGCGGCTCGGCGCATTGGAGGTGACGCCGCACATCGTCGGACGCTTGGGATCGCGAGCGGTGAACGCGGTGTACACGTTCTTGATCTTGATGGTCTCGGTGGTGTAGCCCATCCGCTTGACCGTGCGTTGCTCGACGGCCATCGAGCCCCACTCGAACCAATTGAAGGTCACGGCGGTCGTGATGCTGCCCGACACGGTCCACCGACAGATCGCCCCGTTGAAGTTTCGTGTCGCGAAGGTACCGCCTACGGCCTTCGCCACCTGCGCGGGAGTGAGGATTTCACATTCGAGGAGCAGCTTGTCGAACTGATCGGTGCTCACCGCTCCCGGCTCGTCGGCATTGCCGCCCACCGGATGCGCGGTGCCGTCGACGGTGCATCCGGCGATCGCGAGGACGACCGCGACGAGTACCGCCAGCAGTCCGGTCGTCGAGCGGCGGACCGGACGTCGAACCATGCTCATGAGGCCCTCTCAATCGACATGCGCGCCAGATTCTTCGCCGCGGTGCAGAGACTTTGGGTCGACTCCGCGGTCGACGTGGTGAGGCTGCCCGCACTGATCGACCACTCGAAGAAGTCCGCGCCGAAACCGATGCCGATCTCACAGATGCCGGTGTCGTAGGCGATGAACCCCTGATGACCGTTGATGTCGATGTTCTTGGTGGACTCGCGGGAGAGCTGCTCGGTGGCGCGCTCGCGGGAGATCGGCGAGCCGCGGTACCAGTTGAACGACGCGACCGCCCCGAGGCGCAGGTCGTCGCTGGCCCACTCGCACACCGACGGATTGTCGACGGTGGCCGAGACACCGCTGAAGCCGGTCTCCCGCTTCACTTCGTCGATGGTCACGCCGCCGCATTCGCCGAAGAACGGTCCCGACCCGGCGGGAGCCAGCGCGGTAGGCGGCGTGGTGGGGTTGTCGTCGGTGTTGCTACCGCACCCGGCGATCAACAACGCGACGACGATCAGCAGCAGGGTCGGCAATCCCCCGAGGAATTTCTCGAGGTCACGACGTTCCCGCTTGGTGGGCCGTCCCGCGCCGCGATCACGGCGCGGTTGGCTGGCGATGACTTCGCGTGACGGCGGAGGCGGCGACTTGTCGATGTAGGCCTCGGCGGCCAACGGTGCCGATACTCGTTTGGTGATCGGCTTGGTCACTTCGACGATTCGGACGATTCCGTTCAACCGCACCTCGACGGTATCGCCGACACTGACCGACTGCGCCGGTTTGGCGGTGACCCCGTTGACCCGGACGTGTCCCGCCCGGCACGCGGCGCCGCCTGCGGAGCGGGTCTTGGTGAGTCGAATCGCCCAGATCCAACTGTCGACGCGTGTCCCCATGTAAGTACGCCTACGACTGCGCGGCCGGTATGCGGCGCGCAACTGTCGTGCGGTTGGCGGGATCGGCCCCCATCGAAACTCCTTAGCTGCCGGTGCGATCGGCATGCACCTGATCGGTACTGCCGGCCCTGCCCACACTGTAGCGAAGTACAGCGACACTGCTCCCGCGACTGAAGCTGAGCGACATTCGGCGCCGCATCCCGGGTGGGTGGATGTGGCGCCGAATGTTGTTGTGGCGGTTAGTCATTGACTACCACCGGTCAGAATGTCCGAAATGCCGTGCCGTACTCGCCTTTGGTGAAAAACAACTTGAAGCTGAAATCAGTTAAGCACATCGGATCGACACTGCGAGATCCGAATCGCAAAAGTTTTCTATGTATTTTCTCGGGTCGTTTGTCCAAGTCAACCGCCCTTTCGTTACCTCGGCGAACGGCCCGCACCGGATAGGGTAAGCCCATGACCGAGCGCCTCGACCCCATCGCACTCGCCCGTGAGAACTGGACCGAGGCGGGCTGGTCCGACGTCGCCGACGGAATGGTGGCGGTGACGTCGGTGATGCGCGCCCATCAGATCTTGCTGGCCCGCGTGGAGACGTCGCTGCGGCCCTACGACCTGAGTTTCTCCCGCTACGAACTTCTGCGGCTGCTCGCGTTCTCCCGCACCGGGTCGATGCCGATAACGAAGGCCAGCGATCGACTGCAGGTGCACGTCACCTCGGTGACCCATGCGATCCGTCGGCTGGAGGCCAACGGACTGGTACGTCGCGCGCCGCACCCGACCGACGGCCGCACCACCCTCGTCGAGATCACCGACATCGGCCGCTCGACCGTCGAAGACGCCACCACCACGTTGAATCGCGACGTCTTCTCCGACGTCGGGATGGACGACGCCGAGATCTCCGGACTCGTCACCGCGATCCACTCGCTGCGCCACCACAACGGAGATTTCTGACGTGGACGACATGCGCGAACCGCTCTGGCTGATCGCTGTCGCGTTGCTGCTCATCTTGGCCGTCGCCCTGATGTTCAGCGCGATCGCCCGATGGCTGCTGCGGGGCCGGGCACGGCTGCAGATGTCCACATCGATCGTCTTGTCGATCTTCGGCTCGTCATTGGGGCTGCTGCTCGCGAACGCGATCAAACCCGTTGCGCACCTTCGTGATCCATTGTCGATCCTGTCGTGTCTGGTCTTGTCGGTCGCGGTCATCGCGGCCTACGGGGGCGTCGTCGCACATTTTCAGCGGCCACAACTCGAACTCCTGTCCGATCTCATCGCGGCCGGCGAGTCAGACCGGGTGGAGTTCAAGTCGACGGCGCGTGTCAACCTTCGATCCGGCGACAAGGATCCGCGGATGGAGCAGGTGATCGTCAAGACGGTCGCCGCATTCCTCAACGCAGACGGTGGAACGCTGCTCATCGGCGTCGACGACGACGGCTCACCGCTGGGCCTCGACGCCGACTACGCGACGCTGAAAGTACCCGACGCCGACCGCTTCGAGCTGTGGCTGCGCGACCTGTTGACGACGAGTCTCGGCCAGACGACGGCGGCCGAAGTGTCGATCGGGGTGGAACCGATCGGCGTCGACGACGGGCAGCGGCCGGTGTGTCGAGTGCGAGTCTCGGCGTCTCCGCGGCCGGTGTACCTGTCGCCCGGAAAGAACGCCCCGCGCGAATTCTGGGTCCGCTCGGGCAACTCGACACGTCAGCTGCATGTGGACTCCGCCGCCGAGTACGTGATGCATCGGTGGCCATTGCGGGTCGGATCGTCGGTGGCGGCTCAGTTCAAGGCCGCGGTTCGCTTCTCAGCGGAACGGTAGGCGCGACGATCCCGGTGATCACGATGTCGATCATGCCCGACGCCCGCGCGGTGTCGAAGCCCACGTTGTCTGCGACGGAGGCGACGCCGCTGATCAACCGCATCACTTCTCGGTCATCGACACCCGACCGCAGCTCGCCCCGATCAGCAAGTCCCCCAAGAACTTTCGCGTTCGCTGCGACCAGCACCTGACACTTGCGGTAGATCGGCGACGACTCGTCGTCCATCGCCGACATCAGCTTCGCCGCCGCGCCGCGATAGATGCCGACATTGTCGACGAAGCGACCGAACCAGTCGCGGAGAACTTCGGGAGCGGGCCGCGGGTCGACCGACGCGGCGTCGGCGTCGGCCTCGATCCGCAGACTCCAGTCCTTCATCACGGCGTCGATCAGGTCGTCGCGAGTGGGGAAATGCCGGTACAGCGTGCCCGGCCCGACGCCTGCGCGTTTGGCGACGTCGTCGAGCGACGCCTGCGATCCGGCTTCCCGGAACACCGCGCGCGCAGCCTCGATCAGCTTCTCCCGGTTGCGTCGAGCGTCGGCACGCATGGGTTTCTCCGTCGACGTCTGCTTTGTCTGCGACGGCGTCGAACCCACGACAACACCAACCCTCTTGCTAACCGGAGACATTCTCCGTATCGTTAATAACCGGAGGAACTCTCCGATTACATAATCGGAGACTCACTCCACATCAGACTACCTCGTCCGGAAAAGGATGCACATGTCATTTCGCATACCATCCGAACGGCGCCGCGCGGTGGGCCTGGCCATCGTCCTCGTCGCTCAACTCATGCTCGTTCTCGACACCACCGTGGTGAATGTGGCGCTGCCGCATATCCAGGAAGATCTGCACTTCTCCCCCGCCACCCTGTCGTGGGTGCTCAACGCCTACACGCTCGCCTTCGGCGGCCTGCTGCTGCTCGGCGGACGCCTCGGCGACGTGCTCGGCCGACGCCGAGTCTTCACCATCGGCCTGGCCGTGTTCACCGGATCGTCGCTGGCCGGAGCCTTCGCGACCGACGCGACCTTCCTCGTCGTCGCACGTGCTCTGCAGGGGGTCGGGGCGGCTCTCGCGGCGCCGAGCGTACTGGCGCTGCTCACGACGTCGGCGCCCGACGATCGCGCCCGCAACCGCGCCTTGGCGCTGTTCACCGCGGTGTCGTCGGCCGGCGCGTCGATCGGACTGATCGCCGGAGGTCTGCTCACCGACCTCGGATCCTGGCGTCTGACCCTGTTGATCAACGTGCCGATCGGCCTCGCTGTGCTGGCGTTCACATCGCGCTTCCTCGACGAGACTCCCCGGCGGACTGGACGATTCGACGTGGTCGGAGCCGTCACGGCGACTGCCGCGGCAGTCAGCGCCGTCTACGCGCTGGTCACCGCACCCGAACACGGCTGGGCGTCGGCGACGACGATCGGCCTGCTCATCGCGTCGGCCGTACTGCTGGCGGTCTTCGTCGCGACCGAGACCCGAGTCGCCCATCCACTGCTCCGGTTGAGCCTGCTCAAAGTACCCTCCCGCGCGGCCTCGCTCACCCTGATCGCCATGATGGTCGGCTCACAGTTCTCGATGTTCTTCCTGTTGATCCTCTTCGTCGAGCGCGTGCTCGACTTCGGTCCGCTGGCCGCGGGCGTGGCGTTCCTGCCACTGTCGTTGTCGATCTTCGCGAGCTCACGCGTCAGCGCCGCCCTGGTCGGACGGTTCGGCCCCTGGCCGCTGCTCGTCGTCGGAACGGCGGGCATGATGGCGTCGTTCCTGTGGATCAGCGGCATCGACGAATCGACGTCATATGTGACCGGGCTGCTCGGCCCGATGATTCTCAACGGACTGTCGGCCGGGATCGCCTTCATGCCGACCACCGTCATCACGCTCAGCAATGTCGAGCCGGAGCACGCGGGTTCGGCGTCGGGACTGATGCAGACCATGCAGCAACTCGGTGGCGCGGTGGGCCTCGCGATCATCGTGTCGGTGTACTCGTCGCACGCGGTGCCCGGGCAGGTGGTTCCCGGTCTGGCACAAGGGTTCGCGACGTCGGCGATCATGTGCGGAATCGCCGTGCTGATCGCGATCTCGGGCGCGGTGGCGTTCGGGGCGCGACGTCGGGTAGTGCGAGTTGCCGCGGTGACAGAGTCGGAGTCGGTGAACGCCTGAGCGCGGACGGGCTCTGGCGCTACTGCGCCGCGCGGAACATCGGCCATACCTGCGGACCGTTCGGCAATTGGATCACTCCGGTGACCTCGAAGCCGAAGCGTTCGTAGAGTGGGATGTTCTCCCGCTTGGAGCTCTCCAGGTAGGCAGGACCGTCGAGGGTGTCGAGGCGATGATGCAGCAGACCGGTCCCGATGCCGCGGCCCCGTTCGATGGAGCCGATCGTCGACAGGTACCAGTGCGGTTGCCTCGGCCGATGCGCGCCGAACGCCTCTTCGATGATCACTCCCCGACGGACCCGGGTGCGAAAAAGGCGCAGTGCCATCGGAATCGCCCGCCAACTCTGCTCCGCCTTGAAGCCCGGCGGATCCCAGTAGGCGGCGCCCACCGGGCGCTCGGCGTCGAGCATCAGATCGGTGGAGTCGGGCGCGCCGTGGGCGGTGCGATCGAGGAACCGGAACATCGCGACGTCGCGGGCGGGATCGGAGATGAGCCACCGCATCACCGGGTCGTCGGCGAATGCCGTTGCGAGAACGCGGTAGGACGCCTCGCGATTGGTGTCGTCGACGGGCACGATCTGCATCTTGCTCCCCTATCTGAATGCGGCCAGTTCGAGGGTAGCCGCAGGCGAGGTTCGGCAAGCGCCTGCGATGCCGGGACGGCCGGGGATACGGTGTGCGAATGCACGCCTCGTCAACACTGCGCGCACTCAGCTGCGTCGGGCTCGCCGCGGCTGCGGCGTCGGCGGTGGCGCACGTCGTCGGGGCCGGGCACCTCGGAGTGCTGGGTGCGGCGGTGTCGGTGGCGATGGCCGCGAGTTGCCTCGGCTGCACCGGGCACCTGGTCCGTCGACCGGCCGCCACCGGCGCGTGGCTGACCATGGCGGTGATGGCCGCCGGGATGATCGCGATCCACATGATGGTGATGGGCACCGGGCACATGAGCGGCCACGTGCACGCGGCCGGAGTGACGATCGTGCCCGGCGAGATGTCGGGGCTGATGCAGGTGATGCTGGTCGCCAGCGGCGCGGAGCTGCTGATCGCCGTCGTCGGACTATGGGCGGCGACGTCGGAGACGAATGCGCGCACCAGGCTACAGCTGGAACGGCCGGCACGACGATAATCGTCGCGCCGGCCCGTCTGTCCGTAGGTTATTCCTAGTGTGTGTCTCCTAGCGCAACGTCTGGATGATGGCGCTGAAGTCCAGATCGGAGTGCTGCTCGGCGAAGCGCGCGTACAACTGCGCGGCATGGGACCCGAGGGGGGCATTCGACGACGTGCTGCGGACGGCGTCCATCGCCAACCCGAGGTCCTTGTTCATCAGCGCGGTGGCGAAGCCGGGCTTGAAGTCGTTGTTGGCCGGCGACGCCGGGACCGGACCGGGGACGGGACAATTGGTGTGCACCGACCAGCAGTTGCCGGTCGCACCGGTGATCACGTCGAACAGCGCCTGATCGGCCAGGCCGAGCTTCTCCGCCAACACGAACGCCTCGCCGATGGCGATCTGCTGCACGGCCAGCACCATGTTGTTGCAGACCTTCGCGGCCTGGCCGGCACCCGGGCTGCCGCAGTGAATCACCTTGCCCGCCATGGGTTCCAGCGTCGACTGCGCCGACGCGAAGGCTTCGTCGGTGCCGCCGACCATGAAGGCCAGCGTGCCGGCGACCGCCCCCTTCACACCGCCCGACACCGGGGCGTCGAGCTGCGCGAGTCCGTGGTCGGCGGCGAGCCGGTTCACCTCCCGCGCGTCGTCGACGGAGATGGTCGAACTGTCGATCAGCAGAGCGCCGGTCTGCGCGACCGGCAGGATCTCCGCATAACACTGCTTCACCAGCGCGCCGTTGGGCAGCATGGTGATGATCACCTCGGCACCCGCGACCGCCTCGATGCCCGCGGGAAAGACGTTGACGCCGTTGGCCTTCGCCTCTTCGACGGCAGCGGGAACCGGATCGAAGCCGTGCACGGTGTGGCCCGCCTTCACCAGGTTGGCCGCCATCGGGCCGCCCATGTGCCCCAGGCCGAGAAATGCGATTGTCGTCATCGAGAAGACTCCTTCATCGAAAGTGATCAGATCTTGTAACGCGAAGCGATGGCCCGGCCGTGCACCACGCGCATGATTTCGTTGGTGCCTTCCAGGATGCGGTTCACTCGCAGATCGCGCTGGATTTTCTCCACACCGTACTCACGCAGGTACCCGTAACCGCCGTGCAATTGAATGGACTGGTCGGCGATGGAAAAGCAGGTGTCGGTGACATAACGCTTGGCCATCGCACACTTCTCGACCTTGTCGGGGGCGTCGGCGTCGAGCGCTTGCGCGGCATCCCACAGCAGCAGGCGCGAGGTGTGCAGCCCGGTTGCCATGTCCGCCAACGTGAACCGGATGGTCGGCTCGTCGATCAGGGTGGCGCCGAACGCCTCTCGCTGTGCGACATAGGTGGCCGCGGAGTCGAACGCCGACTGTCCGCCGCCGAGCGAGCAGGCGGCGATGTTGATGCGGCCGCCGTTGAGACCGTTCATCGCGATGCCGAAACCGATGCCCTCCCGCGCGCCGAGGAGCGCGCTCGACGGCACTCGCACGGCGTCGAAGACCACCTGCGCGGTGGGCTGCGCATGCCAGCCCATCTTCTTCTCCTGCGCGCCGAAACTTAGTCCGGGAGTGCCCTTTTCGACGAGGAACGTCGAAATGCCTTTCGGGCCCGGACCTCCCGTGCGCGCCATGACGACATACAGATCCGACGATCCCGCACCGGAGATGAACTGTTTGATGCCGGTGAGCACGTAGTCGTCGCCGTCGCGGACCGCCTTGGTGGACAGGTTCGCGGCGTCGGAGCCGACGCCCGGCTCGGTGAGGCAGTAGCTGGCGACCGTCTCCATCGACGCGAGCCGGGAAATCCATTGGGCACGTTGCTCATCGGTGCCATAGGTGTCGACCATCCAGGTACACATGTTGTGGATGGACAAGAACGCCGCTGTCGTCGGGTCGGCGTAGGCCAGCTGCTCGAAGATCCGGACGCCGTCGATGCGACGCAGCCCCGATCCGCCGAATTTCTCTTCGCAATAGATTGCGCCCATACCCAATTCGGCTGCGGCCCGGAGCTCGTCGACCGGGAAATGACCGGCCTGATCCCACTCGGCAGCATGCGGCGCAAGGTGTTTGGCGGCGAACGCCGCGGCGGTCTCGACGATGACCCGATCGGTCTCGTCGAGGCCCGCCAACGACGCAGCCGGAACAGTCCGTGTCATGTTCGCCTGTCGTCCTCGGTGAGATGTGTCAGTGGGTGGGCATGATGAACGACGCACCCGGCTGATCACCGTGGCGCGGCCAGCGCGTCGTGATGGTCTTGACCTTGGTGTAGAACTGGATCGACGCCGGGCCGTGTTGATTGAGATCGCCGAAGCCCGAACGCTTCCAGCCGCCGAAGGTGTGATAGGCCACCGGAACCGGGATCGGCACGTTGACGCCGATCATGCCGACCTGCACGCGTGTGGTGAAGTCGCGGGCGGTGTCACCGTCGGCGGTGAAGATCGCGACGCCGTTGCCGTACTGATGATCGGTGGCCAGCGCCAGCGCCTCTTCGTAGTCGCCGGCGCGGACGATCGACAGGACCGGGCCGAAGATCTCGTCGGTGTAGATGGTCATGTCCTTGGTGACATGGTCGAAGAGCGTGGGGCCGAGGAAGAATCCCTTCTCCAGGCTCGCGTCGCCGTAGGTCAGCTCGTTGGCGGCCCGGTCGCGGCCGTCGACGACCAGCTCGGCGCCCTCGTCGACGCCCTTGCCGATGTAGCCCTTGACGCGGTCGAGTGCGGCCGCGGTGACCAGCGGCCCGTAGTCGGACTTGGGGTCCAGGCTGTGTCCGACGCGCAGCGCCTCGACCTTGTCGATCAGCTTGGCGCGCAACCGGTTTGCGGTCTCCTCGCCGACCGGCACCGCGACGCTGATCGCCATGCAGCGCTCACCCGCGCTGCCGTAACCGGCACCGATCAGCGCATCGACGGCCTGGTCGAGGTCGGCGTCGGGCATGATGATCATGTGGTTCTTGGCGCCGCCGAAGCACTGCGCCCGCTTGCCGTTGCGCGCGGCGTTCTCGTAGATGTACTGCGCGATGTCGGAACTGCCGACGAACCCGATGGCGTGGACGTCGTCGTTGTTCAGCAGTGCGTCGACCGACACCTTGTCACCGTGGACCACCTGCAGCACACCCGCGGGCAGACCGGCCTGAACGAAGAGCTCGGCGAGGCGCACCGGGACGGACGGATCACGCTCGGACGGCTTGAGGATGAAGGCGTTGCCGCAAGCGAGGGCGGGACCGATCTTCCACAGCGGAATCATCGCCGGGAAGTTGAACGGAGTGATGCCCGCGACGACGCCGAGCGGCTGGCGGATGGAGTGGACGTCGATGCCGCTGCCCGCGCCCTCGGTGAACTCACCCTTGAGCAGGTGCGGGATGCCGATGGCGAATTCGATGACGTCGAGGCCGCGCTGGATGTCGCCCTTGGCGTCCTCGAAGGTCTTGCCGTGCTCCAGCGAGAGCTTCTCGGCCAGCTCGTCGGTGTTCTCCTGGACCAGCTGGACGAACTTCATCAGTACGCGGGCCCGACGCTGCGGATTCCAGGCGGCCCATTCACGCTGCGCGACCTGCGCCGACGCGACGGCAGCATCGACTTCGGCTGCGGTGGCGAGCGGTACCACCGCCTGCACCTCACCGGTGCTGGGGTTGAAGACGTCGGCGGTCCGCGAGTCGGCGGGAGCATCGACCCGGCGGCCGTCGAGGAAGTGCGGAATTCGGGGAACTGCGGTAGTCACGGCGAGGTCATCCTTTACATGGACACGGCTGCGAGGGGGACTATCCAATTGTAGGACTTCCTAGTAATTACTTGCAACCCCTAGTTTCTTGCCACGGTTCCGGCAGACCTCACAGCCGCAGGATTGGTCTTCGACGCCGACCAGACCGTAAAATAGCCACCGAACTAAGGTCACCCTTAGCGCGTCACCCCGAAAGGAAACCATGTCCACCGTCATCCTCTACGGCACTGAGACCGGCACCGGCGAGCTCGTCGCCGACGCGATTTCCGATGTGCTGGCCGCCGAACACGACCCGTCGATCTACGACATGACGGAGTTCGCGGTGGAGGATCTCAACACCGACGACTTCCTCGTGGTGATCTGCTCGACCTACGGCGAGGGCGAATTGCCCACCGGTGCAGAGCCTTTCGCCGACGAACTCGACGAGGTTCAGCCAGATCTGAGCGGCCTGCGATTCGCGGTCTTCGGCCTGGGTGACACCGTCTACGGCGACACCTTCAACCGCGGTGGCGAGATCATGGCCGAGAAGCTCACCGCCCTCGGCGCGGTTCAGGTCGGCGAGCACGGTCGTCACGACCTGTCGTCGAAGGTCAAGCCGCAGGCTCAGGCGAAAGAGTGGGCGCAGGCCCTCACCGACGTCATCGCCGAAGGCTGACCGGCACGTCGAACCCGCTCACGACCCAGGGTCGGGGGCGGGTTCTTTGCTGTCGGCGTCGTCGCTGTCTGGGGCCGGGTCGGCCTTGAGGGTTTGCCCGCGCACCGCGGAATGCTTGGCCAACTCGACCACCGAGCGCGCCAGGATGGCCAGAATGATGCCGAGAAACAGCGCCGTCTTGGTGCTCACTTTCACGTTCTCCCCCAGCAGCACGATACCGAGGATCATCGACACCACCGGCTCCATCACCACCATCGCCGGGAACGACGTCTGCAGGTCGCCCGCGCCGAACCCCCGTTGCTGGGCGCCGATGGCCCCGACGATGACGATCACCAACAGGTAGACCTCGGGGTGGCGGAACATCCCGATCGGAAAGTGGACCGCCTGATAGATGACGGTCTTGATGAGCAGCGCCGACACCCCGAACAGCACACCGGCGGTCAACCCGTAGAACAGGGCCCGATAGTGCGGGCTGGACCGTTCGGCGATCAGCACGAATGCGATCACCACCCCGATCACCGACACGACCGTCACCGCGATGAGGGTGAGGTCGGGGCGTCGCAATGACGACGTCGGCCGGGCGACCAGCAGGAAGGTGACGACGCACGCCACCAGGACGCCGCCCCACGCCCACTCCCCGAGTTTGGGATGGCGATGATCGGCCCACGCCTCGAACGGGAGCGAGAACAGCACCGCCAGCACGACCAGCGGCTGGACCAGCAGAATCGTCCCCAACCCCAGAGCCGCGGCCTGCAGCGTAAAGCCCGCGATCGCGATGATGGCCCCCACCCACCAACCCCGCGTGATGGCACCCGACGACGCCGAGGCACGCTGCCGAAGGACCGTGCCGCCCGCGATGAGCAGCGCAGCGCTCACCGCGAGAACGGCCGGAACCCAGGTTTCCACGTCGACAACGTTAACGGCCGACGCTGGGTGCTACGCAATCGAACCGGACTAATTATCGTTGGTGAATCAGGCCGATCCGACGTTCAGCGTCGTGACCACCGGTGTCGGGTTGAGCGTGAGATCGAGCACCGGGCAGTGTGCGTCGACCACCTCCTGCAGTTCGCGGTAACGCTCGTCGGTTTCCGGCCCGGCGACGTCGACGATGACGCGTACCTCGGTGTATCCCGGCCGCACGGCGTCGTCGAGACCGAAGAATCCGCGGACGTCCAGATCTCCTTCGGCGCGGGCGGACAGCGAGTCGACACGGATCCCCAGGCGCTGAGCCCAGAAGCGGTAGGTGACGACCTGGCACGACAACAGCGAGGCGAGATAGAACTCGACCGGATTGGGCGCCGAGTGCTCGCCGCCGAGCGCCGGCGGTTCGTCGACCGCGACCTGGAAGGTGCCGAGCGTGACGTCGCTGCCGACGGTACCCCGCGGTTGCGCAGCAGCGCTGAAGACGACGTTCGCGTTGGCGACATTGGCCTCCACCGCGGCCGCGGTGGCCGCGGTGATGGCATTGAGCGGCAGGTCGGCGGACGGGAGCGGATGGGTCGCGGAGATCGTTGTGGTCATGGCAGGCGACGCTAGTGAGTGGGCTTGGGGTGGCACAGGTTTTGAATTGGTGCGAATGTAATGGCGAGCCTTCAACGAGCCAGGGGTACAACTCGAAATGACTGCACGCACATTGATTCTCATGCGCCACGGAAAGTCAGGATATCCGCCCGGCGTCACCGACCACGAGCGTCCGCTCGCCGAGCGCGGGAGACGCGAGGCGGAGCTGGCGGGCGAATGGATGGCACGCGACGGACTCGCCGTCGACGCGGTGCTGTGTTCGACGGCCACGCGGACGCGGGAGACCCTGCAGCGCACCGAGATCGACGCGGCGTCGACGATCTTTCTGGACGAGATCTACGGTGGCACCCCCGACGACATCTTCGAGGCGCTGCGGGTTCATGCGCCCGACGACGCGACGACAGTGCTCGTCGTCGGCCACGAGCCCGGCATGCCGGAGACGGCACTCGAGCTCGATCCGCTCTGCTACATCGAGCGATTCCCGACGTCGGCGTACGCGGTGCTCGACGTGAGTCTGCCGTGGGACCGCATCGGGCTGGCCCCCGACCCGGAAGCGTCGTTGCGGGCGATGCGCATTCCGCGCTGAGCCGCCGCTGTCGACACCGCGACGATGTTTGACCCCCGTCGCCGCGGGTACTCGTCATCGACACGAACGTCGTGTCGACGAGGAGGCTTTGATGCCGGAATGCGACGTGTGCGGGAACGAATACCCGCACACCATGACCATCGAGATCGGCTCCGGGGCGGATGCGACCGTCGGGATCTTCGACAGTTTCGAATGTGCGATCTCCGCGCTCGCGCCCCGCTGCGCACACTGCTCCTGCCGCATCATCGGGCACGGCGTGGAATGCGACGGCGTGCACTTCTGCTGCGCACACTGTGCCCGCCAAATGGGTGTCACCGACGTGGCCGACCGGTCCGAAACGACCAATAGTGCGTTCTGGAATCAGACCGCACCCGCCGGGGGTGAATGACATGCGATTCGCCAAGGCACTGGGCCTCTGGGGCTACGTCACACTTCTTGTGGCCGTGGCGCTCGTGGTGCTGTGGATAGGGATGGCCGCCGGCGATCACCGAGGCACGATGTGGGCGGGGACCGCCGCAGTCGTGATGGTGATCATCAGTCTGGCGTCGCTGACGGTGAGCAGGCGGCTGCTGGTCCGCCGAGACCCCGACAATCGGCCGGAGCAAGACCCGTTGCAGCCCGCGGTCACCGACGAGGAGGCCGCAGACTACGAAGCGCGCTACCACGGACGAGCCGACGGAGACGACGCCACCGACCGATGAAACATGGTCGGCGGCAACCTGTTTCTAAATGACGACCGGGCGTGGTGGCGGATCGGGATTTGGTGCTCCGGGGTCGGGAATTACCGGGTCAGGAATTCCGGGGTCGGGAACCGGCACCCCCGGGTCGGGTGGCCGCGGGGGCGGCGGGGGCGCCGGCGGGTCGGGCACAGGTACAGCGGGTTCGGGCGTCGGCATCGGAGGCGTCGGGCGCGGGACGGGCACCGGGCCGGTGTCAGCTCGGGGCGCGGTGGCTTCGAATCGATTCATTTCACTCAACCAGCTTTCAATCGGTACTCACCTGCGAGAAGTACCCATCCGACGACCCGCCGAAACATCGTCGGCCTAGCCAGTGACTCAAACGGTTGCTAGGCTCGAGAACACGGTTGACACAACAGCCGTCCTGGCGGCTCGGCCGCTGCTTAACGGGAGTTACCGTGGCAAATTTTCTCTCAGCAGTCCCTGAACAAGAGGTTCCACCCGAGGACGCGTTTGCAACCGCGCAGGTACGCGCCGGCAACTGCCAGGCGGTGGTAGTCGACGTTGACGGGATCACCTTAGCGACCATCTCCGGGTCGATCGATGCTGTGAGTGTCGGCGACTTCACCGGGCATCTCGCCGCCGCCTGTGCGGCGGGAACGGGGCGGCTGGTGCTCGACATGTCCGACGTCGACTTCCTGAGCGTGGACGGTATCGCCGCCCTGCACAACACCGCTCGTTACGTGACGAACTCGGGTGGAGCGTTGGCGGTGAGCGGGGGCCGCGCGGTCAGGCGACCTTTGCAACGCACCGGACTCGACGGCCTCATTCCCGTATTCGATTGGTTGCCAACGGCTTTCGACGCCGTCGGAGGCATCGCGCCAGCTTAGTTGCCAGGTCGGGCCGCGTCGCACACTTGGCGTGGCCCGACCGTGGCCGCTCTACGCTCCATCGTGGTCACCGAGTGGGAGGGGCGCTGCGCTCGTCAGTCAGTCGGCGAGTGACACGAAGCGGTATCCACCCCCAGAGAACTGCGATCAGCACCGCTATCGAGGCCCCCGCCCCCGCGGCCGCCCACACCGAATGCGTAGCGGCCAGCGCGACCATGACCAGCGCACCCGTCGTTGCGACCCCGACCATCGCCAGTCCGAGCAGAACGTAGCGATGTGCGGCGGTGACCACCACCGCCAGCCGATGCCGCCGAAAGAGAAAGCGGTGCATGGAGATCGGCGCAAGCAGGAACACGATCGCGAGCACGGCCGCGGACACGGTGACGAAGTAGACGACGTGTCCCCCGTCATCCAGCTCCGCGAAGCCCGCCTGAAACGGCACGATCATCAAGAATCCGGCCAGCAACTGCACGCCGGTCTGCAGAACACGCAGTTCCTGAACGAGTGATCCCCAGTTGCGGTCGAGCCGTTGCACTTCCGTCTCCCCACGCGCCTGCCCGTTCCAGCGCACCTCATCGCGGTCGGACGTGATGGGGTTCAATCGCGGGGCACCCGGCAAGCTGTTCACGTAGGCTCACTTCCTCCTCCAGTCGGCGCGCCAGACGAGTACCCAGTCGGCCCGACAGCCAAACGTGAGCACCCCGACTCGGTAATATCGACCGAGTGACCGAGAGTCAGTCGATCGAGAACACCCTTTCTGATTCCACATTCGAGATCGGGCAGTTTTGGTACTACTTCGATGAGGATCGCTGGGTGTGGTCCGATGAACTCGCGCGCATTCACGGGTATGCGGGGACAAGCGAAGTGACGCCGACGACGCAACTCGTCCTAGAACACAAACACCCTGATGACAAGGCCCGCGTCGACGAACTCATTCAATCTATTCGCAATGGTCACAAATCATTCAGCAGCTTGCATCGAATCGTGCGCGTCGACGGTACCGTTGTACCGGTGGCGGTCGTCGCTGATACGTTCGTCGACGACGCAAAACGGCGAATCGGGACGTCGGGTTACTATCTCGTGTTGCAAGCCCCGGGAGCACTTACCAAGGCCAGCAACGAATTCGAGGCTCAACTGCGCGAATCGGTCACCGACCGCATAGACGAAGTCGTCGACCACCGCGCGGACATCGAACAAGCAAAAGGGGCGTTGCGGTTGGTGTATCGCCTCACCGACTCGCAGGCTTTCGACTTGCTCACGTGGCGCTCCCAGGAGACCAATGTGAAAATTCGCGATCTCGCACGAGCGATCTGCGATGAGCTCGGATCTATCGAGATCACCCCGCAAACCCGCTCTCAATTCGACCACCTGTTGCTGAACGCACACGACAACGAATAAAAGGACGCGACTGCCGCAATTCACCGCACTTTCACGACACCCCGCCAACGCCTTCGCTACCCCCTTAGGGGTGAAGACGTACGCCCGTGATAGCCGTAGCTTCGCACTGTCGCATGCGATCCCATCCGGGACGACGCACTCATCGCCGAAGGGGCCTGGATGACACTTGGAACAGAACCGACTTCGAATGGAGGATTCCGCACTGGCCGTTTCATGTACTTCGCCGAGGGCGACCGCTGGGAGTGGTCCGACGAATTGGCCCGCATCCATGGCTACGAGTCCGCCGCGGCGGTCTCACTGTCCACCGAACTTCTGCTGCGCCACAAACACCCTGATGATCGCGCCCGGGTCGCCGACCTGATCCACCGAGTTCGGTTCGGCCGCGAACCGTTCAGCGGCAAACATCGGATCGTCGACGTCAACGGGGCCATCGTCCAGGTGATCGTCGTCGCGGACACGATGACCGACGGTGACGCCGTGATCGGCACGTCCGGTTATTACATCTCACTCGACGAGCCACCGCTGATCGGTGACGTCGATGAGATATTCGATCGCCGGATGCTGATAGAACAGGCGAAAGGGGTGATTCGCTTCATCTACCAGCTCGATGACCAACGCGCGTTCGACCTGTTGGTCTGGAGATCGCAGGAGACGAATACGAAGATCCGAGACCTCGCGTCGGCCCTCTGCGACGCCTTCTCGACAGTGACGCCGTCGAGCGAGACGCGGGCGCGCTTCGACCACCTTCTGCTCACCGCGCATGAGGCGTGCGGCCCCGACGACTGATTGCGGGCCCCGCCGGTTCGACCGGCGAGGCCCGCAATTGTGTGACGCCTACTGCTGGTGCGCCTGCTGCCGCTTCTCTGCGGCCTCGGCGTGTGCACGATCGGCGTCGGCCTTGACTTCGTTCTTGCCGGCTTCCCGGGTTGCCTGGCCCTTCTCCTGCTGGGCCCGACCTTCCTCGGCAAGATCAGAACGACCGGTCACATTTCCGACCGCCTCCTTGACTTTGCCTTTCACGTCCTCGACCGTTCCCCTGATCGTCTCGCCGGGTCCGTTGTTCTCAGCCATGAGCGACTTCGCTCCTTTCGAGTTCGTGGTGTGTGATCGACGGACTTGGTTGCCGTCGTAGTCGGGGTAGCCGAACGGCTCGCGCCTCAAACCTCTTGTGGCAGAGGACACAGTCGACGAATACCCGGATCAGTCCGGTCCTGGTTTCGATGCCGCTTGGTTTCAAAGCCGGCTCATCGGGGTATTCACAATGCCTCACAACAGACGAGGAGCGAGCCATGAAGATCGCGATGGTCTCCGAACACGCCGATCCGCTCGCCGACATCGTCGGTCCCGACCGTGGCGGTCAGAACGTCCATGTCGCCGGGCTGTCAGCGGCCTTGACCAGGCGCGGCCACGATGTCACGGTCTACACCCGCCGCGACTGCGCCGGGCCGCGCACACGGGTGGCGCCGGAGGGCTATCGGGTGGTGCGCATCGACGCCGGGCCGCCCGAACGCATTCCGAAGGACGAGGTCTACGACTACCTGGACATCCTGATCGACGGCCTGTCCGCGGCGTTCGCGATCGATCGACCGGATGTCGTGCACGCTCACTATTGGATGTCGGCGATCGCCTCAGAACTCGCGGCGTTTCCCGAGCGACTACCCGTCGTCGTGACCTTCCACGCACTGGGCTCGGTCGAACGCCGCTTCCTCGGCTCGGCCGATACCAGTCCGACACAACGCATTCCGTTGGAGACCGTGATCGGCAGACGCGCAACCGCGATCGTCGCGACGTGCACCGACGAGGTGCGCGAACTGCACGACCTGGGTGTGTCGACGAGGCGAGTGAAGCTCATCCCGAGCGGCGTCGACGTCGACGAGTTCGGCAACGGCCAACCGCAGGATCAGCTGCCGCGAGAGATGCTGCCACCGCGTGGGCAGCGCCGTCGGATCGCGACCGTAGGCAACATGACTCCGCGGAAGGGGCTCGCGACGGTGCTGGCGGCGCTTGCCGACATTCCCGATGCAGAGCTGATCGTCGTTGGCGGCTCGTCGGCGGGATCAGTGTCCGACGACCCGGAGGCGGCACACTTGATTCGTTGTGCCGCAGAGTATTCGGTGAGCGATCGGGTCCACTTCGTCGGGTCCGTCGCCCACTCGGCGATGCCGGCGATCCTCGCCGACGCCGACGTCGTGGCATGTGTGCCGTGGTATGAACCGTTCGGCGTCGTGCCGCTGGAAGCGATGGCGGCCGGCACCGCGGTGGTGGCCTCTGCCGTGGGTGGGATCCTCGACACGGTGGTTCCCGGGGTCACCGGAGAGCTGGTACCGCCGCGCGACCCCGCTGCGCTCGCCGAGACGTTGCGCTCGTTGTTGGCCGACGATGTCCGGCTGCGGTCGTACGGTGACGCCGGTCGTCGTCGCGCCGACGAGCGATACCGCTGGTCGAAGGTCGCGCTGGAAACTGAACGATTGTATCGGCGACTGTGCGAGCAGCGGCAGAAGGTCGGTTCGGAAGTGATCGGTCACGCGGCGCTGTGACGTGGGCGGAACGGTTGGCCGCATGACTGGTGTGCCGCACATCGTTTGGGACCGGGCTCCGGTGGGTAACCGACTCGCACAGTCAACCGCAAAGGAGCATGGCATGACATTCACCGCCCCCGGCCTCACCGACACCGACGCGAAAGAACTCATCGACACACTGCAGGAGCGACTCAGCGCCCTCAACGATCTGCACCTCACGCTCAAGCACATTCACTGGAATGTGGTGGGCCCCAACTTCATCGGAGTGCATCAGATGATCGACCCGCAGGTGGAACTGGTCCGCGGCTACGCCGACACGCTGGCCGAACGCATCGCCGCGCTCGGCGGCTCACCGGAGGGAACGTCCCGCGCGATCGAGCGCGAGCGCACCTGGGACGACTACTCGATCGGACGCGACACGGCCCAATCTCATTTGGCCGCACTCGATCTCGTCTACAACGGATTCATCGCGTCGCATCGCGGCGCCATCGACAGAACCGGCCCGATCGACCCCGTGACCGAGGACATCCTGATCGGGCAGACCGCAGAGTTGGAGAAGTTCCAGTGGTTCGTCCGCGCACACCTGGAGAACCCGTCAGGTGGCCTGACCCACGCCGGCACTCACACCGAACGGCAGGCGGCCGCGGCAGCGTCGGAATGAGTCGGCGAGACTAGTGCTAGAGCTGTAGGTCGGTGGCGGTGTGGTGTTGATTTGGGGACTTGTGAAGAAACGCCATCCTCGTCGTCGATGAGACCGGGCATCTGAAGAAGGGCACCAAAACTGTTGGGGTGCAACGCCAGTACACCGGTACGGCGGGTCGGATCGCCGTCGTCGCAGTGGTGGTGATGTTAGACAAGGCCGAGTCGGTCCGCGACGTCTTAGATCCGGGAGCGCTGCTCGCGGGTGAGGGGTTGGACGGGCACTCGCTGACTGCGTCGGCTGGGCGGCCGTGATGTGCGGCGCGGGTGACGGCCAGGGCCGACTCCGGCAGTGTCCCGCCGATGACCGAGTACCACGCGGCGCAGCCCGCGTTGAGGCTGGCGGCGGCGAAGGCGTCGCCGGAGATGCCGAGCGTGACGTGTTCGGGGATCGTGGCGCGGATCGCCGCGACGCGGTCGCGGGCTTTGGCGGGGTCGGCGGGGACGCCGGGGATCTTGATCGAGGCGATTCCCGGCAGTTCGGCGATGCGGGAGTAGAGCTCGGTGGTGAAGGTGAAGTGGGTGGTGGTGGGGTTGTCGTAGACGATGACCGGTAGATCTGTGGCGCGGGTGACGGCGCGTCGTCGTTGAGAGGTGTGAGCGGAAATGCGGATAGACCGGTGAACAGGTTGCTCATGAGGGCTCCGGTTCCGGTCGGTGCTCGAGGCCGAGGATCGGGTTGCCGTAGATCGAGCGCACCTCGGAGATGACGACGCGGTACTCACCCAGCCATTCCTGGTGACGGCTCTTGGCCAGACGGTGGGTGTCCATACCGACGAGTTGACGCAGTGCCGCCATGTCGCTCCAGTAATAGACCTCGGCGTGCAGTCCGGTTTCTTCGTTGTGCCATGCCTCCTCTCCGAGGAAGCCCGGGATTTGGCGGGCGCGCTGCGCGATCTCGCTGTCGATATTGTGGAATTCGTCGGTGAGTTCGCCGATTTCGAAAATGAATGTTGAGCTGTATTTCGGCTTGGCGTTCATGTGTTCTCCTTCGATGGGGATGCGGGTATCTCTGTGGTCACGAGGGTGTCGGCCGTGCGGTCGCCGTCGCGTTGGGCCGCGGCGCCGGCGAGGACGACGAGGGCTATGCCTGCGATTTGTAGAGGTGTGGGGGTCTGGGCCAGTACAAGTAGCCCGATGAGGATGCCGAATGCGGGTTCGATCGACAGCAGAGTGCCGAACGCAGTGTGGGTCATGCGGCGTAGCGCCGTCATTTCCAGGCCGAATGCGATGACCGGCGTGATGAGTGCAATAGTGGCGGCCGCGGGCAGAACCCACCAGGTGAGAGTGCCGGCGATGACTTGGGGCAGGCCCACCGGCAGGGTCGCGAGCGCTGCGACCGGGATCGTCAGGGCCAATCCGCTGATGCCGGCGAACCGGTCGCCGACGTGCTGGGTCAGCAGGTTGTACAGGGCCCAGCAGGTTCCCGCGGCGACGGCGAAACCGACGCCGACAAGGTCGATACTGCCCTTCCAGGGTTCGGTCAGCAGCACCACACCGACGAAGGCGAGCAGCGGCCAGAGGAGAGCTTTGCGTTGTTTGCTCATCACTGCGGCGACCGTGAGCGGTCCGAGGAACTCGATCGCTACGGCGGTGCCGAGTGGGACGCGCTCGACGGCGGCGAGGAAGAACGTTGTCATGAAACCGGTGACCACGCCGAGTGCGATCAGTGCGGGGATGTCGTTGCGGCGCAGCGCGCGGAGATTTGGTCGGGCGATGCACCACAGGAACACCACCCCGAAGCACATCCGCATCCAGGCGGTACCCGCCGGTCCGACCTGTTCGATCACCGGTACGGACAGGGCGTTGGACAACTGCACCGACATCATCGCGGCGACCGCCATCAACCACGGTGGAATGCCCGATATGGCGTCAGGGGACTGGATCTCAGACATCGGTGGAATCCGCTCGGTGAGAATCTCCTACCCCAGGCTCATAGACGGTTAGGGAGAAATGGGCCAGTGTGTCGTCGCTCGGATTGACATATGCGTGGTCCACATCGCCGGCGAAGGACAGTGCGTCCCCGACGCCGAGTGCGTGAGCTCGACCATCAACCTCCACTGTCATCGCGCCCCGCAGGACCTGGAGTAGTTCACGAGTCCCCGCTACGTGGGCCTCACTCACATGACTGTCACCAGGACCCAGGGTCCAGTCCCACAACTCGACGACATCCGGCGGCTCGGTGCCGGCCACGAGCACGCCACGACCGCCGTGCTCGCCAGTCCACAAGACCGCACCATCACCACTGCGAGTCACCTTCGCCACCTTCGGAGCGGGGGGTTCCACGAGAGCGGGTAAGCCCACCCCGAGTGCATCACTTAGCCGCAGCAACGTGCCCACGCTGGGGTTCACGGCCCCCTGCTCGACGTTGACGACCATGCGTCGGCTGACCCCGGCGAGTTCGGCGAGCTGATCAAGCGTCCACATGCGCACAGTTCGTTCCTGCTTCACCCGTGCGCCGATCGCCAGCGCTAGAGCCTCCACACTTTCATCCATGATAGTGCAGCATAGTGCAAATGTGAGGCAATATAGTAGCCGTTGCGGTCTTCACTATTGCCGAGTAGCGCGCGACGCGGACGCCGACGATGCGCCAGCTAAGCCACCAAAAACCCAGCGCCGCAACACAATAGCCCAATCTACGACTGTAATGCTACGGCGGACGACACCTACGCGGGCGGGTCGTCCGCCACCGACTTGCGCAGCCGACGCAACGTGCTGGACAGCAGCCGCGACACATGCATCTGGGAGATTCCCACTTCGGCGGCGATCTCGCTCTGCGACTTCGACTCGAAGAAGCGCAGCGCGATGATCCTTCGCTCGCGCTCGGGCAACTGCTCCATCGCTGGACGCAGCGTCACGAAGTCGTCGATTCGCAACATCTCCCGATCTTCTCCGCCCAGGGTGTCTTTCAGGGTTCGCCCGTCGTCGTCGGCGGCGGCATTCGGTGAATCGATCGACGACGCCGAGTGCGCCGACCGCGCCAGCAGCCCGTCGATCACGTCGGAGACCGGCATGTCCAGATGCGTGGCGAGCTCGCTGGGCTTGGGTGAGCGCCCCAATTGCTGGATGAGTTCGTCGGTTCCGCGAGCGATGGCCGCGGCGATGTCTTTGGCCCGACGGTTGACGCGGACCGACCATGTGTTGTCGCGGAAATGACGCCGGACCTCGCCCATCACCGTCGGCACCGCGAAGGACAGGAACTCGGCGCCGACCGTCGGGTCGAAGCGATCGACCGCGTTGACGACGCCGACCCGCGCCACCTGGAGGAGGTCGTCGAACGGCTCTCCCCGGCCGGCGAAACGTCGGGCGATGTGCTCGGCGAGTGGAAGGCAGCGTTCGATCGCCTCGTCTCGCAGGTCGGCTCGGTCTGTGGCATCGTCGACGGCCGCGGCTTTCGCGAGCAAGGCCGCCACGACGGCGTAATCGTCGGCTTGTGGGGTGTTTGGCACTGGCGCCGTCAGTCTCTGACCGTCGTAAGCGTTATCCGCGCCTCGCGGCCGCGGGCGCCCTGGGCGTACGCGACGCTTACGTCGTCGGCGACGCATTCGATCACGTACCAGCCGAAACTCGTCACATCCACCATCGAGTCCCCCACCGCACAACAGACCTCGATCTGGACACGCTGTGGCCCAGTGGTGACGACCACGTGCAACGACGCCGCCTCGGAGTCGGCAAGAGCGATCAGTTCGGTGCACGATTCATCCACGCCGACTTTCAAGTCGGCGACGGTGTCGAGCCCGAAGTCGTCGGTGAGCAATACGTTCTCCACGAGTCCCCGCACGATGGGGAGTCTGTCGACCCGGGCCGGCACCGTCAGTTCGACGACGCTGACGATCGTGTCGGTGGCTTCTGCGGTTGCGCTGTTCAGGTTCTCCATTGCCGCCTCGTGAGTGAACTCGTGCCTGCGTCGAAGAGACTACCCAGGCACCGGGCGGTCGAAACGTGGCGCGGTGAAAGTCGTCTCAGCGGTCCGCCAGACCCTGACACCACCAGTCGGCGGCGGTTCGACGATGGTAACGCCTGATAACTTCGATCTGTCGCGCATCGACACGACACGACCGAATGGAGAGGTGACTTTACCCGTGAATTCCCCGGGCGGGGCGGTCGACGATCATCCCCAAGCAGCGGTGGCCGTTCTCTGCGGCGCAGGCATCGTCGTCGCGTTGATGCAGACGATCATCGTGCCGCTGATTCCGCAGCTGCCGTCGATGCTGCACGCCGCACCCGACAACACCACGTGGGCCCTGACCATCACCCTGCTCGTCGGCGCGGTGATCACTCCTATCGCCGGGCGGCTCGGCGACATGTACGGCAAACGCCGCATGCTGTTGGGCAGCATGGCGACGCTGCTGATCGGATCTGCGACGTGTGCACTGTCGTCGTCGTTGCCGATGTTCCTGATCGGCCGTGCGTTTCAGGGGCTCGGATTCGGCACGATCGCACTGGGGATCAGCGTGATGCGCGACATCGTGCCGCCGAACCGCCTCGGGTCGGCGGTCGGCACGATGAGCGCGTCGCTCGGTGTCGGTGGTGCGCTCGGACTGCCGTTCGCGGCGGTGATCGCCCAGCATCTCAGCTGGCAGGCGTTGTTCTGGATCTGCGCGGCCGCGGGGGCGCTGGGCGGTGTGGGGATCCTCGCGTACGTCCCCGAGACGCCGTCGCGGGCCGGTGGACGATTCGACGTCGCCGGTGCGCTCGGACTGGCAGCGATGCTGACCTGTCTGCTGCTCGCGCTGTCGAAGGGCGCGTCGTGGGGGTGGGCGTCGCCGACGACGCTCGGCATGTTCGGCGCATTCGCGGTGATCGCCGTCGGATGGTGGATCGTCGAGCGGCGCAGCGCCAACGCACTGATCGACCTCGACGTCGCGCTGAGCCGCCCGGTGCTGCTGACCAATATCGCTTCTGTCGCAATCGGATTCGCGTTCTATTCGATGCAGTTGATCCCCATTCAGCTGTTGATGGCCCCGGCGTCGAGCCCCAACGGTCTCGGACTGGACATGCTGATGGCGAGTCTGGTGCTCGCACCCAGCGGCATCTGCATGTTTCTGTTCTCCCACGTGAGCGCCCGGCTGAACGTGATGTTCGGCCCGCGGACGTCGCTGGGGATCGGCGCGGTGGTGATCGGCGCGGGGTACGTGGTGTTCATCGTCGCCGTCGCCGGGTCGTGGGAGATGGCGTGGTGGATGATGCTCGTGGTGTCGTTGCTGATCGGCGCGGGCCTGGGCATCGCGTATTCGGCGATGCCCGCGCTGATCATGCGGGCGGTGCGCGTCGAACGGACCGGCGAGGCCAACGGCTTGAATGCGTTGATGCGTATCGTCGGGACATCGTCGTCGGCCGCGGTGACCGGCATGATTCTGTCGGCGTCGATGGTCGGGGTGGCCACACCGCAGGGCGCGCTGTCGGTGCCGAGCGAGTCGGGTTATCTGTGGGCCAGCGGCATCTCCCTGGTCGCTTCTGCGGCAGCGGTCGCGCTGGCTCTGGCGATTCCCGCGCCCCGCGCATTTCGGATCAGTCCCGCCTAGCGGGTTCTGCTGACGGAGCGTCGACGAGGATGGAAGATGGCTTCGAGGACCATCCGACGTTTGGAGTTTCCATGACCGACTTGACCATCGACCCCGCCAAGACCGCACTCGTCCTCATCGAGTTCCAGAACGAATTCACCTCTCCCGGAGGTGTTCTACACGACGCCGTGGCCGGTGTCATGGACAGTACCGGGATGCTCGACAAGACGGTCGCGCTCGCGGCGAAAGCCCGCGCGGCCGGCGTCACCGTGATGCACGCTCCGATCACTTTCGCCCCCGGCTACGGCGAATTGACCCGCCATCCGTACGGAATTCTCAAGGGCGTCGTCGACGGCAACGCCTTCGTCAAGGGATCATGGGGCGCCGCCATCGTCGACGCGCTCACCCCCGCCGACGGCGACATCCTGATCGAAGGCAAACGCGGCCTGGACACCTTTGCGAGCACCAACCTCGACTTCATCTTGCGCAGCAAGGGAATCGACACAATCATCCTCGGCGGATTCCTGACAAACTGTTGCGTCGAGTCGACGATGCGCACCGGCTACGAGAACGGTTTCCGGGTGATCACGCTGTCCGACTGCACCGCGGCGACATCGGCCGAGGAGCACGACAACGCCATCAAGTACGACTACCCGATGTTCTCGACTCCACTCACCGCCGCGGAGGTCGACGCGGCTCTGTGAAGCGGGGATCGCGCGAAACCCGTTGCATCACTGCAAATTCGGGCCCATACGTCGCCAAGAATGCTGCGGCAGAAACCATCTCAACCTGATATCGGACCGCGACCACCGAAGAGCAGTTCACACGGTGTCGATGTAGGCGCTCAGCTCACGGCCGGGAGGTGGGCTGTCGACGATCAGCTTCTTGCTGCGCAGAACAGTGCGGGCGGTGACCAAATAGTTGTGTATTAATGGCCCCACGGCATCCTTGCGGTATGCCAGGGCAAGCGGTACCGCGATTCGCGGCGTACGCAATGGACGGTAGGTGACCCCGTTCATGCGAAGGTGCCGGATCGACTCAGGTGCCAAGGACACGCCCAGCCCCGCGGCTACCATCGCGACAAGAGTTGCTGTCTCCGCGACCTGTTGCCCGATCGTCGGCGTGAATCCCTCTTGTGCGCATGCCGCGATCAGTGTGTCGTACATGGTGGACGGAGCGCAGTACCCGATGAAAGTCTCGTCGGCGAGGTCACGCAGGTCGATCGCGGTGTAGGTGGCCAGCGGATGCTGAACAGGGAGAACCACCATCAGCGGTTCGTTTCTCAGGAGTTCGACCACGATTTCCGGTGACTTCACCGGCGGGCGGAGAAGGCCGACGGACAAGGTTCCGTCGAGAAGCGCATCGACCTGAGCCGGACTGAGCATCTCACTGCGGAGGGTGAGCTCGACGAATGGATTGCGCTCACGATGGGCGCGAACGAGATTGGGCATCAAGTCGTACGTCGCCGAGCCGATGAAGCCTAGCGAGAGCGAGCCCAGTTCGCCGCGGTCGGCTTTCCGGGCGGATTCCATCGCGTCGTCGCTGTCGGCAAGCAGCCGGACGCAGCGCTCATAGAACACGCGACCGGCCTCTGTGAGCGCGATCGTACGCGTCGTGCGCTCGAGCAACGTCACCCCCAGTTCGCGTTCGAGTTTGCGGATCTGATGTGAGACCGGCGACTGAGCGACCGACAGTCGCTCCGCGGCGCGAGTGAAGCTGCCCTCGTCGACGACTGTCACGAAATACCTGATATGCCGCAGTTCCATACACCAAGCCTAGATACAGACAAAAAAGAGGTCAATAACGGAACATACAGGTGTTGGACATCTAGATAACGCGATCCTTACGCTCGTTGCAGAGACATCGATCACAGCTCGAACGCCTGGAAATACACATCACAACCCCTTCAGGCCGCCGCCGATCATCCGACAGGAGACAACATGATCACCGCCTTCCCGACCATCGAGCGCCGCCAAGCTCCCGACAACCAGGTCACTCCAGAGACGGTCCGTCGCGCCATGGGCCGGGTTCCCACTTCCGTCGCGGTCGTGACGGCCTCGCACGGGGGTCGACCGATCGGCATGACCATCGGATCGCTGACGTCGGTGTCACTCGACCCACCACTGGTCGCGTTCTTCGCGTTTTCCGGGTCATCCACGTTCGCCGAGCTTCGCGAATGCGAGCAGTTCTGCATCAACGTGCTCGCCGAGGATCAGGCGGAAATCTGCTACGGATTCGCGCGAGTCGACGGTGAGAAGTTCGAGCTCGGCGAGTGGAAGAACCACGACGGAATCCCACGCATCACCGACGCTGTCGCCACGGTGTTGTGCGAAAACGCAGGAGTCTTCGCCGCAGGCGATCACCTCGGGATGCTGGGTCGGGTCACCGACGTCGAGTTCAGCGACAACCGCCCGCTTCTCTACTACCGGGGAAAGACTTCCCAGCTACACACGCACGCCGCCTGAGTACCAATACACCATCCATCCAAGGAGTATCCGTGAAAGTCAATCTGTTCTTGCAGGCGCCATATCGCTATCTGCCCGACGATTTCGAAACCAAGCACGAATCGGTGTGCGATGTCCCCTACTCACTCGTGACACGCGATGGAATGTACTCGTCGATCCGAGACTTCATGGACGAGCTGATGCTTGGCGCTCGAAGCGGATATGACGGTGTCGCCATAACCGAGCACGGTCAAAGTAGCTATGACATGGTGCCGAACCCAGACCTGATCGCAAGTAGTCTGGCGTATATGACCGAGGCCGAAGGCCTCGAGGTGGCCATATATCCAATGGGGCGCTCTCTCGGCAAGTCGCGGGAACCGCTACGCGCCGCTGAGGAATACGCCACGATCGATGTGATGAGTGGCGGCCGCCTGGTCGCCGGCCTCACCGTCGGACTGAGCTACGACGCGAACATCAACAACGAAATCCCGCCGATCGAGATACGCCCTCGCTTCGATGAGAATCTGGAGTTGGTGCTGCGGTCATGGCGCGAGCAGGAACCGTTTGCGTGGAACGGCCGGTTCTCACAGTATCCGATGGTCAATATGTGGCCCCGCCCCCTGCAGGACGACGTACCCGTGTGGATTACTGGAATCGGCAATCCGCGGACCATGCGAATGTGCTTTGATCGAGGCTTCGGATTCAACTATCTGAGCTGGTTCGGCGCAAAGGTAACCGGAAAGCGGATCTTCGACCGCATGTGGGAGCAGGCCGACGAGGCCGGCGTCGCCCGCAATCCCAATCGCATCGGTTTTCTGCAGACCATTGCCGTGTCCGAGACGGACGAGCGTGCCGAGATCGAATACGGACCGCACGCCGAATACGCCTTCCGCAAAGGGCTCGGTTCTATCCCGATCGAGAAGCTGGGCCTACCCGGCGCAATCGACATCAATGGCGTCAAGGCGTTGATCAAGGACCCCGGTGACTTCGGGCTCTACCACAAGATGCGCACTGTCACCTTCGCCGAACTGGTCGACGCCGGTGTGATCGTCGTCGGCAGCCCCGATACCGTTGCCGAACAACTGATCTCCTTCTGCACCGAGTACGGGATCGGCAATCTGCACGCGATGCTCGGCTTCGGATCGCTGCCGCGAAACCTCGTCATGAAGAACATCCAATTGTTCGCCGAGGAAGTCCTTCCCCGGCTGCGTCCGCTGTGGACCGACACCGACTTCGAACACCACTGGTGGCCGACTCGTCTCGGCGGCAAGCCGATCGCCTACCAGACCAAGGCCCAGACCACGGCAGGAGCGAGCGCGCGATGAACACCACGACCCTTTCGATCACCGAGCAGACCGTCGACTTGTGGGGCGGCCGGTTGAGCATCACGGTCAAGGTGGCCGGCGCGGGCGCACCGCTGCTCTACCTTCACCCGGCGGCCGGCCTGACGTGGGATCCGTTCTTGACCCACCTCACAACGCATTACACGGTCTATGCGCCTGAATTCCCGGGCACCAGCGAGGGCAACCCCTACGCGATCCATACCATCGACACGCTCAGCGACATGGTTCTGGCCTACGAAGAACTGATCCGAACTCTCGGCCTCGACCATCCGGTCATCGTGGGGCAGTCGTTCGGCGGCATGCTCGCGGCCGAACTGGCCTCCACCTTCCACGCACTGCCGAACAGGTTGATCCTGCTCGATCCGATCGGACTCTGGCACGAAGGGGCTCCCACCGCGAACTGGGTGGCGACACCTCCAGACCAGCTGCCCGCCTTGCTGTTTCACGACCCCGAGGGACCCGCCGCACAGGCGATGCTCGCGCCGACCGACGATGTGGAGCAACTGCAAGCCGCGGCCGCGGCGATGGTGTGGGCGATGGGATGCACGGGGAAGTTCGCATGGCCGATCCCCGACCGTGGACTCCGTCACCGACTCCACCGACTCGCTGTGCCCACCCTGATCATCTGGGGCCGTGACGACAAGCTGATCTCGGTCGAGTACGCCGAGCACTTCCACAAGCTCATTTCCGACAGTACCGTCACCATCATCAACGAGTGCGGCCACATCCCTCAAGTGGAGAAGTTCGACGAGACCGTCGAAGCCGTCGACAAATTCCTCATCTGATTGACAGATCCCATCCGAGTGTTCCGCACGACTCGGTAACACCGACCGCAGGAGATTGAGATGGCACCGACGCATCATCCGACGTCGAGTTCCGACGCCGGCTCCCCACGAACGCATATCGCGTCGATCGATTCCACGGTGATGCGCCGGGCCATGGGACGCGTTCCTACTTCGGTGGCCGTCGTCACCGCCCAGTGCGACGGAGAACCTATAGGCATGACTGTCGGATCGCTGACTCTGGTGTCTCTCGACCCACCGCTCGTCGCGTTCTTCGCCTTCGCGGGATCATCGACCTTTGCCCGAATCCGCGATTGTGAACGATTCTGCATCAACGTTCTCGCCGAGGATCAGCACGAAGTCTGTTTCGGGTTCGCCACCCTCGACGGCGCCAAGTTCGATGTCGGAGAATGGGACTACCACGACGGCATTCCGGCTGTCCGGGGTGCGGTCACCACCGTGCTCTGCGAGCAGGACCACATATTCGAGACCGGCGATCATCTGGGGATGCTCGGCAAAGTCATGAATGTCGATTTCAGCGACAACCGGCCCCTCGTCTACTACCGCGGACAAACGTCACAACTAGACGACCAGTCGCTGCGCTAGTCGAGCTCGACGCCAACTGGCCCGGCATCGATTCAGTCGTCCGCAAACGCTACTCACCGAAAGGCCTACTCATGTCTATCACCCACATATCTCCGGCCGTGCGAGGCCGACAACTTGTCGAACAGCTCGAACACCTACTGCAGGACTTCATCCGCAAGCAGCACGTGACCCATGACGAATATCGCGTGGCGACCGATCTCATCATCGATTCGATCGAGTGTGGAGAAAAGTCGTTGCTCTTCGATGTCTTCTTCGAGGCCGAAGCAACCGACGTGGCCAATATCGGGCGGGAGGTGAGTCCAGAAGCGATCGAGGGACCGTTCTATCTGCCTGGCGCACCGGTGTTGACCGGTCCGTTGAATGTCATGCCGCAACGGCCGCATGAAAAAGGAACGCCGCTGTATTTCCACGGCACGGTCCGCGACCCGGGCGGGAATCGTCTCGGTGGCATCGAACTGGATCTGTGGCACGCGGATGCCGATGGGCTCTACTCCAACATCCATCCGAACATCCCCGACTATAACCTGCGGGGCCGGTTCTATTCAGAGTCCGATGGTACCTACCAAGTTCTGTCGATCCTGCCGCCGCCGTACGAGATCCCCAAGAACGGCCCGACGGGCACCGTTCTGCGCGCGCTCGAGCGGCACTTCTTCCGGCCCGCGCACCTACATGTGAAATTGCGGGATCCCGCAGGCGACTACGAGGAGATGACCAGTCAGCTTTACTTCGCCGGAGGCGAGTACGTCGAGAATGATGTGGCGCATGCCGTCCGCGACGGTTTGCTGATCACCCTGAAGAACATCGATAACCTCGATCGGATCGCCGCGCTCGGCTTGGACCGGCCCTATATCGAGGCCGAATACGACTTCACACTCGCGCCGGCGTCCTGATCGAGCTGCAGTCATGGACTCTTCGATCATCTCCGAGATCCGCACCACGATCGTCGACATCCCGATCCGACGTCCGCACAAGTTCGCGGTCCTCACCATCGACACACAGAGCTTGCTGTTGGTGTCGGTCGAAACCCGCGACGGCACAGTGGGTATCGGTGAGGGGGTCGTGCCCGGCGGGCCATGGTGGGGCGGCGAATCAATCGAGGGCATGAAGGCTCTCATCGACGGATACCTCACGCCGCTGCTAATCGGCGAAGACGCCCATCGTCCCAGCTTTCTCGCTCACCGTCTCGATCGCATGATCGGCGGCAGCGAGTTCGCAAAGGCCGCAGTGGAAATGGCGCTGTGGGATCTCAGCGGCAAAGCAGCCGGGATCCCCGTGCACCGACTGCTCGGTGGCGCACACCGAGACCGTCTCCCCGTCACGTGGGCGCTGGGTGCCGAAACTGCAGACGTGGTGATCGCGGAGGCGCGGGCCAAACTCGAACAGGGAAGCCATACTTCGTTCAAACTCAAGATGGGTGCCGGCGAGCCCGCTGCCGACGTGGCCCGAATAGCGGCGGTCGCGGCCGACCTGGCAGAGAAAGCACGACTGTCGGTTGACCTGAACGGTTCGTGGGACCTCCTAATCGCCGAACGCTATCTCCCCGAACTCACCGCGGCCGGCGTATCGCTGTTCGAGCAACCGGTGCCACGATGGGACGTGCCGGCAATGTCGCGACTCGCCGAACTGCTGACCGCTCCGGTGATGGCCGACGAATCGCTGCGTTCACCGCAGGATGCCGCGCGCCTGTGTACGGCGCGCGCCGCGGACATCCTCGCCGTCAAGATCCCCAAATGCGGAGGAATCACAAATGTGACGGCGATCGGTGCCGTCGCCGAATCCTTCGGCATCCAGTGCTTCGGCGGAACAACCATCGAGTCGTCGATCGGGACAGCCGCCGCATTGCACACCTATTGCGCCATGCCGTCACTGGTGGCCGGCAGCGAGCTGTTCGGAACGCTGCTGCTCTGCGACGATCTCGTCGTGGAGCCGATCGGGCTCCGCGACGGACATCTCCACCTGCCCACCGGCCCGGGGTTCGGGGTCGAGCTCGACGAGCGGAAGGTGAAGCGCTATGCCCGCGCATCCTGAACATTTCCGCACCGAAGACGACCGGAGGATCAGGCTGATTGATGACTACCCCGTCTACCGAGAACTATTGGCACGCAACGATGCTCCACCCGGTTCGAGCTGGGGTGTGTTCGGCGACGATGATCAACTCGGCACCTTGAACTTCCTCGTGTTGGCGGACCTCGCCGACGCTGCTCGGACGGTGCGGGCGGGCCGTGCGTATTCGCTCAACCTCCGCTCGGACGCAATCACATCTTCACTGGCACCGACCAGAGAGCCGTTCGTTCACAACATCTTTCAACGAACACCGTTTCATCGCGACGAATGGCTGGACCGCTTCTATCTGCAATACGCGACACAGATCGATGGCCTGCGGCATATCGGTCACCCCGACTACGGGTTCTATAACGGCGCTGACGGCACCGATTTTCAGCCGGGAACCGAGCGCCTCGGCATCCACCACTTCACCGCGCTGCCCATTGCGGGACGTGCGGTGGTTGCCGACATCGACGGGTATCTGCAATCGATCGGAGGTCATCTCGATCACGATGCGGGACAACCGGTTGAACTAGAGACCCTGTGCGCGACGCTGGAACATCAAGGCAGCACGATCAAGCCGGGAGACATCGTCCTAGTCCGGTTCGGATGGCTCGGCCACTATCGCGACGACAGCTCTGCCGACTGGCGAAAGAATCTGGTAGTCAAGCAGTTCCATACCGGGATGCGACAGGACCGCGACCTGCTCGAGTGGCTATGGGACCATCGCGTCGCGATGGTTGCGGCCGACAACTTCGCATTCGAATGCTGGCCTGCCGGCCCCGACAGCCCCTTCTTCGCAGAGGCCGACCGTTCGGGCGTTGCCGACGACCCGCACGCCGGGATCATGCATCGGGAACTGATCGCGCTCCTAGGCATGCCGATAGGAGAGCTGTGGGACCTCGATCGACTGGCCGCGGACTGTGCTGCCGACGGCCGCTACGAGTGCCTGGTCACGGTCTCGCCGCTGCCGGTAGTAGGTGGCGTCGGATCCCCCGCGAACGCGATCGCACTGCGATGACGGTTTCCAACTTCAGTTACCAGGCGCTACCCATGCGAGTGGCCTTCGGCGACGGTGCCGTCTCGCACCTGCCCGACGAGTTGGATCGCGCCGGTCACATGCGCGCGTTGGTGCTATGCACTCCGGGACAGACGCGTATCGCGCAGATCGCCGTGGCCGCGCTCGGGGTGCGGAGCGCCGGGGTGTTCGACGCCGCGCGTATGCACGTTCCTGTCGAAACCGTCTCGGCCGCAATCAAGTACGCGTCAGAGGTCGATGCCGACAGTTGTGTGGCGATCGGCGGGGGCTCATCGATCGGACTCGGCAAGGCCATCGCCCTGGAATCCGGGCTCCAGATCATCGCGGTACCGACGACCTACGCCGGTTCCGAGATGACACCGATCTGGGGGCTCACCCGTAATGGACGCAAACAGACCGGCCGTGACTCCGTCGTTCTGCCGACGTCGGTAGTCTACGACCCACAGCTCACGACTTCCCTCACAAGTGAGATCTCGGCCGCCAGCGGACTCAACGCGATCGCTCATGCGGTCGAAGCCCTCTATGCGCCGGACGCGTCACCGGTCATCTCGCTCATGGCGGAAGAGGGCGTCCGCGCCCTCGCCGGTGCCCTGCCGGCGATCGTCGACAACGGTAGCGACCGGGTAGCTCGACGCGCGGCTCTATACGGGGCGTGGCTGTGCGGCGCGTGTCTGGGGGCAACGACAATGTCGCTGCATCATAAGCTGTGCCACGTACTCGGTGGCTCGCTCAATCTGCCCCATGCCCAAACGCACGCGATCGTCCTACCATATGTCTTGGCCTACAACGAAGTTCACACTCCCGCGGCGAAGGCGGCCTTACAACGCGCACTCGGCGTGGACTACGCGCCGTCGGTAGCGCTTCGAGAAATCGTCACCAGACTTCCGATCCCGGGGTCGTTGTCAGCTCTCGGTGTCCGATCAGAACAACTGCAGTCCGTCATCGAACAAGTGCTGGCAAGTCCTTACGCCAATCCCACGCCCGTGGAAATCGAGGGTCTGCGCGACATCCTCCACCGTGCGCTACGCGGCGCCGCGGTGTCAGAATGACGCACGAAGAATGAGCGCCGAGGCTGGTGCGATGTCCTTGGGAAAGGTCACACCGAACGGCTACCGCTCTCCATCTCATCCGCCGGTGAAGGGATCCACCGGCACGCAGGGCACCGCGCGCGGGTGCGCGGGATCGAGGGCATTGAGGACCAGGGCCGCGCTGCGGCGATTCGAGGTGATCGACGCATGGTCGGAGTGGTCGAGTGAACACCCCTGCTGCACAACGATGTTCGTGACGTCGGTGCCCGCCGGTCCGGGAAGTTGACCCGCTCTGTACGGCGTCACGACCTCGTCGTCGCGCGTCGAGATATTGGTGTAGGCGATGCCGCGCACATACGGCGTCGGCAGCCGGACCGCTTCGTTGAAGTCGAAATCGGCGGCCGGCGTCGAACAGCCCGCACATGAGCGCGGCGGTAGCTTCGCCCCGAGTCGGCGCCCGATCGCCTCGGCCAAGTCGCTGCGGGCGTCGTCGTCGTCGGGCCCCTGCCTCCAGTACGGCGCGAGCGACACATAGCGGCGCACCTTTCCCGCGCCGCCGAGGTACTTGATCCAGTAGGTGGGGAGCTGGGTGCCGAGCGAATGCCCGACGACGTCGATCTGCCGAGCCCCGGTGCGGGCGAGCACCGCGTCGACGAAATGCTTGATCTCCCAGGCACTTTCGAGTTTCGACCCGAGTCCGCCGAGCGCCGATGCCGGCCACGGGGTGCTCAACGCTCCATAGGTTGGAGCGAAGACGCAGTATCCGGCGTTGTGCAGCACCGGCACCAGCGTGCCCCAATTCGTCTGTCGCCCACCGCCACTGCCATGAAACAGGACGACGGGACGGGGATGCGCCGACGTCGGGCGGCAGGAGTAGTCGTTGCTGCCCGGCAGCGAGCCGCCGGGATTGCGCAGCTCGGCGTCGATGCCGGACAGGAAGCTGTAGGTGACCGGGAGCCGGGTGACCGGCGTCGCCGACGCGGGTGGCGCGACGGCCGTGGTGAGCACCGCCACCAGGAACAGTACCGCGGCAACGACTTTCATCGAGACTCCTCGTCGTCGGTGACCAGATCCAGCCGAACGCCCAACAGGCGGACGGGACGGTCGAGTTCGAACTGGTCGAGCAACGCGTGGCAGACCGGTTCGATGTCGTCGAGGGCGATCGTCGGTTCGGGCAGCTTGCGCGATTTGGTCCGCGTGTAGAAAGTCTTGGTGCGCACCGTGATTGCGATGCGGAACACGACACGCTGTTCGGCGAGGACCTGATCGAGTACTTCCCGGGTCAGTTCGGCGATGGCCGCGTGCAATTCGGCGGCGTCGGTGATGTCGGTGGCGTACGTGCGCGATTTGGAGTGCGAGCGGGCCAGCCACGGTTCGGCGGTGATCGTCGCATCCCCTCCCCCACGCGAGAGGACGTAGAGCCAATTGCCTTGGTGTGGACCGAAAGTGGCGATCAGATCATCCTTGGGCGTCGCGATGAGCTGATTGACGGTGTCGACCCCGTTGGCAGACAACTTCTTCGCCGTCTTCGGCCCGACACTCCACAGCTCCTTGGTGGGCCCCTCGCCCATCAGCTCGATCCAGTTGCCGGCGTCGAGGCGGAAGATCCGTTGCGACGCAGCGTCTCTCACCTCTTGCTTCTTGGCGAAGTTGGTCGCCATCTTGGCGCGCTGCTTGTTGTCACTGATGCCGATCGAAGCGCGCAGTCCGTTGCGATCCGCGATGGCCGTGATGATCTGCGACGCCAGGGCAGCCGGGTCGTCGACGTCGGCGCCGAGGTAGGCCTCATCCCACCCCCACACCTCGACCGGGTGCCCGAAGCTGCGCAGTGTCGCCATGACGTCGGCCGACGCGACGTCGTACGCGGGAGCGTCGAGTGGCAGGTAGACGGCATCGGGCATCTTGCGATGCGCGACGCGCAACGGCATGCCGGCCCGGACGCCCTGTGCCCGCGCCTCGTACGACGCGCAGGTGACCACCTTGCGAGCCTCGGTGGGGTCGCCGTTGCCGCCGACGATGACGGGGACGTCGACGAGTTCCGGCGAACGCAGGCGCTCCACGGAGACCTGGAACTGGTCGAGGTCCACGTGCAGGATCGCGCCGAATCGTTGGGCGGTGGTCACGTGGCCAGGGTAGAACTTCAGCCGAATGCGCGGCGATACCGGTCAGATACTGTCCGCATTAATCGATAGAACTGAAGTCGGAACCAACAACCGAGAGGGAGCTCATCATGGACTGGACCATCGAAGTGGCGATCCTGCCGGTCACCGACGTCGACCGCACCAAGGCGTTCTACGAGTCGATCGGGTTCGCCGCCGATCACGACCACACCGTCAGCGACGAGGTGCGTTTCGTCCAGATGACCCCTCCCGGATCCAATTGCTCGATCGCCTTCGGCAAGGGTCTCACCGACGCCGAATCGGGATCGCGGCCGCTGCACATCATCTGCGTCTCCGACATCAACGCGGCCCGGGAGCAACTGCTCTCGGCGGGAGTCGAGGTCAGCGACGTCGACGTGCAGGCGTGGGGCCACTTCGTATACTTCGGCGACCCCGATGACAACCGGTGGTCGGTGCAGTACCTCCCCTACCGCTACGCGTCGTGAGACATCGGGACCTTATGCCCTAGTGGCCGGGCCCGCCCCGCGGGAGGATTGATATGCGGGCCGGAGTCGGGGGCCGGCCCGAGGAGCAGCAGTTCGCAGGCCCGGCCCAGTGAAGTCGGGCCTGCGGACCTCGCCCTGGCAATACGCTGGTCCCATGTCATCCTCACAACCCTTTCCCGACGTACGTTGGGGCTCGGAGTCAAGCTTTCTGCGCGCGCCGATGGTCAAACTGGCCAAGACCGGCTTCGGTTCCGCGGTCATCCGCACCCTTTCTCCCGCCGACCGCTGGTTGCTGGAGAAGACGAACGGCCGGTTCACCGCGCTCGGCCCGATCGGAGCCCCGACGATGCTGCTGGCGACGACCGGCGCCAAAACCGGCGCGCGCCGCGTCCAGCCGCTGCTCTACTACCGCGAAGACCCCGACATCTTCGTCATCGGCTCCAACTTCGGCGGCGATCACCACCCGGCGTGGACGCACAACTTACTGGCCGGCGGGCCGGCGTCGGTGCTTATCGGCGACGAAATCCCGGTTACCGCAACGCTTCTCGACGGCGAAGATCGTGAGCGGGTGCTCGCGGGCTTCATCGACATGGTCGCGGCCTATCAGGTCTACCTGACCCGGACCGATCGCAAGCTGCGGATCTTCCGGTTGTCAGCGAAGCAGTAGCCGAGCATCTAGTCTGATCAGACAACACTAGTTATCAGAAATGGGGAGGCCGACGGCATGGTCGTGCGTCACATACTCGATGCGGCATCGGAGACCATCGGTGCGCTGAGAATCCTGCAGCACCGCGGCGCGATCGACCTACGGCGCCCGCTCGACATCGTCGAGATGGCCAAACGGGGCAGCACCATCGGCCCGTCGTCGACCGTCATCCTCGCCGGTGCCCAGAAGTACCCCGACGCCCCGGCGATCACCGACGAACGCGGCACGCTGACGTTCGCCGAGGTGGATCGGCAGTCGAACGCACTCGCGAATAAGCTGCTCACGCAGGGCCTGCGGCCCGGTGATGTGGTCGCGGTACTCGCCCGCGATCATCGCGGACTCATCGTCGCGCTGAGCGCCACCGGCCGAGCGGGTTTCCGGCTCGCGATGATGAATACCGGCTTCGGCAAGAGTCAGTTCGTCGAGGTCGCCGAGCGCGAAGGCGTTCGCGCGATGCTCTACGACGAGGAGTTCGGTGACATCGTCGACGGGCTGCCCGCGATGCCGCGCGTCCTCACCTGGGTCGACGGCGAACGGCCGGTCCCCGACGGCGTCGCCACCCTCGACGACGTGGTGGCCGACGGCGACACGTCCATGCCGCCGACGCCGAAGTCGTTCGCCGGATTCGTGATCCTGACCAGCGGCACCACCGGACTGCCCAAGGGTGCGCGGCGCGCGAAGACACCCCCGCTCGCGAGCGCCCTGCTGCTGGACCGGATTCCGATTCCGCAGCGCGGCACCATGGTCATCGTGTCGCCGATCTTCCACTCGACCGGGTTCGTCGTCTGGGGCGTCGGAACCGCGCTGGGCAATCAGACGGTGGTAATGCGCCGCTTCGACGCCGAGAAGACGCTGGCCGCGCTCGCCGAACATCGCGCCGAAGTTCTGGTGGCCGTGCCGACCATGCTGCACCGGATGATCGCCCTGGGACCCGAGGTAATCGCGAAATACGATCTGTCGGCGCTGAAGATCATCGTGATCGCCGGATCGGCGCTGTCGCCGACCTTGTCGCAGGCCGTGCAGGACACCTTCGGCGACGTTCTCTACAACCTGTACGGGTCGACCGAGGTGGGGATCGTGTCGATCGCCCAGCCGCACGAATTGCGCCTCGCGCCGGGGACGATCGGGCGGACGCCGGTGACCAGTCACGTCGCTCTGTTCGACGAGCACGATCAGCCGATCACCGGAATCGACGTTCCCGGCCGACTCTTCGCGCGCAACGCCGCTCCGTTCGAGGGCTACACCGACGGGCGGAGCAAACAGGTCATCGACGGCTACATGTCCACCGGCGACATGGCCCGCATCGACGCCAACGGCCTGATGTTCATCGAAGGCCGCGACGACGACATGATCGTGTCCGGCGGTGAGAACGTCTTCCCTCTCGAAGTGGAGAATCTGCTCGCCGAGCATCCCGACGTCGCCGATGTGGCGGTCATCGGCGTCGACGACGATGCTTTCGGAAAACGGTTGCGCGCCTTCATCGTTCGCAACCCTGACGCCGATCCGCAGCCCGACGAGCTGAAGTTGCACGTCAAGACCCACCTGGCCCGGTACAAGGTGCCGCGCGACGTCGTCTTCGTCGACGACCTGCCCCGCAATCCGACCGGAAAGCTGGTCCGCAGGATGCTGCCGACCGGACCGCTGGAGTGAGCGACTCGTAAAGTCAGCCGAAACGGCGTCGGGCGAGAACAATGGGAGGCACCCGAGGTCAGGAGGCGTGATGTCGAATTTCCCAACGGTCGTGATCGAGCAGGCTCGTAGCAGCGCATGGGCGACGACGCTGGATCGGGCGCGCGAGATGAATCCGGTGAATCCCGGGGACTCCTGCATCTCGCTCGCCGTGGACATTCTTCGACGACGTGGGATGGCGGTTCGGGACTCGACGGCTGCACCGCTCGACGCCGAAGCACTTCGCGGCGTCGACGTCTACGTGATTGCGCACCTCGCACTGCCCGGCGTCGAATATGTGACCGGGCCTCTACCGCCGGTCTACTCGCCCGCTGAACTGGATGTGCTGGAGCAGTTTGTGCATGACGGCGGCGGGTTGATCGTCTTGGCCGAATGCGACACCGCGACGTCGGGCAACAACCTGGCCGCCCTGACCGCACGGTTCGGCGTCGAGGTGCGCTCGATGGTCGTGCAGGAGTCGCCCGGTGAGCGGCGGGTCTCGGGAAATGCGTCGTGGGTGCTGTCCGACGTCGATCCCGCGCTGCGTGGTCAGGGGATTCTGACCGCGGTCGAGCAGGCGTGCTTCTATCGGTCGGGCACCCTGGCGGTGACCGACGGCCTGGATGCGACGGTGCTGGCCCGAACGAGTGCCACCGCGTGGCCTGCCGGCGCACCACTCGCCGTCGCGGTGCGGGCGGGACTCGGACGCGTCGTCGTGTTCGCCGATTCGGATCTCTTCGGTGACGATTCCATCGAAGAATTCGATCACCGGCAGTTGTGGGCGAACGTCGTGACCTGGGCCTCCGGTGTCCGTTCCGTCGCGCCACGCGGCGGCTCGGTGACATCCGGTGACCGGAAGTGGTTGCCGCTCAAGGCTTCAGTCGAAGAGTTGCGCTTGCTCCAGAACTCCGACGGATCGGTGACCGACGACGATGCGCGACGTCGGGCCGGCGAGTTGTGTTCGTCGGTGTCTGCGGCGTTGGCGTCGATGTCCGATGGGTTCGCACACGACGGCGACTACTTCGCCGCAGCGGTCCGAGACCTCGAACGCTGGGCGGCAAGCGGATTCGGTGTTCCGGACTTCAGCGCATCACTGGCCGCGTTCCGGCCTGATCTGCAGCGCGGCGACGGCGTCGAGCATGTCGTCGTCTTTCCGATGTACACCCAGAACGGCAATGCCGGGCACGTGTTCGAAGCTGTGCAATTTCGGGTCCTGTGGCCAGGATGGCTGGCCGATCTGGAACGGACCTACGACAATCCACAGTTCCTCCCGGTGGAGTTCGTCGACTTCACCTCGGGGTACGACACCAATTCCGCGGTACTGTTCCCGGAGACGGTGACGGTTGCCGCGCCACCCGAATTCCATTGGGGCGCAATATTCTGCGACCGTGAGGCCGCACGATTCCGCCGAGTCGTGGGCCGGGCGGCGGAGTTGCTGTCGCTGGCCATGCCTCCAGACCTCGAGCGACTGCTGGGCTCACAGTCGTTGGCGCAGTCGACATTCGCGATGTGGGACCTGCTGCACGACCGCACGCACAGCCGCGGCGAACTGCCCTTCGATCCGTTCATGATCCGCCAGCGCATGCCCTTCTGGCTGTACTCGCTCGAAGAACTGCGATGCGATCTGTCGACGTTCCGCGTCGCGAACGAGCTGGAACGGCAAGGCCATCCGTATGGCTGGCCGGTGCAACTGGCCATTCTGTGCGATCGGCTGTTCCGGTTCCCGATCACCGGCGACCGGGTCCGCAACTACGACGGCCTCGGCGGGCAGCTGCTGTTCGGGTATCTGCATCGCCGCTCAGTGTTGTCGTGGCGGGACAATCGGTTGTCGTTCGACTGGAAGGCGTTGCCGGACAGTGTGATCGCGTTGAGTGAGGAGATCGAGGACTTGTACCGCACCGGAATCGACCGCGACAAGGTCGGGCAGTGGCTGGCGACATATCGTTTCGTCAGCACGTATGTGACGCCCGCTGCGGGGTCGTCGTGGGCGCGTGGCGACCTGCCACTGGGCGAGGCACCGCGCGAACTGGTGAATCTTGTTGCGCCAGACGAGTTCCCGCTCAGCGTGTTCTACGAGGCACTGAAACGGAAGATGCAGCCGACGATCGACTCGACCCGCGGAATCCGGGCCGTCGCATGATCGAGCGTCGGCACGATCCCGCCAAGCGCGGCTTTGCGAGCGACAACTACGCCGGCGTACTCCCCGAAGTACTCGACGCCATCGCCGTCGCGAACGGCGGTCACCAGTCGTCGTACGGTGCGGACGCGTACACCGCCGCGCTCGCCGAACGGGTGCGCGAGCTGTTCGGACCGTCGGCGTCGGCGTACCCGGTGTTCAATGGGACGGGCGCGAATGTCGTTGCGCTGGCATCGATGTCGCAGCGCTGGGAGTCGGTGGTGTGCGCGGCGTCGGCGCACATCCACGTCGACGAGGGCGGTGCACCGGAGAGCGTCGCGGGACTCAAGTTGTTCACGGTCCCGACGTCGGACGGGAAACTCACCGTCGCCGGAATCGAGGATGCGCTGCCCGACCGGGCGGGCGACGTCCATTGGGCGCAGCCGCGGGTGCTGTCGGTGGCCCAGGCGACCGAGCTGGGGACGGTGTACTCACGCGCCGAGCTCGGTGAACTCGTCGACTACGCGCACGGTCGGGGGTGGTCGGTACACGTCGACGGCTCCCGATTGGCCAATGCCGCAGCGTCATTGGGCGTCGAGTTGGCCGCGTCGACCGCCGACGTCGGGGTGGATGTGGTGAGCGTCGGCGGCACCAAGAGCGGATTACTGGGTGCCGAGTTGGTGCTGGTGCTCAACCCGGACGCCGTGCGCGGTGTCGAATACGGCCGAAAGTCGTTGATGCAGTTGGCCTCCAAACAGCGGTTCCTGGCCGCGCAGTTCCTGGCGCTGTTCTCCGACGGCCTGTGGGAACGTGTTGCGCGCCACGCCAATTCGATGGCGGCACTGCTCGCCGACGCGATGGCTGACCTGCCCGGCGTCGAACTGACACAGAAGGTGCAGGCTAATGCCGTATTCGCGACCCTGCCGCGGGAGGTGTCGCTGCGGCTGATGGAACAGGTCCCGTTCTACTTCTGGGACGAAGCGCGCGGCGAGGTTCGGTGGATGTGTTCGTGGGACACGACCGAGGAGGATGTGCGGGGGTTCGTGGAGCTCGTGCGGGGCGAGTTGAAGTGCGGTGAGGTGAGGGCGACTCACCGGGCCGCAGATACTTGAGGTACTTGCCCAAACCGTCGAACTCGCCGACCAGACGGACGACTCCGTTCTCGTCGACCCAGTCATAGTCGGTTCGGGCGATGAATCGTCCCTGCCGGTCGACGATCTCATGCTGAAGGCGCGGGACTGTCAGTCCGGCTCGAATCATCTGCGCCCTCCCCCACGTCGAATGCGGTTCGGCACAGAGTAGTCACCCAGACACCGTCGATTCGAGTGACGTCGCTCGGCGATAACGGCCCCGGATGAACATGGCGGCGCGAGCGCTGGTAACCGCGATCCGACGTCGCCGACGTGAGGTGCAACCGCCCGAAGTCGGGTTGTAACACCGCCATACCGTGGACGACAGCCGCCGATGTATAGCTGACGGCGACCGTCGGCGACGTCGACGCAGCCAGTACTTCGAGTCGGTGGGCTGCTTCGGGCGTGTGCTCGACGGGCGGCACGTATACCCCGGGCCCGACACGACGTAGGTCTCCGGCGTCGGCCCCACAACAAACGACAGACCCGACACTTTGAAAGTGTCGGGTCTGTCGTTGTTATGCGGGTTTGCGCTGACTACCGGGGTTAGCGGTAATCGCTGCCGAATCCGTAGTCGTCGAGCGGCACCGCAGCGCCGGCCGGAGCACCGAAGGTGCCGTCCGGGCTGTAGTAGGTGTCGTCGTAGTTCGGGACGGCGTACGCCGCGGCCCGAGCCTCTTCGGTCGGCTGCACCTGGATGTTGCGGTACCGGTTGATGCCGGTGCCTGCCGGGATGAGCTTACCGATGATGACGTTTTCCTTGAGGCCGATGAGCTTGTCGCTGCGGCTGTTGATGGCCGCATCGGTGAGCACCCGGGTGGTCTCCTGGAAGGACGCCGCCGACAGCCACGAATCGGTGGCCAGCGATGCCTTGGTGATACCCATGAGGACCGGACGTCCGGCCGCGGGCTCGCCACCCTCGGACACGACCCGACGGTTCTCCGACTCGAACTCGGCGCGCTCGGTGAGCGAACCGGGCAAGAACTCGGTGGCACCGGAGTCGATGATCGTCACGCGACGCAGCATCTGCCGGACGATGGTCTCGATGTGCTTGTCGTGGATCGACACACCCTGGCTGCGGTAGACCTCCTGGACCTCGTTGACCAGGTGCACCTGCACCTGACGGGGACCCATCACGCGCAGCACCTCGTGCGGGTTGGCCGAGCCCTCCATGAGCTGCTGGCCGACCTCGACGTGGTCGCCGTCACTGAGCAGACGCTCGGAGCCGTCGTCGTGCTTGAACACGCGCAGACGCTGACGCTTGGAGATCTTGTCGTACACGACCTCGTCGGACCCGTCGTCGGGGATGACGGTGATCTTGTAGAACCGATCGTCATCCTCGAGCCGGATCCGGCCGGATACCTCGGCGATCGGCGCGACACCCTTGGGCACACGTGCCTCGAAGAGCTCCTGCACGCGGGGCAGACCGCCGGTGATGTCGTCGCCGACACCACCCTGGTGGAAGGTACGCATCGTCAGCTGAGTACCGGGCTCACCGATCGACTGCGCCGCGATGATACCGACGGCCTCGCCGATGTCGACGAGCTTGCCGGTCGCCATCGAGCGGCCGTAGCACATCGCACACACACCGGTGCCGGTGGCGCAGGTCAGCACCGAACGCACCTTCACCTTGTCGATGCCCGCGGCGAGCAGAGCCTCGATCGCCGGGTCGCCGAGGTCGTGGCCACGCTCGACGACGACGTTTCCGTCGGCGTCGACCGCGTCGGCGGCCAGGGTGCGCGCGTAGGCGCTCGTCTCGACGTGCGCGTCACGGATGATCGAACCGTCGGCCTGCTTCTCACCCAGCGGCACGATGATGCCGCGCTCGGTGCCACAGTCGGTCTCGCGGACGATGACGTCCTGCGACACGTCGACGAGGCGTCGAGTCAGGTAACCCGAGTCCGCGGTACGCAGCGCGGTGTCGGCTAGACCCTTACGGGCACCGTGGGTGTTGATGAAGTACTCGAGAACGGTCAGGCCCTCACGGAACGAGGACTTGATCGGACGCGGGATGAACTCACCCTTCGGGTTGGTCACCAGACCCTTCATGCCCGACAGGTTACGAACCTGCGTCAGGTTACCGGTGGCACCCGACTTCGGGATCATGATGATCGGGTTGTCCTCGGGGTAGTACTCCTCCATGACCTTGCCGACCTCTTCGGTGGCCTGCTTCCAGATCTCCACCAGAGCATCGCGACGCTCGTCCTGGGTGAGGGCACCACGCTGGAACTTGCGCTCCAAACCGTCGGCCCGCTCCTCGTAACGCTCCAGGATCTGCGCCTTGGCCGGCGGCACCAGCACGTCGGACATGGCGACGGTGACACCCGAGCGGGTGGCCCAGTAGAAGCCGACGTCCTTGAGCTTGTCGACGGTCTGCGCGACGACGATCATCGGGTAGCGCTCGGCGAGATCGTTGATGATCACGGCCTGACGCTTCTTCGGCATCTGCTCGTTGACGAACGGGTACTCGGCCGGGAGCAGCTCGTTGAAGAGCACGCGACCCAGCGTCGTCTCGACGTCCCACGGCTGACCGAACTTCCAGCCGTCCGGGAACTGCTCGGCCTCGACGTCGGCAGGCGGACGCTGGTCGGTCAGACGCACCTTGATCTTCGACTGCACGGTCAGGGCACCGCGGTCGACGGCCATGATGGCCTCCGCCGGCGAGCCGTAGACGCCGCGCTCGATGTCGTCGTGGGTGGCGGGCGTGTACTCGCCGACCTTCCCTTCCTTCATCGTGGTCAGGTAGAACAGGCCGGTCACCATGTCCAGACGCGGCATGGCCAGCGGGCGGCCCGACGCGGGCGACAGGATGTTGTTGCTCGACAGCATCAGGATGCGGGCCTCGGCCTGCGCCTCCGCGGACAGCGGAAGGTGCACGGCCATCTGGTCACCGTCGAAGTCGGCGTTGAAGGCCTCACACACCAGCGGGTGCAACTGAATGGCCTTACCCTCGACGAGCTGCGGCTCGAAGGCCTGGATGCCCAGGCGGTGCAGAGTGGGTGCACGGTTCAGCAGCACCGGGTGCTCGGCGATGACCTCTTCGAGGACGTCCCACACGGCCGGACGCTGACGCTCGACCATCCGCTTGGCCGACTTGATGTTCTGCGCCTGGTTCAGGTCGACCAGTCGCTTCATCACGAACGGCTTGAACAGCTCAAGAGCCATCAGCTTCGGCAGACCGCACTGGTGCAGCTTGAGCTGCGGGCCGACGACGATGACCGAACGGCCCGAGTAGTCGACGCGCTTGCCGAGCAGGTTCTGACGGAACCGGCCCTGTTTGCCCTTGAGCAGATCGCTCAACGACTTCAGCGGGCGGTTACCCGGACCGGTCACCGGACGGCCGCGACGGCCGTTGTCGAACAGGGCGTCCACCGACTCCTGCAGCATCCGCTTCTCGTTGTTGACGATGATCTCGGGTGCACCGAGGTCGATCAGTCGCTTGAGGCGGTTATTGCGGTTGATGACACGACGGTAGAGGTCGTTGAGGTCACTCGTCGCGAAGCGGCCACCGTCGAGCTGCACCATCGGGCGCAGCTCCGGCGGGATCACCGGCACGGCGTCGAGGACCATACCCAGCGGGCTGTTACCCGACTGCTGGAACGCGGCGACGACCTTGAGTCGCTTGAGCGCGCGCAGCTTCTTCTGCCCCTTGCCGCTGCGGATGGTCTCGCGCAGCAGCTCGGCCTCGGCGTCGATGTCGAAGGTCTCCAGGAGCTTCTTGATCGACTCCGCGCCCATCGCGCCGGTGAAGTACTCACCGTAGCGATCCTGCAGGTCACGGTAGACGCGCTCGTCGATGATCAGGTCACGCGGCTTGAGCTTGACGAAGGTGTCCCAGAGGTTCTCCAGGGCGTCGATCTCACGCTGCGCGGCGTCGCGCATACGCTTCATCTCACGCTCGCCACCGTCGCGGATCTTGCGACGCGCGTCGGCCTTGGCGCCCTCGGCCTCCAGCTCGGCGAGGTCGGCTTCGAGCTTCTGCTGACGCTCGTTGAGGTCGGCGTCGCGCTGGTCGGCGACGGTCTTCTTCTCGACCTCCATCTCGGCCTGCAGCGTCGAGAGCTCGTTGTGCCGGAGCTCGTCGTCGACCGAGGTGATGACATACGCGGCGAAGTAGATGATCTTCTCCAGATCCTTCGGCGCGAGGTCGAGCAGGTAGCCCAAGCGCGACGGAACGCCCTTGAAGTACCAGATGTGGGTGACCGGTGCGGCCAGCTCGATGTGGCCCATGCGCTCACGACGCACCTTGGCGCGAGTGACCTCGACGCCGCAGCGCTCGCAGATGATGCCCTTGAAGCGGACCCGCTTGTACTTACCGCAGTAGCACTCCCAGTCGCGAGTCGGTCCGAAGATCTTCTCGCAGAACAGGCCGTCCTTCTCCGGCTTGAGGGTGCGGTAGTTGATGGTCTCGGGCTTCTTGACCTCGCCGTATGACCAGTTGTGGATATCGTCGGCCGTGGCCAGGCCGATCTTCAGTTCGTCGAAAAAGTTGACGTCGAGCACTAGTTACCTTTCAGTGTCTCTTCTAGTCAGATTCAGGTCTAAGGCTTAGTTGGCGAGGTCGTCGACGGTGGCCGACTCGTTGCGCGACAGGTTGATGCCGAGGTTGGCCGCTGCGCGCTCCAGGTCCTCGTCGTCGCTGTCGGCCATCGTGATGGCGGCACCGTCGGAGCTGAGCACCTCGACGTTCAGGCACAGGGACTGAAGTTCCTTCAGCAACACCTTGAACGACTCGGGGATGCCCGGCTCGGGGATGTTCTCGCCCTTGACGATGGCCTCGTAGACCTTCACGCGGCCGACGACGTCGTCGGACTTGATCGTCAACAGTTCCTGCAGGGTGTAGGCGGCACCGTAGGCCTGCATCGCCCAGCACTCCATCTCACCGAAGCGCTGGCCACCGAACTGGGCCTTACCGCCGAGCGGCTGCTGGGTGATCATCGAGTACGGACCGGTCGAGCGAGCGTGGATCTTGTCGTCGACCAGGTGGTGCAGCTTGATGATGTACATGTAGCCGACCGACACCGGGTACGGGAACGGCTCGCCGGAGCGGCCGTCGAAAAGGGTGGCTTTGCCGTCGCCGTTGACCATCACTTCGCCGTCGCGGTTGGGCAGCGTCGAGGACAGCAGTCCGGTCAGCTCCTCCTCACGCGCGCCGTCGAACACCGGGGTGGCGGTGTTGGTGTCGGGCTCCGACGAGTACATGTCCTCCGGCAGCTTCGACGCCCAGTCCGGCACACCGGCTGCGACGTTGATGTTCCAGCCGGCCTTGGCGACCCATCCGAGATGGGTCTCCAGGATCTGGCCGATGTTCATACGACGCGGCACACCGTGGGTGTTCAGGATGATGTCGACCGGGGTGCCGTCGGGCAGGAACGGCATGTCCTCCTGCGGGAGGATCTTGCCGATGACACCCTTGTTGCCGTGCCGGCCGGCCAGCTTGTCGCCGTCCTGGATCTTGCGTTTCTGAGCGACGTACACGCGCACGAGCTCGTTGACGCCGGGAGCCAGATCGTCGTCGTCGTCGCGGCTGAACACGCGCACACCGATGACCTTGCCGGTCTCGCCGTGCGGCACCTTGAGCGACGTGTCGCGAACCTCGCGGGCCTTCTCACCGAAGATGGCACGCAGCAGGCGCTCCTCGGGGGTCAGCTCGGTCTCGCCCTTCGGGGTGACCTTTCCGACCAGGATGTCGCCGTCGCGGACCTCGGCACCGATGCGCACGATGCCGCGCTCGTCGAGGTCGGCGAGGACCTCGTCGGAGACGTTCGGGATGTCCCGGGTGATCTCCTCGGCACCGAGCTTGGTGTCGCGGGCGTCGATCTCGTGCTCTTCGATGTGGATCGAGGTGAGCACGTCCTCTTCCACGAGCCGCTGGCTCAGGATGATGGCGTCCTCGTAGTTGTGGCCCTCCCACGGCATGATCGCGACGAGCAGGTTCTTGCCCAGCGCCATCTCGCCGTTCTCGGTGCACGGACCGTCGGCGAGTACCTGACCGGCCTCGACGCGCTGTCCCTCGTCGACGATCGGACGCTGGTTGGCGCACGTTCCATGGTTGGAGCGGGCGAACTTGCGCATCCGGAAGGTCTCGCGGCTGCCGTCGTCGTCCATGACGGTGATGTAGTCGGCCGAGACCTCTTCCACCACACCGGTCTTGGTCGAGACGATCACGTCGCCGGCGTCGACGGCGGCACGCAGTTCCATGCCGGTACCGACCAGCGGCGATTCGCTGCGCACCAGCGGCACCGCCTGACGCTGCATGTTCGCGCCCATCAGGGCACGGTTGGCGTCGTCGTGCTCGAGGAACGGAATCATCGCGGTCGCGACCGACACCATCTGGCGCGGGCTGACGTCGATGTACTGGACCTCTTCGGAGGAGACGAACTCCACCTCGGAGCCCTTCTTACGCACCAGGACGCGCTCGTCGGTGATGTGACCGTCGGCGTCGTAGTTGGTGTTGGCCTGGCCGATGAGGAAACGGTCCTCTTCGTCGGCGGTCATGTACTCGATCTGATCGGTGACGACACCGTCGACGACCTTGCGGTAGGGCGTCTCGATGAAGCCGAACGGGTTGACCCGCGCGTACACCGAGAGGGCACCGATCAGGCCGATGTTCGGGCCTTCCGGAGTCTCGATGGGGCACATGCGGCCGTAGTGGCTGGGGTGCACGTCGCGGACCTCGAGCCCGGCACGCTCACGGCTCAGACCACCGGGGCCCAGAGCGGACAGACGACGCTTGTGCGTCAGACCCGACAGCGGGTTGTTCTGATCCATGAACTGCGAGAGCTGGCTGGTGCCGAAGAACTCCTTGATCGCCGCCACGACGGGACGGATGTTGATCAAGGTCTGCGGGGTGATCGCCTCGACGTCCTGGGTGGTCATGCGCTCACGCACGACACGCTCCATACGCGAGAGACCCACGCGGATCTGGTTCTGGATCAGCTCGCCGACGGTACGCAGACGACGGTTGCCGAAGTGGTCGATATCGTCGGCCTCGACCGGAACCGACACACCGCCCGGCCCCACCATCTCGGTGAGCAGGTTCGGATCGGCTTCATGCAGCCGGACCAGGTACTCCACCGTGCTGATGATGTCCTCGGTGGTCAGCACCGACGGACCGTTCATCGGGTTGGCGGTCAGGCCCAGCTTCTTGTTGATCTTGTAGCGACCGACGCGGGCCAGGTCGTAGCGCTTCTCCTTGAAGAACAGGTTCTCCAGCAGCGCCTCGGCCGACTCCTTGGTCGGGGGCTCGCCCGGACGCAGCTTGCGGTAGACCTCCAGCAGCGCTTCGTCCTGGTTGCTGGTGTTGTCCTTCTCCAGCGTCGACATCATGATCTCGGAGAAGCCGAAGCGTTCGGTGATCTCCTCGGTGGTCATGCCGAGCGCCTTGAGCAGCACGGTGACCGGCTGACGGCGCTTGCGGTCGATGCGCACACCGACGGTGTCGCGCTTGTCGACGTCGAACTCCAGCCACGCGCCGCGGCCCGGGATGACCTTGACCGAATGCAGGGTCTTCTCGGTGGCCTTGTCGATGGTGGCGTCGAAGTACACGCCGGGGCTACGGACCAGCTGGCTCACGACGACACGCTCGGTGCCGTTGATGATGAAGCTGCCCTTGTCGGTCATGATCGGGAAGTCGCCCATGAACACGGTCTGCGACTTGATCTCGCCGGTGTTGTTGTTGATGAACTCGGCGGTGACGAACAGCGGAGCCGCGTACGTCATGTCCTTGTCCTTGCACTCCTCGACCGAGGCCTTGACCTCGTCGAAGCGCGGATCGGAGAACGACAGCGACATCGACTCGGAGAAGTCCTCGATCGGGGACAGTTCGTGCAGGATGTCTTCGAGACCACCGGTGGGGTTGTCGACGCCGCGCTCGGCGGCCTTGTTCTTCCAATCGGCCGAACCGATCAGCCACTGGAACGAATCCAACTGCAGGTCAAGAAGACCGGGAACAGGAAGCGGCTCGCTGATCTTCGCGAACGATTTGCGGGTGGGCGCTCCGGGAATGGTGGCTGAGGTGGACTGGCGGTCGAGTGCCAAGATGCGTCCTTCCAAACACTATGGTGTCTACTGCTGCGAACGTCTCGCTCGTAGCTCATCAGTTTGGCTGGTGGCAACCTGCAAGGCGAAACACAATTCACAGCACACAAGACAGTGGCCGGAAGTGACGGATCGATAGTTTGGACAGGAGGCAGCCAGCGCAACGTCCAACAGTATCAGAAAGTAGACGGACGCTCAAGTCCCGTCGGAATTTGATTTTCACCCCGGCTGGCGGCCTCGAGGGTGTGCGATGGGCGACCCGACACATTCGCTGGCAATAGCGTGGCCCCCCGAAGCCCCGGCGTCAAGCGATACGCGCAATTTTGTTCGAAATTGCCTGCTTCACCACACCTCAGAAGGGGTCGACCCCGCTGATCAGCCACTGATCGCCGTGCTTCTCCAACGTGTAGTCGACCCGCACCGACGCACTGTTGAGCAGCTGCTCGCCCAGATTCTGGCTCACCAGGATGTTGGCCAGCACCTTGGCCTGCGCCCCGTCGCCCGAGCCGGTGAGCTCGCGTACGCCGATCGCGTCGACGCGACAGTCGGCGACGAGTTTCGACTGTTCGATGAGCTTCTTCTGCGTCGGCAGGTAGTCGTTGAAGTTCTTCAGCGCCGTACCGACCAGCACGCCGCGCGCTTGATTCGACCACTTGTCGAAATCCTGCGAGGTGACCGCGACGGGCAGACACACCTTGGATCGCGCCTGCGACGTCAGCTCGTCGGTCGCCGCGCGGTCGACGAAGGCCTTGTTGCTCTCGATCTTGGCCCCCGGTGTGAACGCCAGGATCAGCGCGATCAGGCCGATCACCGCGGCGGCGACGCCGAGTCGAACCGCATTGCGCGACGTGACGAAGCCCGACGTCGACGTCGGGGTGACGCGCTTGGCCCACTGTCCCGCTGTCGACTTCGCGGCGTCGAGCTTGCTCGTCGACTCAGTGCTCGGCGCCGGGGTCGTCGGGATCGGGGTGGTCGCGCCGGCCCGGATGGTGGAGACGCGGGCGACGGGACGTCGGGCCTTGCCGGTTGGCTTGGCTTCGGTGTCGTCGGACTTCTCGGTGTCGGACTTCTCGGCGCCGGACTTCTCGGCGCCGGACTTCTCGGCGTCGTCCTCGTCGGGCTTGACGAGCAGCACCCGCTCCCCCGACGGCTCGGACTGCTCGCCCGACGGTTCCGGATCGTCGTCGACGGCCACGAAATCGTCGACGTCGTCGGCCTGCTCCTGGACATCGTCGGCGGAGTCGACGGTCGTCGTTTCCATAGTCGCAGTCTCGGCGGTCGCGGTATCGGCGGTCGCGGACTCAACAGTCGTGGCCGTTGTCTCGGCAGCCGTCGTCTCCGCAGCCGTGGTCTCCGCAGCCGTCGTCTCTACGGCCGTTGTCTCTACGGCCGTTGTCTCCGCGGCCTCGACGTCGGGCGTCGAAGTCGACGAACCTGCGTCGACGGCGCGTTTACGCCCGGCGACCGTCTGCTTGCGGCTCGTGGTGCCCGCGGGGGCTTTCTTATTGGGTCGACGTACAGCCATCAGTTACCGCCCGGAGTCGTCGTGGTCGTGGGAGTCTGCGTCGCGGAGGAGTCCGACCCGGTCGGGTCGGTGACAGCGAGTGAATCCAGCGATCGGATCACGCTGGCCTTCCACTTGTCGCCGTCCCCGCGCTGCACCTGAACCTCGAAACCCATGGTCTTCGTGACGCCTGCCTGGTTCGGTACCTTCGACGTCGCGTCGACGTAGACCAGCACCTTGCCGGTGCCTTCATCGGGGTTCACTTCCACTGCGGCACTCCGCTTGAGCCGTGCGGTCAGTTCCGCTGCGTTAGCACCACCGGACTTGTACTGAGCCGTCAGCTTGGAGATCTGGTCGCCCGTCACCTGCGAGCGTGCCTCGCCGGTCAGCGAAGCGTCGATACGCTCCTGCCAGCCTTTGAGGTCGCTGGTCTTGATGGTCAGCACGTTGAGGATCGCGGTCTCCGCCGAATCGACGGCCTCCTCGCGCGCCGACTGTGCGGGCCGCTCATTGAAGTAGACGTCGTAGGCGCGATAGCCGAACCCGACGAGCGCCACGACGGCGACGACCAGTGCGACAGCTGCCACCACGAACCCGACCAGAGTCGGCGTCGAGGCCCCCCGCTGATCGGCTGTCTTATCGGCGCTCAACGCCGTATCCGTCTTCGACGTTTCACTCTTGCTCGACATCTTATCTTTTGCTGAACTCATCGGCCGCCACTGTAGCGACCCGAGCGGACCCGGGTCGAATTCCTCGACCGGTACATATCACCGGTCCCTGTCAAAAGTCGCAGGTCAAACCCGCAACACACAGACGCACCGGGCAACGAGGTTGCCCGGTGCACCTTAATCGTCACTCACTTCGCGTGGACACCCAACAGGAACGCCAGCTGGGTCGCGAGGGGGTTGAGGTTCAACTTGTCCGGATCCTTCTTCGGCTTGTTGTCCCACGGTTGCGGGTAAGCCGGATTGGACAGGTCGGCACGCGCCGCGCCACGGACATCGGTCGGTGAACCTTGGGGCACCGTGCACTGGGCGTTGGTGTTGAACGGGAAATCGTCGTAGTTGATGTCGAAGTTGGGATTCTTCGCCTTCATCCGCGCGATGATCGCGTCCGTACTCTCGTAGCCCTGGGTACACGTCGCCGGGTTATTCGTCTCCAGCACGATGCCGAAGTGAATCTGGCCGTCGCCACGAGCCGGCGAATGCGCACCTGCCGACAACGCGGACAACATCGCAACCGCGGCGTTGGTGGACCAACCGGCAGGCGCGATCGTCTTGAACGTGCTGCCGAGATCGTGAACGACCTTGGTGATGTCGGCACCCTGCTTCTGCAAGAGGTTCGACAACTGGGTCGCCGTCGCCGTACCGGTCGTCAGCAGACGCCGGATGTCGGGGTCGGCCCCGGCGAGGGTCGCGGTCACCAGATCGAGGTTGTGCGCCCAGGTGAGAATCTGATCCGACTGCGCCGCCTGCGTAGCGAGCACCACGTTCGAGTTCTGCAGCAGGCTGATCGTGTCCGGCAGACTCTCGACGCCGGCCTTGGACAGGTTCCCCAGCGACGTGACCAGGCGAGTCAGGTTCTCACCCTGGCCGTTGAACGCCTTACCGAGTTCGACGATGACCGTGTGCAGGTCATCGATCGGCACCGACTGCGCGAAGTCGATCGCGGTGTTGACGACGTCTTCCAGGGGTGGCGGAATCGACGACTTGGTGATCACCGAGTTATTGGTCAGAAACGGTCCCGACGCCGACGTCGGCTGCAGGTCGACATACTGCTCACCGATCGCGGACCGGTCGGCGATCACCGCGACGGCCGACGCCGGAATGTCCGGGCCACTCTTGCTCAGCCGCATCACGACGTCGACGCCCTTCTGCGTCAACTGCAGCTTCTCCACGCGGCCGACCGGAACACCCTGGTAGGTGACCTCGGCGTTGTTGAAGATGCCACCCGACTCGGGCAGCTGCGCGGTCACGGTGTATTCGCTCAAACCGGTCAGCCGGTCGACTCGTGCATACCTGCCGGCCACATAGACGATGGCGACGACACCGATGATCAAGAACGCGATCAACTGGATCTTCACCAGGCGGGTGAGAATCATCAGCGCGCTCCGATCATGGCGAGGGGGCCATCGAGGTAGGTCTGGCCGGGAACCGGCGGGGGCAACAACGAATACTGCTGCTTATGGGTCTTGGCCGAGGCCGGGTAACGACCGCCCGACGGCGGGGTGTTGGGCCCGGGCCGCGAGTTCGGTGCAGGCGGCAGCAGGCTGATCGTCGGCCAGCCCCACCGTGCGCCGTTGCCGTTGTAGTACGGATTGGCCGCGTTGACCGGCACGTTCTTCGCCTTCGGGGGTGAGTAGATCGGCTCACCCTGACCCACGCCCAGCGCTTCGAGCTGGTTGAGCAGCCGAAGGTCCAGGGTCATGAACAGGTTCACCGAATCACCGTGAGCAGCGGGAAGAATCCAGTCGGGGAACGGCACCGTCAGCATCAGCGGCGCAGCCGTGATCAGATCCGGAGCCGACTTCGACAGCGACGACAGAATGGGTCGCAGCGCCTTCAGATCGGAGATGATCGCCGTGCGCGACTTACCGAGCACGTCCACACCGACCTGACCGAGCTTGTCGAGCTTCGTCAACAGGTCCACCAGCTGCGGCCGCTGCTCTTCGAGAACCTCGACGCCGGCGGGCAACTGCTCCAGAATGCGATCGATCTGCGTCTTCTGATTCGCTGCCCGGCTCGACAACTTATCCAGCCCGTCGATCGCGGTGACGATGTCGTCGCGCTGCTTGTTCAGGTTGGAGATCAACGTGTTGGCGTTGCCGATCAGACCCCGGAGGCTGTTGTTGCCGTTGCCATCGGTATGGCCCAAGGCTTTGTTCAGCTCGCGGACGATCGGCTCCAACTGGTTGAGCCCGCCACCGTTGAGGAGCATGGACAGCGCACCCAGGACCTGTTCGATATCGGTCGCCGTGCGGGTGCGCGCCTCTCCCTTGGAGTCGACTCCGGAGATCGGCACCGACGCGTTCTGCCGCGGCGCATTCTCCGAGCCGGCCGGCTCGGACAATCCGACGAACTTCTCGCCGAGCAGAGCCGTCTGCTGAACCGCGGCATGCGCCTGATCGGAGAGGTCGACGTCGTTCTTCACTTCGATCTTGACCAGAGCCTGCCACTGTCCCTTGGGGACGGTGATCTCGGTGACGCGGCCGACGGTGACACCGTTTTCCTTCACCGTCGACTGCGGAACGAGGTCGAGAACGTCGTCGAACTTGATGAGGTAGGTCCGCGGGTTGGAACCCGTATCCGGACCACCGGGAAGCGGAACCGACTGGATGCCACCGCAACCGGTCGCAACCACCGCAACGGTCGTCAGCGCACCCACGAGGGCGACTAGGCGAACACGCATGTTCATCAGTTTCCACCTCGCGTCGAGGGCTTGGCAGCCGGCGCCTTCGTCGACCCGGGACCAACCTTCAGATTGGGATCCGGATTCGAACCACGAGTGCCGGGCACCGGATACTTCTGCGTCTTGTCGTTGCTCATGATCCCGAACGGGAGTACCGGCAGCACCGGTTCGAGCACACCCTTCTGAATCTGCGTGCCGATCGCCTCACACTGCGAGAGGAATGGTCGGATCGCATTGCTGAACTGCACGAAGCTCGGGTTGCCGGGCATCAAGTTGCCGAGATTCAACAGGTTGCACATCGCCTTGATCGGCTGCTGCAACTGATTGATCGTCAAGCGCATCGCCAGCGTGCCGGACTCGGCGTCGTAGGCGTTGATCAGGTTGTTGATCGTCGTCGGGAGAACGGTGAAGATCTCCTTGAGATGCTCTTTGTTGTCGGCCAGCGCCTTGGTGGTCGGCTGCAGCGAGCGGACGGTGTCGCCGATCGACTGTTGGTTGTCCTCGATGAACCCGGCGACGTCGCCGAGCGCGATCGACAGCTTGTTCAGCGAGAGCCCCAGCTGCTGGCGTTCACCGGCCATGAAGGAGGTGAACGACGCCATCTGAGCGTTGAACTGCCGAACTTGATCGTCGTTGGCACGCAACGCACCGACGAAGACATTCAGGTTCTTGATGGTGTCGACGAGGTTGCCACTCGAATCGGACAGGGTCGTGGACGCCTTGGACAGGTTGGTGATGGCTTCGCCGAGTTGCGCGCCATTGCCCTTGAGGTTGTCCGCACCGGTCTGGACCAACGCGTTCAGCGCGCCGTTCTTGTTCACACCGTTGGGGCCGAGCGCCTTCGACAACTTCTGCAAGTTGGCGTAGAGGTCGTCGACCTCGACCGGAACCATGGTCTGGTTCTCGGTCAGCGTGATGTCGCGGCCGGCCTTCTCGCCACCGGAGTACGCGGGTGCGAGCTGGACGAAGCGGTCGGCGACCACGGACGGGACCACTTCCAATGCGCGAACGTCGGCGGGGAGCGTGACCCCCCGCTGGACGGTCATCTTGACGTGGACCTTGTCGCCGTCCGGAGTCACCTTGTCGACCTTGCCGACGTTGACACCCAGAATCCGGACGTCGGATCCCGCATAGATACCGACGGCGCGCTTGAAGGTGGCGTTGACCGTGGTCGAGCCGAGGCCGCTGAACAGCCACCACAGTACTGATCCGACGATCAGCGCCAGGATGATGCCGAACACGAGCATCACGATGTGCCGCGGAGTGAACCAGCGGCCCGGACCCGAAGTTCCGGTCAGGTCGGGGGTAGTCATCATCCGGCCGCCGTTCCTCCGTTGTTCTGTTGCGCAGCGCCGGACTTGTTCATATTCGGCGGGCGCGTCGTGTTCTGCTGCGGTAGTGCCGGCGGCAGAAGGTTCTGTACAGATGCCTCGAACCATCGACCGTTACCCAGGACGTTGGCGTAGAGCCGATAGAACGGCGCCATGTACTGAATGGTCTTGCGCAGGTTCGAGTTCTGCTTCGTCAGGAGCGCAGCGACCTCACGGACCGACTGCAGAGCCGGGCCGATCTGCTCCTGATTGTCTTTGACGATCCCGGAGAGTGCGGTACTCATCGTCGTCGTCGAGGAGAGCAGCGCGGCGATCGCCTGCTGGCGGTTGTTGAGCTCATCGAGGAGCTGTCCCGCACCGGCGATCAGCCGAGTGAACTCCTCGTTGCGATCGGCCAGGATCTTCGACGTCTTCTTGGTCGCGCCGAGCAGCTTCTGGACTTCCTGGTCACGGCTGGCGATCGTCTGCGACAGCCGACTGATGCCCTTCAGCGACGGCCCGATGTCGCCCGCGGTGCCCGAGAACGCTTCGGACAACGTCGTCAACGACTTCGCGACCTGATCGGTGTCGAGGTTCTCGATCTGGTTGGACGCATCGGAGAACGCGTCGATCACGTCGTACGGAGAAATCGTGTCGGTGATCGGATTGTCCGGGTTGAGCGGCTGCGACCCGCGCGGGGTGAGTCCCAGATACTTCTGTCCGAGAACCGTCTTGATCTGGATCGACGCCTGAGTCTGGTCGCCGATCCAGGTGTTGGCGACCCGGAACTTCACATCGACGCGATCACCGTCGAGCGTGACGCTCTCGACGTTGCCGACCTTGATGCCGGCCACGCGAACTTCGTTGCCGGGCCGCAGACCCGCGGCCTCGGTGAACTTCGCGACGTAGCGAGCGCCGGCGCCGACGATCGGCAGCTGCGACAGATAGAAGGACGAGATCGCCACCATCAGCAGGATCATGACGCCCATCGCGCCGATGCTGACCGGACTGCGGCGGCCGCCGAAGCGGCGACTCTTGTGTTGAACGTTCGGCTTGGCTTCAGCCGCGCCCTGCTCGGCGCCCGAAGTCGCGTCGCCGGGCGAAGGTGTCTTGTCGCTCATCTTCTACCCTCCGGGACGATCGTTGTTACGCCAGCACCGAGTTGCCGCACTGGTGTAAAGCACATGGTTAATGTCGGGCAGCGGGATCAACGGCTGCGTCAGCAGCGTCGACTTACCGTTGCCTGCGACGACGTCGATGCCACACAGGTAGAACTGGAACCAGGATCCGAACGTTGCCGCCCGGCCGACCTTCTCCAGCTTCACCGGCAGGTTGGTGAGGATCGACTGAACGTCCGCATCGCGTGCGGTGATCTGATCCGACAGTGACTTGAGGCCCGCGATGTCGCCCTGGATGGCCGGGCGGGTCTTCGACAGGATGTCGCCGGTGACCGTGGTCAGGCGCGACACCGACGAGATCGCCGAGCCCACCGAACCGCGTTGCGCGGCCAGACCGGTGACCAGCTTCGAGGTGTTGGTCAGCAACTGCTCGAACTGAACGTCGTGCTTGTTCACTGTGTCGAGGACGGTGGTCAAGTTGGTGATCAGGTCACCGATCACCTTGTCCTTGTCGGCGAGCGTGTTGGTCAGATCCGAGGTGTTGGCCACCAGCGAGCTGATCGAGCCGCTCTCGCCCTGGAAGACCTGGATGATGAGGTCGGCCAGCTTGTTCATGTCTGCCGGGTTGAGCTGGCGGAACAGTGGCTTGAAGCCGTTGAACAGCTCAGTCAGGTTGACTGCCGGGTGCGTGTCGTCCTCACCGGGCAACGCGCCGAACGTGTGCCCGGGGGCGAGCGTCTTCGACGGATCGCCCGCGCCCTTGTCCAGTGCCAGGTAGCGCAGACCGGTCAGGTTGCGGTAGCGGATGTAGAGCTGCGTGCCCTCCGGCAGGTTGTCGCGGTCGACGCTGAACGACACGAGCGCGCGGTTGCGATCGTAGACCGAGACGTCGTTGACCTGTCCGACCCGGACGCCCGCGATGCGGACGTCGTCGCCGGGATTGAGCATCTGCGCTTCGGAGAAGACTGCCTTGTAGTCGCTGTTGCCACCCGCTCCGGCGTTGGAGATGGTCAGTGCGAGCGCAGTCGTCGCCAGCACCGTCACCACCGCGAACACGATGAGCTTGAACAACGGCCAGAAGATTGACTTCATTTGATGGTGACCTGCGCTCCCTGCAGTGCGGTGCCGCCGATGATGGTGACCCACGGTGGAACCTTGCCGGGTTCGACGCCGGTGGCGCCGCCGTAGATCACCTGAAGCTGTGCGCGGTAGGTCGCGTCATCGAACGGGTTGGTCGTCTTGATGTTGCCGGCCGGTGTGGTTGAGAACTGTGCCCGCGGCATACCGGGAACAGTGCGCGGTCCGGGGTTGCGCGACGGCGGCTGATACGAGCCGTCGGCCAGGCCGCCGCCCGGGTACTGCGGGAACGGACGACCGTTGGTCGGCACCTTGTAGCAGGTCGGCCCGCGGTTGACCTCGAAGTTGCGCGGTTCGTCCTGGTTGGGCAGGTAGCGCCCGCGCGGGTTGACGAACTGCAGGCCGACACGCACACCGGGGTTGGGGGTGCCCTCGCCGACGATGTTGCGCGACTCCGGCACGAGGTCGGCGAAGTTCTTGAACGTGCAGCCGAACACCGGCGACTGGTTCGCCAGGCCCCACAGGTAGTCCTTGGAACCGATGAACAGGTTGATCAGATCGACCTTGTTCGTGTTCAGGAATGCCGTGGTATCGGTGGCCGCGACGCCGAGGGTCGAGATCAGCGTGCGCAGATCGCCCTGCCGTTCCACCAGTGTGTTCCCGGTGATCCGCAGGTTGTCCAGGCCGTCGATCACGTCGGGCAGTGCCTGCGAGTAGGTCTGCGAGAAGCTCGCCAGACCACGTAGCGTGCCTTGCAGCGCGGGCATGTTCTGGTTGACCTTCGAGAAGATCGTGTTGAGCTGGTCGAAGGTCACGCCGAGTTGTTCGCCGCGGCCCGACAGTGCGTCGGACAGCGAAGTCAGGGTCACGTTGAGATCCTGCGGCGGGATCGCCTTGAGGATGGGCAGCAGCCGGTCGAAAAGGTCCTGGACCTCTTTCGCATTGCCGGAGGCGTCGGTCTTGATCTCCGACCCGGCCGTCAACGTCGCCGCACCCTGGGAGTTCTCGGGCACCTGCAGTGCGACATACCGCTCGCCGAAGAGCGTCTTCGGCAGAATCCGGGCCGTGGTGTCGGTGGGCAGCAACGACAGCTTGTCGGGCTCGATTCCGAGCACGACGTTGACTTTGCCGTCACTTCCGGGGTTGATCGCCTTCACCGTGCCGACGACCATGCCGCGCGCTTTGACGTCGGCGTTCGGAATCAGGGAGTTACCGGCCGAATCGGTCACCAGCGTGACGTCGTCGGCGCTCTTGAACACGCCCTGGAAGCTCATGATGGTGCCACCGATGAAAACGATGATCACCAAGAAGAAGATGAGGCCGAGCATTCTTCGTCGAAAGGTCTCCACCGTCTAACCCGCCACTCTGATGGTCGTAGTGGTACCCCAGATCGCCAGGCTCAAGAAGAAGTCGAGCACAGCGATGAGGACCAGAGCCGAACGCACCGCGTGACCGACCGCGACACCCACGCCGGCGGGACCGCCCGAGGCGTTGTAGCCGTAGTAGCAGTGCACGAGGATGATCACGAAGGCGAATATGAGCACCTTCCCGAAGGACCATAAGACGTCCGCGGGCGGCAGGAACAAGTTGAAGTAGTGGTCGTAGGATCCACCCGACTGTCCGTTGAAGATCGTGCTGACCCCTCGCGAGGCGACGAATGCGGAAAGCAGACCGATGACGTATAGCGGAATGACCGCGATGAATCCGGCGATCACACGCGTGGTGACCAGGTACGGCACCGACGGGACGGCCATGACCTCGAGTGCGTCGATCTCCTCGGAGATGCGCATGGCGCCGAGCTGCGCGGTGAAGCCACAGCCCACCGTGGCCGACAACGAGAGTCCGGCGATCAGCGGAGCGACCTCGCGGGTGTTGATGTAGGCGTTGAGGAAGCCGGTGAGGGCCTGCGATCCGAGCTGATCCAGCGCCGCATATGCCTGCAGACCCACGACGACGCCGGTGAAGGCGGTCATCATCACCATGATGCCGACGGTGCCGCCGATGACCGCGAGGCCACCGGTGCCGAAGGCCACTTCGGCGAGCAACCGCAGGCATTCGCGGGTGTAGTGGGTGATCGTCCGCGGAATCCAGAGAATCGCGCGACCATAGAACGACATCTGGTCGCCGGCACCGTCAAGTACCTTGAGCGGTTTGCCGAGTTGTTTCTTTGCCTCGTAACCGATGTATTCCGCACGAGACTTTGCGATCGTTGCGCCGCCGGTCATGCCGCTACCCTCCCTTCGGTGGAACGACCTGCAGGTAGATCGCTGTAATGATCAGGTTGGCGAAGAAGAGCAAGAGGAAGGAGATGACGACGCTCTGGTTCACCGCGTCGCCGACGCCCTTCGGGCCGCCACGGGGGTTGAGCCCCTTGTAGGCCGCAACGATTCCCGCGACGATACCGAAGATCGCGGCCTTGACCGTAGAAACATAGAGGTCGGGCAACTGCGCGAGTGAGCCGAACGACGCCAGATAGGCGCCGGGCGTACCGCCCTGCACCACGACGTTGAAGAAGTAACCACCACCGATGCCGATAACGGCGACCAGTCCGTTGAGCAGAACAGCGATGAGCATCATTGCGAGGACACGAGGCACGACGAGGCGTTGGATCGGATTGATGCCCAGAACTTCCATGGCATCGATCTCTTCACGAATCGTTCGCGAACCCAGGTCGGCCGCGACGGCGGCACCGGCCGCGCCTGAGACCAGCAGCACCGTGATGATCGGCGACGCCTGTTGGATGACGACGAGGACGCTGGCAGCGCCGGTGTACGACTCCGCACCGATCTGTTTGATCAGCGAACCGGTCTGCAGCGAAACAACCGCGCCGAACGGAATCGCGATGAGCGCGGTCGGCAAGATGGTGACGCTGGCAATGAACCATGCCTGCTGGATGAACTCGCGCCACTGAAATGGGCGCACGGCAGACTGGCGTACGACGTCGACGGCTAACTGAACAATGTTGCCGGTCTGTTCGAGGGCTCCGTTGCCCGCTTTAACGACCTTGTCGACGCCACGCGTGGTGGCACTCGTCATCCCTGGGAACCCCCGGTGTTCTTAGTGGTAGAGATGGGTTGTGTCGGTGAATCGCCTGCAGCCGGAGTGACCCAGGTGGTCTCGGTTGTCGCGTCCGATGCGGCATGGTGGCCCGCGGCCACGGGT